>CAZFKC010000134.1:0-26022 GCA_964519175.1 uncultured Nannocystaceae bacterium
CACACCATCTCGAAGCAGATCGGCAGCTCCGGATCCACGCACTCGCTCGAGTCCACGCATCCCCCCGCCGTCGTCGTGCTCTCGGTGCCGGTCGACGACATCGACGTCGATGCCGTCGTGCTCGGCCCGCCGGTCGGCTCCGTCGTGGTCGGCTCGCTCGTCGACACGCTCGTGCTCGGTCCGCTCCCGTCCCCCGTGCTCGATGAGCCCTCCGCGACGCCGCACCCCGGATCGCCCGTCGGCACGTCCACGCCGCACGGCACATAGCAGCTCTCGTCCTCGGGCTTCTCGGCCACGCAGCCATCCGGCGAGAGCTTGCAGGTGCCTTCGCTGCAGAACCGCTTGTCCCCCTGCGGGTACTTCTCGAGGCACCACGCGTCGCCGTCTTGGTTGACGCAGTGATCCTCTTTCGGGCTGTAGAAGTAGCGATTGCACGCCGCGCCTGCGACGAGGCCGACTGCAAGGACCAGCACTCGATGATGTCCGCTCATCCGAATCACCGCTCTTTCCGTGCGCATCAGAACGCCACCCGCAGCACCATGCCGCCGCCCCTGCGATACGCCGACGGCGCGAGCTCCACGCTCCGCTTCTTCGACCGCCGCGCGTTCACAGCGAGCATCGTGATCCCCGCGATCACCCCCGCCGCGCCCACAGCCGCGACCACCCCGCCCGGCACCCGGAGATCCGCACGCCTGCGTTGATCGAGGTCGTCCGGGTCGCCCTCGAAGTCCGTGTCCGCCAGCACGACGCCGATGCCCGCGGCCAAGAGCGCCGCACCGCCGACCGTCGTGACGATGCCCGCGACCCCCAACGGCGCGAGCCGCTTGCGATTCTCGGTCGCATCCACTGCGGGCGCCGGCGTCACCCGGTCCGGCGCCGAGACTGCGGGCGTTTGGGCCCCACCGTCTTCCGCCTCGAGCCCCGGCGCCACGGCCACGACCTCGGCGCGCACCTTCGCCACCAAGTCGTCCGGCAAGCACACGCAGTGATGCCGACGCGGCCTTCCGATCCACGCGTCACCCGAGCGCACGCCGATCACGAGATCGTACTCCTCTGCAGATCCGGCGACTTCGACGGCGAGCGTGCGCCCACCGGTCTCCGCTTGCACCTTCGCCTCGCCGAGACCTTCGATCACGCCGTCGCTGACCCAACGGCGAACCAGCTCGCGCTGGTCGCCCAGGCTATCCGCGAGCTCCAGCTGCACGAACTCGGGCAGCGCAGCTCGAGTGGCCGCGGGCTCGGCCCGCACGGGCAGACTCGGAGCCGCTGCCGCGAGCATGCCGGCGCAAGCCACCGCGCGTACGCGGCTGGTCATCCACGGAGAGTGCATCAGCGTTCCTCCAGCTTCGCGCGACACAGCGCGACGATCTTTTCCTGCGATCCCGCACCTTCGCGGACGCACGTTGCATAGTCACCCAGCGCCGAGAGTGCGCGCAGCCGCGAGCGCAGGCGTGACGCGAGCTCCGGCCAGCAACGCTTCGCCTTGGTGTGCTCGAGCACCGCTCGCCAGTCGCGGTTGCTCTCCGCCAGCACGGCCGCGCTGCGCGCGGCCACGCAGGCCTCGCTCTCGTGGGCGGCGGTGCTCGGCTGCGGCTTTGCGCGCGGGCGCTCGCGGGGCCGCGGCGTTTCGACCGCGGGCGGCGGCGCCGTCTCGGCGACTGCCGGCCCGATCGAGCTCGAGGGAGTGCGAGCGCTCGGTGCGGCGACGGGAGGTAGCGCTCGCTCGTCGCTCGCCACGGGGTTCGTCGGCACAACCGCAGGCTCCGGCGCCCCGTCGGCCGCGACGGCCGACGCGCGGGGCTCGGCCGCACCTGCGCCGGTCGGCTCACGCCCCGCACGCAGCACATACACGCCGAGCGCGACGAGGAACGACGCGACGATCGCCCACGGGAGCCACCGCGACTTCAGAGCGGTCGGCGGGCCCGGAGCACGCGTCGAGGGCCGGACCTCGATGATCGGCCTCTGCGACTCCGCGAAGGGTTGCACCGGCTCGGCCATCGTGCTCGCCAGGACCACCGCCGGCTCGGGACGCGGTGCCAGCACCGCGAGCTCGATGGTGCCGGCGACGACCTGTTCTTCGCCGCGCTCCAGCACCTCGACCAAACGCCGCAGCCGATCGCAGACCTCCACGATGGTGACTCGCTCCGAGGGCTTGATGCGCAAACATTCGTCGACCAACGCGCTGAGCTCGAAGGGGAGATCGTCGCGCGCGTCTCGGATCGTGATCGGCTTGCTCACCTTCAGCTCGAGCAGCTCCTTGCCCGCGACGCCCGTCAGCGGCGCAAAGCCAGTGAGCATGAGATGCATCGTGAGGCCGAGCGCGTAGACATCGAACGAAGGCGACGGCGCTGCCCCGAGCGCCTGCTCCGGGGCCATGTAGAGCTGGGTGCCCGGTCGCTCCCACGCACTGGTGACCCGGGGCGCCGCAGGATCGCTCGGGACCCGTGCGACGAGACCGAAGTCGATCAGCTTGGCGCACTCCGGGCCCCGGATCGCCGGAACCACGATGATGTTGTCGGGCTTGATGTCGCGGTGGACGATCCCCCGGTGGTGGAGCGCGGCGAGCCCGTGCGCGATGTCCAGGGCCAATCGGCACGCTCGCGCAGGCGCGAGCCGACGCTCACCGACGACCAACAACGTCAGGTCCTGCCCCTGCACCCACTCGGTGACGAGGAACGGAGCATCGGCCAGCTCGGGGAGGCGGCCGGCGTCGATCGGACTGGCGATGTTCGGGTGTCCAGCGAGCTCGGCGGGCAGCGTGAGCTCGTTCGACATCCGGTAGTCGGCATCCGAGCGCTGGGCGAACTTGGCATCGAGCACCTTGACCGCGACGCGCAGCTGATCGCTCGTGCGGGTCGCCGCGTACACGGTCGCCATGCCGCCGCGTCCGAGCACGAAGTCGATGCGGTAGGCGCCACCGGCAACGACAGCTCCGGCCTGCAGCTCGCCTTCACGTAGCACCGCACCGCCGTAGCGCTTTGCACCCGACTCCTCTTGCGGATGGTGCGAGACGACGGTCACGGCTTCGCCGCCTGCGAGGAGACCTGCGGTCCGCTGGGACCGAGGCGAACGAGATACAGCCGGTTCTCTTCGAGCACCAAGGATGCGGCCGGCGTCCATGCCGTGGCGCCGTCGAGGCGCCAGGCCAGCCGGTAGGTACCGACGGGGATCACGGTGTCGAGCGTTCGCTGCACGCTGATCACCTTCTTCTTTCCGAGCCGCAGCTCGCCCTTGGCCGCCATCGGTGTGAATCGGACTTCGACCTCGGGCTTCGGCGCACGCTTGGTCTTCCGCTCCCGGTGGGCTGGCTCGCTCGAGCTCGACGCCCGGGGCGTCGGCTCCATCTGTGGGACTGTCTCTGCGCCGGGCATTGGCTGCGTCGCTGCGCCGAGCTCGGTACGCGATGTCGGCTCGAGCGTCGGTGTCGGCTCCGGGCGCTCCACATCCGCTGCTGGCTGGACCGCGTCACGCGTCGCGGGTACCGCGACCGGACCGAGCTCGGGCGTCGTCGCGTCGTCGGCCGCCGGGGCCGCGTCCGCGACATCGATGCTCCGCGCGCTGGCCGGCTGCGCCGTGGTGGCCTGCGGTCGCGCTTCTTTCGAGAGCATCGAGGCCGTCACGACCGCAGCGACCAACGCGACCACGGCCAGCATCCCCACGAGCATCCACGGCGGCTTGCTACGCACGACCACGAACGCGGTGCCGTCGCGCGACGAAGCCTGCGAGACCCACGAGGGCGCGGTGCCTTCGCTCGAGGGTGCGGGCTCGGTGGATCCACCCCAGCGCGGGAGCGGCGACCCCGGGGCATCCAGCGCATCGTCGTCGCTGCCGCCGCGCGAGCTCGGGCCGCCCGAGAACACCGGTGCGAGTCGGTCGGTCGCGACCGACGGCGACGCGTCGGACGATGGCGTGGGCGGCCCGCCACGCCACGGCTCGGTGCGCTCCGGCGTGTGGTCGGAACTGGCCCCGAAGCGCACGGTACGGCCCGGCGCCGATGGGCCGACGTCGGCGGCCACCGGGAGCGCAGGGCGTTGGAGCACCTCGAGCTGCGCGGGCATCGGCGCATCCGCGGTCGTCCCCATGTGTGCGGTGCCCAGTCTCTGGTCGTGGCGCTCGCGCGGGGCATCCGGCTCGCCGACCGCCGGTGCTGCACGCGCGGGCACCACCGGGCCGGCCTCGAGCACCGCGCGCATCAGGTGCTCGAGCTCGGTCGGGAACTCGAAGTCCGCGTGGGTGTATCCGGAGTGCGCCTGCGCGCGAGCGTACCGCTCGTACGCCGTCCGCATGTCGTCGGCATCGGCGGGCAGACCGGGCCACTGCTTGAGCAGCTTGATCGCGAGGCTCGCGCTGCGCACTCGATCGCCCGGCTCCTTGGCGACGAGCGCCGAGTAGAGCCGTGAGAGCTCGGTCGGCACGTCGGTGCGTGTCAGCGAGGGGATCTCACCGCGGGCGGCGGCCACGTCCATGTCCGCGGGCGCGATGTCGTGGCGAAACCGGACACCCTCGATCAACTCGTAGAGCAGCGCGCCGACATAGAAGAGATCGGTCTGCACATAGGTCTTGCCCCGGGTCTGCTCCGGCGGCATGTAGCGCATCTTGCCCTTGACGAACGCGCCGGTGGGTTGGTCGGCCGCGAGCTTGCCGATGCCGAAGTCCATCACCTTCACCTCGCCCGCCGAGCTGATGATGATGTTGTCCGGAGTGAGATCGCGGTGGATGACCACCTCCGGTACGCCACCGATCTGATGACGTTCGTGCGCGAAGTACAGCGCCTCGAGCACGCCTCGCACGATGTAGACTGCGAGCGGCAAGGGGACCGCGGCTCGCTGCGTGCGCATCTCCTTGAGCAGCTGGCTCAGGTCGACGCCGTCGACGTACTCGAGCTCGATGTACGCCACCTTGCCGAGCTCGCCGGCGTCGACGATCTGCACGATGTGAGAGTTGCGGAGCCTGGCGCCGACGCGGACCTCGGTGATGATGCCTTCGCGTCGGAATGCATCGAGCCCGACGAGGTCGAGCGTCATCTTGATCGTGCAGTTCTTCTCCGATGCGCCGATGTCACGGATTGCCAGCCACACCTGCGACATCCCGCCCGTGCCGAGCGGACGCAGCAGCAGGTACTTGCCGAAGCGGATGCCCTTCCTGGGCCTGTCGATGGGCCGTGACATGCTGCTACCAGCGGAGCACCAGGTGGGCGCCCGCCCACGTGGGCGATAGCGCGATGCGCTGCTGCTTGCGCGCGCGCACGCGGTCGACGACGAGCATCGGAACGCCCGCGATCACGAGCGCCGCGGCGGATGCGACGACGGCATAGCCAGCCGGTCGATAGTCGCTGCCTTCGAGGTACTGCGGATTCATCGCGACGCGCACGTCCTGGCCTCGCGCGACGAGAGCGATGCCGGTGACGAGCGCGGCGACACCGATCGCCGTCAGCGCGATGCCGGCCTTTCCGAGCGGGCGCAGCAGGCTCGAGCTGCGCGGAGACGAGGCATCGACGGGAGCTCGAGGCGGTGCCGCGGACGGGGGTGCAGGTGCCGAGGGGGTCGCGCGCAGCAGTGCGACGATCTCGGGAAGGTCGTGCACGAGCTGCTCGATGATCTCGTCGGTTCCACATCGCACGCACCGACGATCGATGCGCTGCGGACTCCCGTCGTCGGCGACCACGATGTATGCGAGGGCCACATCACCGGTGCCGTCGTCATTCCACGCGATCGAGACCGACAGCCGCGATGAAGCCCCGTCGTCGAGCTGGATTCGTTCGCGCTCGAGCCGCTCGCGCACCGCAGCATGCGCCGCGACGCGCACCGTTTCGTCGATGCTCTCGTCGAGCGCCGTCGCCACCTGCAACCGCACCACGCGTGCGCTCTGTGCTCCTTCGACGCTGCGGTCGACCTCCAGCGAGCCCGGACTCGTCGTCGGAGGAAGCAGCAAGACGGCGATGACGAATGCGCTCGGCATGTGGAAGAACGTCCAGACCGGGGCCGCGGCCCATCATGGCAGGACGCGTTCGGAAGCAGGGTTAAACCGACGCGCAAAGGTGAGTGGCCGAATGGTCACCACCTGTACCGAAGGACACTTCTTGAGGAGAGCATGCTGCATGCCATTCGTCGAAGACCGAGATGCATCGACCTCGGACGCGACGCCTCCATGCCACGAGCGTGTTCGGAGGAGAAGCTCCGCAGCTCCGGAGTTGCTTCTCCGTTCGCGACGGCGTGAATCTGTCGCAGCCTTCGTCCTCGCGGACGCCCGAGCGCGCTACGCTCGCGTCATGAGCGAGACATCCGGCACCGACAAAGACCCCGCGGAGCCGACCGCGACCAGCCTCGTCCCGATACCTGGCGAGGAGCTCCGACTACGCTACGATACCGTCGTATTGGAAGTGCTCACGGGCGAGGACGCGGGCAAGAGATTCGAGCTCAGCGCTCCGCGCATGGACGACGAGGGCAACGAGTTCGACCTGGGCCGCACGCGCATCGTGGTCGGACGCGCGAAGCACAACGATGTCGTGCTCACCGATCACACGGTGAGCATGACCCACTTCGAGCTCGAGCTCGGCGACGACTATGTGACGCTGACGGACCGCCAGAGTCGCAACGGCACCTGGCTGACCCATCGCGGCCGGCTGCTGGGCCCGATCGCACTGTTCGACGGCGCCGAGTTCAGGGCTGGACCGCGCTGCGAATTCCGGCTGCTCTGTCGGTCTCGTGTCGGCGTCCCCGCGTCGCTGCACTCGGAGTTCGCCAATCTACGGGGCGGCCGGAGCGTGGCGATGCGCAAGCTGTTCTCCACGATTGCACGGGTCGCGCCCAAGAACATCAAGGTGCTCGTCCACGGCGAGACCGGCACGGGCAAGGAAGAGGTCGCGAAGGCGCTGCACCAGGCCTCGGGCCGCAGGGGGCCGTTCATCGTCCTCGACTGTGCCGCATTGCCGCGGGACCTCGGTGAAGCGACGATCCTCGGTCACCGCAAGGGCGCGTTCACGGGCGCGACGGCCGATCAACCGGGCTGCTTCGAAGCCGCCAACGGCGGAACGCTCTTCATCGACGAGATCGGCGAGCTGCCGCTCGAGCTGCAACCGAAGCTGCTCCGTGTGCTGCAGACCCGGACGGTGCAGCGGCTCGGCGAGCATCAACCGCGCCCGTTCGATGTACGGATCATCTCCGCGACGCACCGCGACATGAACCAAGAGATTGCGTCCGACCGATTCCGCTTCGATCTCTACGCACGATTGGCGCAGTACGTCCTCGAGATCCCACCGCTACGCGAGCGGCCGGAGGACATCCCTCCGCTCGCGCAGTACTTCGTCCACGCGGTGGCGGCAGAGGAACGCCGCGAGATCGCGATCACGGACGACGCGATGGAGTGGCTGCAGAGCCTGCACTGGCGCGGCAACGTGCGGCAGCTGCAGAACGCGGTCGAGTGCGCTGCCCAGCTCGTGGTGGGTTCGGTGATCACGCGCGACGATCTCGTGGTTGAGGACAGGCCTCGGCAGGACGCGCTGCCCACCGACGATGCGCTCCGGCACCTCAGCCTGCAGGAAGGCGCCGACCGCTTGAAGGACGCGTTCCTGCGTCGCGGATGCGAGCGGGCGCTGGCGTCGACCGGTGGCAACATCAAGGCCGCCGCTCAGCTCACCGGGTACGGTGAGCGGGGGTTTCGGCAGCTGCTCGAGCGGCTCGGGTTGCGTGGACGAGAGGGTGGCGGTCGCGAGTGAGCAACGTCGAAGCGGTACCAACCAACGACTGCACGACCGGAAAGAAATGAGCACCTGGCGATGACGTTCCTGTTACTGCTCGGACTGCTCGTCCTCGTGGGATTCTGTTACCTGCTCGCCCGTTTGGGCTCGCGCGTACCCGTCGTCGTGGATGACGGATGCGCCGCGTGCGGCACGACTGAGCTACACGCCATTGGGCCACAGGCATACCGCTGTCCAAGCTGCGGCCACGAGGGCGGTCCCGGCTGGCCGGCACTGCGGGACCGCAAGCAGGTTCTTCGCCACGCGGTGCTCGACCCACGCGCGCGCACCCAAGGGGTCTTCGACGATCTCTCGTTCGCGCGACGGCAGCTACTCGCCGCGACCGATCGGCTCGAATGGATCGGCGTCGAATGGCTCGAGCTCGGAGAAGAGCTGGTCGCTCAGCACGTCGGTTTGCCGAGCGCGGTCGAGATCCCCGAGGTCGAACGCCCCACCCTCGAGGCCCTCGAGCGCATCGCCGAGGCTCAGCGCGCGCTGGCCGACGCGCGTCTGAAGCTCGCTTCAGGCCCGACGATCGCCACGGTCGCGATCGAGATCCCGGCGGTGGAGTGGCACGACGACTCCAGCTCGTTCCTGCTGCTCCGCGCGCGACGGGCCTACCGAGCCGCGCACGCGTTGCTCGAGCAGGTCGACGCCGTGCTCGATCGGAGCTTCGCCGAGCGTTGACGCCTCATCCCCAGCGTCCAGGCTCCCCGGGGCGGTCCGAGCCCGGCTCGATGGATAGGTAAGCGCCCCGAAACGTGCGGAGCTTTCCCTCCGTCGCGGAGCATCGCTTCCGCCGTTCGTTGCTCGAGGCGAGCACAACGCAGCGAATTCCCGCTGGGCGCCAGTGGCCCACGGATTGCGAGCCGACCGCGCGTGGGCGTCGACCGCGTTCGAACTCTCCCGACCACCCTGGTGCGGCTCGAGCCGGCCTTCTTCCCGTCACTCGCCGTCGACGTCACGTTGCCGTCGGGCTGGATGCGCACGCACGATCGCCATCAGGTCGCGTGCGTGCTCGGGCTGCCCACGCCGATCGCGGTCTTCGAGCGAGGGCCTGGGCTCGGCGCGCTTGCTGCCGTCTCCGTCTCGGCCCTGCCCTTCGAGGTCGGCATCGCGGACTGGTGTCGATTCCGGTTCACGCAAGCTCGTTGGATGCTCGTATCGTCACGCTTCATCGACACGCCGCACGGCCGGCGTTTCGAGATCCTCGGAGCCCGCGACACCGAGCTCGGCGCACGCCGCCGACGTGACATCTCGTTCCTGCACGGCCGCTGGCTGGTCCAGATCCACCTGGTCGGCGACGACACGAGCTGGTCGCGGAGTCTGCTCGAGTGGTCGATCATCGGAGAGCTCGCCGTGGTCGCGAATGGTGCACCGCTCGGTGGCTGTGAGCGCCGCCGAGGCGTGGCGATCCCCGGGACCGCGATCCGACTCGATGTGCCCATCACCTGGACGGTGGCCGCGGCGCGCCGAGGCTCCGTCGACATCGAGCTCGTGACCGACCGCGCGCAGCAAGCATGGATCCACCTGCGTTCGCGCCGATGGGTGGGCGAGCCCTCCGCGCTGGTGCTACGCGCCGAGGGGCTCCTGCGCGAGCTCGCCGGTCGTGGCTTCGCACTCCGGCACGTCGCACAGCCCGACCGGCCGGGCAACGACGCGCGCCTGGACGAGCTGTGCTTCCAGGGCGGATGCGTCGCTGACGTGCTCGCGGACGGGGTCTGGCCCCGGGACTGCCGAATGTGGCACCGCGCCGTGGACGAGTACGAGATCGATGCGATGCTCGTCGCACCACCAGTGGGCGCGCGGCATCTGCCATGGATGCGAGCAATCCGGGCGCTCGAGCTGGCGTTCGGGACGTGCAGGATCGACGACGTCGTCGCGGCCGCGAGGTGACGTCACGCCTACGGCAACGTGCCGGCGGGCACCTCGTCTTCGTCTCGTCTCGTCTCGTCTCGGCTCGGCTCGGCTCGGCTCGGCTCGGCTCGGGCGAAGCGATCGACGTCGCTCGCTTCTGCCAGCACAACTGGAAGGCCGAGCTCGATCCCCAAAACCCAGGCCGTGCGCAAGCCCGGCCTCGAGCTCGCCGTCGCGCGGCGGCACGACGCCGCGCGAGCACGGTGGACGCGGGGGCGGGCAGCACGGGCACGACCGGACTGACCGAGCTCGCACCGAGCGAGTGAGCGAGTCCGTTCGTGGGTGACGCAAAGGCGCGTCGGTCTTTCGGCCGGCGCGCTTTCGTTCGCCCGCAGGGGCTGGGCGCGTTCGCAGGCCGAGCAAGCGGTCCAAGTTCGGCCGGCCATCTTGCGAGCATCGCAGTGGTACTCCACGAAACGATCATGCGCGCGCGGATCACGAAGCGTCTTCGTGTGAGTGTCACGGGGACCCAGATCAACGCCGAAGCGACCATCACGCTCAGCGAAGACGAGATGGGCGTGTGGCAGACGACGACGGCGCTCGGACGCATCGGGCACGCGAGCATCGGTCATCGCGACCAGCACAGTGCGCTCATGCACGCAGCACGCTGGCTCCGCACCCGCTTCGCGAACGCACCGGCCGGCGGGACGACCCTCGTGCACATCCGCGCTGCCGCGTAGCTGGGGTGCCGGGCCGCGGTGGTCTCGGCTCAGCCGCCGGTCAGTAACTTGCGGAGCTCGTCCGCATCGGCGGGCTCGGCAAGGTAGTCGGTCGCGCCACCGGCGACGCACGCGACGAGGTGGGAGCGCGTCGGCTGGGACGCAAGCACCACTCGACGCTCCGGGCCGCCCTGGAGCGTGCGCACGGCTGCGAGCACACCGAGTCCGCCGGACGAGCACGCGTCGGCATCGATCACCAACGTCTCGATCGCCTGCTCCCGGCAGGCAGCCAGCAGCTGGTGCTCGCTTGCGCAGACTTCCATGTCCTCGATGCCGGCCTCGGCGATGCTGTCGCGCCAACGCTCACGCGCGCCCCTCTGCTGCGCCACGATGAGCGTCTTGCCGGCACCCATCGCCTTGGTCGCGTCGCGGATCGCGGCCATCTCCTCTGGCGTCAGCAGTGGACCTTCGTCGGGACTACGGCCCTGCGCCGCCGGACGCTGGATTCGACCGAGCCCGTCGTCGTGCTCGGTCGCAACCGGCGCCTCGCTATCCGCATCAGCGTCCTCGCCGACAATCGCGAAGACCGCAGTCGGCACCACGAGCTCCAGCTCACCGCTCGTCAGGGTGTCCAGCTCCAAGCGAGCGTGCGCACGCGCAAGCGGCCCGCCGTCGATGTCGGTCGGCGGCTCGAGCGTTGCCCGGCTGAACGCGACACGATGACGGTCGCCGAGCTCGCGCCGGAGCTCTTCGTTCATCGTGGCGCAGAGGGTTCCGACGCACTCATCCATCTCCTCCAGCTCGGCGTCCTGAAACGTGAGGGTGGAGATGTTGTCGAGGATCTCGCTGCGCGGTCGTCCCAGGCGCCCGCCAGCCACCGCAATCGCGATCGCGAGCTCGACACTCAGCCACAGCTTGCCTCCGCTCGGCTCGACGAGCTCGAGCTCCGCGTAGTAGCGCTTGCCTTCGGGCGTCCAGGCGTCGGCGATCTCGGGCTTCCCGAGGCTCGCGGTCTCTCCGGTCGCAGCACCGAGCCGAGGCGGCAGCGCGGCCCATATCCTCGCGAGCATCTTCGTAGGGACGGGCGCCATCGTGGCCGGCCCCATTTTCGCGAGAATCAGTCTTGGAGGCCATCGCCCGACGAGGCTGGTGGCCCGAACGTGCGGGATCACCTTCGGCGAGGGCCACGACCACCGTGTCGAGCTCCACACCGGCGTCGGTGTCACGGCGGCACGCGATGGCCGTCACGGCGTACCGATGGATCGATCGCCGTGACCGAGCCATCGCCGGCCTGGGCGGGCTTCGACGCGCTCCGATCACTGAAGAGCCCCTAGACCGGCTCGCTCGAGGCGCCGTACTCGAGTCGCTTGGCGAGCAAGATCGTCGCAGAGGGTGTGGCGAGCCCTCGCCGTCGCCGAGCTCCGCCCTACGGCTCGCCCCCGCCGCCGCGCAGCTTCCCCAGCCAGTCGCCGAGGTGCAGCACCGTCGACTGCACGAGCTCGGGCGAGCTGGTGAGCTGCTCGACCAACGTCTTCAGCTGCGCCGACCCACGCTTGATGCGATTCCGGATCGTCCCCAGCGGCTCCCCCAGCGCGTCGGCGAGCTCGGGCCCCGAGAGCCCTTCCCAGTAGTAGAGCTCGAGCGTCATCTGCACCTGGATCGGCAGCTTGCGCAGCGCCTGCAGCAGGATCTGCTGCTCGCGGTGCTTCGCGTACGCCGTGCTCGGGCCCGGACCCAGATCCGCGAACGACTGCTGCTCGCCGTCGATCTCGCCGCCGCCGCTGCCGCTGCCGCCTCCGCGGTGCTTCTTGCGGACGTGCTCGTACATCACGAAGCGCGCCGTCGCGAACAGGTACGCGCGGAAGCTGCCGTCGTCGCGCAGGCGATCGCGGCCGCGCACCACCGCGAGCATCGTGTCCTGGATCAGGTCTTCGATGCCGCGATCGATCTTGTTGCGGAAGAACCGCATCAGCGCGGGAAAGTGGCGCTCGAACAGCTTGCTGCCCGCGCTCTGCTCACCCGCGCGCCAGCGCTCGAGCAGCTCGCGGTCGGCGCGATCTTCCTTCGCACGCGCCTCGTCGAGCGGGGCTTCGCTCAGCTCGTCGCCTTCGTCCGCCATGAACGTCGATCATCGTAGGCACGAGCGCGCCGACCGGTCAATCCGCGCCTGCCGCATCGGCGGCGGCCGTCGGGATCCGCCGCGCCACCAGCACGCCGACGACGACGACGCCGGCCGTCGCGACCGCCATCGCGACCACCACGGGCAACAGCGCCGAGCCCAGCATGAAGCCGAACGTGGCGAAGAGCGCCGGGAACTGCGGCACCGACGTCGAGAGCAGCAGCGCGTCGAGCTCGAGCTCGCGGCGCTCCTGCTCGGTACGGCGCTCGGGCGGGAGCTTCGCGAGCGCGCGACGCACGAGCCAGCCCTGCACGCGGTAGCCGAGCGGCGTCGCGAGGGCCGCGAGCGGTGCGGCGAGCCACAGCCACGGCGTGATCGACGGGCGCAGCCACATGCGCACCTCGTCGAACTCCGGCGGGAACATGATCTGCCGCAGCCCCGTCTCGATCACGAGCGCGAGCGGCGTCGAGACCCCGACGATCGCGAGCACCGCATAGAACTTCCCGCGCGTGGGCGCCGGCTTCACGGGCCCGAGTATACCAAGCGCCCGGCCCGGGCCAGTGTGCTCGGCACGCTAGATGAGCCGGATGCTGAGCAGCAGCGACGTGATGGTGTCGAGCTTCACCACGTTGGGCAGCGGCGTGTTCTCGTAGCGCAGCGTGAACGTGGTCGCGAGGCTGAAGCGCTTGGCGAGCTGGACGGAGAGCGCGCTGATCCAGTTGAAGCGGAAGCGCTTGGCCTTGATCACGCTCTGCAGGTACTCGAACCCGGTGTCGAACGTGACGTACTCGCTGAGGTTGTTCGTGTAGCCGGCGAACGCACGCGCCGCGTGGTTGATGAGCGTCTTGCCCGGCCGCCCCATCCCCGAGGCTTCCGCGGCGTCGAGCGCTTCCTCGCGCCGCAGATCGAACTGGAAGTCGTAGCCGACCTCGAACCAGAGCTTGTGCTTCTCGTGCGAGATCGCGTACATCGCGATGCCGGGGTCCACGTTCAGGCGCAGATCGAGGCCCTGGAAGCGATCGTGGCGCGCCGTGGTCATGAGGAACGCCGAGAAGTTCGGGTGGAAGAACACGTCGTAGCGCAGCTGACCCTGCGCGTTTCCGACCGTGATGTTCACGTCGCTCTCGTCGATGCCTTCGGTGTCCTCGTTGTCGAACGCCGCGACCGCAGCACGGCCGTAGTTGCCCGCCGCAGCCGCAGTGAACTGATGCATCCCGCGCCGCAGCAGGAACTTGCCGAGCCCGGTCACCGCGATCGAGCGCGCGTTGCCGGTGTTGAAGATGCCGCCGAACGACAGGTTCAGCTCGGTCGCATCCATGTCCTCCGCCGGCTTCGCGCCCGCGCCGGCGAACTGGCCGGAGCCGCCCAGATCGGTCGATCCGGTCGTGGCCGGGTCCTTCTTGATCACCCCGGCGGGGACCGTGGTCTCGGCGGGCGGCCCGGCGAGCGAGACGAGCAGGGCGGAGGCGCAGGCGTGATACGGCACGAGGCCATCGTTATGCCAAACCGCGCCTTTCCTGCAAGAACCCGGCGAAAGCGCCGGATCACGGTCACTCGAGCACGCGGAACTCGATGCGTCGGTTCTGCGCGCGACCGGCCTTGGTCTTGTTGTCGGCGATCGGCTGCTCGGAGCCCGCGCCCTTCGTGATGATCCGCGAGCCGTCGACGCCCTTGGCGACGAGGTAGATCTTCACCGCGTTCGCGCGCTGGGCCGACAGCGCGAGGTTCATCTCGGGCTTGCCTTGATCGTCGGTGTGACCGGTGATCTCGAGCCGCACGCTCGCGTGCGTCTTCAGCGTCTCCGCGACCTCGTTGAGCGCCTTGTTCGAGCTCTTGCGGATGCTCGCCGTGCCGCTGTCGAAGTTGATGCCCTTGATGACGCCGGTGAGCTTCTTCACCTCTTCGGGCGCCTCGTCGGGGCAGCCGTCGGTGTCCTGGAAGCCGTTGCGCACCTCGGCCTGATCGGCGCACTCGTCGACGTTGTCGAGGATGCCGTCGTCGTCGGTGTCGGGGATCGGACAGCCGCGCGCGCCGTCGCCCCACTGCTTCGGGCAGCGATCGGTGCGATCGGGCCAGCCGTCCTTGTCGGTGTCCTTGTCCTCGGGACAGCCGAGGTCGTCACCCGGCTCGGTGGGACAGCGATCGTCCTTGTCGAGCCAGCCGTCGTCGTCGCGATCGATCTTGCGCGACTTCGTGATCCGCCGCATGCGCAGCGTGACGTCGACGCCGAAGAGCAGCTCGCCGTAGTGCGCGCGCGTGTCGGGAGCCGCGCCCTTGGTGACGATGTGGCGACCGTCGACGCGCACCGCGATCCACTGGTTGATGTATGCCTTCAGGCCCCAGCCCCAGTGGAACGCGCCGTCGCTCTGGCGCAGGTTCGGCGCGGACGAGCGCACGCCGATGAGCCCGCCGCCGAGCGCGAGGGTCGGCGTGACGCGGTACGGCAGCTGGCCGAGCACCATCACGCGGAACACCCCGAGCGTCGCGTTCGCGCGGGCGCTCGAGCTGTGGTTCGGCGAGGGGCCGCCCTCGGCCACGACGCCGAGGAACGACAGCGGCATGAACGCGGCGCGGAACGAGACGTCGAAGCCGCCCGCGTTCAGCGACGGCCGTGGGCCGCGGCTCGCATCGAACAGGCCGTGGGTCTTCGACACGAAGAGGCCGCCGATCGAGACCCCGAGATCGAGCATGTTGCGCTCGGGCGCCCAGCGCTTGATCCATGGCTTCTTCTTCTCGTAGGCGATCGCGGCCTTGCCCGTCAGCCGGTCGGGCGGCACGGCGAGGGGCGGCAGGTCCTTGGTGTCGTCGTCCTCGGACTTCTCGGCCTTCTTGCCCTTGGACTTCTTGGCCTTCTTGCCCTTGGACTTCTTGGCCTTCTTGCCCTCGGCCTCCTCCTCGGGCTCGCTGCCCTCGGGGACCGGGAGCTCCTCGTCGCTGGCTTCGTCGTCGGGCGGCGAGTCCTCGTCGTCCGCGAGCTCGCCCTCGTCGTCGGGCTCGGCGGCGCGGGCCTCGGTCGCGCCCAGGATCGAGAACGCGAGCGCTCCCGCGAGGGTCGCGGAGCGTCGAGCGGCACGGATCGGGGCAGGCAAGCGCACGGAGCTTCGAGCCCAGCGTACGTCAACGGATGCGAGCAGGTCAAAAGCTGAACACCAGCGCCGTTCACGACCGACGAGCTCCGCCGGTGCTGTCCGGCAGCATACGGCGCGAGCCGTGCACGCCGATCAGCCGGGGCGGGTGTCGAGCACGAAGGCCCGCAGCAGCGCCAGCTCGTCGGGCGTCGGACCGCCGAGCTTGCCGAGCAACAGGTGCGCAAGGTGGGCGAGCACGAGCTGGCCGAGCTCGCTGCGCTCCGCCTCCGCACGCGTCACGAGCCCGATGCGCTCGAGCTTGCAGCCGTCCCACACGAGCGCGTGCTTCTCGTTCGGGGCCACCTCCGCGACGCGCGACAGCGTCTCGGGGCCCTTGCCGGCGCAGAGCTCCTGCAGCGCGACGAGCATGATGGGCGCTGCGACGGCCTTCATCGCGATCATGCTGCGGCGCTCGGGCGCGACGTTCTGCACCGAGCCGAACGCCTCGATGAGCTCCGGCGGCAGCCGACCCGCCTCGGCCTCGGCCAGCGCCGCACCGGCCACGAGCGCACGCTCTTCCGCGGCCACGCTCGCGAGCGCGCGCGTCGCCTCGGCCAGCTGCTTCGCGCGTGCATCGTCGACCGCGGCGCCGGGATCGTCCGCCGGCACCTTCGCGACGGTCGCCGTCTTCGCGGGCGGTGCCTCGTTCGGCTTCGTGCCACCGCACGCGCACGCGAGCAACGCGAGGGCGACGAGCGCAGGCGTCATGGACGACATGGGCACGGCGGAGAGGGCCATGGACGACATGATCGTGCTACTCGAGCGGCGCGCGCACGAGCGCTTCGTAGAGCTTGCTGCGAAGGACACCGCTCGCGAGCAGCTTCTCGGCGCGCTCGATCTCTTCTTCGACGATCAGCCGGAAGTGCAGCTCGGGCAGCGCACCCTCGACCGGCCGACCGTTGACGAAGAACGCCGGCGTGCCGGTCACGCCCAGCATGCCGGCGAGCGCGAGGTCGTCGTCGATCGCCGCGTCGTAGGTCGCGCTCTGCATGTCCTTGCGGAAGCGCTTCATGTCGAGCCCCAGCTTCTTCGCGATGCCGTCGAGCACGTCCTCGTCGAACTTCGCGTTCGTCGCGTAGAGCGCGTCGTGGAACTGCCAGAACTTGCCCTGCGCACCGGCGGCCGCGGTGGCGCGTGCGGCCATGAACGCGCGGCTGTGGAACGCGAGCGGGTTCTGCTTGTGCACGACGCGGAGCTTGTCGCCGTAGCGTGCCCGCAGCCGCTCGATCACCGCGTGGCCGCGCGCGCAGAACGGGCACTCGTAGTCGCCGAACTCGACGATCGTGACCAGCGCATCCGCAGGGCCGCGCGCCGGCGACGTGCCGACCGGCACCACCACCACGCTGTCGGGATCGAGCCCACGCCGACCGTCGCGGTATTCGACCGCGCTGTAGCCGTCGCGGGTCGCCCGCGCATACAGCTCGCCCGGCGCGACCCCTTCGGCGATCCAGCTCGCCGACAGCTCGATCTCCTGATCGACGATCGCGGAGAGGTCTTCGATGGGCTGTGCACCCGCGACCGGCCGCCCGTTGATGAAGAAGGTCGGCGTGCTCGTGACCCCGAGCTTCCGCGCCTGTCGCATGTCGCGACGCACCTCGGGCCCGTAGTCCAGCGACTCGAGGTCGCGCGCGAGGATCATCGGATCGATGCCGACGTCGCTCGCGTAGTCGAAGATGCGCTCGAGGTCGACCTGGCGGTCGGCGAAGATGCGGTCGTGGAACTCCCAGAACTTGCCCTGCGCCTGCGCCGTGCGGGCCGCGATCGCGGCCGGCAGTGCAGCGGAGTGGAAGTCGAGTGGGAACGCCTTGTAGGCGATGCGCACCTTCGCGGGATAGCGGCGCTCGAGCTCGCGCAGGGTGAGGTAGCCCTGGCGGCAGAACGCGCACTCGAAGTCGCTGAACATCACCACGGTGACCGGCGCGTCGAGGCTGCCGCGTACCGGTGCGTCGCCGAGCGCGACCTTGAAGCGCTCGGCCTCGCCCGGCTCGCCCTCGGCGTCCGCGAATCCCGGCAGCCGATCGGCGTCCTCGGCCCGTGCACCCCGCTCGGGCGCGATCGGCTTCGCCTTGGCCCGCGGGCCGCAACCGGCCCCCAGCACCACTCCACACGCGATCGCGAACCGAACGGCGAACGTTGACCGCACTCGTCCCGTTGTACCATTCGCATGGAACCTTCGCCCAGGTCCGTGCGTCAGCAGGACCACCCCGCCCATGCAACAGGTCGATTGTCGCCAGATCCGCCACTCCTACGACGGCGTCCGGGACGCCGTGGTCGACCTCAACCTGTCGGTGAAGCGCGGCGAGGTGCTCGCGCTGATCGGCCCCAACGGCGCGGGCAAGAGCACGACCCTGCGCGTGCTCGCCACCTTGCAGCGGCCCGACTCCGGCAGCGTCGCGTGGGACGGCGCGGATGCCTGGGAGGACCGCTTCACCATCCGACGTCGCATCGGCTTCCTGGGCGACGGCACTGCGCTCTACCCCAGCATGACGGCGGCGGGCTACCTGCGCTTCTTCGCCGAGTGCTATGGGCAGGACGACGCGACCGCGAAGAAGCGCGTCGCGCACCTGCTCGACTCGTTCGACCTGTCCAGCAAGGCCGACGCGTTCATCGGTGAGCTCAGCAAGGGCATGCGCCAACGCCTGGCGATCGCGCGCGCGATGATCAACGAGCCCGAGCTGCTGCTGCTCGACGAGCCTGCCGACGGGCTCGACCCGCTCGCGCGTCGCCAGCTCCGCGACATCCTGCGCGCCGTCGCGAACGACGGCGTCGGCATCGTGGTGAGCTCGCACATCCTGCGCGAGCTCGACGGCTTCGTCGACACGGTGGCGCTCATCCAGAAGGGCAAGCTCGAGGTGCACGGCGGAGTCGAGGACGTCATCGCCAAGTACGAGGTCGGGCGGCGCCTGCACGAGGTGCACGTCACCCGCGGGCTGCAGAAGGCCGTCGAGATCCTCAAGAAGCACGAAGGCCTGGTCGAGCGCATCGAGCCGCTGCACAAGGGCGAGCCGATGCCCGACCCGACCACGGCCGACCGCGGGATGATCAAGGTGCGCATCCACGGCGCCGAGGAGCGGGCCGCGTTCTTGCTGCGGGAGCTCGTGCTCGCCGATGTCGAGGTGATCTCGCTGGCCAAGGTGCGCAGCGACCTCGAGGACGTGTACCAGAGCATGGGCCGCGACGAAGTCAGCTAGACTTCCGGTGTGGTTGCGAACGACGAGTCCGGGTTCGCGTTGCCGTCGACGCGTACGCGCGGCTTCGATCGTGCGCTGAAGTGGATCACGGCCGGGCTCGTGATCGGTGCGCTCGGCTGGTCGGCCCAGTACGCCCCCGACGCGTGGCGGTGGATCACCGGCAAGCCGGCGAAGTTCCATCCGCGCCACCCGGTCGCGCTCGCCTCCGTCGATCTCGATGCGGTGCACGTCGAGCACTGGACGCAGTGGGTCGTGGCGGCCGCGCGCGCGACCCCGGGCGTGCCCGACGACGGGCTCGAGCTCGCGCGCACGAACATGCGCGCGGCGATCGCCGGCGATCGCAACCTCGTCGAGCTGTTCGACGAGCTCGACGACCTGGTCACGACGAAGAACCTCCGGCTCGAGCGCAATCGCGACCGCGCGCGCTGGCTCGCGTACGCGTGGAACGACTACCTCGACGGCGCGGGCGCGCCGTACTTCGTGCACACGAACGTGCTCCTGCAGGATCGCCCGCTGTTCTACGCGCACACCTATCGCGTGCTCACCGATGCCAGCGGCAGTGTCGGCGACGACGAGCTGCGCGTGCGCGCGATCGGCCGGCTCGATCGCATCGGCCTGCGCGAGCTCTACCTCGGCTATGTGACGAGCGACACCGACGGTGCCCTGCTGCTGGTCGACCGGCTCGCCGAGCACGTGCTCGACCAGCTCTGGCCGATGCTCGCGGGCGCCGAGCACGTGCCGCTCGACTACCGACGCTACGCCGAAGCCGTGCTCGCCGAGGCCACCGCCGAGCTGCCGCCGGAGGTGATCGCGGAGCTCGTCGCCACTGCGCCGGCGCGTGCGGGGGCCGTGGCCGCGATGGACGCGATGGTCGAGCGCATGGAGTGCAGCCGCCTCGTGCTCACCAAGCTGCCGTTCCGCGGCTACGATCAGGACACGCTGTTCACGCTCGCCGACATGGTCGAGACCGGCAGCTGCGCGGCGGTTCGACTGACGGAGTTCCAGGCGCTCGAGCGCGCGAGCAAGGAGCTCGGGACCCGGCCGGAGCTCGAGGGTGCGCTCGAGCAGCTCGTGGCCTGGGCCGCGCGCACGATCGCGGTCCACGAGCTGCGCCATGCTGCCGACGATCTGGTGCGCGACGACGACGACCCGCCGCGCGAGTGCACGATCTGCGACGGCACCGATCCGGAGAACGTGCGCGCGGAGGTCTCGGGCTACCTCGCCCAGCTCGCGTGGTCGACCGCGCCCGCGACCGCACTGCACCAGATCTGTCGCAGCACCTCCGACGACGCGGACGAGGTCACCGTGCACGGGCGCGCACGCGCGATCGTGCTGGGTGGGCTGAAGTGGAGCTGCCGCGACGGCGCGCCCGAGGACCTCACCGAACGGGCGCGTGCGCTCGAGCTGGCCGCCCTCGGTCGTTCGGAGCCCATCGTGCTCGGTGCGGAGTTCCCCACGCGGATGGCGGTGGTCTCGGAGCGGGCCCGCGCGGCCCCGTAGCGGGTCAACGCGCGCGCTTGCGGTCGCGCCTGCGCGCGCCTTCGGGCGGCTGCGCATTGCCGAGCCGGATGATGGTGGTGACGAGCCAGGTGTTCTGCAGCTCGACGATGAGGTGGTCGACGTCGTTGTAGAGCTTGCCGTCCGCGACCATGCGGCCGAGCGTGCCCTCGCCGCGATCGATGCGCCCGACGATGAGCATGACGTCGTGGGCGCTGCTGCGGGCCTCGGACAGCGCGCGCTCGACCGCGACGAGCATGCGGCCCTCCTTGTCGCGCAACAGCTTCGCGAGCACGTCGGTGTTGGCCGGATCCTCGAGGTGCTGCAGCTTGCCGCGCAGCTTCGCGGTGCTCTCGCGCATCTTGTCGACCGCCGGCTCGACGTCGGCGTCGATCTTCTTGAACGTCTTCGTGGCGCGGGCCACGAAGTCGTCGACCCCGACGGCGGTGTCCCGAGTCTTGCGCAGCATGCCCTTGAAGTCGCGCTCGTAGCTCTCGTCCTTGAGCAGCCCGCCGATGCGGCCTTCGCCGCGCTCGGCCTCCTCGGTCGCGACCGAGATCTCCTCGAGCTTCTGCTTGACCGAGGCGATGGTCTGCTCGTCGTTGAGCTCGGTGAACGTCGACGAGATGCCGGCGAGGCCGCTGTCGAGCTTGTCGGCGAGCCCGTCGAACTTCTCGCGGAACATCTCGATGTTGTCGTAGAAGGACGGCGTGGCCTGGATGCGGTGGTCCTCGCCGAGCGGCTCGCGGATGCCGGGCGTGATGTTGATCTGCTGATCACCGAGCACGCCGCTGCTCGCCACCGTCGCACGGCTGTCGCCGCCGATGATCTCGAGCTTGTCCGCCATGATGTCCATGGTCACCTGCACGCGGCGGTGCTCGGTGACGTAGCGCGCGCACATCCCGTCGGAGCCGGACCACGTCTGCCGCTTCGCCTTCTTGCGGAACTCGCTCGTGACGCAGATCTCGTCCTCGCCACAGTCGTCGTCGACGAAGCACGGGGAGTGCAGCCCCTTCGCGGCGTAGGACTCGATCGCCGCGCAGACCCCCGTGGGCGCGCAGAACAGGAACTCGTCGCAGTTGTCGGTGCGACCGTCGCCGTAGCGGCCGATGTCCTCGGTGAGCGGATCGCAGAGGTAGTGCCGGTTGACGAAGTCGATCGACTGCACCTTGCCGATCTCGACGCCGGCGAGGTTCACCGGGCTGTCGCGGCGCAGGCCCGCGATGGTCTTGAAGTCGGCGTAGACCTTGTCGCGCTTGTCCCACGTGCCTTCGCGCTGACCCACCACGAACAGCACCGCGAACAGCACGATCGCCACGAGCAACACGACGACGCCGGTCGTGCGGTGGTAGCGGGTGGGATCGCGGGCGGCCATCGGGAGCTCAGCGCATGTTGATCGCCCACACCAAGGCGAGCGCGATGGTGCCGACCACGACGGAGTAGATCACGATGCCGGTCGTGTTCGACTGGCCGGTCTTGCCGTTGTAGGTGTGGCCGCAGTCGTGGCACTTCACGTGGCTGAGCACGCGGGGCCCGAGCGCGCCGCCCCACCACGTGAAGCCGGGGCGCTCGACGTTGCCGCTGCGGCAGGACGGACACGGGAGCCATCCGCTCGCGTTGCGCTCGACACTTCCGGCCGTCGCGGGCGCGGGGTGCTTCGGGGCCTCGTAGGGGTTCTGCTGCACGGCACCAGCGTAGCATCGCCCGCGGCTCCTGGAGCATCTCGCGGTGCGCACGTCGTCGGTGTCAGTGCACGGCGCCGTGCCCGTTGGGAGGGCGCCCCGCGACCACCGGGGCGGAAGGTCGACGCATGCGCCGCGCACACTCGCTCGCGATACTGACAGCGCTCGTCTTGGCGGGCGCCGCGGCCCAGGGCTGCGCGCACAAAGAGCGTGCGGTCGTCGTGCCCGATGCGCCGCTCGGGCGCGTGATCGTCTACCGCAACGGCGTCGCGTACTTCGAGCGGCGCGCGATGGTCGAGGACGAGCTCACGTTGCAGGTGCCCGGCGAACGCGTCGACGACTTCCTCAAGTCGCTCACCGTGGTCGATGCGCGCACGGACAAGCCGTTGCCGATCTCCTATCCCACGGCGAACGCCGGTGCCGGCGGCTCGGTGTCGATGACGATCGCGCTGCCCAAGGGCCGTCGCGACGTGCGGATCGCCTACGTCACCGAGAGCCCGTCGTGGAAGCCGTCGTATCGCGTCATCCTCGATGCGAAGGGTGGGGCGCGGCTGCAGTCGTGGGCGATCGTCGACAACGTGTCGAACGAAGCCTGGCGCGACGTGATGGTCGGCGTGGGCTCGACGTCGGCGCTGTCGTTCCGCTACGACCTGCACAGCGTGCAGGTGGTCGAGCGCGAGACCATCGACGGCGGCACGCGCATCGCTGCGGCGCCGCCCGAAGGCGGCAGCCCGTACGCCGTCGAGGGCAACAACGTGCGGGTGCTCGCGGGCCTGTCGGCGACCGAGCTCGATGCGGTGGCGCTCCACCAGGTCCCGGTCGGCACTGCGACGGGGCGCGACTTCAGTGCGGTGGTCGAGTCCTCCGCCGGCGTCGCGCTCGCGGGCACGACGGGGGTCGAGTCGCACTACGCGGTGCCGGGCATCGGCGAGAAGCGGCGCAAGCGTGGGCGCAACCGCAAGGTCGTCGCCGCGCCCGCGAGCACGCCGGGGCCCGTCCAGGGCGCGACGCCGGTCGCACCTGCGAACGGGACGGACGCGCTCGTGGCGAGCCTCTCCGGCAATGCGCAGCGCGTGCGGATCGAGGGC
This sequence comes from uncultured Nannocystaceae bacterium, assembly GCA_964519175.1. Taxonomy (GTDB): domain Bacteria; phylum Myxococcota_A; class Polyangia; order Nannocystales; family Nannocystaceae; genus Xiheibacterium. Next base: position 23,017 of record CAZFKC010000134.1, read on the forward strand.
TGGGCACGCCAGGGCGAGCAGGACGGCGAAGCGGGTCTGCGCCGCGCGAACACGCTGCGCGATCGCATGGTCGCCTCGGGCATCGCGGCCGATCGCATCGAGGTGGTCGGCCATCGCGAGGCCGCGGGCGAGGAGCAACTCGTGCAGGTGATCGCGGTCGACGAGGCCCTGCGTCCGGTGCAGGCGCGCGGGCCCGACGACGACGAGGGCCCGCGTGGCGTCGCGCACTTCATGACCGACGCGCCGATGACGATCCTCGCCGGTCACTCCGCGATGGTCACGCTCTTCGACGGTGAGACCAGTGCCGAGCGCGTGTACCTCTACGATCCCGTGTCCGAGCGGGGCTCGCAGCGCTACGCCTTCAACGCGGTGCGCATCGTGAACCCCACCGACAACACGCTCGACAGCGGGCCCATCACCGTCTACGCGCGCAAGCAGTTCCTCGGCGAGGGCCTCACCGAGCCGATCCCGCCCAAGGCCTCCGCGCTCGTGCCGTTCGGGGTCGATCGCACGCTGGTCATCGAGCACACCGACGCGGTGCGCGAGGAGATCGAGAGCCTGCGCAAGATCGAGCGCGGCATCGCGACCACCGAGATGCGGAGGATCCGCCGCACCGAGCTCGAGCTCGCAAACCGTGGTCACGCCGACGCCAAGGTGTTCGTGCGCCACCGCGTGCAGAGCGGCTGGACGCTGCGCGATGCGCCGAAGGACCTCGAGCGCATGCGCGGGGACGTGCTCGTGCCCGTCGCGGTCGCCGCCGGCAAGTCGGTGAAGCTCGTGCTCGAGGAGGCGATGCCGACCACGAGCACCGTCGATCTCCGGTCGCCGGCGGGGCTCGGATCCGTGCAGGTCTACCTCGAGAAGCGCGACATCGACGCGGATCTCCGTGCGGACCTCGAGGCGATCCTCGCGACACAGCGCCGGCTCGCCGACGTGGACGAGACGCTCGCGACCCGGCGCGTGCACGCCGACACGCTGCGACTGCGCGTCGACGAGCTGGCCGAGCAGCTCGTGGCGTTGCGCAAGGTGGGACGCGCGCAAGCGCTCTCGGGACACCTCGCAAAACGCATGCGCGTGCTCGGCGACCGCCTCGACGGCGTCGCGGCCGAGATCAGCGATCTCGAGACGCGTCGGCTCGAGACCGGGATCGAGCTCGATGGTCTGGTCGCGGATCTCGAGCTCGGCGCCACGTGAGCCGCAGTCGAATCGGCTAAGCTGCCGCGGTGATCCTGCGGCGCATCTCGATCGCGTTCGTCCTCTCCGTGGTGCTGCCCGCGTGCGCGGGCGACGTGAGCGAGGCCGTCACGCTCGGCACCGAGAGCGGCGAGAGCTCCGCTGCGTCGACGAGCGTGGACCCCACCGCGGGCTCGAGCAGCGGCGCCGATCCGAGCGACACGACCGGTGCGACGGCGGTCACCACGGCCGACTCGTCGAGCGACGGCAGCTCGGGCGGCACCTCGGTGTGTGGCGACGGCGTGATCGAAGGCAGCGAGGACTGCGAAGGCGGCGACCTGCACGGCCAGACCTGCGTGACGCAGGGGTTCGGCGGCGGTCCGCTGACGTGCACGCGCGAGTGCACGTTCGAGACGAACGGTTGCTTCGAGATCGCGTGCGGCGACGGCCGCTGCGTCGAGGGCGAGACCTCGTGCAACTGCGCGCTCGACTGCCCGCCCGATCCGGACGACGGCTGCGAAGACCCGGTGTGCGGCGACGGCACGTGCGAGGAAGGCGAGGACTCGTGCACCTGCGAGGCCGACTGCCCCGACGACATCGACGCCTGTGCGCCGTGCGAGTGCAACGGCTCGGGCGGCAACTGCTTCTGCGATCCGGCCTGCATCGAGAACGGTGACTGCTGCGCGAACGTCTGCGACGCGACCGCGTGCGGCGAGGCGCTCGACACGTGCACGGTCTGCGGCGACGCGAGCTGCGAGGGCGACGAGGACTCGTGCTCGTGTCCTGCCGACTGTCCCGACGATCCCGACACGTGCTCGGCGTGCGAGTGCGGGAGCTCGGGCGGCAACTGCGACTGCGACGAGGCGTGCACGGACGCGGGCACGTGCTGCGCGGGGGCGTGCGATGCCGGGGTGTGCGGCGAGCAGCTCGAGGCCTGCGCCACCGGTGTGTGCGGCGACGGGCTCTGCGACACGAGCGAGGACAGCTGCGGATGTCCCGACGACTGTGCCGACGATCCGTTGTCGTGCTCCGCGTGCGAGTGCGGCGGCTTCGGCGGTGACTGCTGGTGCGACGAGGCGTGCGTCGGGTTCGGCGACTGCTGTGCCGACATCTGCGAGGCGACGGCCTGCAACGACGTGCTGCTCGGCTGCCAGGTGTGCGGCGACGGGCTGTGCACGGGCCCCGAGGACTCGTGCAACTGCCTGGCGGACTGCCCCGACGATCCCGACGCGTGCTCGGCGTGCGAGTGCGGGGGCTCGGGTGGCAACTGCATGTGCGACGAGAGCTGCGCCGACGACGGTGATTGCTGCGGCGACGTGTGCGAGGCCGACGCGTGCGGCACCGGGCTCGAGCACTGCGTCACCGGGGTGTGCGGCGACGGGCTCTGCGATCTCTCCGAGAACGACTGCGAGTGCCCGGAGGACTGCCCGGGCGATCCGAACGCGTGCTCGGCGTGCGAGTGCGGCGGCTCGGGCGGCAACTGCTACTGCGACGCGGACTGCTTCGACTTCGGCGACTGCTGCGGGAACATCTGCGACGACGGGGCCTGTCAGGCCGACCTCGTGGAGTGCAGCAACGACTGCGGCAACGGCGTGTGCGACGCGGGCGAAGACGCGTGCAGCTGCGCCGAGGACTGCGGCGATCCGACGATCTGCGAGCCGTGCGAGTGCGGCGGAGGTGGTGGCGGCGATTGCTACTGCGACGAGGACTGCTTCGACTACGGCGATTGCTGCGGCAACATCTGCGACGCCGGCGTGTGCGACGAGACGTTGATGGGGTGCGGCTAGCAGGGTGCGGAAGAACGCGAAGCGTTCTTCCGGACACCCTGCTCCG
>CAZFKC010000135.1:0-25981 GCA_964519175.1 uncultured Nannocystaceae bacterium
CGCGCGTCCTGCATGCAGACCTCGCTCGGCGAGGCGAGGGAGCTTCGCACAGGATGCAGCGCCCCACACCCGGAGCGCCCGGCTGGAGCCCAGGCCGCACGCGTCCGTCGAGCGCCAGGCCGTCCCAGAAGTCGCACTGCGCCGTCCGCACGCCGTCGCCGCTCGTCGCCGGTACGTCGAGCCCGGCGTACGGATCGTCGTCACGGCTTCGACAGCGCGAGGACTCTGGCCGCTGCGATCGATGAAACCATGCAGGACGCTGCCGGGTGGAGCAGCGTCCTGCTTCGCAAGCGCTCAGTCCCGCTTCGGCGCCATGTCGGTGCGCCAGAGGCTGATGCTGAGTGCACCGTCGCCCCGGCTCATCGCTCGCCACGCCCACGGATCGAAGCCGGCCTTGGCGCGCCAGGAGAATCCGTAGGGATCGATCTGGGTCTGGATCGCGTAGCCGTTCGCCGTCGGCGCGTCGAGGTTCACGCGATAGTGGGCCGAGGTGTTGGATCCGCGGACGACACTGAGATGCAGGTGCGACGTGGTGGAGCAGCCGGTGTCGCCGGCCTCGCCGAGCTTCTCGCCCGTCTTCACGATGTCGCCGGCCTTGACGTTGATCTTGTCGAAGTGAGCGTAGTAGGCGACGAAGATCTCCTTGTAGCGACCGGTGCCGACGACGTGCATGACGAACAGCTCCTTCTGCATGGGCTCGTCGGGCCTCTTTCCTTCGCAGAGGCCGACGTCGCGCGTACGGGTGAGGAAGACCTTGCCCTTGGCCAGCGCGACCAGGGGGGTGCCGGTCGGCATGACATAGTCCAATCCTGCATGGTCATCGGAGCCACGCGAGCGGCCCTTGTAGTCGACGACGTCGCGTTCGACCCCCGATTGATCCATCACCTTGAAGCCGCGGGCGAAATCGAAGCTGTTCGTGAGGCCGAGGTCAGGCCGCGTGGGAAATGGATGCCTGAAGATCGGTAGGTGGAACGGGGCGACCGTGAAGACGCAGCTCTTCTGTCCGCTCGCGTCGTCGAACGCGGCCTTCAGTGCTTTCTCACCCTCTTCTTTGATCAAGCCGACCCCACCGCCCGCACACTGGTAGACGACGTTGTTCCTGCCCTTGCCGTCCCACAGGCCGGCCCGCTTCACCGTGCCACCCGGCGTGGATGCCAGCATGTCGGCGCACGGATCCTTGTTCGCGTCGGTGAACGAGAAGGCCCATCGACCATCGGGATACGTGATGCTGCAGTACTTCCCGATTCCGGCCGGGATCGGGATCGCGGGTGTCGTGGCGACCGTCGCGCTCTCCACGAGTACGGAGCTCGGCATGGTGCGCCGGTCCAACATCGTTTCGGCCTGCGCGCCAGCCAGTGTGGTTGCCATCGTGGCGAGGAGTGTGGGGAGGAGGATCGTCATGTCCTGCAGTGCCCCCCCACGAGATATGTGACTGCGGAGCGCTACGGCATCGGGGGCAGCACCGGCTCCGCGCGCAGCTCCACCTCGCGAACGGTGCCGTCTCGGCGCACGCGGATCGCCATCGCCTGCTCGCCTACCGCGTCGATCGCAGCCCGCACGGCGCACTGCCCTGCGACGTCGCCGGCGCGGAGCTCGACGCCGTCGACCGCGAGCAGCTCGTCGCCGAGCGCGATGCCCGAGCGCTGCGCCGGGCCCGGAGTCAGCAGCGTCACCACGGCCACCTTGCCGTCGAGCTCGCGCCAGGAGAAGCCCAGCCCTCGCGCGGGCGCCGACGGATCGGCACCGGGCACCGTGACGAAGCGAGCGACGCCGTTCGCGACGTCGAGCACGAAGCGGAAGTTCCGCAGCAGCTGATAGCCGATCAGCACCTTGCTCGCGCCCTCGAGCTCGACGGTCTCCTGCTCGGGACGTTGCACGGTGATCGGCACGCCGCGCAGCTTCAGCTCGCCGAGCCCCAGCGCGTCGAGGCGCGTCTCGTACGACACCCCGGACAGCTGCATGGTCGCGGTGAGGCTCAGCGCCCCGGTGCGCGTGACGAGCCCAGGCTCGTCGAACGAGCGGCCGAGCTCGGCGAACACGCTCGGGCTCATGTCGATCGCGCCGCTGTTGCCGGTGTCGATCGCGACCCACCGGCGGACGCCACCGAGCTCCACCTCGACGATGGGCGTCGTCGTGACGCTGGAGCCGTCGGCGCGCAGCTCGTGTCGGCGCACGGGCACCGAGATTCCCTCGCGCGCGAGATCGTCGGCGGTCGGCGCGAGCGCGAGCCGCTGCCCCGCGTAGTCGATCGCGATCGCCGTGCGATCGAGGAAGCCGGTGCCACGCTCCGCACCCACGCCGAGGACGCCGTCGAGCTCCACGCAGAACGCGCCGAGGTCCGGGAGCTGGGCCGCGAACGCCGGCACCCGGCGCATGTGCAACGCACCGACGTGCAGGCCCTCGATCTCGATCGCCGTGCTGGCGAGGTTGGCCCCGGCGGCGTCCGTGAGCCCGCCCGTCTGCGTCCGCGTCAGCCCGAGCTCGGCCGCGATTTCGTTGCGGACCACGGTCGGCGCGCCCGTGTCGAGCAAGAAGGTGAGCTCGCGCTCGATGCCGTCGATGTGCACGGGCACCAGCACCACCCCGTGACGAACGACGACGGGCACCTCGACCACGGGCGAAGCATCCGGCGGGAACGTGGACCCGCCCGGCATGCAGGCGAGCGCGCTCGAGAGCACGAGGAGGACGAAGGCGATCGTCGTGCGAAGGTGGCGATGCACGGCGGACAGCTCAGCAAGCAGGATGCCACGGCGCTGGCCTGCCGGGTTCGCACCATTGCGGCGCGCGGGCCATGACGCGATCGGGGTCATGCGGCGTCGCGGCGACCCGAGTCGGCGCTGCTGTGCCCGGGGCTCGCACTCACGTCGCGCGCGCGACCACATCGCGGTCGCATGTGCTCCCCCGTTCGCGTCCACTCGGTGATGCCCGGCACGCACTCTCCTGCCGCGCGGGTCTTGCTGCGGCGAAGCACGCGGGCGGACGATCGTCGCGATGCGAAGCACGCCCATCATCGCCGCGGTCGTCGTCTCGCTCGCGGCGCTGCTCACCGCCACCGAAGCCTCGGCCGCGCGCCGTCGCGGCGCTGGCATCCACCGCGGCGTCTACCTCTACGGTGCGCCGGGCGTCGTGCAGATCCCGCTCGTCGACGAGGACTACGCGGACCTCGATGCCACGTGGGGCTGGGGCTTCGGCGTCGGCTATCTGTGGACACCGACGCGCCACTTCAAGCTGAGCCTCGGCGGCGCGTTCGAGCACACGATCTACAACTGGGACGACATCGACACCGACGACGTGCACGGCAACATGCTGCGCATGAACGCCGAGCTGCGCATCGGCGGTGGTGGCCGCCGCGTGTGGGGCTACGGGCTCGCCGCGCCGGGCATGTCGCTCTCGCTCGTCGATCTCGAGAACGGCCGCGACGACACGGATGCCGGCTTCGGCATGAGCGTCGGCGCGGGCATCCAGGGCGCAGTGTGGCGCAGCCTGTTCCTCGGCGGCGAGGTGGCCGGGAATCTCAACTGGTTCCCCGATCAGGACCACGGACCGTTCGTCGCGGGCGAGGCCTACCGCATCCATCAGCTGTGGCTGAAGTTCATGGTGGGCTGGTACTTCTGAGCCCGTTGTCGAGCCCGGAGCACCTCGCGTATCTTGCCTCCGCTCGCCGTCGCGAGCGGAGACGACGATGACCGAGACGAAGTGCCCGTTCCCCCACCACGGCCGCTCGAACCGCGACTGGTGGCCGGATCAGCTGCGCATCGACCTGCTCCACCAGCACTCTGCCCGCGCGAATCCGATGGGCGAGTCGTTCGACTACGCGAAGGAGTTCGCGAGCCTCGACTACGTCGCGCTCAAGCGCGATCTCGCCGCGCTCATGACCGACTCGCAGCCGTGGTGGCCGGCGGACTTCGGGCACTACGGTCCGCTCTTCGTGCGCATGGCGTGGCACAGCGCGGGCACCTACCGCACGGCCGACGGGCGCGGCGGTGGTGGCCGCGGGCAGCAGCGCTTCGCGCCGCTCGGCAGCTGGCCCGACAACGTCAGCCTCGACAAGGCGCGGCGGCTCCTGTGGCCGATCAAGCAGAAGTACGGCCGCAAGATCTCGTGGGCCGATCTCATGATCCTCACCGGCAACGTCGCGCTCGAGACGATGGGCTTCACGACGTTCGGCTTCGGGGGCGGACGCGAGGACGTGTGGGCGCCCGATCAGGACGTGTACTGGGGCGCCGAGACCACGTGGCTCGGCGGTGAGGAGCGCTACTCGGGTGATCGCCAGCTCGAGAACCCGCTCGCCGCGGCGCAGATGGGGCTCATCTACGTCAACCCCGAGGGTCCGAACGGCAACCCCGATCCGGTCGCGGCCGCACGCGACATCCGCGAGACCTTCGCGCGCATGGCGATGGACGACGAGGAGACGGTCGCGCTCATCGCCGGCGGCCACACGTTCGGCAAGACCCACGGGGCCGGGCCCGCGTCGCACCTCGGCTCCGATCCCGAGCTCGCCGACATGGAGCTGCAGGGGCTGGGCTGGAAGAGCACGTTCGGCAGCGGCGTCGGGCAGGACGCGATCACGAGCGGGCTCGAGGTCACCTGGACGACGCAGCCCGCGAAGTGGACCAACGACTTCCTCGAGCACCTGTTCCGCTACGAGTGGGAGCCGACCAAGAGCCCGGCCGGCGCGCACCAGTGGGTCGCGAAGGATGCCGAGGCGATCATCCCCGATGCGCACGATCCCACGAAGAAGCGCAAGCCGATGATGCTGACGACGGATCTGTCGCTGCGCTTCGATCCGGCGTACGAGCAGATCTCGCGGCGGTTCCTCGCGCACCCCGAGCAGCTCGCCGACGCGTTCGCGCGCGCGTGGTTCAAGCTCACGCACCGCGACATGGGCCCGCGTGCGCGCTACCTCGGCCCGGAGGTCCCGAAGGAGGCGCTGATCTGGCAGGACCCGATCCCGCCGCTCGATCACCCGCTCGTCGACGCGAGCGACATCGCAGCGCTGAAGACGAAGCTGCTCGCGTCGGGGCTGACGATCGCGCAGCTGGTGAAGACGGCGTGGGCCTCGGCCTCGACGTTCCGCGGCTCCGACCGCCGCGGCGGCGCGAACGGTGCGCGCATCCGGCTCGCGCCGCAGAAGGACTGGGCGGTCAACGAGCCCGCCGAGCTCGCGAAGGTGCTCGCGGTGCTCGAGGGCATCCAGCGCGACTTCGCGGCGTCGGCTGGCGGCGGCAAGCGCATCTCGCTCGCCGATCTGATCGTGCTCGGCGGCTGTGCGGCGGTCGAGCAGGCGGCGAAGAACGCCGGGCACGCGGTCGCGGTGCCGTTCCGACCGGGGCGCATGGACGCGACCCAGGAGCAGACCGACGTCGAGTCGTTCGCGGTGCTCGAGCCCACGGTCGACGGCTTCCGCAACTATCGCCGCGACACCGATCCGCGCCGCGCGAAGGTGCGCTCCGAGGTGCTGCTGCTCGACCGTGCGCAGCTGCTCTGCCTCTCGGCGCCCGAGCTGACCGTGCTGATCGGCGGTCTACGCGTGCTCGGAGCGAACGTCGGCGGCAGCAAGCATGGCGTGCTCACGAAGCGCAGCGATGCGCTGACCAACGACTTCTTCGTCTCGCTCTTGCACATGGGGACGGAGTGGAAGCCGGTGTCCGACGCGAAGGAGGAGTTCGAGGGCCGCGATCGGCAGACCGGTGCGCTCGTGTGGACGGGCACCCGCGTCGACCTCGTGTTCGGGTCGAGCTCCGAGCTGCGTGCGCTGGCCGAGGTCTACGCGAGCGCCGACGGCGGCGAGAAGCTCGTGCGCGACTTCGTGGCGGCGTGGGACAAGGTGATGAGCCTCGATCGCTTCGATGGCTGATCGGGCTACGAGCCCACGCAGACCAGGCCGCCCTCGGGGAACGTGCCCGGGAGCACTTCGCCGTGGGCGAACAGCGCGAGCAGCATCGCGCACCGGTCGGGCTCCAGCTCGGGATCGCAGCTGCGCGCGTGGTGCTCGACGAATGCGAGCGGCACTTCGTTGCGCGGGTCCGGCAACATCGACTGCGACGCGTAGGTCGGCCAGCCGTCGACGTCGCCCACGACGTGCTCCTCGGCGTGGCACGTGCCGCACGTGCTGATGCCGGCGATCTGCGCGTGCTCGTACGGTGCCGAGGCGGCGAGCGGTGCGACCACGGGTAGCTCGAGCTCGCCCTTGATCGAACGACCGCGCGCGACGTACTCGGCCATCTCCAGCAACGTCGAGCCCGGCCCGATGGGCACCACCGTCAGCGTGAGCGACGGCGTGACGATGAACATCCGCGGGCTGTCCTCCGCCTCGCTGCGCTGCACCGACAACGGCGAGCGCGCCGCGACCATGTGCAGCGGGCGCTCCAGCGCCTCGAGCACGCACGGCATCGTCACCGGCATCGGCAACGCGTTCACGAGCTGGACGACGTCGGCGATGTGTTCCGGCGTACCGAGCCCCGGCGGCGGCGTACAGCCGCGCTCGATGTCGAACGGGTCGGGCTCGTCCGCAGCATCGTCGCCCGCCGGCGCGCAGCCCATGAGGACCAGCGTGACGGCCATCGAGCGATGCGATGCGGGGCGCACGGGCAGCGCAACATGCTACCGCACTCTCGCCCGCGCCTCGTTCCGCGATCGGACTGCGTATGGACGCACCGCCTCCACGGCGCCCATGATGAAGGTGGCTTGCCGATCGCCGAGGATACCGCGCCCGCCGTCGAGCCCTCGACCGCGGGCACCCTGCGCATCGGCGCCCGCGTCGGCCGCTACGTCGTGCTCGAGGAGATCGGTCGCGGCGGCATGGGCCGGGTGCTGCGGGCCCACGACCCGCAGCTGCAGCGCGAGGTGGCGCTCAAGGAAGTGCGCCGCGATCGACTGGGCTCGGCGGGTGCGCAGCGCCTGGTCGCGGAGGCGCGCGCGATGGCCAAGCTGTCGCACCCCAACGTCGTCGCCGTCTACGACGTCGAGCCGATCGCCCACGGTGAGCTCGTGCTCGTGATGGAGTACGTGCCCGGCCAGACGCTCGCGCACTGGTTGCAGCAGCCGCACCCATGGCGAGCGATCGTCGCGTGCTTCCGGCAGGCGGGCCGCGGGCTCGCGGCAGCGCACGCCGCCGGCCTCCTGCACCGCGACTTCAAGGCCGACAACGTGCTCGTCACGGCGCCCGGCGTGCTCGGCGAGGCCCGCGTGCGCGTCACCGACTTCGGGCTGGCGCGCGAGCTCGATGCCTCGCTCGACTCCGATCCCGCATCGCAGTCGCAGCGAGGCGCGGCGCAGCGCGTGGCGCCGAGCGACGGGCTCACCGCACCGGGTGCGATCGTCGGCACGCTGCCGTACCTCGCGCCCGAGCGGCTGGTCGGTGCGCCTGCCGATGCCGCGAGCGATCAGTTCGCGTTCTGCGTGGCGCTGTGGGAGGCGCTGTTCCGCGTGCGTCCGTGGCCGGGCCAGTCGATTGCCGAGCTCGCGTTCGCGATGTCCGCGGGTCCGCCACGGCCGCCGAGCACCGGGCCGCGGATCCCCTCGTGGCTGGTGCAGACGATCACGCGCGGGCTCGCCCACGATGCCCGCGATCGCTGGCCGGACCTGCCCGCGTTGCTGGTCGCGCTCGACCGCGATGTCGCGCATCGCCGTCGGCGCACGGTGCAGATCGCGAGCGCGCTCGGCGTGGTCGCGATCGCTGCGGTCGGCATGCAGACCTACGCGACGCCGCGCGAGCGCTGCAGCGAAGCGGCCGCGGACGCACACCTGCAGGGCGCGTGGGACGAGGCGCGGCGCAGCGAGGTCGCGGGCGCCATGCTCGGCCTCGGAGCCGCGTACGCCGACGAGGTGTGGGCGCGCAGCGAGCATGCGCTCGACGAATACGCGAGCGAGTGGAGGCAGATGCACGTCGAGGCGTGCGCGGCGACGACGATCCGCGGCGAGCAAGCGCCGGCCGTCCTGGACCTGCGCATGGCCTGCCTGCAGCGTGCGAACGCGGAGCTCGCAGCGGTGACCCGGGTGCTCGCCGATGCGGACGCGCAGACGGTCCAGCGCGCCCACGCGGTGCTCGCGACGCTGCGTCCGCTCGAGCGCTGCGCCGACGTCGAGGCGCTCGCCGCCGAGGTCGAGCCGCCGCTGCCCCAGGACCGCGACGCCGTGCTCCGGCTGCGTGCCGCGCTCGCGCTCGCGACCGCCGCGCGCAAGGCCGGGCACTACGACGAAGCCGCGCAGGCGCTCGACACCGCGAGCGCGGAGCTGGCGAGCGTGAGCTGGGGTCCGGCCCAGGCCGAGCTCGCGGTCGTGCGCGGCGTGTTGCTCGAGCACACGGGCAAGTACGACGACGCGCGCGAGGTGCTGCGCGACGGGCTGCACTCCGCGCTGCTGTGGCGACAGGACGAGCAGGTGCACGACGCCGCGACGTGGCTGGTGTTCGTGGTCGGCTCCGAGCTGCGTCACGCCGACGAGGCCATGCGCTACGCCGAGCTCGCCCGCGGGCTCGGGCTCGCCGACCCGCGCCGCGAGGCTGCGCTCTGCACCCACCTCGCGGCGGTGCTCGACGCCGAGGGCGAGTACGCCGCCGCGGAAGCAGAGCACCGCCGGGCGCTCGCCCTGATCGAGGCCCGCGATGCGAACGATCCGGATGCGGCGCGGGTGCTCGGCAACCTCGCCAACGCGTTGCGGTCACAGGGGCGGTACGACGAGGCGGTCGCGGAGTACCAGCGCGCGATCGCCATGCAGACGGAGGCGCTCGGGCCCCGCCATCCCGACGTCGCCGGCACGCGGCACAACCTCGCCGTGACTCTGTTCGCGCAGGGCGAGCACGCCGAGGCCGAGGCCGAGCACCGCGGCGCGCTCGCGGTGCTCGAGCCGGCGATCGGCGCCGAGCACCCGCACGTCGCGATCCTGCGCAACAACCTGGCGAACGCCCTGTTCGCGCAGCGCGAGTACGACGACGCGGAGGCGGAGGTACGGCGGGCGATCGCGATCCAGGAGCGGGCGCTCGGGCCGCTCCACCACGACGTCGCGATGTCTCGCAACAGCCTGGCGAGCATCCTCGACGCGCGTGGCCAGGCCGACGCTGCGCTCGCCGAGTATCGCAACGCGCTCGCGATCGAGGAGAGCGCGTCCGGACCCGATCATCCCGACGCCGCGCAGTTCCGGCACAACCTCGCGCTCGCGCTCGCGAACCGCGGCCAGTACGTCGAGGCCGAGACCGAGCACCGTCGCGCGCTCGCCGTGCTCGAGCGCTCGCTCGGCGACGAGCATCCCCACGTCGCCGCCTCGCGCGTCAACCTCGCGAGCTTGCTGCTGCAGCGCGGCGAGACCGAGCAAGCACGACAGCTGGCCGAGCGGGCCTGGGCGCGATTGCAGCGCGACGACATCCCGCCCTGGCTCGAGGCGCCGGGCGCCGCCGTGCTCGCGCAGGCGAGCTGGGCGTCGGGCGACGCAGCCGATCGCGGACGCGCGATCGAGCTGGCCGAGCACGCGCTCGCGACGTACGTCGAAGGCGGGACGAGCGATGGGCCGAACGCGGACGAGGTGCGCGCGTGGCTCGCGACCCACCGCGATGCGAAGACGCATGTGAAATAGTCAGCTGCCCTTGCGCAGCTCGGCGGGACAGGTCTGCCCGGCGGTCAGGTTGAAGGCGGTGTTGACCAGACCGACGTGGGAAAACGCCTGTGGGAAATTGCCCAGCATGCGGCGCTCGATCGGATCGTACTGCTCCGAGAGCAGCCCGACGTCGTTGCGCAGCGCCAGCAGCCGCTCGAACAGCCGCTCGGCGTCGTCGATGCGGCCCATCGACGCGTAGCAATCGGCCAGCCAGAAGCTGCACGCCAGGAACACGCCTTCGCCGGGCGGGAGCCCGTCCTGGCCGACCGTCGGATAGCGGCGCACGAGCCCGTCGTGCAGGAGCTCGCGCTCGATCGCCGCGACCGTGCCGGCGACCCGACGGTCCTGCGCGGGCAGGAAACCGACCTGGGGGATCTGCAGCAGGCTGGCATCGAGCAGGTCGCTGCCGTACGACTGCACGAAGGCGCCGAGCTGCGCGTTCCAGCCCCGCTCGCAGACGTCGCGGTGGATGCGATCACGCAGCGCTCGCCACTTCTCGACCGGCCCTTCGAGTCCGAGCGCCTCGACCGAGGCGATCGCGCGATCGAAGGCGACCCACGCCATGATCTTCGAGTGCGTGAAGTGCTGGCGAGGACCGCGGACCTCCCACAGGCCTTCGTCCGGCTCCTGCCACGCGCCCTCGAGGAACTCGAGCAACGCGAGCTGCACGGGCCACGAGGCCGGCTCCGGCGGGAGCCCGGTCCGTCGCGCCTGGTGCAGCGCATCCATCACCTCGCCGTACACGTCGAGCTGTAGCTGGTTCACGGCGGCGTTGCCGATCCGCACCGGCCGCGCGCCGCCGTAGCCCGGCAGCCAGTCCAGCGTGCGCTCGTCGAGCCGCCGCTCGCCGCCGAGCCCGTACATGATCTGCAGCTTCGACGGATCACCTGCGATCGCGCGCAAGAGCCAGTCGCGCCAGGCCGCGGCTTCGTCGTGGTAGCCGGCGAGCCGCAGGGCGTAGAGCGTGAACGTGGCGTCGCGCAGCCAGCAGAAGCGATAGTCCCAGTTGCGCACGCCGCCGGGCCACTCCGGCAACGACGTCGTCGCGGCCGCCACGATGCCGCCGGTCGGCGCGAAGGTCAGCGCCTTGAGCACGACCAGCGACGACGTGACCGCCTCTGCCCACGGCCCTTCGTAGGTGCACCGGCTGGTCCACTCGCGCCACCACGACTCGGTGTCGGCGAGCGCGGCCACGGCATCGAGCTTCGCCGGTGGCGGCTCGCACGAGGGATGCCACGCCAGCACGAACGTGATCCGTCGCCCCTCGCGGATGTCGAGCTCCGCGACGGTCGTGAGGTTCTCGCCGTGGACCTCCACGTCGGACTGCAGCACCAGCGCGTCCGCACCGGCGACCGCGGACAGGCGGCCGTCGTCGAGCTTGCGCACCCACGGCACGATCGATCCGTAGTCGAAGCGGACGACGAGCTCCATGCGCATCGCGAGCTCACCCTCGAGCCCTTCGACGATCCGGACGATGTCGGGGGCGCGCTCGCGGGGCGGCATGAAGTCGGTCACGCGCACGCGCCCCGACGGACCGATGAAGGTGGTCTCGAGCACGAGGCTTCCGTCGCGATAGCGTCGCTCGACGCGACAGGCCTCGGCGGCCACGGGCGCGATGCGCCAGCGGCCGTGCGATGGATGGCCGAGCAGCGCGGCGAAGCAGGCCGGCGCGTCGAAGCGCGGCGTGCACATCCAGTCGATCGAGCCGTCACGACCCACCAGCGCGACCGTCTGCGTATCGCCGACGATCGCGTAGTCCTCGATCCGCTGCACTGGCCACGGAATGCAGCAGCGCGCGGCGAAGTCAAGCGGACGAACGGCGGGACGGGCTTGCGGCGCCTTCAGCTCGCGGTGGCGGTGCGCTGCGCCTCGCGGCCGAGCTCCGCCCATGCGTCCGCGATCTCGGCGTAGGCGATGCCCTTGCGGATGAACTCGCCGCTGCCGAGATCGAGGATGGTGGTCGCGAGACGTTCGTCGTTCGAGTAGCGCGCTGCGGGGCCCGGCACGACCAGATCGACGCGGTCGCGGATCGACGGCGGCACGGCGCCGAGCGAGTAGTTGTTGCCGGTGAAGGCGAGGTTCGCCGAGGAGCCCACCACCACGCGGCCGTCACGACGGGCCCGCTTCGCCAGCGCGATCACCAGCGGGCCGGCGTTGAGGAAGCACGCAATCGTCCCCTTCGTCGTGGCCTGCTCGCGCGTCATCGGCGTCATCGCCGCGACGAGCTCGGACTGCGCCCGCACCTTCGCCACCACCGCGATCGGCACGCTGCGCTGCTGCGCTTCGACCCACGCGCGCGTGGTGGGATCGGGCAGCTCGGCGACGTCGTCGAGGATGTCCATCGTCGCGACCGTGATGCACGCCTTGGCCAGCGGGCGCCCCTTGAGCTCGTAGATCCGCGAGATACCCGCGTCGCCGCACGCGACGAGGCCATAGCCCACGTCGGTCGGCAGGAGCACGACACCATCTGCTGCCAGCACTTCGTACACCGCACGGCACACCGGGTCTTCGTCGTTCACGTCGCGACCGAGTCGGAGGGCGGCGGAGTTGTGACGCGACGACGCGAGCAAAACGAAGCGGGAGACCCGCGCAAACCGCGTTCGCCGCGGGTCGCGCGGGGACGCGTCACCCGACCGGCGTCGGCATGCAGACCCCGTCGTCCTCGAGCTGTGCATTGGTGCGAAACGTGTCGAGATACGTCCAGCTCGGCAGCTCGTTCGCCGGGATCCGTCCGTCCTCGCGCACGTTCGTCACGTGGTACGTGTGCTGATTCCAGATCCGCCGCGTGCCGATCCACCGCCCTTCGGCGTCGCCGATCACACGCAGCGTCGGGATGGTGTCCGAGATCCGATCGCTGACCAGCAGGATCTCCGCCGCGCCGTCGTCGTCGACATCCGCGACCACCGGATACTCGAGCAGCGTCCCGGCATCGCGCTCGACCTGCAGCAGCAGCTCGCCACCGGTGCCGAAGACGAACATGTGCTGCTCGTCGGCGTACATCGCTTCGGCCGTGCCGTCGCCGAGGAAGTCGAAGGCCGTCCCACCGGCGAGTCCGCTGACGTCCTCGACCGCCGCCTGCCACAGCACGCTGCGGTCTGCGTGCATCACACCGTAGGCGTAGGCCGAGCTCGTCGAGTACTCGACGACGCCGTCGCCGTCGAAATCGTGCACGGCGGCGGGGCGCTGGTACTCGCCGCCGACGAGGTTGTCGCCGAGCGGCAAGACATCCTCGTAGATCGCGGTGCCGTCGCGCGCGAGCAGGCTGACCCCGGTCTGCGACGTGTAGAGGATCTCGGGCGCGCCGTCGCCGTCGAAATCCGCGATCTGCGGGAAGCCGGCTGCAGCACCCGGACGGTCGAACCACATCGAGCCGTCGGCATGACGTGCGCCGAAGCTGCCCACGATCTCGAGCCCGGGCGCGCCGTCGAGATCGGCAGCGGTGGTGGCCGACAGTGCGATCTCGGCGCCCTCCACCGACCACTCGAGCTCGCCCTCGTGCGAGACGACGAGGTTGTCCGCGACGATCTCCGCGGTGCCGTCGCCATCGAGGTCCGCGATCGCGATCGCCCCACCCCAAGGCTCGGCCCACGTCGCGGTCCCGACCCACCGCTCGCTGCCGTCGGCCGCGAGCGCGACGAAGTTGCCGGCCGCCGTGACGGTCACGATCTCGATCGTGCCGTCGCCGTCGAGATCGCCGAGCGCCGGCGTCACCCACGAGTCCACGGTCGTCGCGATGCGCGTGTGCAGGTGGCCGTCGTCGCCGGAGAGAACGTAGATGTGCCCGGTCTCCATGCCACCGCTCGGCGGATGCGCGACCACGACGACGTCGGGCACGTCGCAGGGATCGACCGCACCATCGCCGTTGTCGTCGGTGAGGTTCGCGACGAGCGGGATCACGAACGAGGCGGTGTCACCGTCGGGCCCCGTCCACTCCCACTCGGTGATCGGATCGAAGCTGTCGGGCGGCGCGACGTCGTTGCACGTCGCCGGCGCATCGAGCTCGCCCTCGACCGTGCACACGTCGCCGCCGACCTCGGTGCCATCGCCGAGATCGAACACTGCACCGCCCGTCGGTGACGTCGTGTCGACGTCGTCGGTGCCCGGCGTCGGCCCCGGGCCACCCGTGACGTCGACCACGCCCGTCGTGGCGTCACCCCGCGTGTCGTTGCAGCCGGCGAGCACGAGGACGAGCCCGACACCGACCCTGCTGCAATGCCCCACGCGGGAGGAGGTACGGTACGTGGAGCGGCAGGTTCCCGTCGACCGAATGCTCGACCGTGGCGGACGCCGCATCGGCCGCGGCAGCACGTCAGCCGGGTGTCCGCGACGCATCGGCCCGACGATGTCGTCGCGCCGCGGAATCTCCGATCGCGCCCGATCCCCGCCCGCTGAGCCGTTTTCGGGGGCAGGATCGACCTTGCCCCCGTGCCCTCGCCCGCCCACCGGCTCGCGCATCGCAGCGCGGACAACGTGCAGGTCCTGCCGTGGACGGGCGACGATCGCGAGCTCATGGCGCTCCTGCAGCGCGGCGGCGCGGCGGCGGCGGCCGTCGTGTACGACCGCTTCGCGTCCGACGTGCACCGCGTCGTCGCGCGCTGCCTCGGGCCCGATCACGAGCGCGACGACATCGTGCACGATGCGTTCGTGCAGATCCTGCGCGGGGTCGGGCGCGTCCGCGAGCCCGCTGCGCTGCGCGGATGGATCATGGCGGTCGCGGTGAACACCGCGCGATCGGAGCTGCGACGGCGACGATTCCGGCGCCTGTTCTGGTCGAGCGAGCCCGCACCGGATCCGGCCGGCAGCGACGGCGATCCGGAGGCCCGCGATCTGCTGCGCAGGATCTATCGCCGACTCGATCGGCTCGGCACGTCGGAGCGACTGGCCTTCGTGCTGCGCTTCGTCGAGCGCCACGAGCTCACCGAGGTCGCCCGCCTCATGGACTGCTCGCTCGCGACCGCGAAGCGCCGCATCGCCCGGGCCGCGCAGCAGTTCGCGGCGCTCGCCGCCGACGACCCCGAGGTCGCGGCTCGCTTCGCGAAGGGGGGCGCATGAACGACGCCGGGCCGATCGATCTCGACGCGCTGGGCGAGCACGTCGCGGCCGCGGTCGACGGCCACGTCGATGGCGCGACACGCCTCGCAGGCCGCGAGCGACTCGTCCGCGCGGCGGAGTCGCGGCCGCGGCGACGCGGATGGATGGTGCCCGTCGCCGGCGCGCTCGCGATCGCCACCGCGCTGGTGCTCTGGCTGGCGTGGCCACGACCGCCGGCGCTCGAGATCCCGGTCGCGAGCAACGACGCGGTCGCACCCGTCTTCGCCCAGGGCGAGTGGGTGCAGGCGCCGGCACAGGGCGTCGCAGCGCTGCCGGTGGGCGCCGGTGCTTCGCTCGCGCTGCACGACGGTGCGCGTGGCCGGGTGTCGATCGCCGACCCGACACAGGTCGGCGTCGTGCTCGAGGCCGGCACGCTGCGCGCCGACGTCGATCCCGAGGCGCGTCGGAACGTCGTCGTCGAGGCCGGGCCGCACCGCGTGCACGTCGTCGGCACGGTGTTCGCGGTGGTGTGGTCGCCGACGGACGGCCGGCTCGAGGTCGAGGTCACGCGCGGCAAGGTGGAGGTGCGCACGCCGACCAGCAGCGCACCGATCGCGGTCGATGCGGGACGAAGGCTGGTCGCCGAGCCGAGCGGTGCCGTCACGTTGGCGACGATCGAGCCCGAGCGCGTGGTGGCTCCGGAGCTGCAGCCCGAGCGGCAGCCCGCGATCCCGCAGAATCAGGACACGCCGACGCGTCCGCGTCCGAAGCCGCGCGCGACCGAGCCGGCCGGACCGACGTGGGAGTCGCTCGCGAAGGCCGGCAAGTACGCCGACGCGTTCGCGCTCGTCGACGCGCGTGGCTTCGCGGCCGCGATCGCATCGCTGCCGGTCGCATCGCTCGAGCAGCTCGCCGACGTCGCGCGACTCGCCGGGCGCGCGTCGAAGGCCGAGGAGGCCTACACGAAGCTGCGCGCCCGCTTCGCCGGCACACCCGCTGCGGCGCGTGCGGCATTCCAGCTCGCGCGCATCGCCGCCGAGACCTCCAAACAGCCGAAGGCGGCGGTGCGCTGGCTCGAGACCTATCTCGACGAGGCGCCACGCGGCAGCTTCGCGAAGCTGGCCCGCGGGCGCCTCGTCGTCGCGCTGCGCGATGCCGGCGATCGCGAGGCTGCGCGCGCAGCCGCCCGCACCTACCTGGATTCCTATCCCGACGGCCCGCATGCGAAGATCGCGTCGGCGCTGCTCGACTCGCCGTGAACGGCTCGCCGTCAACGGCTCGCCTCGGCGCCCTCCCGTTCGGATGTCCACGACGTCGGCAGCGATCGCGCTCGTCGCCACGATGCTGGCACCCGTCGATGTGCCGGCCGAGCCCGACGCGACCAGCACGGCGCCCGCCACCGCGCCCTCCGTGTCCGCGACGACCACGATGCTCGTCTGGGTCGATGCGGCGGCGGAGACCGACGACTGGCGCACGCGTGCGCAACGCGTGCAGGCTGAGCTCGAGGCGCTCGGCGTCCACACCGTGATCTTCGTGCCTGCGCCGGGCCACGGCAGCGCACCCGACGTCGCGCGCGAGATGGAAGCGAACGACGCGACGATCGCGGTGTGGATCGCGGCGGATCGCGATCGCGCGGAGCTGTGGCGCCGCGAGGGGCAGCGGCTCGACAACGTCGCGATCGTCACCGGTGAAGGCAGCGAGGACGACGGCACGTTCGCGGTGCGCTGTGCCGAGGTCGCGCACGCGCTCGCGACCGAGGTCGCCCCTGCACCGCCGGTGCCGGCACGTCCCGTGCCGCGGCCGCCCACGCCCGCGCCGCCACCACCGATCCCGCGCGGCGACGTCCGCGTCGGCATCATGCTCGGCGGAGCCTCGCGCGATCTCGGCATCGTGCTCGGACCCGTGCTCGGCGGCGGTGTGCGACTCGGCCGGCAGCGACGCCTGGGTCTCGATGCCGAGCTCACCGGCACTGCGGTGCAGGGCCGCGTCCGCGGAGCGGCCGGCCTCGCGCGCGTCGCCTGGCTCGCCGCGCGCGTGCACGTCGGGATCTGGCCGATCCCCCGCGCTCGGGTGTCACCGTTCCTCGGCATCGGCGGCGGCTTGCTCGCGGCGTGGACGCACGGGCGCGGCGAAGGTGCGTTCGAAGGTCGGCGCGATGCGACCGTCACCGGCTACGGCTCGGCGCTCGTCGACGTCGCAATCCGGCTGTCGTCGCGCGTGCGGCTGCGACCAGGAGCGCGCATCGGCGTCGCGCTCCCGCCCTTGTCGGTCGACACCGGTGGCGCCGCGCACCGCACCGCACTGCCGATCGCCGAGCTCACCGTCGCGCTCGACGTGCTCCTGGGGGTGCGATGAGCCGACCTGCGCTCCTCGTCGCCGGCCTCGCGCTCGCCTGCGGTGCGGGCGAGCTGCATCCGTTCGCGACCGGTGCGGCGACCGACTCGGGCTCGGACGACGGCTCCTCGGGTGCGAGCACCGAGACCGGCGGCATCCCGCCGAGCGGCCTCGTGTACGTCCGTTGCGTCCGCACGCGCGCGCCGCTCGAGGTGACGCGCGACGTCGTGGTGGCCGGCGCCACCGTGTCGGCGACGCGCACGTTCACGCACGTCGACGTCTACGACGTGCTGCCGATGCCCGCGCGCGCGAGCGGCATGGTCGCGCCCTGCGATCTCGTGTGGCGCGGCGACGACGGCGACGAGCTCGTGCTCCACGACTGCAGCTCGTCCGCGACCGACGCAGACGCGTGCATCGCGATCGAGCCGGCGGTGTCGCACGACGGCACGAAGGTCGCGTACACGGTGCTGCACGGCCCTCGCACGTATCGCAGCGAGCAGGTCGCGGCGCAGGTGCTGCGCCCCGATGCCGAGCCCGAGATGCTGGCGAGCGTGCCGCTGCCGAATCCGCAGCTCGAGCCCGTGGGCTCGACGCTCGTGGTGCTCGAGCTCGCGACCGGCACGCGCGTCGAGCTGCCGGCGGCGGACGGCGAGCTGCGCCGGGCGCCGACGTTCCTGCACGACGGTCGCCTGCTGTTCGCGGAGACGCTCGGCGACGTCGTGAGCACCGTCGTGCGCGACCGGGTCGAGCCGTGGGGCGCCGCGAGCGAGCCGGCGACCGGGCTGTTCGTCGTGTCCGAGGACGGCACCGATCTCGCGCGCGTCGGTGCGCACGATCTCACCGCGACGCGCATGCCGATGCAGCTCGTCGATGGTCGCGTCGCCGTCGTCGCGACCCAGCGCGTGGGACTGCTGCCCTACCGCTACACGAATGGCTCGGCGGGCTCGGCCGGCGCATACCCGAACCTCCATCACCTCTACGTGCAGGATCCCGACGGGGCGCGACTCACTGCGCTCTTCGGCCAGCACACGCACCTGCTCGGCGGCGTGTTCAACCACAGTGGGATCGTCTCGCTCACCCAAGCGGGCGATGGTCGGCTGCTGTTCGTCGAGGGCACCGGACCGTTCGGCAGCGGCGCGCTGCAGGCGTTCGTGCCCGACGCGGACGGCCGCGAAGGGCCCGCACCGCACACCGTCGACGCCGGCGACGTGTTCCGACCGAGCGACATGGTCGCGCTCACACCGTGGACCTCGAGCCCGCTCGGCTTCGGCTCGCCGCTGCCCGCACCCACGATCTCCGTGCCGGGCTACGCCGACCCGCTGGTGTTCCGCGGACGCGTGCGCGATCCGAGCGTCGAGCCCGGCGGCGCGACGCTGCTGGTGTGGACCAAGGGCGCGTGCAGCAACGTCGGCAGCGACGAGGGGCTGCTCGGCGATCCGCCGCCCCCGGCGACGAACGGCTCCGGCGATCTCGTGCCGCTCAATGCACTCGAGGCGATCGGCGCCGACAATCCCGGCTGCGATGCCGGCATCCATCGCGCGGCTTCGCTGCCGGTCGCGCATCCCGTCGAGCTCGAGCCCGTGGTCGACACCGTCGAGTTCCACGAGCTCATGCCGCGCCGCGTGCAGCCCTACGCAGCGGTGCACGGGCAGGCCGCACCGACGGCGATCGAGCCCGCCCACCGTCGCGCCGCGCCCGATCCCGCGCTGCCATTCGCGACGCCGTTCGCCGTGCTCGGCGGCTCGTCGCTGCTCCAGCACGAGACCAGGAGCCTCGACGACGACCCGTTCGCCAGCGAGGTGAGCTGGGCGCTGCAGGGCGCGCAGACGAGCGAGTGGGACGAGGACGAGGTCTGCGGCGTGCGGATCTCGACGCTCGCACCGAACGTCACCGACGATCCGACCGCGCTCTTCTCCGCGATGGGCCATCGCCTGCGGATCCTCGCCGAGCTGCCGGTGCGCAAGTCGCAAGGCGGCGCGCCGGTGCTCGATCCGCTCGGCGATCCGGACACCTCGTTCCGCGTGCGCGTGCCCGCCGGCGTCCCGCTCGTCGTCGCGGGCCTCGATTGCGAGGGCCGCACACTCTCCGCGTCCCAGGTGCCGTTCTCGCTGCAACCCGGCGAGGATCGCAGCTGCGGCGGCTGTCACGTGCGCTCGACGTTGCCGCTGCGCTTCGAGGAGACCGCGGCGTTCGGTGCCGCGCCGCTGCTCGCCGGTGCCGGCACCGTCGCGCTGCTCGCCGGTGGCGAGCCCGATGACCCGCTCGTCGAGGAGCTCGAGGGCTTCGGCGTCGACTTCGAGTACGGACGCGACGTCGCACCGATCCTCGAGACGCGCTGCAACGAGTGCCACGGCGGCGCCGCGCCGGCGGCAGGGCTGGCGCTCGATCTGCCCGGCACCGATCCGGGGTCGAGCTGGTGGCGCATCGCGGCCGACTACCCGCAGACCTACGTACCGGCGGAGCAACAGCTGCCGATGGGCACACTGCGCAAGCCGCAGCTCTCGCGCTACCTGCGGTTCCACTCCGCGCGCGGCAGCCTGCTGTTCTGGAAGGCGCTGGGCGCTCGCATCGACGGCCGCAGCGACGCCGACGCCACCGACGACGTCGACTTCGGCGCGGATCATCCCACCTCGATCACCGCCGCGGAGCTGCGCGTGCTCGCGCGCTGGATCGACACCGGCGCAGGCGCGGGCGCGGCGTTCGTGCAAGACACGTGGCCGCCCGTCGTCGTCGCCCGCATCGCCGCGGGCGCGTCGGTGCTCGCGGTCGGCACCGTCGACGTCGGCTCCGGCATCGCGCCCGACTCGCTCGTCGTCGAGTGGTCCGACGGTGCCGCGTGGACCGAGCTGGCCGTCCCGCTCGCCGCGCTGGCCGGCGTGGTCGAGGTGTCGATCGCAGGCGTACCCGAGGTCGCGACGCTGCGCGTGCGCGTGCGCGACTCGGCCGGCAACGAGGCGCAGCTCGTACGCCCTCGCGCGGCGCTCACCGAGCCGTGAGCCGACGTCGCCGCAGTCCCGCCGCGATCACGACCAGCCACGGCAGCACGTCGCCTTCGGGCGTGCTCGTGCAGCCGCAGCCGCCCCCGTCGCCGCCCTGCGCAGCGCCGCCGCCCGAGCTGTCGCCCTCGCCGGCGGTGGTCGTCGCCGCGCCGGTCGCATCGCCGCTCGATGCGGAGCCCGATCCGCTCTCGTCGGCGCCCGTGTCGGTGCCCGCGGGATCCGGCGGCAGCGGCGAGTCGAGCAGCCACCGCACGGTCCGACGCACCTCGGTCTCGTTGCCGGCGACGTCGCGCACCCGCGCGAGCACCTCGTCGTCGGGGTCGTCGAGCGCGACCTCGATCTCGAGCACGTCGTGGGGCAGCGCGCCGCCCTCGGCGAGCATCGTCGCGCAGGCGCCGGTGTCGTCGACGATGCACACCACGAGCGAGTCGGGGTCGATGCCGCTGGGGATGTCCACGCTGCCGACGCGTAGCGCGGTGATCGCATCGCCCTCGTAGAGCGCCGCGAGCGTGAGCGTGGGGCGCTGCGTGTCGGTCAGCTCCTCGGGGCCACCGGGCGCACCGATGTCGATCCAGCGCGAGAGCAGACCCAGCTCCTCGGGCGTGATCGTCGTCGTGTGCGGCGCACCGAAGTCGAGATCGCGATCGTCGGGCGCGCTGCTGTCGTCGAACGTGTCGTCGGTGTTGCCGTCGGTGCGCAGCCCGGCCGCCTTCCAGTAGAGCGGGCTACCGAGCGCGTTGAAGGCCCGCAGATAGCGGGTGAGCTGCGGGCGGCGGAACGTGGTGCCGTTGGTCGTGGCCATGCGCTGGCCCTCGGGCACGCAGGACTGCCCGCGATCGGCGACGAGGCAGAACCAGGTCGAGCCGGTCTCGACGCCGGCGACGTCGAGCGCGAGCCCGCCTGCGGGCGCGGCACTCGCGTGGCACTCGTTACAGCGCGCCTCGAAGATCGGCATGATGTCGCGCGCGAAGTCGATCTGCAGCGCGTAGCCCTCGACCTCGCGCACCGCCGGCCCGTCGTCGCCGGCACCGGCGAGGAGCGGCACGGTGCCCTCGCCCAGCCCGATGACCGGATACTCGGGCAGCGCGGCGTAGGTCTCCTCGAACTGCACGCGCGACGGCTTCGAGTGCACGTGGCAGCCACCGCACGTCTTCAGCTCCCCCGGTCGCAGGCTCTGCCAGCTCTGGTCGGTGTTGAGCGTACGACCGTCGCAGTCGATGCCCTGCATCAGATACGGCACGTTGGCCGGGAAGCGCACGAGGAAGCTGGTGTCCGGGAAGCCGCTGGGATCGACGAGCGGCACCCCGCCTCGGGTGTTGCGCACGGCGATCTCGCCGAGGATGACGACGCGCTCGCCCGCCACGTTGGAGATCTGTTGGTACACGGCGTCGCCGCGGTTCGGCTGCACGCCGAGGATGCGGATGCCGCACAGATCGTCGTCGGTGTAGTCGATGGTGTCGGTGCCCTGCAGGTGGAACTGGTGCTCGCCGACGAAGTGGATGCCGCCGACGGGATGCGTCTCGCGATCGAGGATCGACGCCGCACCGAGCAGCCCGAACGGCGTGCCGACCGGCAGCTCGGGGCGCGACGTCGCCTTGTCGGCGCGCGGGATCTCGGTGGGTCGATCGACGCCGTGGATCTCCGCATACGGCACGACGGCGCGCGGCATGATCTCGTGGTACTGCGCGGAGTCGACGATGCGCTCGAGATCGCTGGGGTGGGTCGACTGCGCAGTCGTCGGCGAGTAGATGCCCGCGTCGCAGGCCGGCGTGTCGAGCCCGAGCTGCGTGAACACGTTGGCGGCGACGCCCTGCCCCGAGCCCGAGACCGCTGGCGGCACGGGCAGCCCCAGCGCGGTGAAGATCTCGCTGCCCGCGACCGTGCTGCACGCGCCCTTGCCCCACACGACCGCGAGCCCGCCACCCGGCAGCGCAGTGGGGTGCCCGAGCTTGCCGGCGAACACCACCGGATCGGCGTAGTCGGGGTGCACGTACTGCGGATCGGGCATCGGCGCGGCGAAGTTGTCACCGCTCGTCGACCACGTCGCGAGCGAGACGATGTCGGTGGGCGCGTAGAGATCGGAGAGCGGCGCCGCCGCGTCGAGCATGCCCTCGCGCCCCTCGGGCTCCGGCATCACGCCGACGACGTTGCCGAGCCCGTTGTTGTTGCCGCGGTAGTAGTCGTTGAACCACACGCGGCCGCTGCTGTCCTGCGCGAGGAAGTGCGCGGCCTTGTGGTCGACGTTCGCGCTCGTGATCGGATAGTGATCGCCGCAGTGCTGGCCGTAGAACGCGAACGGATGCGCGCCGTCGGGGTTCTGCACGAAGATGTTGAAGTGGTTGGCGATGGTGCCGAACCCACCCGGGCTGCCGTTCGTGTAGCGGAACGTGATGCCGCCGAAGATCTGCCAGCTCGAGTACGCGACGCGACCGTCACGGAGCACGAGCGGGTGCTGCTCCTGCGACAGCGAGTGATGGCTGGCGAGGTCGAGGTTCTTGCCGTCGGGATCGACCGTCCAGATCCGCGAGCCCAGCCCGGTGCTGTTGGTGCCGAAGACCATCGTCGCGCGGTTGCCGTCGCGCGACGACGTGAACGCGATGCGCCCGTCGGGCAGCCAGGCCGGGCCCTGGTCGAACGTGCCCTCCACGTGCGGAAGCGCGGTGGCCTCGCCGGTCGCGACGTCGACGAGGTAGAGCTGGGATTCCGTCGCTGCGATGTTGCGGCTCGGTAGCTCGTGGTAGGCATCGTCGCCGCCGACGGCGGCCGAGAAGTTCTCGGAGCCGTGCTCGAGCGGGCCGCGGAACACCGCGATCGCGATCGTCTCGCCGTCGAACGACACCGCCGGATCCATCGCGGCACAGGCGGCCGCATCGGTCGAGTCGCTCGCACAGTCGTAGAGCACCGCTTCGCTGCCATCGGGCTGGCGCAGCACGAGGTCGCAGGGTGCGCCGAAGCCCGAGAAGAAGTGCGTGACGTCGGGCAGGATGTCGTAGATGTCGAGGCCGAGCATCGTCGTGCCGCTCGGCAGCTCGATCGACTCCGTGGTGCGCGGGCATCGGATGTACGCGATCGGATCGTCCTGCGCCGCCGCGACGGCGGGGACGAGCGAGATCGACGCGAGCGCGAGCGGGAGCAGTCGACGCACGGGCATGGGTGCGCGGACAGTCGCGCGAGCCCGGCCGAACGGCTCACGCGCGTCGAGGCCGTACGAAGGGTGGGATCGGCCACGCCGAGATCGCAGCGGATTGGGGTGTGCGGCACCCACGGGCGCCGTCACCCATCGTCGTCGCGGCTCACTCCGGCGCGACCGTGGCTGCAGCCCCGATCGCCACGAAGCGCTCGACGGTCGCCTGCGCTTCGCTGCTCGAGGGCAGCACCGTGACCGTGGTCGGCACCGCCTCGATCTTCGCCTTCGCGTCGGCGAGCGAGAGCCCGGTGAGCTCACGGACGATCTTGATCGCCGCCACCTTGTCGTTGCCCGGGCAGTGCAGCGTGACCGCGAAGCGCGAGCCGGGCGATCCGCCGGAGCTCGGCGCCCCGCCGATCACGGCGAAGCCACGCTGGACCGCGCTGCGATCGACGCCGGGATCGAAGAGCAACCCGACGTTGTCGCCCTCGGAGGCGCTGTCGAGCAGCTTGCGGAAGGCCTCGATCGCCTGCACTTTCGCGCGCAACGGGGGCTGGGCGGCACCGATCGTCACCTCGTCGCCGACCGCGAGGGTGCCCGCAGCAACGCGGCCCGTGACCACGGTTCCGCGCCCGGCGATCTCGAAGACATCCTCGACGACCAGCACGAAGCGCGAGCTGCCCGTCGGGGCCGGACACTCGGGCGCCTCGCATGCGGGACACTCGACCGCGGGCGGTGGCGAGGTCGTGTTCGAGCCGGTCGTGCCGGCCGGTGGCGGCACGGGCTTGCACGCGAGCAGGCACGCGGCCACGAGGCTCGCAGCGCACGCGACGGTGGATCGAGGGGACATCCTGTTCCTCCATGCGCGGCGGCTCGCCGCGACGCCTCGCACGATATCACCCGGGCCCTCGACGATCAGCTGCGCTCGGCGAGCGCCCAGCCGCAACGACGATTCCCGACGTCGATCGCCCGCGCCGGATCGGCGGCCGCGTCGACCGAGTCGCTGAACAACGTGAAGCTCGCGCCCATCGTCTCGCCGACCGTGCACGCGCAGAAGATGTCTGCGTCGGCCTCCTTGGCCGGCGAGCGCACGCAGCTCAGCTCGCGCGTGCGGCCGTCGGTGCACTCGGCGAACTGGACCTCGCCGGGCAGGCTGCCCGAGATCTTCGCGCAGCGCAGCTCGTCGCTCGCCGCCGGAGTCGTGGGGCGATCACAGGCGACGACGGCGAGCACGAGCGCACACCCGCTGGGCCGGAGCATGGGCACCACGCTACCTCTCGTCAGCCCATCTTCTCCAGCAGCGCGTGCAGCTGCGCGCGCTCGGCCGCGTCGAGCCGCGCGAGCCGCTCGCCGAATGCCTCCAAGAGGATCGCCATGCCGCGGGTGGTGGCCTTGCGTCCGGCCGGAGTGAGCGTGAGCCTGTAACGTCGCAGGTCGCTGGCGTCGATCTCCCGTTTCACGAAGCCGTCGGTCTCGAGCCGCTTCACCGTCGCGGTGACGGTGGGCTTGGGCATGCAGAGATGATCGGCGAGCTCGGCCGGGTGCGGATGATCGTCGACCGCCGCCAGCAAGAAGAGCGCCTTCACCTCGAGGCCGAGCTCGGCCACCTCGGCGGCCACGCTGGTGATGACCGACATGAGCAGGCGGTAGTTGAGCGACCACGTCTTCGTTGCGTCGATTTTCGTCATGCGAGCTTGCACCGAATTAGTTCCGAAGTAAACTAGTTTCACTTCGAACTACAACTGCGTGGAACGAAGCCTGCCCCCAAGGAGAATCCCATGCCCCTCGACCACTACGTCACCCTCGGCCGCTCCGGCCTGCGGGTGAGCCCCCTCTGCCTCGGCGCGATGACCTTCGGCGAAGACCTCGGCTGGGGCTCCTCCGTGGAGGAGTCCGAGCAGATCCTCGACCGCTACCTCGAGCTCGGCGGCAACTTCGTCGACACCGCGAACTTCTACACGAAGAGTCACTCGGAGAAGATCATCGGCGACCACGTCGGCCGACACAAGCACCGCCGCGATCGCATCGTCATCGCCACGAAGTTCAGCGGCAACCTCTACCCCGGCGATCCCAACGGCGGCGGCTCGGGCCGCAAGTCGGTCATCGCGGCCTGCGAGCAGTCGCTGCGCCGGCTGCAGACCGACTACATCGACCTCTACTGGCTGCACAACTGGGACGTGCACACCCCCATCGAAGAGACGATGGCGGCGCTCGAGGATCTCGTCCGGGCCGGCAAGGTGCGCTACCTCGGCGTGTCGGACACGCCGGCGTGGAAGGTCGCCGAGGCGAACGTCACGGCGCGATTCCGCGGCTGGTCCGCGTTCATCGGACTGCAGATCGAGTACTCGTTGCTCGAGCGCTCGGTCGAGCAGGAGCTCGTGCCGATGGCGCGCGAGCTCGGGCTCGGGATCACGCCGTGGTCGCCGCTCAAGAGCGGTGCGCTGAGCGGGAAGTACACCCGCAAGAACGCGGGCGAGCAGCGGGCCGACCGCGGGATGTTCCTCGACCCCTACCTGAACGAGCGCACGTACACGCTCATCGACGAGCTGCAGGCGATCGCGAGCGCGCGCGACACCACCGTCGCGCGCGTGGCCCTCGCGTGGGTGCAGAACCAGCCCGGGGTCACCTCCACCATCATCGGCGCCCGGCGCATGTCGCAGCTCGAGGACAACCTGAAGTCGCTCGAGGTGCAGCTCGGCGCGGACGAGCTCGCCCGCCTCGATGCGCTCACCCGGCCGAGCTTCGGCTTCCCGCAGAGCATGCAGCCGATGTTCCCCGCCATCCACAACGGCGGCACGACGGTCAACGGGGTCGGCGCGGATCCCTCGCCGTTCGTCATCGAGCGCGGCGACACCCCCTATTAGTTTTGGTCGCGCCGTCCGGCGCTCTTCCTGGCGCG
>CAZFKC010000136.1:0-25902 GCA_964519175.1 uncultured Nannocystaceae bacterium
GGCAAGACGGCCACCTGCGCGATGTGGCCGAGCCCCACGACGGCGAAGCGGACCTGGCGTTCGTCCTTCTTCATGTGTGACCTCGCCGTGGGCTAGCTGCGTCCGCTGGGCTCGCTCGAGCGGGTACTCGGCTGCACGGTCGCCGACGCGTCGTCGGTCCCGACGCGCAGCAGGTTGTGCACGCGCTTGACGCCGTGGATGTCCGCGCAGACGTCTTCCGCTTCGCGCAGCTGACCGCGGTCATCGACATGACCCTCGAGCGTGACCTCGCCGTTCATGACGCGCACCTCGATGTGACTGGCGTCGACGCTGCAGCCCTCGAGCGCGTGACAGACCTCCTCGTGGAGGTGCTCGTCGGTGCGCGTGAGGCTCTGCGAAACCTCGTCGTCCGTGACCGAGTTCGGCTCGGCCGTGGGAGGTCGCGCGTCGAAGTATCCGCCCGAGGCCCGGTATCGATCGGGACGCTGCGAGCCGGGGGGCTCCTCCGCGTCGTCCCGACCAGCGCCGCCTTGCATCGCCCCAGCCGGGACGACCGCGTCGTCGTCGCCTGCGCCCCCGCGGAAGCTCGGTCCGCGGAAGCCGTAGTCGTCGCGGTCCCAGCCGCTGCTGGTCGCATCGTCGGCGGAGGCTCGCTTCGGGTCGTTCGGTTCGGGACGTGTCGTGCTCGGCTCGTTGCGGGACATCCGGAGGCTCCTTCGTTCGCGTGGTCGGCAGTGGTGACCGCGGGTCGCAGCGCCGAGCTCAGCGCATCGAGCCGCGCTCTTGCTCCGCTCGAGCGGCCCCGATGGCCGTCTTCACGTGCTTGCGCTCCTCGGGCGGTGGCAGCACGGACTTCATGCCGAGCGACTTCATCCACAGCTCGCGGCACCAACCCTTGGAGTGGTAGAGGTGCTCGTCTTCCTGGTCCTCCACCTCTTCGACGGCCGCTTTGAGGGCCTTGCCCTTCTCGCCTCCGACCTTCTCGGCACACGCGCTGAGCAGCTCCCAGTCGAGGTGGTCCTTCGTCTCGGCGATGACGACGCACTCGCACGCGACCAGCTCGGCGGCGGCAGGATCGCCGGCGGCCTTCGCCTGCTTCATCGCAGCCACGAGCGCGGCGCCGAGGCCGTGGACGATCTGCCGCCCCGGCGACTTCTGCTCGAGCTCGAGCCCGAACGCCTCGCAGAGCCCCTCCATCACCTCGATGTGGTGGGTGGTCTCGTCGAGATACTTCTCGAATTCCTCGCGCAGCTCGTCGTTGACGACGCACTCGAGCGCGGTCTCGTACACGAGCTTGCCGCCCCGCTCGTGCTCGAGTGATTGCAAGATGAGCTCGTTCAGTTGATCGGTGTCCATGTTGCTCCCGTGGGTCCGCCTCCGAGATAGCAAACGAGCACGGACGGTAAAGTCGCCGGCGTACGACCGCGCGTCCGGCGACCGCCGAGCGCTCCTGCTTGCCTTTCGACGAGCCGGGTGCTTAACCCGGTTCGATCGACACGCGCGCATTGCTGGTGCGCGCGCCTGCTGCAACCTCCGCGGAATGCAAACGCAAACCGAATCCACCAGCTCCACGACCGATGGCAAGAGCCGCCGCGAAGGGCGAGTCGCGAAGGCGATCGAGAAGCAGACCTCGAAGCTGCCCTCCGACCTGTTCCTGTGGGGGGCGGGCGCCGCGATGGCCGGCTCGCTCGTCAGTCAGATCCTCGGCATCCGCGGCGGCCGCAAGTCGCCGCAGCGCGCCCCGCTGTCGATGTTCATCGGACAGTGGGTGCCCACGCTCCTGCTGTTCGGCGTCTACAACAAGCTCGTGAAGCAGCACGGCTCGGACCAGCAGGACAGCTGATCGCGCGGCACGGCTCGGCTGCTCCGCGAGGGGCGGCCGAGCCCGGTGCTCAGACCGCGTCGCCGAGCGCGTGGAGGGGCGCGACCGAGACCGGCTGCACCGGCTCGCGCACGGTTCGCGCGAGCATGCGCAGGTGGCTCGCGACGAGCGGCTCGTCGACCGCGTGGTGGCCACGGTGCACGATCGCGAAGAGGCCTTGGAGGCCGATCCACAGGTGCAGCGCGCGGCGGGTCGCCGGGTCGTCGGCGGTGACCGAGCCGAGCAGTGGCGCCGCGCGCTGGATGAAGACGGTCATGTGCGCGTCGTCGGGCAGCTCGAGTGCGGCCGCGTTGCCGTCGCTCACGTACAGCCACGCGTGCTCGCGCATGTGCGCGAGGTACTCGCGGCACAGGCACGGCAGCTCGTCGCCGGTGTCGGCCGCGGCGACGGCCTCGTCGAGGCTCGCCGCGAGCTGCCGAGCGCCCACGCTGCGGAGCTCGTCGAGCAGCGAGGCCTTGTCGTCGAAGTACGCGTAGATGAGCGCCGTGCTGACGCCCACCTGCTCGGCGATCGTGCGGATCTTCAGCGCCTGCTGACCCGCACGACAACCGAGTGTCCACGCGCCTTCGACGAAGCGCTGCCGGAGCTGCTTTGGGTCCGTTCTCGCCAATCCGTCCGCAGACTGTAACGCTGTGATGCTCGGCGCAACGCCGTGAACCTCGTTAACGAGGCCTGCACCCCGTGTTCCGCAGCGCTCGAGCGCGCCTCAGAACCACGTCGACATCCCGAGCAGCACCCCGAAGTTCACGACGTCGGCGGCCTTCTCCCAGTCGGTGTCAGTCTGGTCGTCGGCGCGGAACGTCGTACGGGCATACGGTGCGGCGTAGTCGAGGTTGAAGCCGAGATCGACCGAGAACCAGTCGCGCGGGAAGATGTGCACGCCGCCGCCGGCACCGACGATCGGGTAGATGACGCTGTCCCGGCGCCGGCCGATGTCGGGCACGTCCGTCGACGACGCGCTCCCGCCGAGCCCCACGCGGGCCTCGAGCCACGGCCGCACCATTCGCTTGGGCAGGAACATCCAGTGGAAGTAGGGGACGAAGCGTCCGCCGGCCGCGACCGTCGGCCGCGATCCGTCGATGCCGTAGCCGTCCACGGTGAGCCCGATCTTCGCGCCGAGCACCGCCCGATCCTCCGCGAACACCCAGCCGAGCCCGAAGCCGAACAGCGGGCGCGAGAAGATCGCCCCGTCGTCGAGCAACGAGGGCCGCGCCAGACCGGCGCCGAAGGTCACCGTGTCGCCGCCCCCGTCGACGTCGTTGCCGTCGCGGCTGCTCCACGCGCCGCCGAGCGCCTCCGAGTCGACGTGCACGCGTAGGTGGCTGTCCTCCGCACCGTCGATGTCGCGATCGTCGTCGTCGTTGTCGTCGTTCTCGTCGTCGCTGTGATCGGGATCGCGGTCGTCGTCGGGATCGTTCTCGTCGTCGTCGT
This sequence comes from uncultured Nannocystaceae bacterium, assembly GCA_964519175.1. Classification (GTDB taxonomy): domain Bacteria; phylum Myxococcota_A; class Polyangia; order Nannocystales; family Nannocystaceae; genus Xiheibacterium. The sequence goes on from CAZFKC010000136.1 coordinate 3,293, forward strand.
CGTTCTCACCGGTACCGTCGCGCTCACGGCTCGGAGCGGCCGACGCCGGCGTGACGAACGCGGCGGTCGCCAAGCTCGCCGCCGACGAGAGCACGAGGATTGTCGCTGCCCGCTGGGAGCGAAGTGCGTGGAGAGTTGGCTTGTTCATGTCGCGCCAGGGGTGCGCGGTGAGCCGGGTTCATGCAAACCCCGACGCCTGCATTCGCACCACGCGAACGAGCGACGTTAACCACTGGCGGCGCGGGTGCGGCAGTGCAGTCGTAATCATGGCGCTCGACCTATCGGGCCGAGCTCGGCGCGAAGCCGAGGGCGCTCGACACGGACGCGGCACTGTGGGGCGACCGGTGACGCCCCGACGACGAGGGCCGCGTCGCGCGTCAGCCCTCGCCCTGCAGCATGGCCGGCTGGTCCTGCTCGTCCACCACGCGAAGCGGCACTGCAGCGCAGACACCGGCGACCATCAGGTCGACGTGGCGCTGGGTGAACGGCGGATCGAACGTGAGGTCGGCGATCGAGGTGCCGAGCACTCCGCGGAGCGCGAGCCACAAGTGCAGCGCCACGGTCGCGGGCGGCTCGTCGACGCCCATCGTCAGCCGACCCAGGAAGTCAGCGGCGTAGCGGAGGAACGCCTGCGCGTGGTCCGAGCTGGGCCCGTGCAGCTCGAGCTTGGAGTCACCGCTGTAGAGCCATGCGAGTCGGCGCATGCGATCGACGTAGCACCGCGACAGACGCAGGAGCGCGGTCCGAGGTTCCGCGCCTGCGACCGCTTCCATGAGCGCGTTGTCCAGCTCCTGGTAGCCGATGCGACGCAGCTCGTCCATCAGCGAGGCCTTGTCGTCGAAGTACGAGTAGATGAGCGCGCCGCTGACCCCCACGTCTTCCGCGATCGCCCGGATCTTCACCGCCTCGTATCCACCGGCGCAGCCCAGCTTCCACGCCGAGGCGATGAAGCGCTCTCGGAAGAACTTGGGGACGCGAGCAGCCACGCAGCGACCTTAACCCGGCAGACGAAGTCGTCAACCCTCGAACCGACAGGTGGTGCAGGGTGATCGTGGGGCCGGTCACCGTGCGCGTACACGCTCGGTCCGAGATCAACGCACGCGCGGGAGCTCGACGCGTCGCAGGCACGCCAGCGGCATCGTGTGCACCGTGCCCTGCTCCAGCTGAACGCCCGCCAACGCCCGTTCGGCCTGCACGAGCACGATCGTTCCCGACCGCCCATGCAGCGAGGCCGACGCCGAGACCTCGGCCATGCGCACCACGATCACTCGGTCACCGGTCGACAGCTGAGCGGACATTCGGGGGCAGCTTGCGTGGCGGGGGCGCGGGCGCAAGCGCACCGTCGCCATTGCGGCGGGCGGTCACGCGTCGCCAGCGGCGAGGCGCGGTCGCCCTTCGCGGCCGCAATCCCGTGCGATCGCCCTCGCCGTCGCAGCCATCGCTTCGTCCGCGCGCTCGAGCGTGTACGCGATGTCTGCGCTCGTGTGCGCGGCGCTGACGAACCACAAGTGCCGTGGGTGCAAGAGCACCCCTTTGCGCATCATCTCGGCGAAGAAGGTGGCGCCGACCACCTCGTCGAGCGCCGCATCGCCGCTGTTCGAGCGCAGCATCGGCATCGGTGGCAGCGGCTCCGCGAACGCACGCATCGGTACGGCGTGGCGGGCGGCGCTGGCCTGCAACCCGTCGAGCAAGCGCTCGCCTTGCGTCCACACGTGCGCGAGCACACCGCGCTCCTCGATGAGCTCGAGCGTGCGCATCGCCGCGGCCATGGCGGCCACCTCGCCGTGATACGTGGCCGAGCAGTGCAGTCCGCGGGCGTGCTCCATCACGTCGCGCCGGCCTACCACCGCGGCGACCGGCCAGCCGTTGCCGAGCGCCTTGCTCACGGTCGTGAGATCCGGCGCGACGTCGTAGTGGCGCTGCACCGAGCCCGGCGCGATGCGAAGCGCGGTCTTGACCTCGTCGAGCACGAACACCGCCCCGGCGGCGCGGGTGAGCGCTGCGATCGTGCGCAGGTGCTCGGGGCGCGCCGGCACGATCATCTCCGGCGCGATGATCACCGCGGCGATCTCGGGGCCGTGCGCGTCGAGCAGGCGCGCGAGCGTGCGCGGATCGTTGCCGTCGAACTCGAGCACCTGCGCCTCGAGGCCGTCGGGCACCCACGGCTCCAGCGGCAGACACCAGTCGTGCCAGCCGTGGTAGCCGCAGCGGATCACGCGGCGGCGGCCCGTCGCGCGGCGAGCGATGCGGAGCGCGGCGGTGGTCGCCTCCGAGCCGGTCTTGAGCAGGAGCGCCTGCTCGGCGGACGGAAACCACTGCAGCAGCCGCTCGGCGAGCTCGACGTGCAGCGGATGGTTGAGCGAGAGCAGGGCACCGGAGCGTGCTTGCTCGAACGCGGCTCGGTCGACCTCCGCGTCGGCATAGCCGAGCACGATCGCGCCGTAGGCCATGATGTAGTCGATGTACTCGTGGCCGTCCGCATCGACGACGCGACAGCCGTAGCCGCGCTGCAGGTAGAGCGGCGGCTGGTCGGCCAGGAGCGCGCGACCGGAGAGATGCCGGCCGCCGGCGATGACGTGATCGGCGGCCTGGGCGAGCGCACGGGAGCGGGCGTAGCGATCGGTCATGGTCGGTCCTATGCGGCGGTGGGGTCGCGTCGTGCCCGGGCGGACGTCGCGGCGTAGTGATCGAGCGCCTCGACGAGCGGCGGCATCGGCCACGCGAGCTCGCTCGCGAGCGCGTGCATGCCGGGCTCGACCTCGAGCCCCCACGGCGTCGCCGCGCGTCCCGACGCGAGCGCGAAGCCCTCGAGCCCCGACCGCTCCGCGGATGCGCGCGCGAGCTGGAGGAGCGAGGTGACACCCGCGCTCGCACCGTGCCAGACGCCCGCTCGTCCATCGATGAGCAGATCCAGCGTCGCGTCGAGCAGGTGCGTCACACAGCTCACGGCGACCAGCTCGTCGTCGGGGAGCACGACGCGAGCGCCCGAGCGCAGCGCGGCGATCACCCGCACGAGCGCGTCGTCGGGATCGTCGGGATCGAGCAACAGCCCGGTGCGCACGAGCAGTGCGTGTGGGGCCGCGGACGAGAAGGCGCGCTCGAGCTCGGCGCGCTCGCGGCCGTGCACCGTCGCCGGCCGACAGGGATCGGACTCGCGATGCGCTCGTGCGCCGTCCCTGCCGAAGACGTCGGGTGTCGAGAACGTCGCGAGCGTCAGACCACGCCGCGCGCAACCGCGGGCCAGCGTGAGCAGTCGAGCGCCGTCGCCGGGTCGGCCGCCGCGCAGCGCGAGCTCGCCGACGGCGACCACGGCCCACGGCGACGCGTCGAAGCGCCGCGCATCGACGCTGCTCGCCGCCTCCACCGCGATGCCGCGCGCGTGGCAGCGCTGGACGAGCCGACGCGCGAGCGTGCCGGTGCCGACCACCAGCAGCGGACGTTGGTGCTGCGGCGGCGATTCGCAGCGCAGCGGGTTCGTGCCGTAGACGTGACACGACGCGCGCCGCCACCAGCCGCTGCCATCGAGCAGCGGGTGACGCGGTCCGCCGGTCGCGAGCTGGCGCGCGAGCTCGGCGATCGCGGTCGGCCGTGGCACGGGCGCGCGGATGTCGAACACGCCCGGCTCGTAGCGACCCTCGTCGCGGGTGACGAGGCAGTGCCAGTCGACGGCCCCGAACGCGGACCACAGCGTCACGCCGCGCACGTCCACGCCCGCGGCCCGGGCCTCCGTGGCCGCGTCCCAGGCCTCGGCGAGCCAGCGCAGCTGGTCCTCTCGCGTGCACCCGAGGTGCACCTCGGTGAGCGCCACGGGCAGGCGATAGCGGTCCCACACCTCGTCGAGCACCGCACGGTGACCGGCGATCCCGCCATCGGCGACGCGCACCGCCTCGACGTCGGCGTAGCGCTGTCGGCCGTTGCCGCCGACGAGGTGCGCGGGGTAGCCCTCGATGCGGTGGTCGAGGAAGCGATCGCTGGTGAGGTAGTAGTTGATGCCGACGATGTCGGGAGGGCACGGCGCATCGACGAGCGCGTCGAGCTCGGCCTCGCCGAGCCCGTGTGCCTCGCAGTCCCGGCGCAGTGGGTGCCCGGCATCCACGCGCCCAGCCAGCAGATCGAGCGACAGCCAGCGTCGGTGGCCTTCGTACTCGAGCTGCTGGCGCAGCGCGTCCGTGCCGGTCACGCGGCCCAGGTCCTCGGTCTGCACGAGCTCGGCCGACGGCACGACCTCGCGGATGCGACGCATGGCCGCCGCGGTCGCCTGCACTTCGACGAGCAGCGCGCGCAGGAAGCTGGGCAGCTCGCGCGCGTGCGGGTACCAGTGACCGTACAGGCCCGAGAAGCGCGCCGTCGTGAGCGGCTCGTTCACGGGGGTCCACTGCCGCACCCACGGATAGCGGCGTGCGACCGCGAGCGCGAGCTCGGCGAGACCCTCGACGAAGCCCGCGTCGACGAGCTGCGTGCCCGCGGGCCCGCTGCCGTGGTGCACGAGCCCGACGATCGGATCGATGCCGAGCTGCTGCAGTCGCGCCAGGCCACGGTCGCACCAGTCCCAGTCGGCGTTCGCGAGCCCGCGCGCAGCGACGCGCTCCCAGAGCACCGGGAAGCGCACCCGTCGGACGCCCAGTCCGGCGAGCAGGTCGAGATCGTCGATGCGATCGTGGTGGCCCGTGCGCCGGAGCTGATCGAACCAGCGATCGCCGACGCGGTTGACGGTGCACTCGGCACCCGCCCAGAGCTCGAGCGGACTCATGGGACCGACCCCGGCAGGAGGACGTGCGTCGGATCCGTGGCCAGCGCGCGTGCGACCGCGAGCGCGTCGCCACGGCGCACGCAGGCGATCACCGCACCACCGAAGCCGCCGCCGGTGATGCGCGCACCGAACACGGACGGCAGCGTGCGCGCGCGCTCGACCAGCGCATCGGCGGCGGGCACCGAGGACTCGTAGTCGTCGCGCAGCGAGGCATGCGAGGCGTAGAACAGCTCGCCGAGCGCAGCGAGATCGCCCGAGCGCAGCGCTGCGACGCCGGCGAGCACCCGTTCGTTCTCGGTGACGACGTGACGCGCGCGGCGGTCCAAGGGCGGCGGGAGCCCGGCGACGTCGGCCAGCGTCGCCTCGCGCAGCGACGTGACCCCGAGCATCCGCGCGGCCTGCCCGCACTCCGCCCGGCGTATGCGGTAACCACCGCTGGCGTGGTCGTGCGCCACGCCCGAGTCGATCACGGCGAGCTCGAGGTCGTCCGGCAACGCGATGCGCTCGATCGCGAGCGAACGCGTGTCGATGAACAGCGCCGACGTCGGATCGCCGAGGCTGCAGGCCAGCGGGTCGAGCAGCCCGACCGGCACCCCGACGTGGCCCGACTCGCCGTGGTGGGCGAGGCGCGCGATCACGAGATCGTCGAGCGGGAGCGCCAGGCGCTCGCGCAGCGCACGGAGGCAGGCCACCTCGAGCGCCGCGCTCGACGACAGCCCGCCGCCGACCGGAACCTGCGACGCCAGCACGAGCTCGAAGCCCTGCAGCGCGTGGCCGGCCTGCCGCAGCGCCCAGGTGACGCCGGCGACGTAGTCGATCCACTCGCCGTGCGGCTGCTCGAACCCGACCCGATAGAAGCGCAGCTCCGCTCGGGCCTCGCTGTAGACGACGACCCGATCGTCGGTGCGCAGCGCGAGCTCGCACGTGGTCCGCAGCGTCGTCGCGGTGGGGAGCACGAAGCCTTCGTTGTAGTCGGTGTGCTCGCCGAGCAGGTTCACCCGCCCGGGCGCGTGGGCACGCACCTCGGGGGATCGACCGAACACCCGCTCGAACGTCTCACTCAAGCACCACCTCCACCGCGGCGAGCTCGGCCGCGCTGCGCTCCGGCAGCGTGTCGGCGGCGAAGGTGCCCGCGCCCAGCTCGCTGCCCGCGAGGTACTTCAGTCGATCGCGCATGCGCTTCGGGGGATAGATCTGCGCGTGCAGGTGCGCCTCGGGATGGGCGCGCCCGTCGGTGGGAGCCTGGTGGAACACCATCACGTACGGCATGGGGCTCTGCCAGAGCCCATCAAGGCGGCAGAGCGCCGATTTCAGCGCGCAGGCGAAGCCGTGGATCTCCGGACCGCTCAGATCCGCGAACGTCGGCCGTGCACGCACGGGCGCGACCCAGATCTCGTAGGCATAGCGGGCGCATACCGGCACGAACGCGACCGCGGTGTCGCTGTGGTGGAGCATCCGCCGTCCGTCCGCGAGCTCGGCGGCGACGTGGAGCTCGAGCAGGTTCGTGCCGGTGCGCTCGAGGTGCTCGCGTTGCAGCGCCAGCTCCCGCGCGGCCAGTGGCGGCACGAACGGGTAGGCGTAGATCTGCCCGTGCGGATGGTGCAGCGTGACGCCGACCTCGACGCCACGGTTCTCGAACACGAACACGTAGCCGACGTCGTCGCGCGCGCCGAGCTCGCGTGTGCGGTCGGCCCAGACGGCGACGAGCAGCTCGATCTGCGCCACCGACATCCGTGCGAGCGAGGTGTCGGCATGCTGGCCGTAGACGACGACCTCGCACGCGCCTCGGGCGGGGGCCGTGCCGACGATCGCCGTCGGCACCGAGCGCGCGCCCTCGTGGAACGCGGGGAACCGGTTCTCGAAGACCGCGACGTCGTATGCACCCTGCGGCAGCTCGGTCGGCCGCGCGTCGTCGACCGTCGGCGCGAGCGGATCGCGGGCCGCATCCGGCAAGAACGTGCGGTGCTGGCGTGCGCCGGCGTACGCGACCCACTCGCCGCGCAGGGGATGCCAGCGCAGGTGCGAGTCGGGCGTGTACGGGGCCTCGTCGGGCACCGGCGCCACGAGCCCGTCGGTGATCGGCGCGCGCCCGTACAACCAGAGCGCACGGCCGTCGGGCTTGAGCAGGCGCCGCCGGTGCACGTCGCCGATCGGAGTCGTGAGCACGTCGTTCATGGTGGCCCATTGCGTGCGAAGGGGACGTCACCGACGTGGGCGTCCGCCGGGGCGAGCCCGCGGGTCGCGGCGAAGATGCGCTCGAGCGGGAACTTCGGCTGGCGACTCGCGTACAGGAGGCCGTTGGCCTCCTGATAGGTGTCGGTGAGCTGCGTGTAGCAGAAGCCCGAGAAGCCCTCGATGGCGTGGACGGCCGCGAGCAGCTCGCCGTAGGCGCGCTCGAACGCGTCGACGTCGGCGCACGCGGTGTAGCCCCACACGCCCGCGACGTCGGCGATGGCGATGCCCCCGAACTCGCTCAGCACGATCGGGTGGTTCGGCAGCGGCCCGAGCCCGAGCACCAGCGCACGGCCGGCGGGGCGCTCGCGCTCCAGCATGCGAGGGAGCGCGTCGCGCTCGGCGTAGCGGCGGGTGATCCGGGTCGGCGGATGATCGTAGTCGTGGATCCCGATGATGTCGGTCGCGACCGATTCCCAGCCGTCGTTGCCGAGCACCGGCCGCGCGGGATCGATGGTCTTCGTGAGGTGGTAGAGCGCGCGCACGTAGTCCTGCTGCTCGGGGCTGCCCGGCAGATTCGGCACCCCCCACGACTCGTTGAACGGCACCCACGCGATGATGCAGGGATGCGAGATGTCCCGGCGCAACACCTCGAGCCACTGCCGGGTGAAGCGCTCCACCGAGCGCCGGGTGTAGCGATACGCGCTCGGCATCTCCTCCCACACGAGCAAGCCCAGTCGATCGGCCCAGTAGAGATAGCGCGGGTCCTCGATCTTCTGGTGCTTGCGCGCGCCGTTGAAGCCCATCGCGAGCGTGAGCTCGATGTCGCGGCGGAGCGCATCGTCGTCCGGCGGCGTCATGCCGGACTCGGGCCAGTAGCCCTGGTCGAGCACGAGCCGCAGATTGCACGGGCGTCCGTTCAGGAGCAGGCGGTTGCCGTCGACGACGAAGCTCCGCAGAGCGGTGTAGCTCTCGACCCGATCGAGCACGCGACCCTCGGCGTCCATCAGCTCGAGCACCGCGTCGAGCAGCGTCGGCGACTCGGGGCTCCACAGCAACTCGTTGCGGAAGTCGTCGATGCCCGGATCGCTCATCGCGATGCGGCGGTGCACCTCGCCGGCATCGACGGAGTAGATGTCGTCGACGAGCGCGACGCCGCGGGCGGAGATCCGCACGCGCAGCCGCAGCCCGTCGTACCCGCCGCCGGCGAGCCGCACCTCGAGCCCGAGGTCCCAGTGCTCGAGGCTCGGCGACCAGCGCAGCTCGGCGATCCGCACCGGCGCCACGCGCTCGCACCAGACCGTCTGCCAGATCCCGGTCGTGCGTGGGTACCAGATCGAGTGCGGCTGCAGCCGCCAGTCCTGCTTGCCGCGGGGCTTGGCGAGGTCCGCGGGATCGTCGAGCGCCTGCACGACGATCTCGACGCCACCCTGCTCGTCGAGCGCGTCGGTGATGTCGCACTCGAACGGGGTGTAGCCGCCTTCGTGCCGCACACTGGGCACGCCGGCGATCCAGACGCACGCCTCGTAGTCGACGGCGCCGAAGTGCAAGAGCGTGCGTCGATCGGGCGGTGCCGGGCCCAGCTCGACGCGACGGCGATACCAGCAGGCGCGGAACAAGGCCTCGATGCCGATGCCGCTGCGCTGCGTCTCGGGCGCGAACGGCACCTCGATCGTGCGGTCGAAGGTCACTTCGTCGGGATGCCGCCAGCGCGCGTCGTCGTCGATCGCGAAGTCCCACGGCCCGTCGAGACAGCGCCAGTCTTCGCGGCGCACGAGCGGCCGCGGGTAGCGATGGTCGACGACAGGTGCGGACATCGGCGAGCTCAGGCGGCGACCGTGCTCGGGCGTGCCCCGCGGATCTGATCGAACAGCGTGAGCGCCTGGCCGACCACCTGATCCATGTTGTAGTAGCGATACGTGGCGAGCCGACCGACGAACCGGACGTCGGTCACCTCGTCGGCGAGCGCCTTGTAGCGGCGGTAGAGCTCCGCGTTCTCGGGGCACGGCACCGGGTAGTACGGGTCGCCCTCGTCGGTCGGGTACTCGTAGACCACGCTCGTCTTGGGGTGCACCTGACCCGTGAGGTACTTGAACTCGGTGATGCGCGTGTACGCGTGCTCGTTGGGGTAGTTGACCACCGCGCACGACTGGAAGCGCTCGCGATCCTCGGTCTTGTGCTCGAAGCGGAGCGAGCGATAGGGCAGGGCGCCGAAGCGATATCCGAAGTACTCGTCGACCGGCCCGGTGTAGACGAGCTGATCGAAGCGCACTTCGCGTGCGACGTCGCGGTGGTCGGCCCCGAGCACCTTCACGATGTTCGGATGGTCGAGCATGCGCTCGAACATCCGTGTGTAGCCGTGCAGCGGCATGAACTGGTACTCGTCGGTGAAGTAGCGATCGTCGTGGTCGCAGCGCGCCGGCACCCTCGCCGCGACCGACGCATCGAGCGTCGAGGGGTCGCGTCCCCACTGCTTGCGCGTGTAATTGCGGAAGAACTTCTCGTACAGGTCGCGGCCGATCTTGCCGACGACCGCGTCCTCGGAGGTCCGGGGCACGCCCACCGCCTCGGCGCGCGCGCGGAACCACTCCCCGATCTCGTCGCTCGTCAGCGCGAGCCCGTAGAGCTGGTTGACCGTGTCGATGTTGATGGGGAAGGGCAGCAGCTTGCCGTCCACGTGCGCCAGCACGCGGTGCTCGTAGGGCCGCCACTGCGTGAACTGCGAGAGGTGCGCGAAGATGCGGGCGCTCGCGGTGTGGAAGATGTGCGGCCCATAGCGATGCACGAGCACGCCCGCATCGTCGTGGTGGTCGTAGGCGTTGCCACCCACGTGCGGACGCTTGTCACAGATGAGCACCCGCTTGCCGAGCTGCGTCGCGAGGCGCTCGGCCAGCACGCTGCCCGCGAACCCGGCCCCGACGATCAGATAGTCGAACATGGCTGCACCTCCTTCACGGTCGCGCGCGAGTGACGACCGTGCGCCGCCGACATGCGGTCTTGGATCTGCTCGAACGTCGCGTCCCACGACGTGCGCGCGATGAACCGGTCGGCAGCGCGGCGGTGCTGCTCCACGTCGGCGGCGAGCGCCGCCTCGATGGCCGCCACGAAGCCCTCGGGCTCGGCGATGTGCACCAGTCGTTCGTCGCCGTAGGGATGCACGACGTCGGTGATCGCCGTCGAGACCACCTTGCGGCCCGCGGCGAGGTACTCGAGCGTCTTCGTGGGGCTGATGAACTCCGTCGACGCATTCCGGGCGAACGGCATGAGCGCGACGTCCCAGCCCGCGAGATAGGCGGGCAGCTCCGCGTAGGCCTTGTTGCCCAGCCAGTGCACGTTGTTGCGTCGCGGGAGCTCGGCCTCGCCGATCTTCACGACGGGCCCGAGCATCACGAGCTGCCAGTCGGGTCGTGCGTCGGCGATCCGGGCGACGAGCGCGAGATCGAGGCGCTCGTCGATGACGCCGAAGAAGCCGAGCCGGGGACGTGCGAGCCGAGCCTGGTCGTGGGGCTCGGTCTCGCCCGTACGTGCGCGGCCGAAGTGGGCCGCGTCGACGCTGCTCGGCATCGCGAAGACGGCGGGATGGCGATCGCGCTTCGCGTGGTAGAGGCTGTACCCGCCCGTGAACACGACGTCGGCGCGTTCGAACAGCTCGCGCTCGCGCTCGACGAGCTCCGGCGGCGCGCCGCGGAAGGCCGACAGCTCGTCCATGCAGTCGTAGACGAGCAGCGGCGCGGAGAGATCGGCCAGGAGCGGCAGCGCCATCGGCGTGTACAGCCACAGCACCTCGAGCCGGATCCGGTGGCTGCGGACGAGGTCCTGCAAGAGCGCGCGCTGCATGCCCTCGTACTCGGCCGCGGTGTGCCCCGCGGGCAGGACGGGCACGCAGACGATCACGCCGTCGGAGTGGCGATCGACGTCGAGGGCGGGCGGCGTTCCGGCCTGCACGTGCACGGGCTCTTCGATGAAGAACACGCGCTGACGCCGAGCGAAGCGCACCATGAGGTGATTGGGACGCTGGAACACGAAGCCCCAGCGCAGGTGCGAGAAGCACATGAGATCGCCGACCGTCATTGGTCTCCGGAATGCGCGAAGCGTCGCGCCGGATCGTTGTTCCTCGCCGACGGCAATGACATCGGCCGAGCTGACCCCGGGTTGCAGCCCGGTTACGTCGGCGCAAGCACGGCGGATTTGCTAATCGAGGTTCGCGAGGCACGCGCGAGCAGGGTTCACTGTGGCTCCGACAGTCGCTGCACGGGCAAGAGCGGCGCGCCACGATGTGATGCTCGTTCATCCACGGCGTGCGCGTGACCAAGCTGCGACGACCACGGGGATCTCCGCCAGCAGCTCGCGCGCGAGGTAGCCCACGGGTCCGATGCGACGCGCGAGTCGATCACCGGCCGCCGCGTGTGCGTGCACACCCCAGACCGCGGCCTGCAGCGGTGTAGCACCGCGCGCGCAGAGGCCCGCGATCACGCCCGAGAGCGTGTCGCCGGAGCCGGAGGTGCCGAGCCCGATGTTGCCGGCGACGTTGTCGAAGGCCTGGCCCTCGGGATCCACGACGAACGTGCGCGGACCCTTCATCACCACGATCGCGCCGTGCGTTCGTGCGAGTCGGCGGGCCGCCGCCAGCGGATCACGCTCGATCGTGGCGCGGGTGACCCCGAGCAGAGCGGCCGCCTCGCCGGCGTGCGGGGTCAGCACGAGCCGTGCGAGCCCCGGCTGGAGCCCCTGCAACGCGCCCGCATCGACCACGAGCACCGGCTGCTCGCGCTGCGCGGCGATGCTCGTCAGCAGTGCGGACGACACCGGCACGTCGCGCATGCCCGGACCGAGCAACAAGGTCGTCGCGCCATCGACCAGCTCGAGCACGGCGCGGCGATTCGTGCGCGCGAGCTGGCCCTTGCGATCGACGGCGAGCGGCACGACGCGCGCCTCGGGCACGGTGACCGCGACGAGCGGCGCCGCGCTCCTCGCCGTTCCGATGACGACCGTGCCCGCACCCGCACGCATCGCGGCGACCGCGGCCAGCACCACGGCCCCCGGTACGTCGGTCGACCCGCCGACCACGACCACGCATCCCCGCGCGAGCTTGCCCCGCTTCCCGTCGAGCTTCGGCAACGCCCACGTACGCAGCAGTCGTGGCGTGATGCGCTTGGGCTTCACCGGACCCCGGGTACGTCGGGCGCGTGCGTCACCTGCTCGCCGCTCGCCTCGAGCGGCGCGACGAAGTCGTAGCGCTCGAGCTGAAGCGCGTCGCGCCCGCGGGCGTCCGTGCGGAGCTCGTACGCCGTCACCGAGCAGTTCGCGACGTCCTTCTGGCGATCGATCGCGAGGATCTCCGCCTCGGTCAGTCGCTCGAGCAGGTAGCGGAAGCAGAGCACGGTGACCTGGTGCGCGACGATCAACACGCGCTCGCCGCCGTGGGCGAGCCGCAGGTCGTCGAGCACGCTGCGCAGCCGCAGCACGACGTCGCACCAGCTCTCGCCACCGGGCGCGCGGTAGTAGAACTTGCCGAGACGCGCGTACTGGTCGGCCTCGTGGGGGAATTTCGCGACGATGCCGGCGTGGGTCAGCCGCTCGAGCGCGCCGGGCTCCTTCTCGCGCAGGCGCTCGTCGATGCAGCACTCGAGCTCGGGCAGGGCCAGCGCGGCCGTCTGCAGCGCCCGCACGTACGGCGAGCTCAGCAGCACCGTGGGCCTGCGGTCCTCGGGCAACGCGGCGAACCAGCTGCCGACCGCCGTGGCCTGACGCTCGCCGAGCGGCGACAGCGGCACGTCGACGTCGCGCTGGTCGAGCCCGATGTCGTGCAGCCCGGCGGCCTCGGCCTCGTCGCGCGCGACGTTGCCGGCGCTCTGTCCGTGCCGGACGAGCCAGACCGTGCGGGGCCAGGGATGGGGATCGGCGGGCAAGTGCGGGCGGCCACGGCGCTCGTGCGCCGCTCCAGCGACGGGATCGCACATCGTCGCGTGTCCGCAAGCGGCGCGGCTCACGTGCTGGCGTCCTTCTTGCTCGTGCGGCGCGCGAGGACGGATACGACATGAAGCGCGAACTGAAGGCGATCGAGGATCAAGTCATCGTGATCACGGGTGCGTCGAGCGGCATCGGGCTCGCGACCGCGCTCGCGGCGGCGGCAAAGGGCGCGAAGCTGGCGATCGCGGCGCGCAGCGGGGCTGCGCTCGCCGACATCGTGCAGCGGCTCATCAGCAAGGGCAGCGATGCCGTCGCAGTGACGTGCGACGTCTCGAATCGCGCCGACCACGAGCGGCTCGCCGAGACGGCGATCAAGCACTTCGGTCGGATCGACACGTGGGTGAACAATGCGGGCGTGGGCATGTTCGGGCGGCTCGACGAGACCGACGAGGCCGACGCGCGACGCCTGTTCGACATCAACTTCTGGGGGCTGGTGCACGGCTCGCTGGTCGCGCTGCCGCACCTGCGCGCGAGCAAGGGGGTGCTGATCAACGTCGGCAGCGAGGTCTCCGAGGCCGTCGCGCCGCTGCTCGGCATGTACAACGCGTCCAAGCACGCGGTGAAGGGCTTCACCGACACGTTGCGCATCGAGCTCGAGCAGCTCGACGGCGCGGACGTGACGATCACGCTCGTCGAGCCGACGGCGGTCGACACGCCCTTCCCGCAGCACGCCTGCAACTACATGGATCAGGAGCCGAAGCTGCCCGGCTCGCCGATCGAGCCCGAGCGCGTCGCCGAGGCCATCCTCGAGGCAGCGGCACACCCCACGCGAGTGAAGCGCGTCGGCGCGGGATCGACGATCAACACGTTGACCGCGAAGCTGGCGCCCCGGCTCGCCGACAAGATGGCGGCCAAGACCGCCGACGACGTGCAGTACGACGAGCCGCCGCGCCGACCGGGTGGCGTGCTCTACCAGCCCAGCAGTGCCGGCCACGTCGTCGGTCAGACGCACGGCACGGGCGGTCGCGAATCCGAGTAGAGCAGGAACGCGCGTGCGTGTGCGCTCGCGTGCGACGGGTTCGCACGCGGTGCGTGCAGTTCGAACCTCGTTCATGGGCACCTGCACGACCCACTCCGTGGCGCCCTTCTTGCTCGATGGCCGCGCGCATGCCACTCGATCCCGTTCCGCACAGTCCCTTGGCCAAGCACCGTGAACGCGCTCTGCCTGCGAAGGTCGCTCGAGGCGTCGGCTGGGTCGCGCTGGGGATCGGCGCCACGCAGCTGCTGATCCCCGGCCTCACCGCGGGACTGATCCACGTCCGACCGCGGCGACGCACGACCTCGATGCTGCGGATCATCGGGGCCGGCGTGTTGCTCGGTGGCGCGGCCGTGATCGGTACGACGTACGCCGTGCAGGCGCGCACGAGCCCGGCGAGCCGCGTGGTCACGCGCGCCGTGACGATCGGCTGTCCGGTCGCCGATGTCCGCGCCGCGTTGCTGCGTCCCGACGGCGACTGGATGGACCTGCTGTCCGCGGATCTCGAGCACGTGTTCGAGGAGACGCCGCAGCTGCGCTGGCGCGTGCCGGTCGGCGCCGGCTTCGACGGCGGTGCGAGCGTCGAGCTGCGCAACGCGCCCGGCAACCGCGGCACCGAGATGGTGGTGCAGCTGCGCTATCGCGTGCCGAACCTCGCGGCGGTCCGCGCCGTGCGCAAGCTGTTCGGCAAGGACCCGTCGCAGAAGCTGGGGCGGGTGCTGGCCCGCTTCAAGCAGCTGCTCGAGACCGGTACGGAGGCCCGCTCCGACGCCAGCATCCACCGCGGCATGCATGCCGCACGACCCGCGAGCGCGAGCGAGGAGACACTCACATGAAGGCGGTCTGCTGGAACGGGAAGAAGGACGTACAGGTCGAGCGAGTGCCCGACCCCCAGATTCTCGACGCGCGCGATGCAATCGTGCGGGTGACGTCGACGGCGATCTGCGGCTCGGATCTCCACCTCTACAACGGCCTCGTGCCGACGATGGAGAAGGGCGACATCCTCGGCCACGAGTTCATGGGCGAGGTCGTCGAGGTGGGCAGCGCGGTGAAGAACGTGAAGGTCGGTGACCGCGTCGTGGTGCCGTTCCCGATCGCGTGCGGCGCGTGCGGAGCCTGCAAGTCGGAGCTCTTCTCGCTGTGCGAGAACACGAACCCGAACGCGTGGATCGCCGAGGCGATGTGGGGCCACTCCCCGGCCGGGCTGTTCGGGTACTCGCACATGCTCGGCGGCTATGCCGGTGGACAGGCGGAGTACGTGCGCGTGCCGTTCGCCGACGTCGGTCCGCTGGTCATCCCCGAGGGCCTGCGCGACGAGCAGGTGCTGTTCCTCTCCGACATCTTCCCGACCGGCTACATGGGCGCGGAGATGTGCAACATCCAGTTCGGCGACGTGGTCGCGGTCTGGGGCTGTGGCCCGGTGGGTCAGTTCGCGATCTCCAGCGCGCTGATGCTCGGCGCCGAGCGAGTCATCGCGATCGATCGCTTCGACTACCGGCTCGAGATGGCGCGCGAGCATGCGGGCGCCACCGATGTCCTCAACTACGAGCAGGTGGACGTGAAAGAAGCCCTGCTCGAGCTGACCGGGGGGCGCGGACCGGACGCGTGCATCGATGCCGTCGGCATGGAAGCCCACGGCCACGGCTTCGTGAACGCCTATGATCGCGTCAAGCAGTCGCTGATGCTCGAGAACGACCGCCCGATCGCGCTCCGCGAGGCCATCATGTGCTGCAAGAACGGCGGCACGGTCTCGGTGATCGGTGTCTACGGCGGGTTCATCGACAAGTTCCCGATGGGCTCGCTGATGAACCGCGGGCTCACGCTGCGGGCGGGACAGTGCCACGTGCACAAGTACCTGCGTCCGCTGCTCGCCCGCATCGAGCGCGGCGAGATCGACCCCAGCTTCGTCATCACCCACCGGCTCTCGCTCGACGACGCCGCGAGCGGCTACGACATGTTCATGCACAAGCAGCACGACTGCATGAAAGTCGTGATGAAGGCCGCGTAGGCGGGAACGATCAGTCGCGGGCCCCGCTGCGGGCCCGCCGACGGATCGCGTTCAAGGCCTGCTGCACGTCGCGGGAGTAGGGCTCCAGCAGTCGCTCGACCGTGCGGCCCTCGCGGAGTCCCACCGCCCACGACCACCGCGGCTCGCCGTCGGCGTCCAGCTCGGGCCCGTCGTCCGCGGCGTTGCGACAGCGGCCGAGCATCACCAGTCCGTGCCACTCTTCCGAGGAGACTTCCACGCGCGTGTCGGAGAACACGCGCGTCTCCACCATGCTCGGCAGCAGTGCGCGCGCGCGATCCAGCTCGCTGCGCCGCGCCGCAGCGAGCCGTCGCGCGAGGTGGCCCTCGTCGTCGTCGTCGGGCTCCATCGGCCGACGGTAGCAGCTCGCTCGGCGACGGAGACCGTGTTGCAGCGGTGTCGCGCGCTCGCTCGAGCGATGCGCGAGCGCCATGCGACGAGTTGAAACGCCCGGCATGTCCGCGGCGTATCGTCTGGTTACTCGCGATCCTCCGCGGTGACCCGCCCGGCAGGATCTCGAGCGGCGCGAGGGCGCGACTCGGGGAGAGCCCGATGCGGAAGTCCTCAGCCTCGGTCCGCGATCTCGCCTCGCACCCTGCACCCGATCGACGGACGCCGAGTGCTCCGCGATGCCGAGGTCGTGCTGGCCTCGCCCGGGCGCTTTCGCACCGCGCGCACGGCTCGGGCGCAAGTCTTCGACATGGCGGAGCCCCTGCAAGGTGGGATGCGTGAAAATCCGATGTGGGGTTCCTTCGCGTCGCAGGGTGGGTTTGCGGCTTGTTCTCGCGACCTCGACGCGTTCAGATCACCGCATGTCGATCGCACTCGCAACCGAGACCGCGCCCACCGTTCTCGTTCCCAAGAGAGACCTTCGCGCACGCATCGTCGATGCCGCGTGGACGATCGGCAACGAGGTGTCGCCCGAGCGTCTGACGATCCGCACGATCGCATCGCGTGCCGGCGTCAGCCCTGCGCTGATCTACACGTACTTCGCGGACAAGTCCGCGCTGCTGCGTGAGCTGCAGCGGATGGCCGAGCCCGAGCTCAGCGCGATGCTGAAGGACGCAATCGCCTGTGCCGGGACGCCTCGAGAAGGTCTGCTGCGCGTGTGCATCGTGTACGTCGCCTTCGCGCGTCGACATCGCTGGTTGTACGAGACGAACGGCAGCGAGTCCGCGTCACGCGAGGCGGCCACGGGGCTCGCGCGTCGGTTCGTCGATCAGGCCACGGCGCTGCTCGACGCGATGGGCTGCCAGGGCAGCAGCACCGAGCAGGCGATGCTGCAGCTACGCGTCGCGATCGACGGGCTCGTCGCAGTCGAACCGAGCGAGGTGCACGCGGACATGGACTCGCGCGACTTCGTCGAGAGCTACGTGAAGATGGTGCTGCGCGGACTGTGAGTGCCCGCCCTACGGCCCGAAGCGGGCCGCACCGCCGCGATTCAACCTTCGCGCCACCTCGCCGATGAAGGGGTGTGTTCTCGCCGGCCCTCGGCGTGCGGCGCTCCGCCACCGCGCCACGGATCCTGATCGTCGACGACGATCGGGAGGTACACGCGGACTACGAGCGCTGCCTCGCGCCGGCCGACGTGGACGACCTCGAGCTCCGCGCGGCCCGTGACGCGCTGTTCGGGCCGACCGAGGAGGGCGCCGTGCCTGCCGAGGCCCGGTTCGAGCTCGTGCACGCCTACACCGGCGAGTCTGCGCTCGCGCTCGTGCAGGAGAGCGTGACCGCGGACGCGCACTACTGCGTCGCGTTCGTCGACATGCGCATACCGCCGGGGTGGACCGGCGTCGAGACCATCCAGCGGATCTGGGCCGTCGACGCGCAGCTGCAGATCGTGCTCTGCACGGCGTACTCGGATTTCAAGTGGGACAAGGTGCTGGCGAGCGTCGGGCGCAGCGAAGGGCTGCACCTGCTGCGCAAGCCGTTCGACCGCGCGCAGGTGCAGCGGTTCGCCGCAGTGCTCGCGAAGAAGTGGCAGCTCGCGCAGGCGAGCAATGCACGTGCGCGTCTCGCCGGGGGCGCACGATGAGTGGGTGGCTCGATTGGCTCGAGCCGGAGCTGCCGAGTGAAGCCGCGGATCTGTCCGAGCGTGCGAAGTCGCGGCTGCTGGCGGACGCGCGCAAGGACGTGCTGCTGCGCACGTACACCGGCACGTTCACGTATCCCGTGCTCGCGGCCACCGGCAGCTGGATCATCGGCCTCACCCGCGACCACGCTGGCGGTGTCGCGGTGGTCACCACGCTGCTCGCGATCATCGTGGTCGTGCGCGTGTTCCTCTACCGGCGCGCAATCGCCGATACCACGCGGCCGAGCAGGGCAGGGCGCGGACATCTGCTGCTCGGCATCGTCTCCGCCGCCGGGTTCGCGATCGCGATCGGCTGTGCCTACGTGGCGCGCGACGCCGACAACGCGGTGACCGCAGGCTACGTCGCGATCGCGGGCCTCGCCGGCGCGGTGGTGATGATCGCCAACACCCATCGCTGGCTCGCCCGCGTCTGGGTGCTGGCGTCGATCGTCCCGGGGCTCGTGCTGTTCGTCGTCGAGCGCAGCGCCACCTCGCAGATGCTGCTGCTCATGTACCTGATGTACCTGCCCATCTTGAACAAGATGATCGAGAAGGGCTACGCGTCGTACTGGACCGCGCAGGTCAGCGCAGCGCGCCTCGACGCGCACTCGCAGGAGCTCGCGCGGGTGTCGCGGGTGGCCGGCATGGCCGAGAACGCGACCAACGTGCTCCACGACGTGGGCAACGCGCTCAACGTGGTGAAGACCTCGCTGTCGTGTCTGCAGCAGGCCAAGCAGCGCCATCCCGCCGGGGATCTGCGCCGACTCGGCGAGCTGCTCGTCACCCACGAGCACGACCTCGCGCAGTTCCTCACCGCGGACCCGCGCGGTGCTCGGATCCTGCCGTTCCTCGACGCGCTCGCGAAGAGCGGCACGGCCCACGCGACCGAGTCCGAGCTCGAGCTCGCCCGGATCGCCGCGCAGCTCGAGCACATCGAGGTGATCGTGCGCCGCCAACAGGACATCGCGGGCTGCGTCGGCAACAGCGAGCGCTGCGAGGTGAGCGGCATGGTGGCCGATGCGATCGGGCTCTCGCGGCTGGGGCGCACGCAGCAGCGCGAGGCCATCGACGTCGAGGTCGACGCCGCGCTCGCGGTCGAGGTCGATCGTCACCGCGCGCTGCAGATCCTGGTCAACTTGATGGACAACGCCTGCGATGCATTGGTCGGCTGTCGCGAGGCTCCCCGCGTGCGGATCGCGGCGATGCTCGACGGTGGGAGCCACGTGCTCATCGAGGTGGCCGACAACGGGTGCGGCTTCGACGACGAGGTCTCCGCGAAGCTGTTCACCCGTGGCTTCACCACGAAGCCGCACGGGCACGGCTTCGGATTGCACGGCGGCTTCTCGCTCGCCCAGGCGCTCGGCGGAGGACTCTCCTGCGCGAGCGACGGACCTGGCCGCGGGGCCAGATTCCAGCTGCGACTGCCGCGAGCGCTGGCGAGTGCCGCATGACCGCGTCGCGACGAACGGCACGCTCCTTCTCCTGGTCGTCCGACACGACGGCTCACGCTCGGCCCGTCGGGGAAGTCCCGATGCAGCTGCGATGCGCACGGCCAAGCGGCCAGTCGGAGCAGACTGCAGCCGATCGCAGCTTGCTGTCGGATGTTGGTCGCGTCGATGCTTGCGCCGTGACGGGTGCGCGCCGCCGAATTCTCGTCGCCGACGACGACCCTGCGATCTGCAGCGTGCTGAGTCGGGTCCTGCGCGAGCACGAGGTCGTGTGCGTCCCGGACGGGCGCGCCGCGCTCGATCGCGTCATCGCGGGCGAGCGCTTCGACGTCATCGTCTGCGATCTCGAGATGCCGCGGATGGGCGGCGTGCTCGTGTACTGGGAGCTCGCCGTGCTCGCGCCCGATCAGGCCTGCCGCATGTTGTTCCTCTCGGGTGGCGCGACGAAGCGCGGCGACGTCGACTTCCTCGAGCAGGTCGCCCCGCGGCGGCTCGACAAGCCGTTCGCGCTCGACGAGCTGCGCGCCGCCGTCGATGCGATCCTCGTGGCCCACGAAGGCCAGGAGTAGAGCTCACGACCCGCTGGGCTGCGGCGTCAGACCGGCCGGGCCGACCTCCTGCTTGTCCTTCGGCTCCGCGAGCACCGCATCCTTCGTGGGCTCGATGCGGCTGCCGCGGAAGCGCGCGTACACCTGCGTGAACTCGGCGCCGAAGAAGAAGATCTGCGCCGAGTAGTAGATCCACAGCAGCATCACCACGACCGAGCCGGCGGCGCCGTAGCTCGAGGCGACATCGGCCCTGGCGATGTACAGCCCGACCAGGAACTTACCGAGCTGGAACAGCGCTGCGGTCACGGTCGCGCCGAGCCAGACGTCGCGGAAGCGGACCTTCGCGTCGGGCAGCACCATGAAGATCATCGCGAACAACAGCGCGATGATCACGAAGGTCGCGCCGTAGCCGACGAGCTCCCAGACGACCGGCGTGCCGGGCAGGATGTTCGCGACGAGGCCACCCAGCGCGGTCAGCCCCGCGTTCACGACCAACGAGACGATGAGCAGGAACGCGACGCCGAACACCATCGACAGCGACACGAAGCGGTGGCGCAGGAACGACCAGAAGCTGCGGCCCGGCTTCGGCGCGACGTTCCAGATCGCGTTCATCGACGACTGCAGCTCGCCGAACACCCCCGACGCGCCGAAGAGCAAGATGGCCCCGCCGACGATCGCCGCGAACACGCCGGTCCTCGGCTTGTTCGCGCTGTCGATCATCGACTCGACGGTCTTCGCGCTGTCCCAGCCGACGAAGCCGCCGAGCTGGTCCATGATCGCCCCGCGCGCCGCTTCCTCGCCGAACACGAGACCGGCGACCGCGATCACGACGAGCAAGAGCGGCGCGATCGAGATCGCGGCGTAGTACGCGAGCGACGCCGCCATCCGCGCCGCGTCGTCGTCGCTCCACGCGGACGCGGTCCGCTCGAGCAAGTCGATCGCCGTCCGGAGCCGCTTCGCCATCGCGCTCGTGTGCTGCAATGCGAGGGCCATGCGGCTGCGGCGATCCTCGCGAGCGTACACGGGCGCGTTCGTGGCCATGCCGCACGGTGAGCGCTCACGCGCGCGCCCCGCTGTCACCGCGCATGCACGGCGCGCGTTTCGTGGCCGTCGCTCGCGCGAACCGATCTCCGATCCATGCTATCTGCCCGCCGCTTCCTTGCGAAGCGTCCGGAACCCGGCGCGCGTCGTCGTCTGGCACCCACGTTGCACAGCGACGGGCCCCGATGGGCAAGCGAATTCCAACGGCGGAGAGCGACGCGGTCCTGCATCGCGAGCTCGACGCCTTCAATCGCGTGCGGCTGACCCCGACCGCACAACGCACCGACTGGCGTGAACGACTCCAGCGTGGCCTCGCGATGGAGCTGCTCGAGCGAGAGTGGGTCGAGCGCGAGCGCATGGCCGTCGCGCCGTTGTTGCGCTCGGTGCCGACCGACGCGCACGCGTTCGTGGGGTGGTTCGAGTCGCTGGCGGCGTCGGGGCCGGGGCAGGGCGACCCGCTCTTCCCCTGGCTCGCTCGGCACGCCACCAAGGACGAGATGCGCTGGTTCCTGCAGCAGGAGCGCGCCGGCGAGGCCGGCTTCGACGATCTCGTCGCGCTCACCCAGGTGAAGCTGCCCACCCTCGCGAAGCTCGAGCTCGGGCGCAACTACTGGGACGAGCTCGGCCGTGGGCGCGAGGTCGCGATGCACGGGCCGATGCTGGAGCGGCTCGCGGAGGCGCTCGAGCTCGAGACGGAGGAATCGCCGGTCTGGGAGAGCCTCGCGCTCGCGAACCTGATGTCCGCGCTCGCCTGCCACCGGGACCTCGCGTTCCAGTCGGTGGGTGCGCTCGGCGCGGTCGAGCTCACTGCACCTGCGCGTTGCGAGCAGGTCAACGCAGGCCTGCGACGGCTCGGCGTCGAGGGCCACGCCCGCAAGTACTACGCGGTGCACGCCACGATGGACGTGAAGCACTCGACCACCTGGAACCGCGAGGCGATCGCGCCGCTCGTCTCCGAAGATCCGTCGCGTGCGCTCGCGATCGCCGAAGGCGCGCTGCTGCGTCTGCGCGCCGGCGCGCGCTGCTTCGAGCGCTACCGCCACGAGCTGTGGGCGCAGGCAGCCGCTCCCGCGGCGTGATCCGGAGGACCCCGATGCCCCGAGATCTGTTGACTCGCATGATCCACGGCGCGCTCGCCGGGATGAACGGCGCCGCCACCATGACCGTGCTGCGGATGCTCGCGCACCGGGCCGGTCTCATCGATCTCATGGTCCCGCAGAAGGTCGAGCAGCGCCTGCGTCGCGCGGTGGGCGTGAAGCACTGGCCCACGCCGGGCGCGTATCGCATCGTCGATCAGCTGCTGCACCTCGGCTACGGCGCCACGTGGGGCGCGCTCTACGGCGCGCTCACGCCGGCGCGACGCGAGGTCTCGACCGCACGCGTGCTCGGCTTCGGCGTGGGCCTGTGGAGCCTGGGCTCGCTCGTGCTGTTCCCCGCGCTGCGCATCGGTCGTCCCGCCTGGGCCTCGGGCCCGGTCGAGAACGCGGTGAACGTCTCGGCGCACGTGGTGTACGCCGCGGCGACTGCGATGCTCGTCGAGCAGCTCGGCGCGCAGTCGCAGCGCGACGTGAAGACCCGCCGCCCACGCGCAGGCCGAGTGGGCTGAGC
>CAZFKC010000137.1:0-1173 GCA_964519175.1 uncultured Nannocystaceae bacterium
TCGGCACGCTCCCGCCGCGCACGTGGCTGCTGCAGCGGGGCTGGAAGATCCACGGGCTGTTGGATCCGAGCGAGGTGCCGGGCCGGCGCAGGCCGCCGTCGCGCAAGGCGGTCGGCGTGCCCGAGCTGAAGATGGCGAGCTGATCGGCGCAACGGCGCGAAGCATCGACCGCGACAGCACGCATCGACGACACGTGCCGGTTTCGGCGCGTGCTCGTCTCGACGCGCGCACGAAGCTCCGCTGCATCGCGAGCGGCCGCTCCGGCCGGCCGGTCGCCTTGATTGGGCGATCTTCCGCGCGGCCACCCGCCGGCTTGGTTGGGCGATCCTCCGCGCGACCACCGGCCGGCTCGGTTGGGCGATCCTCCGCGCGGCCACCGGCCGGCTGGGTTGGGCGATCCTCCGCACGGCCACCGGTCGGCTGGGTTGGGCGATCCTCCGCGCGGCCACCGGGCGGCTTGGTTGGGCGATCCTCCGCGGGCGGCCGGGCGGCCGGCCGATCCGGGCTCGGGAGGCGGCGGCGAGGATCAGGCCGAGTGCTGGCGGCTCAGCTCGTCGACGCCGCGGTCGATGAGCTCTTGCAGGACGCCGCGATCGATGTCGGAGAGCGACTTCAGGTAGAGGCACGACTTGCCGGTGGTGTAGGTGCCGAGCTTCTCCATCAGGTCGCCGTGGTTCTCGTAGCCGCCGTTGATGTAGATGGTGAGCGCCTTCTTGCGCGGCGAGAAACCGACGAGGAAGAAGTCGCCCTCGCGGCCGCTGTCGTACTTGTAGTGCCAGTCGCCGAAGCCGACGATGTTGCTGCCCCACATCTTCGGCGCGGCGCCGGTCGCCTTCTGCATCATCGCGAGGATCTCGTTGCACTCCTCGCGGCGTGGCTGACCGAGCGTGTGGATGAAGGCATGCACCGAGTCGCTGCTGGAGACGGTCTTCAGCGTGGCCTGCTTGGCCTTGCGGGGTTTGTGCGCGACCTGCTCGAGCTCGGGCGCGAACGAGAACGCCGCCTGGGCGACCGGCTGCGCCTCGGCCTCGGGCTGCGCCTCGGCCTCGGGCTCACGCTTCGCAGGCTTTCTCGCAGCGGGCTTCCGCTCGCCGAGCGACCGCGTCGCGGCAGGCGTCTGCTTCGCGGCAGGCGTCTGCTTCGCGGCAGGCGTCTGCTTCGCGGCAGGCGTCT
>CAZFKC010000137.1:1273-25851 GCA_964519175.1 uncultured Nannocystaceae bacterium
TCGCCTTCTTCGCGCTCGCCTTCTTCGCGCTCGCCTTCTTCGCGCTCGCCTTCTTCGCGGTCGCCTTCTGCGCGGTCGACTTCTTCGCGGCGGTCGACTTCTTCCCAGCGGCCTTCTTCGCCGCCCTCGTCCCGCCTGCGCGTGCCGTCGACGTCGCCGCCTTCTTCTTCTTCGCGGAAGGCGCCTTCTTCGCCCCCTGCTGCTCGGCCTCCGGCTCGGTCCCTGCGGTCGACTTCTTCGCTTTCGCCATCGCGTTCCGAGGATAGCCTGCACGCTCGTCCGTCGGGCGCCAGCGGCGGCGCGCCGTCGGACGACGGAATCCCCCGAGCGCCCGACCTCAGACCGCCCGGACGAGCCGCAGCAGCGTGATCTCGGCCGGCGCCCCGACCCGCGTCGGCGGGCCCCAGTAGCCCGTCCCGCGGCTCACGTAGATCCACGTCGTGTCCTCGTGCCGCGCGAGTCCCTTCACGTAGGGCTGCGCGAGGTACACGAGCAGGTTCATCGGGAAGTACTGCCCGCCGTGCGTGTGCCCGGAGATCTGCAGGTCATACCCCGCCGCCGCCGCCCCGGTGATGCTGCGCGGCTGATGGGCGAGCAACACGCTCACGTCGCAGACCGGCGCACCCGCACGCGCAGCCGCCGGATCGGAGCGATGCCCCGGCACCATCTGCGCCGCCGTCACGTCGGTCACCCCGGCGAGCAGCAGCTTCGCGCCCTCGCGCTCGATGACGACGTGCTCGTTGTTCAGGACCCGCAGCCCGAGCCGCGTCACCTCGGCGCACCACGCCGGCCCGTCCCAGTAGTACTCGTGGTTGCCCGTCACGAAGTAGACGCCGTCCTTCGCCGACAGCTCGCCGAGCGCCGTCATCTCGGGGCGCAGGCTGTCGACGAAGCCGTCGACGAGATCGCCAGTGACCGCGATCAGATCAGCGCCGAGATCGTTGCACACGTCGACGCAGCGCTTCAGGTACTCGCCCTTGATCGTCGGTCCGACGTGGATGTCGGTCATCTGCGCGATGCGGTAGCCCTCGAGCGCCGCAGGCAGGTTCGCGATCGGCACGTCGACCTCGACCACCGAGGGCGTGCTGCGCACCTGGAAGAACCCGAGCCCCGACACGCCCGTGGCCGTCCCGACGACCCCGAGGTTCGCGAGCTGACCGAAGAAGCCGCGCCGCGTCGGATCCGCCGGCGGCATCGCGGCACTGCGCGCGAGCCGGACCCGCAGCGCCCCCCAGCCGCGCTCGAGCCCGCGCACCGCATCGATCGCCAGCAGCAGCACGAGCACGATCGACGAGAAGCCCATCAACGCGAAGCCGGCGAGCCCCATCGTCTCGCCCCAGCCCCCGCCGAGCCCGAGGCGGAACGAGACCATCGCGACGACCGGCAGCGCGGCACACAGCGCGAGCACGAGCCGCAGCCAGCGACGCGTGGCCGTCGAGAAGCCGCCCCGACGCACGAGCCGAGCATCGACGTAGAGGTGCAGCGCGATCCAGAGGATCGGCGCCACGATCATGAAGAACATCATCCGCATGTCGTGGCGCGTCTCCTCTTCCGACTAGCCTGCACCCGAGTCGAGCACGCTGCCGAGGTCGGCCGACACTTCGCCGGCGAGCGCCTTCTGCAGCTTGACGAGCCCGCGCGTGTGCTCGCTCTTCGCGAACCACAGCTCCTCGCCGTTCTCGTCGTAGCCGCGCATCACCTCGACGCGGATCGTCTTGCGATCGGTCGTCGTGACCGCGAACACGAGCACCGGCTCGAGCTGACCGGGTTCTTCGCCCGCCTGCACGTAGCCCGACGAGCGCATGCGCAGCGCCTTGTCGATCCAGCCCGCCGCGGTCTCGTTCTTCGCCGAGTCGCCCGCGGTGCTCCAGAACACCGCCTCGGCGTCGTCGGGGTTGTGCTGCTCGAACGTCGCGGTGGCGTCCCCGCCCTGCACGGTGAGCGACTTGATCAGCTTCGTCTCCACACCGACGAGCTCGCGGTCGGGCAGGCTCTGCTTGCCGCTCTGCAGCGGCCGGATCACCTTGGCGTCGACGACGTACACCTTGCCGCTCGCGGGGTCTCGCACGTAGACGTTGGCCCCGCCGTACACGTTACCGCCGATCTCGAACACCGCCGGCTCGCGACCGCTGCGCACGATCTCGAGCGTCGCGTCCGCCGGCAAGAGCCCCAGCTCCTCGAGCTTGTCGTCGCCGACGCCTTCGAGCACGCGCTTGGCCTTGAACGGCATCAACCCTTCGAGCGCCGCGGCGCCGGACTTGCCCGCCTTGAACTCCTGCACGGTCCCGTCGTCCTTCGGCGGCGGCGGTGCATGGGGATTCTCGGGGTCGGGCTCGGGCTCCTCGGCCGCGGCCTCGAGCGGCTCGGCGCGCACCCAGCCGTAGCGGCCGAGCTCGTCCTTGCGCATCTCGATGCTGAGATCGACCTTGCTCGACTTGTAGTGCACGCGCTCGAGCTCGTCGGCCGTGCCTTGCAGCACGACGACGCTCTCGCCGGCCTCGGCCTCTCCGCCCGGTGCCGTCCACACCCGGTACGCGCCGAACAACGACGCGAGCAGCGCCAACCCGTAGACGATCACACCGCGTTTCATCGCGCACCTCGCATCCGCACGCGCATCCGCAGCCCACCGAACGCGAGCACCAGGAGCGGGACCCCGAGCACGGTGAGATAGAACCAGGTGGTCTGGCCCTCCTTGGTGTGCTCGATCTTCACGTCTTCTTCGCTCTCCGTCGTGCCCGCCAGCGCCTCCGCACCGATGAGCCAGTTGATCCCGTCGTCGACGAAGCGCTGGTTGCCGAGGTTGCCGATGCCGAGATCCGAGAAGATCGAAGCGTCGGACGTGACGATCGCCCGCCACGCCGCGGCCTCGCTGCCGCCTTCGATCGCCGCCACGAGGTTGCGCGCGTTCTTGCTCTCGCCTTGATCGGCCTCGTACTCGCCGTCGAGGTCGAGGTCGGCCCACACCACCGCGAGCGAGCGCACCGTGAACGTGACCTTGTTGCCGGTGCCCTCGACCTCGTCGAGGAAGCCGGCCGCCGGCGTGAAGAGCACGTTCTTCTCGGCGCGATCGGCCAGCGTCGTCGTCGATGCGTGCTGCGTGAACCCGTTGGTCACGAGGTTCAGCCGATCGAGCTTGTTGTGGGCGAGCGGCACGATGCCCTGCTCCGACGCGAGCACGCCGTCGCCCATCTTCACGCCGAGGCTCTCGATGAGCCCGTACAGAGGATCGTCGCCCACCACCTGCTCGCGGCCGATCGCCGGCTCCATCGCGACGAGCAGCGAGCCGCCGACGTCGACGTAGGCCTTCAGCGCCTCGGTCTCGCTCTGCTGGAACTGCGTCGCGGGCCCGAGCACGACCACGAGGTCGGCGTCGTCGGGCACCTTCTGCGCGAGCCCCTCGGAGATCCCCAGCTGCTTCACCTTGAAGCCGAGCTGCTTGAGCCGGGCCTTGAGCGCCGAGATCTGGCGATCGAGCGGCGCCGAGCTGCCGCCCTCCCAGGTCAGCTCGCCGTGGCCCGTGGTGAAGTACGCGATGCGCTCGCCGTGGCCGAGCTCGCGCAGGATCGCCTGCACCTCGCCGTCGAGCTTCTTGAGCGTGCGCTTGGCCTTCTCGAGATCGGTCGCGACCTTGAGCGTGCGCGTGACCGGCTTGGGCTTGTCGGGCTCGGCGTCGTCCTTGGCAGCGTCTGCCGCGGCCTTCGCGTCCGGCTCGGGCGGTGCGTCGAGGTCGACCTCGCCCTGCGTGATCGCGATCGTGCCGTTGTCGCGCACCGACAGCGCCTTCGCGAGCTTGGGCTCGGCCGCCTGGTCGATGATCTCGACCGTGACGTTGGGCCCTTCGAGCGCGCCGAAGTAGCTGCGCAGCTCCTGCGCGACGTCGGACGACGGCGGCATGAAGATGCGCACGTGGACCGGCTGTTCGAGCGACGAGACCACCGCGAGCGTGGCGGTGCCCGGCTGCGGCGTCTTGAAGTAGGCCAGGTCCCAGCGCTCGTTCTTCTTGCTGGCGATGTAGTTGACCGGGAAGACCAGCGCGATGCCGAGCGCCGCGACGACGCCGTGGCCCACGAGATCGCGGATGCGTCGCACCGGCATCATCACCGGCGAGCTCTCGATGGCCCAGTCGACCACGAACAGCGGCACGGTCCCGAGCAGCCACACGATGGGCCACAGCGAGCGCCACACGCCGAGCCAGCGCTCCTCGCCCTCTTGATCGAGCACGAGCGCGCGCACGGCCGTCTCGGTCGTGGCCGCGTACATCACGAGCGACGCGAGCCCCGTGACGAGGCAGATCATCGCGACGCGGTTGCCGAAGCGCAGGCCCTCGTCCTTCGCGCGGCGCAGCGCGCCGAGTCGCAGCGCGGCCGCGAGCGCGATCGCTGCGACGCCCGAGCCGGTGGCTGCGAGCTGCAGACCGTCGTGACCGTCGAGCAGCCGCTGTCCGACGAAGACGGCGACCATC
This sequence comes from uncultured Nannocystaceae bacterium, assembly GCA_964519175.1. Taxonomy (GTDB): domain Bacteria; phylum Myxococcota_A; class Polyangia; order Nannocystales; family Nannocystaceae; genus Xiheibacterium. The sequence continues at coordinate 5,736 of CAZFKC010000137.1, forward strand.
CCGACGAGATAGAGGAGCTGTGAGAGGCTCATCGCCACCTCCGCGCGGCCATGAAGCGGCTCGCGAGCATCAGGAAGACGAACGAAACGGAGAGGTAGAACACCACGTCCTCGGTGTTGATCTGCCCGCGCCGGAACGGCTGGAAGTGGCGATCGAACAGGCTGGTGTACGAGAGCACGTCGATGATCGGGGGGTCCGCGACCTTCGAGATCATCCACATCAGCAGCATCGCGACGCTGATCGCGGTGGACAGGAAGCCGGCGACGAGCTGCGAGCGCGAGACGGCGCTCGCGAAGGTGCCGATCGCCGCGACCGCCGCGACCACGAGGATGACGCCGAGGTAGCCGGCGAAGATGTGGCCGTACGAGACCTTGCCGTTCACGAAGACGAGCGCCGGCATGTAGACGGTGGCGAGCACCATCGCGACGAGCACGGTCATCGCCGAGATGTACTTGCCCACCACGAGCTGCCACGAGGACACCGGCGACGAGTCGATGAGCACGATCGTGCCCGTCTGGCGCTCCTCGGCGACCAGTCGCATCGTCAGCAGGATCGACGCGGCGAACGTCGTGCCGAACGTGAACATGAAGAAGTCTTCGATGACCTTGCTGCTGTACTTGGGCTGGTTGCCGAGCGCGAGCCCGTTGAACAGCAGCCCATCGATGAGCAAGAGCGCAGCGATGACCGCATAGCCCCAGAACGAATTGAGATAGGCGGCGAGATCACGCCGCGCCACGAGCAACATCTGTCTCATGGACTGGCCTCCGTCCGGCGCTCGCCGGACTCCTGGTGGATCGCGAGCTGTTTGCTCTCGAGCGCGCCGGGAGCACCGGCGACGCGCGTGAGCTGCAGGAAGATCTGCTCGAGCTCGCCCATCGCGTCCTGCACCGCGCGCACGCCGAGCCCGCCCTCGACCAGCTCGCGCACGAACTGTTCGCGCTTGTCGCCCTTCAACGTCACCTCGATGTCGACGAGCTCGCTGCCGTCTTGCTGCGCGAGCTCGTAGCCGTCCACGAGCTCGCTCTTGCCCAGCAGCTCCTCGCACATCGCCGGCTTGCCGCGCACCGTGACCGAGAGCCGCGTGCCGGTGCCGAGCGACCCGGAGAGCTGCGCCTCGGTGCCCTCGGCGACGATCTTGCCCTTGTGGATCACCAGGATGCGATCGACGCCCATGGCGATCTCCGAGAGGATGTGCGAGCTGATCAGCACCGTCGCGGTCTTCTTCAGCGCGCGCACGACCGAGCGCATCTCGACGATCTGGCGGGGATCGAGCCCGCTGATCGGCTCGTCGAGGATCACGACGCTGGGCCGATGGATGATCGCCTGCGCGATGCCGACGCGCTTGCGAAAGCCGTGCGAGAGCTCGCCGATGACCTTGTCGGGCACCTCGCCGAGCTGACAGGTCTCGATCACCTTCGGGAGCTCGGCCTCGACCTCGGCGCGGCTGCAGCCCTTCAGCTGTCCGACCCAGCGCAGGAACTCGCTCACCCGCATCTCGCGGTAGAGCGGCGGATCCTCGGGCAGGAAGCCGATGCGCTTGCGCATGGCATCGGGGGCGAGCGTGGCGTCGACGCCGTCGATCGTCACCGTGCCGGCGCTGGGCATCTGCAGCCCGGCGAGCACGCGCAACATCGTGCTCTTGCCGGCGCCGTTGAGGCCGAGGAAGCCGACGATTTCGCGATCCTCGATCTTGAACGAGGCATCACGGACCGCGGCGAAGCTGCCGTAGTAGCGGGTCAAACCCTTGACTTCGATCACGAAGCGGCTCCTTGCGGGGTCAATCGAGGAAGAAATCGGGCATCTGATCGACCTCGGGGTCGACCGCGTAGCCGCGGAAGTCGGTCACGCCTTCGGCGCGCAACACGTCCTCGTCGATGAAGAAGTTCCCGGTGGTCTCGCGCGCGGGTCGGCAGAAGATGACGTGGGCGGCGTCGGCCATGATCTCGACCTTGCGAGAGTGACGGATCATCGGATCGCCGCCGAGCATCTGGACCGCCGCGGTGGCGATCGCGGTCTGCGGCCACAGTGCGTTGAAGGCGATGCCGTCGCTCTTGAACTCCTCGGCCATGCCGAGCACGCACATGCTCATGCCGTACTTCGCCATGGTGTAGGCGACGTGGTTCGAGAACCACTTCGCCTTCATCGACAGCGGCGGCGCCAGGTTCAGCACGTGGGGGTTCTCGGCCTTGCGCAGGTGCGGGATGCAGACCTGCGAGCAGAGGTACGTGCCGCGGGTGTTGATCTGGTGCATCAGATCGTAGCGCTTCATCGGCGTGGACAGCGTGCCGGTGAGGCTGATCGCGCTGGCGTTGTTGACGAGGATGTCGATGCCGCCGAAGCGATCGACCGCGGCCTTCACCGCGGCCTGCACCTGCTCCTCTTCACGGACGTCGCAGACGATGGGCAGCGCCTTGCCGCCGGCGGCCTCGATCTCCTCGGCCGCGGTGTAGATCGTGCCCGGCAGCTTGGCGTGCGGCTCGGCGGTCTTGGCCGCGATCACGACGTTGGCGCCGTCCTTCGCCGCGCGCAGGCCGATCGCCAGGCCGATGCCCCGGCTCGCACCGGTGATGAAGAGGGTTCGATCCTTCAGGGTGGCCACGGGCCGGAAGATAGCAGGGTGCCGAGGGCCGCGAAGCGGTCCCCGGAACACCCGGCTCCGTGCCCGTGCGCGTGCCCGTGCCCGCGCCCGATGGCTAGACCAGGATCCCGTCCAGCGGCGCGACGCCGTCGCAGCCGAAGGTGGTGCCCGCGGGAGCGCCGAAGGCCTGCAGCAGCGTCACGTGCAGATTCCCCAGCGGCGCCGACGCGTAGTGCAGCGCCTGCCCCGTCGCCAGCGCCCCCCCGCACTTGCCGACGATGACCGGCGCGAGGTTCGTGTGATCGTGCGGCCCGCCGTCGCCCATGTCCGGCAGGATCAGCATCGCGGTGCGATCGAGCACCGGCGTCCCATCCGCATCCAGCGTCGCCTTCAGCTTCTGCGCGAGCGCGGAGGCCTGCTGCGCCTGCCAGGTCTCGAGCGCGAGCAGCTGTTGCGCCGCCGTCGCCCCACCCGTGCCGCCCGCGCCATGCGTGAGCCCGTGGTGGCCACCGGGCGCACCGATGAACGGATGCGAGCGGCCCGACAGCCCGTTCTCGATCATGAAGCTGATCACGCGGCTCTGATCGCACTGGAACGCCAGCGCGATCAGATCGTGGAAAGCCGCCACTCGGCTCGGATAGTCCAGCGCCCCACCCGGCGCCGCACCGGGCTCGCAGTCGCCGGCCGGCTGGGTGATGCGCAGCTCGAGCTCGCGCACCGAGGTGAAGTACTCCTCGAGCTTGAGCTTGTCGCTCGTGCCGAGCTTCGGCTTCAGCGTCTCGGCATCGGCTTGCACGTAGTCGAGCACGCTGCCGAGCGACTGCCGGCGGATCTCCTGCTGCGCGAGCGTCTCGCCTTCGTTCGCACCGGCGAACAGCTGGTTGAACGCGGTGAGCGGGTTGATCACGGGCGCGAGCGGGAGCTGCGGGCCGGCCCACGAGATCGCCTGCGTGTAGCTGCACGACGCCCCGAAGTCGCACGCCATCGGCTCGCCCGCGCCCCACTGCAGCGACGGGAAGCGCGTGGTCGGTGCGAGCGCAGCGACGATCGCTTGATCGAGCGAGATGTCGCCGTGCAATCCACCGTCGGGATACGGCGCGCAGTTGAGCACCGTGCCCGTGCCGAGCGCGTGGTCACCGGTGCCCGCGGAGAGCAGCGCAGCGGTGTGGTAGAGCCCCGAGATCGTGATGAGGTCGGGCTGCACCGGCGCGAGCGGTGCCAGCGACGGCGGCAGCGAGAACGCGGCGCCCGTCTCGGGTGGGATCCAGTTGCCCGGCACGCGACCGTTCGGGACGAAGTAGACCAGGAATCGCTTCGTGGTCGCGTCGACCTCGCCGCGTGCGCGCCGTGGCGCGAGCAGCTCGAGCGCAGGCAAGGCCACGAGCGCACCGGCACCACCGAGGAAGCTACGCCTGTGCAGTCGCATGGCTACTCCACCTCCCGCGGCCGCATGCGGAAACCAGGTGAGATCGCGATGAGCTCGATGAGCGCGTCGAGGCTCTCGCCCTCGGCCGCGAGCGCGTCGCCGATGTCCGCGACGATGGGGCCGTCCTCCGGCTCGAACTTTCGGCCGAGCGCGTAGCCGTAGAGCTTCTGGGTCAGGCAGCCGACGAAACGCGGATCTCCGGAGAGCAGCTCGGCGAGCTCGGCCGCGCCCACGAACGGAGTGCCCGGTGGGATCGCGCCGCTTTCGTCGATCGGCGCGCCGTTGTCGAGCACGCGCACGACCCCGACGGGATCGAAGCCCTCCATGCCGAGCCCGGCAGGATCGAGCTGGTCGTGGCAGCCGGCGCACACGTCGTTCTCGCGGTGCTTCGCGAGCGTCTCGCGCACGGTCTCGCCGGGCTCCGGAGGCTCGAGCGGTGGGATGTCGGGCGGTGGTGGCGGCACGGGATTGCACAGCAGCTGATCGAGGATCCAGCGCCCGCGATTCACGGGCGAGGTGCGCGTGCTCGCCGAGGTCGCGACGAGCCACGCACCCTGCGTGAGCAGCCCACGACGATCGCCGTCGCCGAGCTCGACCTCGATCGGCTCGGTGCTGCCGGGCAGCGGCATGCCGTAGTGCGAGGCGAGCCGATCGTTGGAGAAGCCGAAGTCGGCGGTCATCATCTCGCCGATCGGCAGCCCGTTGGTCAGGAAGTCGGCGAAGAACAGCTCGGCCTCCGCGATCATCGCGGCGCGCAGCGGCTCGTCGAACATGGGGAACAGCGTGGGATCGGGCTGGTGCCGCGCGAAGGTGCGGGTCGACAGCCACTGCGCCGCGAAGCCCCGGCGCAGCCCATCGGCCTTCGGGTCGTCGAGCATGCGTCGCACCTGCCCACGGATGCCCTCCTCGGAGCGGAGCTCGCCGGCGGCGGCGGCATCGATGAGCGCGTCGTCCGGCATGCTGCTCCACAGGAAGTAGGAGAGCCGACTCGCGAGCACGTAGTCGTCGAGCGGCACGAGGTCGGCATCGTCGTCGAGCTCGTCGTCCGGCAGCGGGAAGCTCGGGCGGTAGAGGAACTTCGACGACATGAGGATCGCCCGCACGACGAGCAGCACCGCATCGTCGCCGCGCTCCTTCACCGCAAGGCGCTCCCACAGCGCGACGAGCTCCTCGGCTTCGTCACCCTCGAGCGGGCGTCGCCACGCACGCTCGGCGAACGCGGTGACGATCTCGTGGTAGCAGGGCCGCGGATCGAGCTGCTCGGACGGCTCGCACGTGAACACCATCGCGCGGCCCGGCGGGGTGAACAGCGCAGCGCTCTCGATGTCGAGGTAGCCGACGACGAGCGAGTTGAACACGTTCTCGGCGGGCTGATCGTCGCCGTTCGGGAACGTGATGCGCACGGCGTGGGGCCCGGCCGCGATCGCGGTGGTCGTCGTGTAGACCGCCGGCGTCGAGGGCAGCGACGTGACGACCCAGTGCCCGACCTCGACGCCGTCGACCTGCACGCCCATCTCCGGCGTCGGCCGACCGACGGCGTCGCCGCCCGCGAGGATCGAGATCGTGACGTCCTCCGCCTGCGCGAGCTCGATGTCGAAGGCGAGCGCGCCGCTGCCACCACCGCGCGGCAGCGACCAACCCCAGTCGAACGCGTTTCCGCCTTGGCCCGTCTGCTCCGCGTGGGCTCGCGCGCCGATCTCGATCGCGTAGCGCGGCCGCACGAGCAGCGCATCGTTCGCGACGTCGCGTGCAGCGCTCGCGTACAGGTCCATCAGCTGCGGCGTGAGCGTCAGGCCCTCGGCGACGTTGTCGAAGCCCTCGGTCGCGGGATCGGGTGGGAAGAACTGCGCCGGCGTCAGCGTGGTGCCGAGCAGATCGCGGACGGTGTTGTCGTACTCGAGCTGGTTGAGCCGGTGCAGCGGCTCGACGATCACTTCCACCGCGTCCTCGCCGTCGCTGTCCGACTCGCCGGCCTCGCCCGAGCCGCCGCCCGCGGACGAGCCCGTCGCCGAGCCGGCACCATCGGCGGATGCGACCGCGTGGTCGAGGCCGTCGTAGCAGCCCGAGCCAACCAACGCCGTTGCCAGCGCGACCTGAGGGACGAGGCGCAACCGCTCCACCGAAGCCGAGGTTAGCCCAGCCACCGCGCGGGACGTGCGTGCGCGATGGCCTCGCTACGCAGTTCGTACGCCGCGATGACGGGGTCTGCTCGCTCGGGATGCTGGGCTACGCGAACACTCGACGTACCGCGCGATCAGGCGACGAGCGGCACCTTCGCAGGCGCGACACCGAGCGCCTCGCTCAGCTGCTGATCGCGCACCATGCGACGACGCAGCACCAGCGGTGCGGCGAGCATGCGCAGCACGAAGGAGCTGCGACCGGAGGCGACGACCTCGACCGGCAGGTCGCAGCGGAGTGCGCCGCCCGACAGCTCGATCGAGAGCATCGCGCGCGCCGCCGGTGCCAGCACCACATCGGCGCGCACGTGCAAGAGGCGCGAAGAGATCCCGCCCACGATGACCGGCGACGACATGCCTTCTCTGCGCAGGACCACGTGCACGTCGGCGTCTGCAAACGCCTCGAGCTCGTGGCGGGGGAGGGAGCGGCTGAGCAGCTGTGCGATCGTCGGGGTCATCTCGGGCGGGCGCGGGGGGAACCGCGGGACGTTGGAGAGCATTGCCCGTGCCAACCGGCCGACGCCGGCAGACCCGTGCGTTGCACCCGACGTACGCGGACCTGAACGCGCCCGAATGACATCGCTTGCAGCAGCCTTGCGACAAGGTGCCGCTTGTCCGGCGCTCGGTGGGGCAAAAACCGGCGGGGCAGATCCGGTCGGGCGCTCAGCCCGTCGCGTCGTGGAACGCAAAGAGCGCCCGCAGCACCGCGGCGGGATCCTCGATCTGCGGGAAGTGTCCGATGCCCGGCAGCTCGACCGCCGTCGCCGCCGGGAGGAGCTCGCGCCAGCGCGCGAGCATGTCGGCACCCGAGACCGGATCGGCGGTGCCGTCGACGAACGCGAGCGGCACCTTCGTGCGCTGGAGTGCTCCGACCCAGCGCGCGCGATGCTCCCGGCGCTCGCGGATGTAGTCGATGAGCCCGGCCGTCGCGAGATGACCGTCGGCGTGGCGGAGCAACGTCCACAGCTCGTCGACGAACTGCGGTGAAGGCGGTCGAGCTTCGCTGAACACCGCGCGCAGGCTCGCTGCGAACGCGCGCCGCGTGGTGAGCCGAGCGACCAGCGGACCGAGCGGCGAGGCGAGCAGCTTCTGGATCGGTCGCGCGTGGTGACGCTCGGGGAAGAGCCCGCCGTTCAGCAGGCAGCACGACGCGATGGTGGGCCCGACGCCTTCGCGATCCTCGTGGCGTGCGAGCAGCTCCTGGGCCACCGTGTCGCCGTAGTCGTGCGCGAGCACGTGCATGCGCTCGACGCCGCGTTCGGCGAGCAACGCCTCGAGTCGATCGGCTTGATCGAAGATCGAGTAGCGGAAGCCGCGGGGCTTGTCGGACCAGCCGAAGCCGAGCAGGTCGGGGGCGATCACGCGGAAGCGCTGCGCGAGCTCGGGCACGATCTCGTGCCAGTCCCACGACGCGCTGGGGAAGCCGTGGATGGCCAGGAGCACCGGCCCGTCGCCGCGCTCGCGGTAGAAGGTCGTGTGGCCGCGGTACACGAACCGCCGACCGTCGCGAAGCCACGCATCGAACGCGGAAGAGGTCGCCATCGTCGGGAGCGCCGAGCTTATGCTAAGTACGCGCACGCATGCCCGCGCCGCGAGTGAGTTGGTTCGTCCGCGGCGACATCGACGGGTTCTTCGGGCTCGCGCTCGACAACCTCGTCCAGCTGCTGCTCATCGACGCGCTCTGTCGCCACGTGCTGGGCTTCCCCGACGAGCTGCTCTACGGGCGCGTGCTGCCCGGCGTCGCGGTGTCGCTGCTCGTCGGCAACGTCTACTACGCCGTGCAGGCGCGCCGCGTCGCGCGGGAGACCGGGCGCACCGACGTCTGCGCCCTGCCCTACGGCATCAACACGGTGTCCCTGTTCGGCCACGTGTTCCTCGTGATGCTGCCCGCGCAGCTGGCCGCGCAGGCGGCCGGCGCCGCCGATCCCTCGCGCATCGCCTGGCAGGCCGGGCTCGCGGCCACGATCGGCTCCGGCGCGATCGAGCTCGCGGGCTCGCTCGTCGCCGAGAAGCTGCGGCGCTGGACCCCGCGCGCGGCGCTGCTGGCCACGCTCGCCGGCATCGCACTCGGCTTCATCTCGCTGGGCTTCCTGTTCCGCACGTTCGCGCATCCCGTGGTCGGGCTCGCGACGTTCGCGATCGTGATGCTCACGTACTTCGGGCGCGTGCGGTTCAAGGGCAACCTGCCCGGAGGCCTCGTCGCGGTCGTGCTCGGCGTCGGGCTGTCGTGGTTGACCGGGCTCGCGCCGGTCGGGCCTGCGCCGGTCGGTGCGGGCGTGCACGTGCCGGTGCCGGTGCTCGGCGAGCTGTTCGATGCGATCGCCGCGGGCCACATGCTCACGTATCTGTCGGTGATCGTGCCGATGGGGCTCTTCAACCTCATCGGCTCGCTGCAGAACATCGAGTCGGCCGAGGCCGCGGGCGATCGCTACGAGACGGCGCCGTCGCTGGCGGTCAACGGGCTGGGCTCGATCGCCGCCGGCATGTTCGGCTCGTGCTTCCCCACCACGATCTACATCGGCCATCCCGGGTGGAAGGCGATGGGGGCACGCGCGGGCTACTCGATCCTGAACGGGGTGTTCGTGACGATCGTCTGCACGACCGGCACGCTCGCGTACATCGCCTGGGCGGTGCCGGTCGATGCGGGCATGGCGATCGTGCTGTGGATCGGGCTCGTCATCACGGCGCAGTCGTTCACCGCGACGCCGCGCGAGCACGCGGCGGCGGTGGTGGTGGGCCTGCTGCCCGGCGTCGGTGCGTGGGGCACGTTGATGGCGAAGAACGGCCTGCGTGCCGCCGGCGTGGGCGGGCCCGACGGTCCGGTGTTCGGGCCGGCGCTCGTCGACGCATTCGCGCGCTCGGACACGTGGATCCACGGCGCCTTCGCGCTCGAGCAGGGCTTCATCTTCACGTCGATGGTGCTGGCGGCGGCGACGGTCGCCGTGATCGAGCGCCGCTTCGAGATCGCGGCGGCGTGGTGCCTCGTCGCCGCGGTGCTGTCGGCGACCGGCATCATGCACGGCTATCGCTTCACGCCGGGCGACACGGTGGTCGACCTCGCGCCCGCGTGGCCGTGGGCGACCGGCTACGCGATCATGGCTGCCGTGTTCGCGATCGGTCGGTGGGTGACCGAGCCGCACGACGGCGAAGGGCACTAGGGATCGCTGCGGAACAGGCCCACCGCGCCGCTCGGCACCGCCACCGCGATGTCGCGGCTGCCATCGCCGTCGACGTCGGCGCTGTCGATGCCGGCGATCGGCTCGCCGACCTCGAGCTCCGTGGCCAGCTCGAGCGCGCCGTCGCGATCGACGAACACGCTCACGACGCCCAGCGACGGCGCAGCGATCGCGACGTCGATCTCCCCGGCGCCATCGAGGTCCGCCAGCGTCACGCCGAACGCGTCGGCGCTGTCGAACGCGACCGGCGGGGCGAACGTGCCGTCGTCGTTGCCCACGGTCACCGCGAAGCGATCGCCCGCGCACGTCGTGACCAGATCCTGGAAGCCGTCGCCGTCGATGTCGCCGATCGCGACGTGCCGCGCGCCCACCTCGCCCTGCGGACACACCAGCGTGCTGCCGTGCAGCACGAAGTCCGCATCGTCGCCGCCGCGCACGATGTCCGCGTAGCTCGAGTCGCGGTAGACCACCACGATGTCCGCGTCGCCGTCGCCGTCGAACACGAACGACGCGCTCGCGATCCCAGCCGGGGCGCCCCCGCTCGTCGGCAGCAGCTGCGGCGGCGCGAGCTGGTACGTGTACGCAGGCTTGCTGCCGGACTGGAACACCACCTGCGTGCCCGCCGTGTAGACGACGTCGAGCTCGTAGGTGTAGTCGAACGATCCGAGCACCAGATCGTTGAACGTGTCGAGCGCCTGTCCGTTGCCGGCGTACTGATAGAAGTCCCAGCCGTTGCTCCACGGAATCACCGCAGCGAGCGGCTGCGCCAGCGCGATCGCGTCGCCCGCGTCGTCGTGGTCGAGATCGGCGGCCGCGATCGCGACCGCGGTGCCCATGATGTCGAGGCTCTCGAGGTTGCCGTAGCCGCCCACGCCGTCGCCGGAGCGCAGGCTGACCGTGCCCTCGCTCGCGACCGCGAGATCGACGATGAGGTCGTCGTCGACGTTGCCGATCACCACGTCCACCGCGCCGGGATCGAACGGCACCAGCTCGACCTCGCCGAGGCAGAGCTCGCCCGGCTCGTGCTCGCCGTTGCCGCAGGTCTCCGTCGGACCGCCGGTGGTGGCATCGGTGGCCGAGCCGCTGCTGTCGGCCATGCCGCTCGAGTCGCTCGTGGCCGGCGGCGCCGTCGCGGACCCGCTCGTCGAAGGCCCGGTCGGCCCCTCGCCCATGCTCGTGGTCGGTGGCGCGACGCTCGTGCTGCCGTCCGTCGTGTCGCCTGCGCTCGCGTCCCCCGCTTCGCTGCGATGGAAGTGCGTCTCGATGCACGCCGACGTGGCGCACGCGAGCACGAGCGATGCGGCGAGCCTCATCGCCGCCGATGCTAGCACGCGATCAAGCGGGCGGAATCGCGACGTGACAGGCGTCGGCGATGCCGCTCACCGCCTCGGTGAAGAACGGTGCGTAGTCGGGCGCGCACACGTCCCCCACCCGCCCGAACTCGAACATCTCGGTGAACGACCCGATGCGCGCGGCGATCTCCGCACCGTTCATGCCGTCCCACTGCGCGGCGATGCAGTCGTTGGGCTTCGGGTGCCCGACGAGCGACAGCACGATCACCTGCGACGGATCGCGATCGGCCACGAGCTGCTCGTACCACGCCTCGGGATCGCCGAGCGACGCAGTGTCGTCCTCGTCGGTGATGATGGTGAGCACCAGCAGCGAATCGTCGCGCAGGAAGCCCTCGTTGCACATCATCGTGCCGCCTTCGCCCTGACCGATCGCGGCCACCATCGCGTCCATCGGGACCTCGTGGCCGCTGCCCTCGATGCCGACCTCGGCCGCGCAGGCGAAGCTGCCCGAGAGCTCGTCGCGCACGCTCATGAAGTTCCGCCCGTCCGCGTACGGCCCGCAGGTCTCGCCGCTCGAGGCCTCGCCGCCGGTGCGATTGGTCAGCGCACCGATGCGCCGACAGCCGATCCCGTTGTGCTCGTTGCTGTCCGTCGTCACGACGCCCACGTGGTAGTCGGTGACGACGCCCAGCGTCGACTCGATGCCGGCGATGAAGCCGGGAAAGCTCGCGACCAGGTTGGCCTGCTCGTCGGCCATGCTGTGCGAGTTGTCGACGACGAAGAGCAGATCGACGCGCGTGCAGGGGTCGTGCTCGGCGGGGACATCCGGGAGCCCGACGTCCGCGCTCTCGTCCTCGGCGTCGCTGCTCGAGCCCTCGCCGTCGCCCGAGTCCCACACCACCGCGCCGGGCGCCACTTCGGCACGGCCACAGCCGAACGCGAGCAGCAGGGCGCAGACCGGGAGGGACGAGCGGCGGAGCACGCCCTCCCATCGTTCGAGCAGCGCGGCAAATGCAGTGCACGCACCGCGGTCGGGCCGCACGCGTCCGCGATCGGTCCACGCGACCGAGCCCGGTCCGCGGACCGCCGACGCGGCTCAGGCCTCGGACGCGGGCGCGCGCAGCTCCAGCGTGCCGCCGTCGCGATGGACGCGGCGCTCGGTCACCAGCTTGCGGACATGGGCCTCGAGCGAGCGCTCCGCGATGGGCCACAGGAACTCCGGCGTGTCGGCGTAGGCGCGCGCGAGCAGCTGCTCCCAGGGCAGCGCACCCCCCTCGAGCGCGCCGACGACCTTGGCCTCGCGCGCGAGTCGGTGCGCGATGTACTGCGCGATCGCGGCGGACGGATCGCGCAGCACGGGGCCGTGCGCGGGGACGAGCGCCGTCGTCCCGAGCGCATCGATGCGCCGCAGCGACTCGAGGTACGCCGCCATGTCGCCCGCGTCGAACGGATCGATGAGGATCGTGCCCTCGCCCGCCAGCATGTCGCCGACGTAGGCGACCCGCGAGCGCTCCTCGAGGAACACGAGGTGTCCGGGCGCATGCCCGGGTGTGAAGACGGCCTCGAGCGCGACGCCGGCCCCGAGCTCGATGTGCGCGCCGTGGTCGAGCCGGCGATCGATCGCGAACGGCAGCCGCTCCGCGGTCTGATCGTGGGCCGCGATGGGCACGCCGTGCTTGCGGCGCAGCTCCTCGGCGTAGCCCACGTGATCGCCGTGGTGGTGCGTGAGCAGGATGAGCGCGAGCGGATGCCCGTCGCGGTCGAGCTCGGCGAGCAGCGCATCGAGCCGCGCACGCTCGTCGGGATGCGGCGTGGCGGGCTCGATCACCACGACGGCGTCGCCGACGACGACGCACGTGTTCGTGCTGGTCGCCGGCGGCAACGTCGGCGTGCGCAGCGGGAACCGCAGCACGCCCGGCGCGACTTGCTCGACGGCATCGTCCATCGACGCCCCGAGCCTAGCACGCGCCTACTCGTGGCGCAGCGCGTCGATCGGGTCGAGCTGGGCGGCCTTGCTCGCCGGCAGGTAGCCGAACACGACGCCGACCGCCGCCGAGACGGCGAAGGCGGCGATGACGATCTCGGGCGAGATCACGAACGGCATCGCGAGCCGCATCGTGATGAGGTACGTGCCACCGATCCCGAGCGCGATGCCCACGCCGCCGCCGAACACCGAGAGCACGACGGCCTCGACGAGGAACTGCATGAGGATCTCGCGGGCGCGGGCGCCGATCGCGAGCCGCACCCCGATCTCGCGGGTTCGCTCGGTCACCGAGACCAGCATGATGTTCATGATGCCGATGCCGCCGACGAGCAGGCTCACCGCCGCGATCGCGCCGAGCAGCGCCGTCATCGTCTCCGTGGTGGCGGTCAGGGTGGCGGCGACCTCGGCCATGTCGCGCACGTCGAAGTCGTCGGGCTCGCCGGCGGCGAGGCCACGGCGCTCGCGGAGCAGCGCGATCATGTCGGCCTTCACCACCGCGCTACCGCCCTCCTCGAGCGCGGCGACGTAGATCATCGTGATGTCGCGCTTGCCGGTGAGCCGGCGCTGCACCGCGCTCATCGGCATGAGCACCACGTCGTCCTGATCCTGACCCGTGTTGCTGCCCTTGCTCTCCAGCACGCCGATGACCTGGCAGCCGGTGGCGCCGACGCGGAGCATCGTGCCGATCGGATCGGCGCTGCCATAGACGTTGGCCACCACCGTCGGTCCGAGCAGGCACACGGCCGCGCCGGTGTCGAGCTCGCGCGGCTCGAAGGTCCGCCCGGAGACGAGGTTCAGCGAGCGCACCTCGAAGTAGTCGTTCGTGGTGCCGGTGATCGAGGTCGGCACGTTCAGGCTGCCGTAGGCGACGGTCGCCGTGGTGCTCGCAGTGGGCGCGACCGCGACGCTCGCGATCTGCGTCGCGATCGCATCGACGTCCTCGGGCGTGAACGGGTTCGCGGCCAGCCTCGCGCCGCCCGGGCCCATGCCGCTGGTCGGCCGCACGAACAGCAGATTCGGGCCCATCGCGGTGATCTGCGCGGTGACCTGCTGCGTCGCGGATTGGCCGAGGTTGACCATCGCGATCACGCTGCCCACGCCGATGACGACGCCGAGCGCGGTCAGCAGCGAGCGCGCGGCGTTGCGCCGGATCGCGCCGAGCGCGAGCACGAGCGTGCTCCAGATGATCATGACGGCACCGCCTTGCGCTCGTCCGCGATGATCTGGCCGTCCTTGAACGTCACGATGCGCGAGGCGTACTCGGTGAGCTCGGGCTCGTGCGTCACCATCACGATCGTGATGCGCTGCTCGCGGTTGAGCGTGGCGAGCAGGTTCATGATGTCGATCGTCGTCTCGGAGTCGAGGTTGCCGGTGGGCTCGTCGGCGAACAGCACCGCGGGCTCGACGACGAGCGCGCGGGCGATCGCAACGCGCTGCATCTGGCCACCGGAGAGCTGCGCAGGCGTGTGGTCGAAGCGCTTGGCCAGCCCCACCATGTCGAGCGCACGCATCGCGGCCGCGCGCCGGGGGCGGCTGCGCACGCCGCGGTAGACGAGCGGCAGCTCCACGTTCTCGACGGCGCTCGTGCGCGGCAACAGGTTGAAGCTCTGGAACACGAAGCCGAGGTAGTGCCGGCGCAAGAGCGCGAGGCCGTCGCGGTCGAGCTTGCCGACGTCGACGCCGAGGAAGCGGTACGAGCCCGCGGTCGGGCGATCGAGGCAGCCGAGCATGTTCATGCACGTCGACTTGCCCGAGCCGGACGAGCCCATGACCATCACGAACTCGCCGCGCTCGATCACCAGATCGACGCCGTCGAGCGCGCGAACCGTGGAGTCACCGTGGCCATAGTGACGGCGGACGCCGGCGAGCTCGATCAAGGGCGGCGCGTCGGCCATCGGAACGTGGACGCTCATCGGCCCCCGCCTCGGCTGGCGCCGACGATGATCTCGTCGCCCGCCTGCAGCTCACCACCCGTCACCTCCGTGAACGCGCCGTCGGTCGCACCCGCGGTCACGCGCACGCGCACCGGGGCCCCGTCGCGCAGCACCCACACGCCCGGGGGCTCGGCCTTCGCAGCGCCGCCGCCGGGACCACCGCCACCGCGCGCGCCTCCGCCACCCGGACCGCCGCGCATCCGCGGCGGCGCGAACGGGTTGATGCTCGTGCTCGCCTCGGGCTTCGGCGGCGTGTAGCGCAGCGCGGCACTCGGCACGCGCAGCACGTCGTTCTTCGTGTCGGAGACGATGGTCGCGGTCGCGGTCATGCCGGGGCGCAGCGCGAGGTCGGTGTTGTCGACCGAGAGCATCGCGGTGTACGTGACGACGTTGTTCGTCACGACCGCGGCGTACGAGATGTCCACCACGACCGCGTCGAACTTGCGATCGGGCCAGGCGTCGACGGTGAACGTGGCCTTCTGGCCCGCGCGCACGCGTGACACGTCCGACTCGTGGATGGGCAGCTGCAGCTCCATCTTGCCCAGGTCCTCGGCGATCGTGAACAGCACCGGCGTCGACATCGAGGCCGAGATCGCGTTGCCGGGCTCGACGGTTCGCGAGAGCACGATGCCGTCGATGGGCGAGGTGATCACGAGCTTGGAGAGATCCGTCTTCGCCTGATCCACGCGGATCTTCGCGAGCGCGGCCTGGGCACGCGCACGCGTCACGTCGGCCGAAGCGAGGTCCTTCGCGGTGCGCTGCGTGTCGTCTTCCTCGGCGGAGACGAGACCCTGGCTCGCCAGGCGATCGGCGCGGCCGGCCAGCACCTCGGAGGCCGAGAGCGAGGCCTTGCTGCGCGTCACGTCGGCGGTCGCCGACTTCAGCGACGCCTGCGCCTCGTTGAGCGCGTTCTTGAACGTCTCGGGCGCGAGCTTGACCAGCACCTGGCCCTTCGTCACGCGTGCGTTGATGTCGACCGTGACCTCTTCGACGCGCCCCGAGAGCTCGGCGCCGACCGACACCACCGAGAGCGCCTGCAGCGAGCCGGTCGCGACCACGTGCATCTCGATGTCGCCGACCGCAGCGGGCACGGTCTCGTAGGTCATGCTCGGCGCTTCGGTCGTCCGACCGAAGAACCACCAGCCCGAGCCGCCGGCGATCGCGAGCGCGAGCGCCCAACCGATCCAGCGCCTCCGCCGCTTGCCGGGGCCGGCCCCGATGTTCTCGAGCACTTGGGCCGTGGTGTGCGGCGGGGCAGCGGGGTCGGTCGAAGCGATCGCGTGGAGGGCCACGAACCCAGCTTGCCAAGGTCCACGGCGCCGGCCATCGCGTCGCGCGTAAGCGGATGGAAATCGTCGGGGCCGCCGCCGGCCCGGAAAGCCCCGTCTTCGCGCGGGTTTCCCCGGGTTTTCGAGGTTCAGGCCACCGCGACGACCGCGCGCCGCCGACGACGACGGTAGCGCGCACGACAGGGCATGCGCGGCCCGACCAGCAGTCGCTCGTAGTCGGGCTCGTACTTCGCCTCGAGCAGCTCGAACTCGAAGTTGCGCAGGAGGTGACTCCAGATCGCGCGGAGCTGCAGCTGCGCGAACACGATGCCCATGCAGCGATGGCGCCCACCGCCGAACGAGATCCACCCCATGGGGTTCTTCTTGTCCTCGTCACGCTCGGGCCCGAAGCGATCGGGATCGAAGCGGTTCGGATCCTTGAAGACCTCGGGGATGCGGTGCGCCATCGCGGGCGAGGTCATGATCATCGAGCCTTCGGGCACCGTGTAGCCGCCGTGCTCGAAGGCCTTCAGCACCCTGCGCATCATCATGATGATGGGCGGGTACAGCCGCAGCGTCTCCTTCACCGCGGTCTCGAGCCGATGCATGCCGCGCAGGTCGTCGAGCGTGAGATCGGTGCGCTCGCCGAGGATGTGGTCCTGCTCGTCGCGCATCACCTGCAGCCACTGCGGGTTCTGGTGCAGCAAGATGCCGGTCCACGCGAACGTCACGCCGCTCGTGTGGTGCCCGGCGAACATGATCGCGGTGAGCAGGCCGGTCATCTCGTCCTCGGTCAGCCGGCGGCCGTCCTTGTACGCGGCATCCATCAGCGTCTGCAGGAAGTCCTCGTCGGACAGGCCCTTCTGGCGGCGCTCCTTCACGATGCCCGCGATGAGCTCGCCGAGCCGCGCACGCGCCTTGTCGCGCTTGCGGAACGCCGGGATCGGCAGGTGCGGCGCGAAGAAGGCCAGCAGGTTCAGGCCGCCTTCCATGTCGTAGTAGAGCTGGCGGAACTCGTCGGAGAGGTGCTGGCGGAACGAGCGCCCGAGCAGCGAGCGGCTGGACGTGTAGATGGTGAGCTCGTTGCCCACCTCGTAGAGATCGACGATGCCCTCGTCGCCCCACTTGCCGAAGTAGTCCTCGGCCTCCTCGACGAAGCCGGCGGCATACGTGCGCAGCCGAGCCTCGCGCAGCGCGTCGTGGAAGAACGCGAGCTGCTCCTTCATGATCTCGGGCTCGGCGTCGTAGGCCATGCCCTTGCCGAAGATCGGCGTCATGAGCTTGTAGACCTCGCGCATGTCGACGTCGTCGTCGGACAGGCGGAAGAACTTCTGGTGCGCCTTCGGCCCGCTCATCACGACGGTGAGCGGCGAGCCCGGCAGCTTGAGCGAGAACATGTCGCCGAAGCGATCGCGACCACGCTGGAAGAGCTCGACCGGACGTCGGCGCAGATCGAGTGCGTGGCCGACGAACGGCAGACCGCCTTCGAGCATCGGCGGTACTCGATGCGCGGTGCCCTTGCTCTGACCCTTGGCGGTGGAGGTCTCGACGGGCGCGGCGGGGGTGCTCATGGCGCGGGACGCTACCAGGCCCCGGCGAGGCCGGCCAAGCCGGCCGGCGTGGCACAGAGCACATCCGTGCGCAAGGCGGCGCTTGCGGCGGAGGTGCGCTCCGGACGAAAAAACTGCGGGCCCGGCCGCCGATGAAATCGAGCTTCGCCCCGGCGTGCGCACGCGCAGAGCGTGTCCGATTCGCGGGCTCGCCGACCTCGCGCGTGCACGCGCTCGCCCGCGGTCAGCTCGACCTGCTACCCTGGGATCGTCGATGTCCGCGCCTACTACGGGACGGTTGATCGTCGCGACACCACCCGAGTTGGTGATCCACGACGCGCCGACGCCGTGCCCGTACCTCCCCGGACGCACCGCGCGCCTGCCGTTGCGGCTCCCGGTACGTGCGTTGGCTCGCCACGAGTTCGAGACGCGTCTCGACGTCGGCGACCGCCGGCAAGGTTTGCTGCTCTACCGCACCGCGTGCCCGAGCTGTCACGCGTGCGAGCCGATCCGCCTCGACGTCGAGGCCTTCGCGCCCGGCCGCACGCAGCGGCGGGTGTTCCGTCGCGGTGAACGCGAGCTCCGCACCGAGCTCGGTCGGCTCGAGCCCACGCTCGAGAAGGTCGCGCTCTACAACAAGCACAAGTTCGGGCGCGAGCTGAACACCGGCGAGCAGCCGATCGATCTCGAGGGCTACCGCGCGTTCCTCGGCGAGTCGTGCTGCGACACGTTCGAGCTGCGCTACCGCCTCGGCCGCCGTCTGGTCGGCGTCGCGATCGTCGATCGCGGCGAGCAGTCGCTCTCCGCCGTGTACTGCTACTTCGATCCGGGCCTGCCCACGCTCGGGCTCGGCACCTACTCGATCCTCAAGCAGGTCGAGCTGTGCAAGAGCTGGGGCCTGCGTTGGCTGTATCTCGGGCTGTTCATCGGCGAGTGCTCCTCGATGGCCTACAAGGCACGCTTCCTGCCCCACGAGCGTCTGCTCGACGGCCGCTGGGTCACCGTCGATCGGGGCTGAGCCCGCCGAGTTGCCAGCCCCGCGGCGCTCGTGCAGCATCGCCGCTGCAACGGCATGTCGATCGAGGTCAGCAACGAGGTCGGACGGCTCCGGCGGGTGATGATCCACCGCCCCGGCGACGAAATCGTGCGCATGACCCAGCATGACCTGCAGGGCATGTTGTTCGACGACATCCTCGCGCCGGCGGAGACCCAGCGCGAGCACGACGTCATGGCCGAGATCCTGCGCGCCGCCGGGGCCGAGGTGGTGCTGTTCGAGGAGCTGCTGCTGCAGGCGCTCACCGAGGCGGCGGCCGACGACGTCTACGCGCTCTGCGACGCGGCGTGCGAGCGCGCGGGCACGCCCGGCATCGTCGACGAGCTGGCGGGCTGGCCCGCCTCGCGCCTCGCCCACGCGATGATCGCGGGCTGCTACTGGGACGAGCTGCATCCCTCCGGCCGCGGGCTCACGCGCATCCGCGACGAGCTGGCCGGCGGCCGACCGATGGCGCTGCGACCGATCCCGAACCTCATGTTCATGCGCGACCCCTGCATCTCGGTCTACGACCGCGTGCTCGTCGCGCGCATGGCCACGAGCGCACGCTCGCGCGAGCCGCTGTTGGTCTCGTTCGCGTTGCGCTGCGCACCCGCGGGCCGCGAGCCGCTGGAGTTCGCGCAGGACGATGTCGTGCGCGACGCCGCGTTCCGCTCGCTCGAGGGCGGCGACGTGCTCGTGCTGAGCCCGAAGATCCTGATGATCGGTTGCTCCGAGCGCAGCACGCCGCAGACCATCGAGCGCCTCGCCGACGAAGCACTGTTCGACGATCATCCCCAGCTCGAGTCGATCTATGCGGTGATGATGCCGCAAGAGCGCAGCGTGATGCACCTCGACACGATCCTCACGCAGATCGACACGTCGCTCTTCCTCGGCCACGCGCCGCTCGTCAGCCCGGGTGCGCACCACAGCCCGCTGCCCGTCGCCCGCATCGGACGCGATCGGCCGGCCGAGCTCGTGCACGGCGCGACGGTGCTCGACGTGCTGCGCGAGGAGCTCGGGCCCGAGGTCGCGTTCGTCCCGTGCGGCGGCCACGACCCGCTGTTCCAGGAGCGCGAGCAGTGGACCGACGGGGCCAACGCCGTCGCGCTCGCGCCCGGGCAGATCCTGCTCTACCAACGCAACACGCACACGGTCGCGACGCTCGCGACGCACGGCTTCGAGGCGGTCTCCGTGTCGGCGGCAGTTCCGCCGGAGCAACGCGCCGAGCTCGTACGGCACGGCATGTCGCGGCCGCGCACGGTCTACACGTTCACCGGCAGCGAGCTCTCGCGGGCGCGCGGCGGTGGTCGTTGCTTGACGATGCCGCTCGAACGCGATCCGATCGCACCATGACGCGCGCCGAGGACATGTCGTGAGCAGCTCCGGCAAGAGCGAGCGCTCCGGGCTCGCGCCGCTGCCGATCGCCGTGGTCGCGATGGGCGGGCACGCGTTCATCCAGGCCGGCGAGCAGGGCAGCTACGAGGATCACGATCGCAATGCGCGGCAGATCTGCCGCGAGCTCATCGTGCTCGTCGAGCGCGGCTATCGGCTCGTCATCACCCACGGCAACGGTCCGCAGGTCGGCGAGCTGCTGCTGCGGCAGGAGCTCACCCGCGATCGGCTCGCACTGTGGCCGCTCGACGTGCTCGTCGCGCAGACCGAGGGCAGCCTCGGCTATCTCATGCAGCGCGCGATGCT
>CAZFKC010000138.1:0-25595 GCA_964519175.1 uncultured Nannocystaceae bacterium
GCTAGTACTCGAACCCACTGCCGCCGATGAACTCGCGCAGGATCGAGGTCGGCGGGACGTGGTCGGGGTAGACCGTGACGAACTGCTCGAGCAGCCCGAGCAGGCGATCCGCCGTGGGAAAGGCCTCGCTGTCCGAGGGCACCTCGAGCAAGTAGCGCTCGGCGAAGACTCGCAGCACGCAGAGCTCGTAGACGAGCGAGGCGTCGAACACCTCGTCGGCCTCGTCCTGCCAGGGAAAGATGTGGCGGCGCTCGCCGGCGCGTACCGACGGCCAGCGCAGGATGGTTGCGGCCGCGTCGGTTCCGCGACCGTGGCGATCGCGGACGATGCGACGCAGCAGGCGCAGGTCGGAGGCGTGCACGTGCGTCAGCCGATCGAGCGGCAGCTGCACCATCGGACAGCAGAACACGCGGAAGATCCGCTCGTCGGGCAGCGCGGACAAGAGCGCCGGGTTCAGGCCGTGGATGCCCTCGACCAGCAGCACGTCGCCGCGGGACAGCGCGAGCGAGGGACCGCCCTGCGGATCCGAGGCTCCGGTCTTGAAGTCGTAGCGCGCGGTGCGAACGGTCTTGCCGGCGAGCAGCGCGAGCATGTGCTCCTGCAACAGATCGCGGCGCAGCGCGTCGAAGGCCTCGAAATCGTGCTCGCCCCGCGCGTCACGAGGGATCGCGCTGCGCTCGGCGTAGTAGTCGTCGAGCGACAGCCCGATCGGGCGCAGGCCGTCGACCTGCAGCTGCACGCGCAGCCGCCGGATGAAGGTGGTCTTGCCCGACGCCGAGGGGCCCGCCACGCACACCACCTGCACGCGATCACGGGCGCCGGCGATCGCGTCCGCGATCTGCCCGATGCGCTTCTCCTGGAAGCCCTCGGCGACGTGGATCAGCTCCGACACGTCGCCGTCGATGCACGCGCGATCGAGCTGGCCGACGCTGGTCGTGCCCAGCGCCTCGAGCCAGCGCAGGTTCGGCGCGAGCAACGACTTGCTCGAGCGCGCGAACAGGGCGGCACCCCGCGTGTCCTCGGCGTCCGGTGGTGCGGCGCGTCGCCGTGGTGCCGGGCTCGGATCGATGACCCCGTGCACGAGCAGGAGCCCATCGGGCTCGGCGACCAGCGCGAACTCGGAGAGCACGCCGGTGCGTGCGACGAGCGGGCCGAAGCGCGGCGCGAACACCTGCCCGTACGACACCACCGGCACGGCGGCGCGTCGACGCGTACGCAGCAGCGTCGCGGCGTCGTGCCAGCCCACCCGCTCGAAGTAGGCGATCGCTTCTTCCGCGGTCCACCAGGGCTCCGCGAGCGGCACGTCGCGATCGACGAGCTCGACCATGGCCGCGCTGAGCTCCGCGGCGAGCGCCGCCCACGGAGGTGCGGCACGGGACGAGGTGATCGCCTGCGCATACCCGAAGGAGTGCCCGACGTGGAGCTCGAGCTCCGGGTGGATGCGCGCGCCTGCCTCGAGCAAGAGCAGCGCGACGCTGCGCCGGTAGATCCGCGCGCCTTCCCAGTGCCCGGTCGACAGCGGAGCGATGCTCGCGTCCGCCCACAGCGGTGCGGTGAGCGAGGTGGGGCGACGATCGACGAGCCCGGCGACGACGAGCTCGCCGTCGACCTCGCGCGGGAGCAGGGTGCCGAGCGGCGTGCCGGCGAGCACGGTATGCGCGGCGCCGTCGCAGACCACGGTGACGTGGGTACGGCCGGGGGCGCGGGTGTGCAGGAGGACCGATCCGTCGTTCATCGAGCGCCTCGCTCTCGCCAGCTCGTGACGCGCTCATCCCCGTCGTGCACCGGCAAGCACCACGCGCGCCGCTGTCGCCTCGCTGCAGAGGTTGCGCGGTTGCTCGACCGCGCGGGTGGCCAGACTGGGCGCATGCCACAGAACACCACCCCCATGATGCAGGACGTCCGGCGTCTCGCCGAAGAGATTCGCGTGCAGCTCCATCTCGGCGGAATGGAGGTGAAGGACGCGTGGGCGAAGCTGCAGCCGCGCCTGCAGGCGTTCGAGCAACGCTTCGAACGGGCGGCCGACGACGCGGGCGAGGATCTGGACGAGCTCGCGGCGACGCTGCGCAAGGAGCTGCAGAAGGTGAAGGACCGCCTGAAGGCCTGAGTGCACCTGGGCTGGCACTGCGGCGCATGCCGGCCCGCAAGTATTGCGGCTTGGCCGGCGGCGATGCGCCGCCAAGCTGACCACCGTGATCGCCATCGCGTTGCTGTCGGCCACGATCGGCGGATCGTCCCCGGTCGAGGTGGACCTGTGCGAGGACTGGGCGCCGCGCGTGCTCTCGCCTGAAGAGGCCACGCCGCCCGCGTACCGCGAGGTGTTCGTCGCGCTCGCGCGCGAGCAGCTCGACGCCCCGGACGTCCCCGACGCCGCCCGCGACGATCGCTACTTCGAGCTGTTCGGCATCCCCCCGACCCCGCAGGTCGTCCGCGCGCGCTTGCTCGATCACGAACGTCACCGCTGCCATGATGCGGTCGACGACGACGCGCTGTCGGCGACGACGGCCGTGCTGCGCAAGGACAAGCGCGCCGACCGGCGTGACGCGCGGCGCAGGCTCGCCGTGCTCGCAGTGGAGCAGCACCTCGCGTGCGAGCAGCTGCTCGACGCGCACGCAGTCGACGGCGAGCTCGACGGGGCCACCCGCAACGCGGTCGCGGTCTACCAGCGGCGCCACGCGATCCTCGGCGTCGGCTGGGTCGACGAGCACACCCGGGCGGCACTGCTCGAGGACAGCCGCGAGCTCGATGTCCGCGCCGCACTCCGCATGCTGCGCGAGCGGGTCGTGGACGCGACCGGCCTCATCGAGGACGGCTCGGCCGCCGAGGCGTGGCAGCCGGTGCTCGGGCGCGTGCTCGATCCGCCCCAGCTGTTGCGGCCGCTCGGTCGCGCGCCGCTCGCGAACGGTGCGCCCGATCGGGTCGCGGCCGCGACGACTGCGGCCGCACGCGCGCTGGGCTGGACGGATGCCGCGACGATCGCCGCCTCGCTGGATCGTGACGAGCACGCGTGCCGCGTCGCCGTGCCGCTGCCGCGACTGCCGGCGTGGCGCACGGCACCGTTCGAGCTGCGCGCGGAGATCGACCGCGGCGACGTCTGGTACGAGTACCCGTGGAAGCCGTCGGGCGAGCGGCGCGTGCAGCCGGTCGAGCGCCAGCCCGCGCTCACGCTCTTCGCGATCCACGACGGCGTCGAAGAGGCGCTGGTGCGCTGGCCGACGACGATCGGGGGCTGGGAACGCGACCGCCGTCCGAGCGGGGCGGTGGTCATGCGCTACAAGGTCTCCGAGCCCGGCACCTTCGTGTGGCGCGAGATCGTCGCGGCGCCGACGTGGTTTCCGCCGAAGAGCACACCGAACCGCGAGCTCGTGTGGCGCCGACCCGATGGTCGCTGGGTGCTGCGCGAGGACACGATCGGGCCCGGCTACCGCTCCGCCTATGGGCTCGCGATGCTGAAGCACGCGCAGCCGGTGCGCGCGCGCGGCAAGGGCGACGTGCGCTGGTTCGATCCCGGCGTGCGCACGCACGGGACCTCCAGCTACCTCTCCGTCTACGGCGACCACAGCCACGGCTGCCATCGCTTGCCCAACCACCTCGCGCTGCGACTCACCTCGTTCGTGCTGCGCGAGCGGCCGCACGATGTCGTGGGTCCGATCGTCGAGCACTACAGCCGACGCGTGCTGTGGGGCAGCGTCCGGTACATCCGTCGCCACTCGCGGGGCTTCGGCTATCGACTGCACGAGCCCGTGGAGGTCATCGTGCGCGAGGGCAACGTGCTCGGTCCGATGCGCGAGCCGTCGAAACGCAGCTGGCCGCTACCGCCACGACGCTCGCGCAGGGCGAGGCGGTGAGCAGGCGCGCCGTCGTTCACTCGAAGCGGAGCGCTTCGATCGGCCGCAGGCGGGCGGCCTTGCGCGCGGGCCAGACGCCGAAGGCGATGCCGACCACCACGGAGAACCCGAACGCGAGCAGGGGCACCAGCGGCGGGACGGTGAAGGGCACGTCGAGCGCCGCACTGCCGATCGCCGCGCCGCCGAGGCCGAGCAACAACCCGATCACGCCCCCGAAGGTCGAGAGCGCCACCGCCTCGACGAGGAACTGCTGCATGATGTCGCTCTTGTGGGCGCCGATGGCGAGGCGGATGCCGATCTCGCGCGTGCGCTCCGTGACCGACACCAGCATGATGTTCATGATGCCGATGCCGCCGACGACGAGCGAGATCGCGGCCACGCCGGCGAGCAGCGAGGTGAGCACGCCGGTGACCGTGCCCATCAGGTCTTGCACCTCTCGCAGGTCACGCACGCTGAAGTCGTCGTCCTCTCCGCTGCGGATCCGTCGACGCTGCCGCATGAGCTGCTCGACCTGGATGCGCGCTTCGTCCGCGCGCGCTTCGGAGACCGCCGAGAGCATGATCAGCCCGATCTGCTCGTGGCCGGCGATCCGGCGCGCGAACGTGGAAGCCGGCATGTACACGACGTCGTCCTGATCCATGCCGAACGACGACGTGCCCTTGGCCTCGAGCACGCCGACGATGCGGCAGGTGACGTCGTGGATGCGCAGCTCCTCGCCGACGGCATCGCGGCCGCCGAAAAGATCGGCGACGATCGTGTGGCCGATCACGCAGTTCTTGTAGCCCTGGTGCTCGTCGTCGGCGTCGAGCTGCCGGCCCTTCGCGATCGGCCACGCGCGGATCTCGAAGTACTCGGGCGTCACGCCGTACAGGATCGTGCTGCGGTTGCGCTCGCCGACGACGGCCTGCACGCCGCGGGTGTTCGAGATTGCCACATGGGAGACGGCCGGACACTCGCGTTCGATCGCCGCGGCATCGCTGCGCGAGAACTGCGGCGCGCCCAGCAGGGATCCGCCGAACGGCTGGCGGGAGCGCCCGCCCGGCATCATCACCAGCATGTTGCTGCCCAGGCTCGAGATCTCGCTCTGGACCAGCGCCGTGGCGCCGGCGCCCATCGCCTGCATGATCACCACCGCGGCGACGCCGATCACCACGCCGAGCGTCGTGAGCAGCGAGCGCATCTTGTTGCGCAGCAGCGCTTCGCCACCGAGTCGGAGCGTCGCGCCGACGTTCATGCCGACCTCTTCTCGCGGCGTGCGGGCAGCTCGCCGCGGGCACGCAGCGCGGTGAGCTCCTCGGCCGGACCGTCGAACACCACGCGACCATCGTGGAACAGCACATGGCGCGGCGCGTACGCGGCGACGTCGGGCTCGTGTGTCACCATCACCACGGTCTGGCCGTGGTCGCGGTGCAACCCGGCCAGGAGATCCATGATCTCGCTGCTGGTGCGCGAGTCGAGGTTGCCGGTCGGCTCGTCCGCCAGCACCACCTGGGGATGGTTGATGAGTGCGCGCGCGATCGCGACGCGCTGTTGCTGACCGCCCGAGAGCTGGTTGGGGCGCGCGCTCTCACGGCCCGCGAGCCCCACCGCCGCCAGGGCGGCGCGCGCTCGCTCGGCCCGCTCGCGCCCACCCACGCCGGCGTAGACGAGCGGGAGCTCGACGTTGGCCTGGGCCGACGTGCGTGCAAGCAGGTTGAAGCCCTGGAATACGAAGCCGAAGCGCGACAGGCGAAGCGACGCGAGCACATCGGCCGCGAGGTGCTCGACCGGCACGTCCTCGATCGCGTACTGGCCGGTGGTGGGCGTGTCGAGGCAGCCGAGGATGTTCATCGCCGTCGACTTGCCCGAGCCCGACGTGCCGAGGATCGCGACGAACTCGCCGCGGCGGATCACCAGATCGATGCCCCGCAGCGCGACCACCTGCGCCGGCCCCTCGCCGAAGACCTTGGTCACCCGCGAGAGCGCCAGCAGCTCACCCGCCGTGGTCCCCATAGGCCTTCCTGCCCGCCTCGGTGAGCTCGACGATCACCGCGTCGCCTTCGTGCAGCTCGCCGTCGATCACGGTCGACACACCATCGCTGACGTCCACGGTGACGGGCACCCGCTGCGGACCTTCGCTGCCCACGGTCCACACCGCATCGCCTGCGGGCGCGACCTGATCGGGCGGCTGGAAGTGCAGCGCTCCGTTGGGCACGAACAGCGCGTCGTGGCGTGCTGCGGTCTCGACCTCCACCGATGCGGTCATGCCCGGCTTGAGCGCGAGATCGTCGTTGTCGACGTGCAGGATCGCATCGTAGGTGACGACGTTCTGGACGAGGTGCGGCGCGCTGCGCAGCTCGACGACGCTGGCGGTGAACACCCGCTTCGGGTACGCGTCGACCGTGAACGTCGCGGGCTGGCCGACGCGCACGCTGCCGACGTCGGCCTCGTCGATCGAGGCCAGCACCCGCATTCGTCGCAGATCCTCGGCGATCACGAAGAGCACCGGCGCCTGGAAGGCCGCGGCCACCGTCTGCCCGGGATCGACCTCGCGCGAGATCACGATGCCGTCGATCGGCGCACGGATCTCGGTGTGATCCATGGTCGTGCGGGCGAGCGCGAGGCTCGAGCTCTGGAGATCGAGCTGTGCCCGTGCCGCGGCTCGCTGTGCGTTCGCGAGATCGAGGCGATCGTCGGCGGTATCGAGCTCGGCGCGGCCGATTACGCCGCGCTCGAACAGTTCCTGCGCTCGGGCGAGGTCTCGGCGTGCCTCTGCGACCTGCAACCCTGTCGTGCGCACCTGGGCCTTCGCTGCGGCGAGGCCCGCCTGCGCCTGCTCCAGCTGCGCGGTGAAGCTGGCGAGCTCGAAGCGTGCGAGCACCTGCCCGGCGTGGACGTGGTGATCGAAGTCGACCAGGACCTGCTCGATGCGACCCGACACCTGCGCGCCGACCTCGACGCTCGCGCGCGCCTCGACACGTCCGGTCGCGGACACGCGGCGGACGACGTCGCCGCGCGCGACGGTCGCGGTGCCGAAGCGATCGGTCATCGGTGCCTTCCGCGGCCACAGCACGAACGTCGCCGTGCCCGCACCCACCAGCACGAGTGCCGCGATCGACCAACGCAGCGCGAGCTTCTTCCTGCGCTTGCCACCCTCGGCGCGCACCAACTCGACCAACGGTTGCGGCGCGGTTCCAACGGCTGCGTTCAAGGCGGCTTCGGCCATTCCGCACCGAGCCTACGTTTCGACGCAGGGCCGGCCAGCGCACGATCTGCGCGCGAGCGCCCTCGAGCTCGTCCGCGGTCTCATTGCGCGGGAGCGGCTCGTTCGCACGCAGCACTTGCGGAGGTGCCTCGGCCCTCGATGCGTATCTTCTCCGCGGAGAGGACAACCATGGCACGCGGTGTCGACGAGAGCAGCCCCAAGCTCCTGATGGAGTGTCGCAGCGAGCTCGAGCGCCTGCAGGCCGCGCTGCCGCACGAGGCCGGGCGCTTCGCGGCCGATCGGCTCGCGAGGGTCGACCTCGCGCTGCGCTGGATCGCGGCGGGCTACTACGGCCGCTGCGGCATCTGTCGGGCGCGCATGCCCGACGAGGTCCTCCGTCGCACGCCCGAGCGTCTGGTCTGCAGCAGGTGCATGCGACGTGGCGCGCGGGCCGAGGACGAGGCCCCGACCACCACGGCGCCGTGGTGACCGCGCGCAGCGATTGCGCGGCCGCGGAGCTCGGTCGGCAGCGCAAGCCGTTCGCGGCGTGCCCGGTCGACATGACGGATTTGCGCGGGTGGATCGGACGTGGGCAGCGAATGGTGGGAGCGCGATGTCTCTCCCGCTCGTGCTCGCGCTGGCGGCAGCGCCGACGACGGCTGCGCCCGATGTGCTCGATCCGGCCACGCGGCGACTCCGCGGCAATCAAGTCGCGATCGACCTCGGGGGCGGCAGCATGAACGGTCGCGGGGTCGGTCAGTCGTTCGTCGCGACCGGCCGGCTCACCTACTATCCGATCCGACAGCTCGGCATCGGCGCGGTCTACTCGTTCTCGCAGGGCATCGGCGGGGTCGCGACGGCCGCAGGGGACTGGGTGCACGCGGTGCACGGCCAGCTGGAGCTGCCGCTCATCTCCGCGCTCCGCGTGGGCCGCCACAGAGTGCTGCCGATGGACCTGTTCGGCGAGGCCGGCGCGGGCGCGGTCCATCTCGCCGAGCGCTGGGAGCCGCTCGGAGTGATCGGCGGTGGGGTGCGTCTGTACACGCGCGTGCGGTGGCTCGCCGTGCGCATCGACGCGCTCACATACCTGCACGACACGCGTCGCGAGGTGGGCCGTGCGCTGCTCGACACCGAGGTCGCGTTCACGCTGTCGCTCACGGTGCTGCTGCCGCGCAGGCCGGCGATCGGCCGGAGCGGGGCTTGACGATGGCGAAGCTCACCGGCTGGCGGCGCATCGCCTCCGCGATCTGGCGGGCGCCCTCGGACCCGCAGATCTACGGAGCGCTCGAGATCGACGCCACGCGCCTCTTGGCCGCAATCGCTGCGCTGCGCGCGGCCGGACACCACGTCACGCCGACCCATTTCGTGGGCAAGGCGCTCGCGCACGCGTTGGTCGAAGTGCCCGACCTGAACGGCCAGATCTTCGGCGGTCGCATCGTGCCGCGTCCGACGGTCGACATCTTCTTCATCACCGCCGTGAAGGGTGGCGAGGATCTCTCCGGCGTGAAGGTGGTCGATACGCCGAGCCGTTCGGTGAGCGAGGTCGCCGACGAGCTCGCGACGCGCAGCGCTGCGCTGCGAACGGGCGAGGATCGCGAGTTCAGCCTGACCAAGCGCACGATGGACGCGCTGCCGTACCCGCTCTTGCGGGTCGCGGTCCGTGCCGCCGCTGCGTTCACCCATCGCGGCCACGACCTCGGCGCGCTCGCCCTGCATGCGCATCCCTTCGGCAGCGCGATGGTCACGAGCATCGGCATGTTCGGGGTGCCCCACGGCTACGCCCCGCTCGCGTGGATGTACGGAGTGCCGGTGATCGTGCTCGTGGGCGAGCTCGCCGAGCGTCCAGTCGTCGTCGATCATCGCGTGGTCGCTCGCCCGACCCTGCCGGTCACCGCGACGCTCGATCATCGCTACGTCGACGGCTGGCACGTGAGCCGCGCGATGAAGACGTTTCGCAGCTACCTCGAGGATCCGTTCGCGTTCGAGCCGACGATTCCGCAGTCGCCGTGATCGCACTCAGCGGTCGTCCGGGGTCGGGAGCTCCACCCAGAAGTCCGAGCCCTCACCGGTGACGCTGTGGAATCCCACGCGTCCGCTCATCGCCTCCGCGAGCCGCTTCGTGATCGTCAGGCCGAGCCCGGTGCCCTGGATGTCGCCGAGCTCTCGACCGGCACGGTGGAAGGGCTCGAACAGCCGGTCCTGCTGATCCGCGGGAATGCCCCTGCCGGTGTCGGAGATCGTGACGCGCACGCGGTCGCCGCCTTCGAGTGACGCACGGATCGTCACGGTACCGCCGGCCTGGCCGTACTTCACGGCGTTCGAGCCGAAGTTCATCAGGATCTGCGCCAGCCGGACCGGATCCGCGACGATCGGAGGCAGGTCGCTCGGCGGGATCAGCTCGAGCTCGATACCCGCGTGCGAGGCGCTCGGGCCCAGTGTGTCGCGCAGCTCCGCGAGCGCGTCGCCGACATCGATCGACGCGCTCGTGAACGTGACGCGGCCGGACTCGATGCGCGCCAGATCGAGCAGGTCGTCGACGAGATGGAGGATGTGCTCGCCGCCCTTGAGGATCCGCCCGACCCGATCGAGCTGCCGAGGCGAGAGCGGCTCCTTGGCATCGCGACGCAGCAGCTGTGCGAAGCCGAGCACCGCGTTGAGCGGGGTGCGCAGCTCGTGGCTCATCGCGGACAGGAACTCGGTCTTCGCGTGGTTCGCCGCGCACGCCGCCGACTCGGCCCGACGCAGCGCGAGCAGATTGCCGACGCGTGCGCGGAGCTCTTCGACGACGAATGGCTTGGTCAGATAGTCCTGCGCACCACCACGCAGTAGCTCGACGCGCAGATCGTCGTCGGCCTTCGCGCTGACGACGACGATGGGCGTCGCCGCCAGCTCTTCGTGCGCCCGCAGCTCGCGCACGAGCGCGTCCCCGCCGGTACCCGGCATCATCAGATCCGTGAGCACGAGATCCGGACGGAGCTCGATCGCCGCCTGTAGGCCTTCGGCGCCGTCGCGGGCCGACGCGACCCGGTAGTCGGCGGCGAGGGCCTCGCAGAGGAAGCGGTTCATGTCGGCGTTGTCCTCGACGACGAGCACGAGCGGACGGTCGAGGTCTCGGCTGGCGCTCGGCGGCGCCTCGAATCGGGGGCGCAGCCCCGCCAGAGCCCGGTCGGCGTGTTCCTCCCGCAGCACGTGGGAATCCGCGGGCGCGACGGCAACGCCGGGCGGGCCCCGCAAGGGCAGCTGGACGCGGAACAGCGCGCCGCCCTCGGGAGCGTCGTGCACCGTGACCGTACCGCCGTGGAGCTGCACGAAGTCGCGGACGATCGCCAGGCCGAGACCGGTGCCGCCGAAGCGACGCGTGGTCCCACCATCGAGCTGACGAAAGGCGGTGAAGACCGCTTCGCGATCGGCCATCGGGATGCCGGGTCCGCTGTCCGCGACCTCGATGATCGCGCGCCCATCCCCCTCGCGCAGGCTCATCCGAATGTGCCCGCCCGCGGGCGTGAACTTGAACGCGTTCGAGAGCAGGTTGAGCAGCACGCGCCACAGCTTGTCGGGATCGAGCTCGGCGCCGAGCTCGGCGGCATCGATGCGCAGCGCGATGCGCTCCTCCTCGGCGAGCACTTCGAAGTGGCTCGCCGCGAGACGAGCGAGCCGGCCGACGTCGGTCGCGACGTAGTGCAGCACCGTCTGCGCGGCCTCGGATTTCGCCACCGCGAGCAGGTCGTCGACGTGCTTCAGCAGGATCCGGGCATTGCGGGCGATCACCTCGAGCATGCCGCGGCTCGCGTCGTGGGTGTGCGGGTCGGCCAGCATCCGTTCGGTCGGGCCCAGGATCAATGCGAGCGGCGTGCGCAGCTCGTGGCTCACGTTCGCGAAGAACTGCATGCGCAGTGCGTCCAGCTCGCGCGTCTTCTCGTACAGCCGTGTGATCTCCTCGTTGGCCTGGCGGAGCTCGACGTTCGCCTGCTGCAGCCGTTGGCCACGTGCGAACACCTCGGACTCCATGGAGTCGGCACGCTCCTGCAGCGCTTCGGCGCGCTTGCGGTGCGCCGCGCCGGCCTGCTTCGCACGCACGAACTCGGTCACGTCCTCGACCCGGTGCACGATGTAGCGCAGCTCGCCGCCGTCGCCGAGCACGGGCGAGTTGACCGGGCTCCACCAGCGCTCCTCGAATCCGCCTTCGGGCCGGCGGATGTCGTATTTCTGCACGGCCATCGTGTCCGCGACGCGCTGCGCGGCGACGCGTCCGAGCGAGGCGGCGAGGTTGCGCATCCCTGTGGCCTCGGGGTCGTCGGGATTGTCCGGGAAGATCTCGAACAGTCCCCGTCCGACGAGCGTGCTGCGCTCGGTCATCGTCGCACGCGCATACGCGTCGCTGACGGCGACGATCGTATAGCGGGGTGGGTCGGGCTCGAGCACGAGGTAGAGACCCGGCACCGATTCGAAGAGGACGCGGAAATCGGGCTCGTGACCAGTGTTCATCGCCGCTCCTCGGTCGAGGGTAACCCTCGGCGCGCGCCAGGCAACTCCCCGGACGTGCGGCGTCACGATGCGCAAGAGTTGCGCGAGTGGACCGCATCGCGCCGGCTACGCTGCCGCCGACATGCCAGCGCGGAGCAGCATCGAGCGTGTGCTCATCCTCGGTGCCGCGGGCCGCGATTTCCACGATTTCAACGTGGTGTTCCGCGACGACGCCGACACGTTCGTGGTCGCGTTCACGGCCGCACAGATCCCGCGCATCGAGAACCGCCGCTATCCCGCGGAGCTCGCCGGTCCGCGATATCCCGAGGGAATACCGATCCATCCCGAGCACGAGCTCGAGCAGCTCGTCGCCGAGCATGCGGTCGACACCGTCGTGCTCTCCTACAGCGATCTGCCGCACACGAGCGTGATGCACCTCGCCAGCCGCGCGCTCGCTGCCGGAGCGTCGTTCCGCCTGCTCGCACCCGAGCGCACGATGCTGCGCTCCTCTCGCCCCGTCGTCGCGATCACGGCGGCGCGCACCGGTGCCGGCAAGAGCCAAGTGGCGCGTCATGTCGCCGCGCGCTTGCGAGCTGCAGGGCGGCAACCCGTGGTCGTGCGCCACCCGATGCCCTACGGCGACCTCTTGCAGATGCGGGTGCAACGCTTCGGCAGCGCAGCCGAGCTCGAGGCGTGGACGGGCCGCATCACGATCGAAGAGCGCGAGGAGTACGAGCCCCACGTCGCCGCCGGCACCGTCGTCTACGCGGGCGTCGACTACGAGGCGGTGCTGCGGTCCGCGGAGGCCGAGGCCGACGTGATCGTGTGGGACGGCGGCAACAACGATGCGCCGTTCTTCGCACCGCAGCTGTGGATCACGGTGCTGGATCCGCACCGGGCGGGCCACGAGCTGGCCTATCACCCGGGCGAGCTGGGCCTGCGCCGTGCCGATCTCGTGGTCGTCAACAAGTGCGACTCGGCCCCGCCCGGTGCGATCGCGCGCGTGCGTGCCAGCGTCGCGTCGGTGAATGCGGCTGCGCGCATCGTCGAGACCGACTCGCTGGTGCGTGTCGACGATCCGTCGGCGATCGCGGGCAAGCGAGTGCTCGTGATCGAGGACGGGCCATCGCTCACCCACGGCGAGCTCGCGACCGGGGCGGGCTGGGTGGCCGCGACACGCTTCGGTGCGCGCGAGATCGTCGATCCGCGTGCATGGGCGGTGGGCTCGCTGCGCGAGCTCTTCGTACGGTGGCCGCAGCTCGGGCCGGTGCTGCCGGCGATGGGTTACTTCCCCGAGCAGCTCGCCGAGCTCGCCGCCACGATCGCCGCGGTGCCGTGCGACGCCGTCGTGGTCGGCACACCGATCGATCTCGCGCGGATGCTCGGACCGGGGCCACGTCCGTTCGTGCGAGTGCACTACGAAATCGGCGATCGCCCGGGCCCGACCCTCGGCGATGCGATTGCACGCTTCGTCACCGCGCTCGCGTGACCGCGGTGCGCGCCGCGACGCAAAATAAGCGCGTGGTCGCGACGGGCGCGCGACGGGGTTGAACCGATACTGCAGCTCGATGACCACCGTCGGATGGATGACCTCGGTCGCGGTGCTCGGTGCGCTGACGTGCCGGCCAAGGGAAGACGATGCATCGCTCGACCGCGTCCCGGCGCGGCAGCCCGAGCGAACCGAGCACGAGCCCGGCGCGCTCGAGAAGGTCCGACGATCGGCCGCGGTGCACATGCCCTCGCACTTTGCCGACGTGCTCGAGATCCACTCCGCGCTGATCGACGGCTCGACCGGAGATGCGCAGACGGCAGCACGCGAGCTCTTGGCCGAACGCCCCGAGGTGATGCTCGAAGAGTGGACGCCGTACGTGTACGGCATGGAGGATGCCGCCCGCCGTGTGGCCGAGGCCGAGGGGCTGGCGGCGGCTGCGAGCGCGGCCTCCGAGCTGGCCGAGAGCTGCGGGCGTTGCCACCTCGCACTCGGCGTGGAGCTCGCGATGTCCGAGTCCGCGGCGCCGCCGGTGGAGGGAGATGCCGCGAGCGCGATGCGCCGTCACAAGTGGGCCTTCGATCGGCTGTGGGAGGGCCTCGTCCTGCCTTCCGAGCGGGCGTGGTCGCTCGGGGCGGCGGCCTTCGTCGAGCTGCCGTTCTGCCCGCAGTCCCCGTCCGCGGAGCGTGACGACGGCGCAGTCCAGCGTGCTCGCGAGACGCTCGTCGGGCTCGAGCAAGTCGCGCGCGAGGCGAGCTCATGGTCGATGCGCGCCGGAGTCTACGGTCAGATGTTGCCCACGTGCTCCACCTGTCATGCCGAGCTCGACCGATGCCGATGACGTCCACACGCTCCGAGGGCCGGGACGAAGGGCCCGCGGAGACGATCGGCGTGCCCGAGTCGTCGGTTGCCGAAGGATCGCGCCGAACGCTCGAGATCGGCGATTGGATCGCGGAGAGCCATCGCATCGACGCGGTGCTGGGCTCCGGAGGCATGGGCACGGTCTATCGCGCGCACGATGACGTGTTGCGCCGTGACGTGGCGATCAAGCTGGCGCATCGCGATCTCCTGACCGAGCTCGGGATGCGCGAGGCGTTCCTGGCGGAGGCGCGCTCCATGGCGCGCGTGCGTCACCCCAACGTCGTGACGATCTACGCCTTCGGTGTGCACGACGACCAGCCCTACATCGTGATGGAGCTCGTCGACGGCGCGAACCTGGGCCGTTGGGTTGCCGAGCATGGGCGCCCGTCGCTCGACGAGGCGATGGGCATCATCGACGCGCTCTGCAGGGGGGTGGACGCGATCCATCGCGCCGGCGCGCTGCACCGCGACATCAAGCCCGCCAACGTGCTGATCGGCGTGGACGGGCGCGTCGCGGTCACCGACTTCGGGCTGTCGATGCCGCCGACGCGCGTGGACGACGAGTCCACCGTGGGCATCGGGACGCCGGCCTACATCGCGCCGGAGATCGCACGCGAGGATGCGATCGACCCCGACCTCGCCCCACGCATCGACGTCTACGCAGTCGCGCTCGTCGCGTTCGAGCTGCTGACCGGACGCCGGCCCTTCCCGCACAAGAACGTGACCGCGATGCTGCATGCGCACAGCCACACGCCCCCGCCGCTTCCGTCGGAGGTCCAGCCGGCGCTCCCGGCCGCCTTCGACGCGCCGCTCCTGCGCGCGCTCGCGAAGTCGCCGGCGAACCGCACCCCGTCGGTCGAGACGTTGCGCCGCGAGCTGCAGCGCGCCCACGAGTCGGCCTCGGAGTTCCCCCACGGGCTGAAGATCCTCAACGTCGACGACGAGCCCAGCACGCTCATCGCGATCCGTGAGCTGTTGCTCATGGAGTTCCCCGCCGCGGAGGTCATCAGCGTGGCGAGCACGGCCACCGCAATCGAGGTCGCCAAGCGCGAGCGGCCCGATCTCGTCATCACCGACTTCGAGATGCCCGGTGGCGGCGCGCGCGAGCTGACCAGCGCCCTGCGCAGCGATCATCGCACCGAGGACACGCCGATCATCGTGGTGACCGCGCGTGGCGGCGCGACCGACTGGCAGGAGCTGCGCTCGCTCGGCGCGAATCGCTTCCTCGTGAAGCCGATCGACTTCGACGCGCTGGGCGCGATGATCCGCGCACTCGTGCCGGCCGCGCGCTGACACCACGATCGCGGCCCGCGACAGCGGCCTCGAGCGCAGGCGCGGGCTCGCAATCGTTGCGCGCGAGTGCGACCGACCGGCGCGGCCGTTGCGGTGGGAGCACCGTGCGCGTCGCGTCACCTTGGCGCTGTGGACACACGCACCTGGATCGTCGTCGCCGATGGCGCTCGCGCGCGCATCTTCTCCCGTACCAAGCCGCGGCAGCCGCTCGTGCCCGCGCTCGATCACGATCTCGTGGCGACACGCCTGACGGATCGCGCCCTCGAGAGCGATCGCCCGGGCCGCACCAATTCGTCGACGCAGCGCCTGCGCCACGGCCTCGGCGGCGAGATGGACAAGCATCGCCACGCGCAGATCGAGCTCGCACAGGCAGTGGCCAAGGAGCTCGAGGCCGCGCGCTGTGCCGGACTGAAGTCGGTCGTGCTGGTTGCACCTCCACGCGCGCTGGGGGACCTGCGCGCAGCGTGCAGCGCCCAGGTGCGTGCGCTCGTGACCCACGAGCTCGCCAAGGATCTCTCGGAGCTGCCCGAGCACGAGCTCGTCGCGCGCATCGACGCGCTCCTGGGCTGAGGAGGACGAAGCGCGGCAGCTCGCCGCCAAACAGCGGGCTCGATCCTGGCGTCGCGATCGAGCGCATGCGCGTGCGCGGCAGCATGCGTGCGTCAGCCTAGCGACCGAGCGGCGCCGCAGACACGCAGAGCTTGCGCGCATGTCGACTGCTCGTCGCGAACACCGTGAACCCATGAGGGTGTACGGATGGTCGGATCGGCCGACGCGATCTTTGCGCGAGCGCCCACCGCAGGCGTGAGCACGCTGACGACACCGAGGAGGTCGTCATGCGAATGCACATCGATCAGGTCATGAGCACCAACGTCGTCACGGTGAAGGCCGACGACAGCGTCAATCGTGCCGCGCAGCTCATGTGGGACCACGACATCGGTTACCTGCCGGTGGTCGACGACGACGGGCATGCGATCGCGGCGATCACCGATCGCGACATCTGCATCGCCGCATTCACCCAGGGCAAGCCGCTCGTGCAGATCACGGTGCGGAGCGCGATGTCGCTGACGCTCGCGTACGCGCGACTGGGCGCACCACTCGACGTCGCCGAGGAGCTGATGCGCGTACGCCAGCTCCATCGCTTGCCGGTCCTCGACGCGCAGGACCACGTCGTCGGTGTGGTCTCGCTGAAGGATCTCGCGCGCGTGGCCGAGCAGCGCGGTGGGCCGTCCGCGAAGGACGTGGTGCACGTGCTCGCGGGCATCGCCCGTGGTCCCAGCGAAGCGATCGCGGCGGAGTGAGCGACATGCGACGCGCCGTCGTTCTCTGCGCTCTCCTGTGCGGCTGCGATCCCGAGCTGATGGCGGAGTCGACGCCCGGGCGCAGCGCGACGGTACGGATGCACGGTTGCACGAGCACCTGCCGCGATCGCAATCCCACCGATCTCGCCACCTGCCGGCTCGAGTGCGTCGAGATCGTGACGGGGATGCTCGCCGATCCCGAGCGACGCGACTGCCAGCACGACTGCCTCGATCGGCTCGAGCGCTCGGGAGCAGTGTGTGCGCGCGAGCGCACGGCGGACGATCGCGCCACGTGTCAGCTGCAATCCGACGAGCAGGCCGTGCACTGCGTCGACGCATGCCCGCCGACCGGCCCGTGACCGTGCGTCGGACGCCCGCGCGGGCGCGAAGGGGCTTGCCGTATCGAGGCTGGGAGCGAGCGCCGCGGTCAGCTCGTGCGGCGGCGCGACCGGGTGCGCATGGCGACCAAGCGCTCGACGAGGGCGATCGGCGCGCGCGCGCTCGAACGGTCGGTGACGTGGAACCGCAGCGCGTAGCCCTCGGCGTACTTCTTCGCGCCCAGCAGGGCGTCGTGTAGCTCGGCGAGCTGCGGATCCTCGAGCAACGCGGCGCGCTCCTCTTCGCGCACCGCCGAGCTCACGTCGAACGAGCCCGCCAGTGGGACGAGGTAGCAGAGCGCCTTCTTGCCGTCGTGGATCTTGAGCATCCAGCCACTGGCCTTCGAGTGGTTCCACGCCTGCTGCAGACCGTCCGAACGCGCGAGGATCTCGTCGTAGAGGACGGCAGCGCCCTCCAGCGCCCGTGCGAGCGACTGCGGTGTCGGGCGGTGGGCCCGATCGGAGAACGGTCGCTCGTCCATGCGCAAATCCAGCCTACCCTGGTTCTCCGTCCGGCGCAGATCGTGCGTTGGTCCGCCGGGGCCGCGCACGGCACACAGAAGATGTGTCGACCTCCAGCACCGCGCGCGATCTCGTCGCGCTGCTCCGCGTCGAGCACGACGCGCTCGCGCGCCGTTGCGAGGCATTCGGCCGCCTCGCCCGCACCGCCGACTGGCCGCGCGTGCAGGCGCAGTGGCGGTCGCTTTCGCTCGCGATCGAGTCGCGCCTGGCCTGTGAGAGCCTGCTGCTCGCCGACACGGTGACGCCGGATCCCTGGCGGCGTCGGCTCGCACAGCGGGTCGAGGCCGAGCACGCGGCGATGCAGGTGCTGCTGACCGACATCGGCGGACAGGTTGCCGCTCGCGCCGTCCGCCCGGCGGCGATCGAGGTGCTGCTCGAGCTGCTGCGCGATCACGGATCGCTGGACGAGACCTGGCTCCGGCCCGGGCTCGCGCTCCGCGAGCTCGCAGCCGCGGTCGCAGGTCTGCGTTCCACGGCGAGCGCGTGAGCGTCGCGCGTCAGCGCTGTCCGCGGCGCGCACCGGCCAGCGTGCGCTCGGGTGCGGGGCCACTCGACGTCGCGAGCGTCCGCCCCGGCTCGGCCGACGGCATCTCGGACGACGACAGCGGTCGGTCCGAGCCCGCGTGCCCCGTCGCGAGCGTGTGGCCGCGGCCGGCCGGAGCCTCCGACGCGGCGGCCGTCACCGGCGGCGCGTGCTCGAGCATCCCACTCCACGGGGGCGAGAGCTCTCCGGCCAGCCGGCGCCGCGCCTCCGGACCGAGGGCCGTGCCGAGCGCGAGCAACACGATCGCAGTGAGCTCGACCGCCATCCCGCTGCTCACGCCCGAGGCCTCGGCCACGGATTCGTAGAGCGTCGCGATCATCGTCGGCTCGAGCTCTGCCTCCGAGAGCGTCGACTCGCCGACGGCGGACGCGAGCGCGTGCCAGGACTCGGGACCGACGTGCGGCGCGATCGCACGCACGACCTCGCGCACGACGAGCGGCAACGCAGCGCGCGCGGAGGGCGGCCAACGATCGGCGACGTGTTCCAGGACGGGGCTCGTCATGCCCGCAGTCTGGGTCGCGCGGAGTCGCCCTGCGCGCGCAAGATATTCGGGCTCAGCGCGTCGGGCCGTCCTGCGGCACGACGAGGACCGCGCGATCGGACCACCGCGCGAGATCCGAGGCGGTGCTCGACGCGAAGATCCGCTCGGCCATCGACAGGCGACGCGAGCCGCAGACGATCATCGGTGCGTCGAGCTGACGCGCCTGGCCGATCACGGCGTCGGGCACGGCGCCGTCGAGGAGCATGCACTCCGCGGGGTCGAGCTCCTGCTCCCGCGCCCATGCCTCGACCTCGCCGACGGTCCGGCGTGCGGTCGGCGCGAAGGTGAAGCCCTCGCCGATCGGATCGGGGATCACCAGGAAGGCCGCGTCGACGTGCAGGACGACCAGATCGCGGCCGAGCTCACGCGCGAGTCGCCGCGCGCAGCGAGCCGCTGCGGCCGAGGTGGAACCGAGCTCGCTCGCGAGCAGCACGGGGCCGCGACCGATCTCCTCGCACGGCAGGTACGGGGGAACGACCATGACCGGCGCGGGGAGCTGCCGCACCAGTCGACGTGCCACCCGGCCGAGCCGCCGCAGCGGATGGCCCTGCGCCGCGGCGATCCGCCCCACGATCACACCTTCGTGGCCTTCGGTGGCGACGAGGTCGGCGATCGCTTCCTCGGTCGTCGCAGCCGAGATCACCCGCAACGCCTCGAACGGATTCGCGACGCCGCAGCCCCTCGCGATCTGCTCCATGCGCGTGCTCGCGTCGTGCACGACCTCGCTCGTCACCCGCATCGAGTGCCGGACGCTGTCGTCGACGACGTGGATGCCCACGAAGTGCTGCGTCGGCACTTCCCGGGCTTCGTCGCGGTCGCGCATCCAAGCCGCCATCTGCACCGCGCCACTGCTGCGTTCGCGGAGATCGATTCCGACGAGCCATCGCATGTCTCGAGGCTAGCGCGCGCAGTCGTGCCCGCACCGGCAAGCATTGCGCCGTGCGGCTCGGATCACCGGGCGATCAACACCGGCATGGTCGCCGCGCGGATGAGCCGCGCGGCTGCACTGCTGCCGATCGCACCTTTGCCATCCCTGAGCCCGCGGGCACCGACCGCGATGAACGACGCGTGCTCGCGTTCGGCGACCGCGGCAAGCGTCGCTCCGACCTCGCCGTGCTCGACGAACGCATGCGTGGCGACCCGTCCGCCCCACGCGGCGAGGCGCTCGCGCAGCGCCAGGGTGGCGGTCTCCGGTTCCGGCCGCGGCAGGCGTGGACGCGCGTGTGCCTCGGCCTCGACGACGTGGACGAGCCCGAGCTCATGGTTCCCGCGCAACGAGCTGGCCAGCTCGAGCGCGCGACGAGACTCCTCGGAGAAGTCGACACCGACGAGCGCCTGTCCGTCGTTCGCGTGCCCGCCGTGGTGGTGACGCACGACCATGAGGTTGGTCGGGAGCCGCTCGAGCAGGCCCTCGGCGGTGCCCCCGGCGAGCAACCGGCCTCCGCGCGAGCCGACGGCGACGACGTCCGCGCCGAGCTCGGCGGCGGCGTGGATGATCCCGTCCACGATCGAGTGCGAGGTCATCACGTGGACGATCGGACGCGTGGCCGCAGGCGGCAGTCGCTGCGCCAGGTGCTCGGCGAGATCGGCGGCCGCGCGCGACTCCGAGTCACCGGGCAGACAGACGCGCAGCGCGTGGACCTCGGCGTCGGGCTGATTCCTCGCGAGGAACACCGCACGCGCGAGCGCGTGAGCCGCTTCGGTTCCGAGATCGGTGGCGACGAGGATGCGATGGGTCATGGCGTGCTCCCATCGTCAGCGTGGCGCGGATCGATGGTCCCGAGTCGCGCAATGGCTGCACGCGCGCTCGAGCGCGCAGCGCGACCGCAGGCGCACTTCTTTCGCGCGCCTCTGCTGCGGTGACCGGTACGACGCGGGTGGCGAACGCCGCGCGCGGGCGCACCCTGTCGCCAGTCATGCCCGGCGAGTCGACCACGAGCGCTCCTGCCTCCCGCCACGAACCGAGCGGCGATCAGCTCGCGCGCATCGATGCGTACTGGCGGGCGGC
This sequence comes from uncultured Nannocystaceae bacterium, assembly GCA_964519175.1. Lineage (GTDB taxonomy): Bacteria > Myxococcota_A > Polyangia > Nannocystales > Nannocystaceae > Xiheibacterium. Next base: position 20,433 of record CAZFKC010000138.1, read on the forward strand.
GAACTATCTCTCCGTGGGGCAGATCTTCCTGCTCGACAACCCGCTGTTGCGCGAGCCGCTGCGCGCCGAGCACGTGAAGCCGCGGCTGCTGGGGCACTGGGGCACGACGCCGGGCCTCAACTTCATCCACGCGCATCTGAACCGCGTGATCGCCCTTCGTGATCTCGATGCGATGTGGATCGTCGGACCCGGACACGGCGGGCCCGCAGCCGTCGCGAACGCGTACCTCGAGGGCACGTACTCGGAGGTCTATCCGCACATCGGCCGCGACGAGGACGGCCTGCGCGCGCTCTTCCGGCAGTTCTCGTTTCCCGGCGGCGTCGGCAGCCACGTGACCCCCGAGACGCCCGGCAGCATCCACGAAGGCGGCGAGCTCGGCTACGCGCTCAGCCACGCGTACGGTGCGGCGTTCGACAACCCCGCGTTGAAGGTGTTCTGTGTGATCGGCGACGGCGAGGCCGAGACCGGGCCACTGGCGGCGTCGTGGCACGGCAACAAGTTCGTCGACGCGCGACGCGACGGCGCGGTGATCCCGATCCTCCACCTGAACGGCTGGAAGATCGCAAACCCGACCGTGCTCGCGCGGATCCCCGAGGCCGAGCTGATCGCGCTGCTCGAGGGCTACGGCCATCGTGCGTTCGTCGTGGCCGGCGACGATCCGGCGCAGGTGCATCCGCGCATGGCCGCCGTGCTCGACGAGGTCTGCGACGCGATCGATGGCATTCAGCGCGCGGCGCGTGAGCACGGCGCGAGCGTGCGCCCGCGTTGGCCGATGATCGTGCTGCGCACGCCCAAGGGCTGGACCGGTCCGGCAACGGTCGACGGCAAGCCCAGCGAGGGCAGCTTCCGCTCGCACCAGGTGCCGTTCACGGAGGTGCGTCGCAACCCCGAGCACCTCGCCCAGCTCGAGGCCTGGCTGCGCAGCTACCGACCCGAGGAGCTGTTCGACGCGAAGGGGACGTTGCGCCCCGAGCTCGCCGCGCTGCCGCCGAAGGGCGATCGACGGCTCTCCGCGAACCCCGTCACGAACGGGGGCGCGTTGCTGCGCGACCTGGAGCTGCCCGATCACCTTTCGTACGCGGTCTCGGTCGCCGCGCCGGCGACCGAGCTGCACGAGGCGACGCGCCTGCTCGGCGCCTGGCTCCGCGACGTCATCCGCGACAACCCCTCGACGTTCCGCATGTTCGGACCCGACGAGACCGCGTCGAATCGGCTCGATGCGGTGTTCGAGGCCACCGATCGCGCGTGGGCAGCCGAGCTCCGCGAAGGCGACGACCATCTCGCCCGCGACGGACGCGTGCTCGAGGTGCTCTCCGAGCACAACTGCCAGGGCTGGCTCGAGGGCTACCTGCTGACCGGGCGACACGGGCTGTTCAGCTGCTACGAGGCCTTCATCCACATCGTCGACTCGATGTTCAACCAGCATGCGAAGTGGCTGAAGATGACGGCCGAGCTGCCGTGGCGGCGACCCATCGCATCGCTGAACTACCTGCTGACCAGTCACGTGTGGCGTCAGGATCACAACGGCTTCAGCCACCAGGATCCCGGGTTCATCGATCACGTGGTGGACAAGAAGGCGGAGATCATCCGGGTGTACCTCCCGCCGGACGGCAACTGCCTGCTCGCGGTGATGGACCACTGCCTGCGCAGTCGCCACCAGGTCAACGTGGTCGTCGCCGGGAAGCAACCCTCGCTCTCGTACCTGACGATGGCGCAGGCGGCACTGCACTGCGCACGCGGCATCGGGATCTGGGAGTGGGCCAGCAACGACGACGGCGATCCCGAGGTCGTGCTGGCCTGCTGCGGTGACGTACCCACGCTCGAGACGGTGGCCGCGGCGGCGTTGCTGCGCGAGCACCTGCCGGCGCTGCGCGTGCGCGTCGTCAACGTCGTCGACCTCATGCGCCTGCAGCCGGACGCCGAGCATCCGCACGGGCTGCCCGATCGGGAGTTCGACGGGCTCTTCACCACCGACCGCCCGATCGTGTTCGCGCACCACGGCTATCCCTGGCTGATCCACCGGCTGGCCTACCGACGCACCAACCACGCCAACCTGCACGTGCGCGGCTACAAGGAGGAGGGCACGGTGACGACGCCGTTCGACATGGTCAGCCGCAACGACCTCGATCGCTTCCACCTCGTGATGGACGTGATCGATCGCGTGCCGGGGCTGCGCTCGCACGCGGCGAGCGTGCGCCAGGCGATGTCGGACCGCCGGACCCTCGCGCGTCGCTTCGCACGCGAGTACGGCGAGGATCCGTCCGAGATCACGGACTGGACCTGGCCGTTCGGCGGACGGAGCTGACCATGCGTGTGCTCGTGCTGAACGCCGGATCCAGCTCGCTGAAGCTCGGCGTCGTCGACGACGGCGACAGCGTGCTGCAGGCCCAGGTCGACGTCGACACACGCGATGGCGACGCGGTCTTCGTCGGCGCCCGCGCTGCGCTCGCGCGCGCGGGGATCGAGCCGGGGTCGATCGCCGCGGTGGGACATCGCATCGTGCACGGTGGCGCGCGCTTCACCGCGCCGGTGCTCGTCGACGACGACGTGCTCGCGGAGCTCGATGCGCTGGGCGAGCTCGCGCCCCTGCACAACGGATCGGCGCTCGCCATCGTGCGCGCGGCACGGGTCGCACTGCCCGGGCTCGAGCACGTCGCGTGCTTCGACACGGCGTTCCACCGCCGGTTGCCGGAGGCCGCGCGACGGTATCCGGTGCCGCGCGCGTGGCAGGACGACTGGGGCATCCGACGCTACGGGTTCCACGGGCTCTCCGTGCAGTGGGCGAGCGAGCGTGCGGCCGTGCTGCTCGGCGTCGGGCTCGACCGGCTCGAGCTCGTGGTCGCCCACCTCGGCAGCGGAGCGTCGGTGACCGCCGTGTCGCGCGGGCGCTCGGTCGCGACCTCGATGGGCTTCACGCCGCTCGAGGGCCTCATGATGGGCACGCGCAGCGGCTCGCTCGATCCGGGCATCGTCCTGCACCTGCTGCGCAGTGGGCGAGCCGGCGCCGACGCGATCGCGGACGCGCTCGAGCACGACAGCGGGCTCTTGGGCGTCTCCGGACGCAGCTCGGACGTGCGCGAGCTGACGCGCGCTGCCGAGAGGGGCGACGAGCGGGCTGCGCTCGCCCTCGAGATGTTCGCCGACCGTGCGGCACAGGGCATCGCGGCGGCCGCGACGGCGCTGCCGCGTCTCGACGCGCTCGTGTTCACCGGTGGCATCGGCGAGCACGCCGGCGAGCTGCGGGCCCGCATCGCAGCGCGGCTCCGGGTGCTCGGGTTGCCGGCGGTGGACGCCGCCGAGACCGGCCAGGACCGGGTGCTCGCGCGAGGTGAGGACGGAGCCGCCGTCTTGCGCGTCGCGGCGCGCGAGGATCTGATCATCGCGCGGGCGGTGGAGTCGCGACGCGCCGCGTCGTGATGGTTCAGCCGGTGAGGTGCGTGGTCAGCATCTCCGCGAAGGCCTGGCAGGCATCGTTCGTGGTGAACACGCCCACCACGTGGTGGTTGTCGACGACCACCGCCGAGCCGTACTTGTGGCGGGCCATCTCGGCGACCACTTCGTCGATCGGGGTGTCCGGTGCGACGGTATAGGGATCCTCCGTCATCGCCTCGGCGACGGTGACCACAGCCGGATCGACGTCGCGGAGCGTCTCGACGAGGTGGAGATCGCCATCCGAGAGCACGCCGACCAGTCGCTCGGCGTGCAGCACCGGCAGATGCCGGATCCGGAACTCTCGCATCACCAGGTGCGCGCGCTCCATCGTCTGGTCGCGGCCGATCGTGTGCGGCGACGGGGTCATGAACTTGCGGATGGGTGGGATCGGGCGGCGCTTCGACATGATGTTCGTCCGGCTACGGGGCAAGACTGGCGCGGATCGGGTCGGTCGCCGCGCGCAAGCTCTGCGGCCGCGCGCCGAAGTGCCCGCAGCTCGTTCGGCTCACGGCTGCAGCGCTGCGGGACATGCTCGCGGACACCGGAGCATTCGAGACATGAAGAAGCCGAAGGTCGTGATCATCGGCGCAGGCCCTGCGGGAGGTGCTTGCGCACTGGTGCTCGCGAAGCGTGGATGTGCGGAAGTGATGGTGCTCGACAAGTCGACCTACCCGCGCGTCAAGGTCTGCGGTAGCGGCCTGTCGCCGCACGGACTGCAGCAGCTGGAGCTGCTCGGGCTCCGCCAACGATTCTCGAGTCGGCATGTCCACATGCCGCGGCTGCTCGCGCGCGGTCCGGAAGGGCACGAGGTACGGCTCGACGGCCGAGCGGGCGCTTGGGTGGTCCCGCGCAAGGAGCTGGACGCCGCCATCATCGCCGAGGCCGTGCGCCACGGGGCCGGGTTCCAGGAGGGCGCGAAGGTCACCGAGCTCCTGCGCGACGAAGCGGGTGAGGTCCGCGGTGTCCTCACGCAACACGGCCCGATCGACGCCGACCTCGTGGTGTGCGCCAACGGCTCGCCGTCGCGCTTCTCCACGGACGACAGCCCGAGGATGGGCATCCGCACCATCATGGGCTGGTGGTCCGACACGGGACTGCGCAACGACGAGGGCGTGATGATCTGGGATCGGCGCCTGTCCGGCTACTACGCGTGGGCGTTCCCCGAGCCCGACGGCGTCGTCAACATCGGCCTCACGATCCCCGAGCATGCGGGGGGCGCGGAGGAGCTGAAGCCGCTCTTCCAGCAGATCCTCGACGAGCACTTCGGCGCTGCACTGGCGTCGGCACAGCCACGCGGGAAGTGGATGGGGCATCCGGCGACCGTCACCACGCGCGTTGCCGAGCTCGCCGAGTCGCGCGCGGTGTGGATCGGTGAGGCCGCGCGGCTGGTGTCGCCGGGCACCGTCGAGGGGATCTCGTTCGCGATGGAGAGCGGCATCGTCGCGGCGGATGCGATTGCCGGTCACTTCGATCGGGAGCACGGGTTCTCGCGCGCGCAGCGAACGCTGCTGCGTACGCGCATGGTGGGCCGCATGCTGCCGAAGTTCTGGGCCGGTGAGGCGTTCGTCCGGCTGATGCGCTCGGATCGCGCGCGACACCTCTCCGCCGCGATGCTCGATCCGCAGTGGTTCGCGCGCAACGCCGTGCGGGTGGTCGGCGAGCACTCCCAGACTCGACACTAGCAGGGTGCGGAAGAACGCGAAGCGTTCTTCCGGACACCCTGCTCCGTGC
>CAZFKC010000139.1:0-8375 GCA_964519175.1 uncultured Nannocystaceae bacterium
CGCGCACGGCCTCCGCCGCGCACGAGCGCTCAATCGGCTGTCAGCCTCTCAGTTCGCGACGAGCCGGAGCTGCGCCTCGAGCCACGCGCGCTCGTCGGCGAGTGCGCGGTAGTCCCCGGCCTCGATCGGGCCCTTCTCGGCGTCGAGCTTCGCCTTCACTTCGGCGAGCCGCGCGGTGACCTGCGCGCGATCGACCTGCTCGGGCGTCGCGGCGCGATCGACCAGCAGGATCACGCGGCCGGCTTCCTTCACCTCGAGGATGCCGCTGCCGACCGCGAGCCGCACCGTCGCGGCGCCATCGCGGAAGCGCACCACGCCCGGGGTCACCGCGGTCACGAGCGACTCGTGGCGCGGCAAGATGCCGAGCTCGCCGAGCAAGCCCGGGATCTCGACGCCGGGCACCTCGATGCCGTCCTTGATCGCCCCCATCGGGGTCAGGATGTCGAGCTTGATCGAGTCGCTCATGGCGGGGACTAGGCCTTCTTGGCCAGCTCCTTGCCCTTTTCGACCGCCTCGGAGATGCCGCCCACCATGTAGAAGGCCTGCTCCGGCAGCCCGTCGTGCTTGCCTTCGATGATCTCGCGGAAGCTGTTCACGCTGTCCTCGAGCTCGACGAACTTGCCCTTGTTGCCGGTGAACTGCTCGGCGACGTGGAACGGCTGCGACAAGAAGCGCTGGATCTTGCGCGCGCGGGCGACCAGCACCTTGTCCTCTTCGGAGAGCTCGTCCATGCCGAGGATCTTGATGATGTCCTGCAGCTCCTTGTACTTCTGCAGGATCTGCTGGACGCGCCGCGCCACGCGGTAGTGCTCGGCCCCGACCACGTCGGGCGAGAGGATCGTGCTCGTCGAGTCGAGCGGATCCACCGCGGGGTAGATGCCGATCTCGGTGAGCGCGCGGGAGAGCACCGTGGTCGCGTCCAAGTGCGCGAACGCGGTGGCGGGCGCCGGGTCGGTGAGGTCGTCGGCGGGCACGTAGATGGCCTGCACCGAGGTGATCGAGCCCTTGTTCGTGGTGGTGATGCGCTCCTGCAGCACGCCCATCTCGGTGGCCAGGGTCGGCTGGTAACCCACCGCGGAGGGGATGCGGCCGAGGAGCGCCGACACCTCGGAGCCCGCCTGCGTGAACCGGAAGATGTTGTCGATGAACAACATCACGTCCTGGTTCATCGTGTCGCGGAAGTACTCGGCGACCGTGAGGCCCGAGAGCGCGACGCGGGCGCGGGCGCCCGGCGGCTCGTTCATCTGCCCGTAGACGAGCGCCACCTTGGACTTCTCGGTGTCGACCGACTTGACCTGGCGGTTCTCGTGATCCCAGTCGGCCTCGATGACGCCCGACTCGATCATCTCGAAGTAGAGGTCGTTGCCCTCGCGGGTGCGCTCGCCGACGCCGGCGAACACCGAGAAGCCGCCGTGCTTCTTGCCGACGTTGTTGATGAGCTCCATGAGGAGCACGGTCTTGCCGACGCCGGCGCCACCGAACAGGCCGATCTTGCCGCCGCGTCGGTACGGAGCGAGCAGGTCGATGACCTTGATGCCGGTGACGAAGGGCTCGACCTTCGTGCTCTGGTCGACGAAGGCCGGCGCCTTGCGGTGGATCGGCCAGCGCTCCTCGGATCCGATCTCGCCCTGCTCGTCGACCGGATCGCCGATGACGTTCATGATGCGACCGAGGGTCTTCTTGCCGACCGGCACCGAGATCGGCTTGCCGGTGTCCTTGACCGGCATGCCGCGCACGAGGCCGTCGGTGGTGTCCATCGCGACCGCACGCACGGTGTGCTCGCCGAGGTGCAGCGCGACCTCGAGCACGAGGTTGTCGGGGCGATCGTCGATGCCCGTGTTGGTCACGGTGAGCGCGACGTTCACCTCGGGGAGGTGGCCGTCGAACTCGACGTCGACCACCGGACCGATGACCTGCATGATGCGGCCGGTGCGGACCGCGGTCGGGGCGGCAGCGGAGCCGGAGGTGGTGCTCGCGGACGGGGGCGTGAAGCTCGTGGTCATGGTGCTGCTTCCTCTCGTGCGTCGCCGGCTCAGCCCTTCAGGGCCTCGGCGCCGCCGATGATCTCCATCAGTTCGCGGGTGATCGCGGCCTGCCGCTCGCGGTTGTAGACCAGCGTGAGGTCCGCGATCATCTCGGTGGCGTTGTCGGTCGCGGCGTCCATCGCCACGCGGCGCGCGGCGATCTCGGCGGCGATCGAGTTGAACATCGCCTGCTGCAGGCGGGCCTCGACCGCGAGCGACACGAGGTGCTCGAGGATGACGCCGCGATCGGGCTCGTAGGTGGGCTCGCGTGCGCCGGCCGGGGCCTCGGACGCGCCGAGCGGCAGCAGCTGGTCGTTGTGGACCTTCTGCGCGAGCACGCTGACGAACTCGTTGTAGAACAGCCGCACGCTGTCGAAACGCGCCGCGCGATCACCCGTGGTGAACGCGTCGATCGCGTCGCCGATGACGGTCTTCGAGAGCGTCACGAGCGTGGGCAGGGTGGGGGCGTCGTGGTTGGCGCGCAGCTCGACCTTCGCGTGGCGCAGGCCGCCGACGCCCTTCTTGCCGATCGCCACGACCACGACCTCGATGCCGGCGCGGCGACGCTCGGCGATCCACGACAGCGCCGCGCGGATGAGGTTGCTGTTGAAGCCGCCGCACAGGCCGCGATCGGCGGTGAGCACGAGCACCAGCTCGCGCTTCACCTCGCGCTGGGCGAGCAGCGGATGCGCGTCGGCGCGCTCGTTGGTCGCGATGCCGGCGACCAGCGAGTCGACCACCTCGCGCATGCGATCGCCGTACGGCTTCGCCGCCGTCACGGCGTCCTGCGCCTTGCGCAGCCGCGCGGACGCGATCTGGCTCATCGCCGCCGTGATCTTGCGGGTGTTCTTGACCGACCCGATGCGGTTGCGCAGCTCTTTGAGGTTCGCCATGGCGAGGGTGCTGCCCGGCTCAGGCCTTGAAGGTCTTCTTGAACGCGCCGATGGCCTCGTCGAGATCCTTCTCGAGCTTGGTGAGCTCTTCCTTCTTGCGGGCCGTGCGGATCTCGTCGAGCAGGGTGGGGCGCTTGTCCTCGAGCCACTTGTGCAGCTCGCGCTCGAACTTGCCGACGTCGGCGACCTCGAGGCTGTCGAGCGCGCCCGAGGTGCCGGCGCGGATCGAGGCGACCTGCAGCGCGACGTCGAGCGGCTGGTACTGCGGCTGCTTGAGCAGCTCGACCAGACGCGCGCCACGGTTGAGCGTGTCGCGGGTGGCCTTGTCGAGGTCGGATGCGAACTGCGAGAACGCCTCGAGCTCGCGGTACTGCGCGAGGTCGAGCCGAAGGTTGCCGGCGTAGCGCTTCATCGCGGGGATCTGCGCCGAGCCACCGACGCGCGACACGCTGATGCCGACGTTGAGCGCCGGGCGGATGCCGCGGTGGAACAGCTGACCCTCGAGGAAGATCTGGCCGTCGGTGATCGAGATGACGTTGGTCGGGATGTACGCCGAGACGTCACCGGCCTGGGTCTCGATGATCGGCAGCGCGGTGAGCGAGCCCGCGCCCTCCTTGTTGGAGAGCTTGCACGCGCGCTCGAGCAGGCGGCTGTGCAGGTAGAACACGTCGCCCGGGTACGCCTCGCGGCCCGGCGGGCGGCGGAGCAAGAGCGAGAGCTGGCGGTACGCCACGGCCTGCTTGGAGAGGTCGTCGTAGATGAGCAGCGCGTGGCCGCCCTTGTCGCGGAAGTACTCGCCCATCGTCACGCCGGTGTACGGCGCGAGAAACTGCAGCGGCGCCGACTCGGACGAGCCGGCCGAGACGACGATGGAGTACTCCATCGCGCCGGCCTGGCGCAGGCGGTCGACGACGGTGGCGACCGTCGACTGCTTCTGGCCGATCGCCACGTAGACGCAGATCATGTTCTGACCCTTTTGGTTCAGAATCGTGTCCACGGCGACGGCGGTCTTGCCGGTCTGACGGTCTCCGATGATGAGCTCGCGCTGACCGCGGCCGATCGGGATCATGGCGTCGATGGCCTTGATGCCGGTCTGCATCGGCTCGTGCACGCTCTTGCGCTTCACGATGCCGGGCGCCTTGAGCTCGACGACGCGGCGCTCGGTGGAGGCGATCGGGCCGAGCCCGTCGATGGGCTCGCCGAGCGCGTTCACGACGCGACCGACGATGCCGTCACCGACCGGCACGCTCATGATCGTGCCGGTGCGCTTGACCGGGTCGCCCTCGCGGATGAGCTGCTCGTTGCCGAGCAGCGCGACGCCGACGTTGCCCTCCTCGAGGTTCAGCACCATTCCGCGCACGTCGTGCGGGAACTCGAGCAGCTCGCCGGCCATCGCGTTGCCGAGGCCGTCGACGCGCGCGATGCCGTCACCGACCGTGAGCACGGTCCCGGTCTCCTGCACCGACATCGTCGTGTCGTAGCCCGCGACCTGTTCGCGGATGATGCGGCTGATTTCGTCGGCTCGGATCTCCATCGTCTCGTCCCGTCCAAGTTGGTGGCTGGCTGATGCGCGCCTTCGGGCGCGCGAGAAAACTACGAGCGCAGCGTCTGGCGCATGCGCGTGAGCGCCGTGCGGACGCTGCCGTCGAGCACGTATCCGCCGAGCTCGGCGACCACGCCGCCGAGCAGCTCGGGGTCGACCTTCGTGGTGAGCACGATGGTCTTGCCGGTGGCCTGGCCGAGCGCCTGCTGGAGCTTGGCGACGGCCTCGGGGCCGAGCGCGGTGGCCGACGTGACGGTCGCCTGCAGGCGACCCGCGGCCTCGTCGGCCATGCGCACGTACGCGCGCGTGATCTCCTCGAGGCCGACCAAGCGGTCCTTGTCGAGCACGTGCGCGAGGAACTTCGTGACCATCGGGTCGGCCGCGATGCGGCGCGTGAGCGCCTCGAGCAGCTTCTTGCGCTGCGACGGCGGGAAGCGCCGGCCCGCGAGGATCGACAGCAGCGGCGTGCCGGCCTCGTCGACGTTGCCGACCAGGTCGAGGAACGCGGTGAGGTCCTTCGCGAACTTGTCGCGCTGCATCGGCGAGCTGGCCAGGCCGGCGAGCGCGCGTGCGTAGCGGCGTGCGAGGCTGCCCGGGATCACGCTGCACCTCCGCCGGGCGTGGCGGCCGGCGCCGCGGCGTCGCTGCTGCCGGCGTCGGGCCTGCCGAGCTCGGCCTTGGGGATCTGGCCCACGAACTCGTCGACCATGCGCTTCTGATCCATGACGTCGATGCGCGCGCGGATGAGCTCTTCGGCGCGGGCGACCGCGCGCTGCACGACCTCGGTCTCGAGCTGGCGGCGCCGCAGATCGGCGTCGCGCTCGGCGCTCGCACGCGCGGCGGCCTTGATGCGCTCGGCCTCGCGCTCCGCCGCTTCGACGACGCGCTTGCGGTCGGCCTCGGCGCGGGCCTTGGCCTCGCCCTCGATCTCCGCGACCGTCGTCTTCAGCCCGTCGAGCTTGCCGCGCACCTCGGCGAGCACCGTCTCGGCCTCCTTGCGCGCGGCCTTGGCCTTGTCGAGCTCACCCTTCACGAGGTCGTGCTTCACGACCGTGCGCGCGCGGAGCTTCGAGAACAGCAGCTTCTCGAGCACCCACAGGAGCACCCCGAAGTTGATGAACATCCACAGGAGGCCGATCTTGCCGTCGCTGCCGAACAGCGGCGTGATCCACTCGATGCCGCCCTCGTGCCCGTGGCCGCCGTGACCGGCGGGCTCGGGTGCGGGGCCCGGCGCGGGCGGACCGTGGGGTGCGGGCGCAGCGAGGGCGATCGATCCGATCGACCACACCGCGAGCGCGACGAGCGTCCTCATATCGCCCTCCCGAGCAGCTTGCTGGCGATCGACTGCGCCAGCTCTTCGACCTTCTCGCCGAGCTGCAGGCGCGCGGCCTCGGCTTGCTCGGCGATGCGCGCACGGTCGGCGTCGGCCTCGGCCGTCACCTTCGTGCGCATGTCGGCGAGCTGCGCGCTGGACTTCGCGTCCTGCTCGCGATGCGCCGCGGCCCGCACCTCGTTCGCCTGCTCGCGCGCGCGAGCGAGCTCGCGGTCGTAGTCGGCGACGAGCGCGTCGGCCTGCTCGCGCAGCACGACCGCCTTCGCGACCGCGCCTTCGATGGCCTCGGCCCGGCGCGCACGCGCAGCCAGCCACGGCTTGAACAAGAGAGGATGCAGCACCAGCACGAGACCGATGAAGATCCCCGCCTGGATGAAGAAGGTCCCGTCGATGTCGACGACCGGAGCGGCCAACAAGCTCACGCGCGCGGGTGCTACCACGCGTGTCCGAACGCGTCAACGCGTGCTCCCGCACGCGTGGGCGTGCGGCGGCGAGCGTCGTGGATCGGCGCGCACGGCCGTCGGAACGACGCACGGCGCGATCGCGGCGCGCGAGCGTAACTCGGGCCTGCGCGCGTCCGCGGCTGCGCGCGTCGTCGCTCGACTGCGGGCGAGATCCCGCGCGGACGTCGCTACGTCAGCGCGATGACATCCACAGACGCGGGCGATGCAGCTCAGCCGGGCGCGACGGTCTCGGGCGCGGGGGCCTGCTTGCCTTCGCGCTTGCGCTGGCCGTTCGTCGCCGCGACGGTCTGACCGCTGCCGTCCATCTGGCTGTTGCCCTCGAACACGCTGCCGCGCTGGATCTCGAGCGCGGGGGTGGAGAGATTGCCGTAGACGCGTGCCGGCGCGTGGATCTCGATCGACTCGCTCGCGGAGATGTCGCCACGCACGACGCCCTCGATCACGATCCGCGCCGCGGCGATCTGGGCCTTCACCTCGGCGGTCTCGCCGACGATGAGCGTGCCCTGCGTGCGAATCTCGCCCGAGAACTCGCCGTCGATGCGGACGGCGCCTTCGAAGGTGAGCTTGCCGTCGAAGGCACTGCCCTTGCCGAGGATGGTGGTGATCTCGGGGGTGTTCATGACGCTCCTGCTCTGGGCCCGCACGAAAAGCCGATTGTCGATCGCTCGATCCTCAGTGCGCGGATGAGGCGCGAGCGTGGCCGGGGAGATCTCCCGCGGGCCGGGACGGTAGCGGGATCCGCCGTGGGGCCGTTACTGGCCGACTGTTCAGCCGGCCGGCACCGCCGCGAAACCGGCTGGCGCTTCCGTAGCAGCTTGTCTAGGCTGCAACGAGGTGCCGCTCAACCCCGAAGACAGCGCCGACGAGCACCGGGCCGTCGGCGGTGCCGAGCTGGCGCCGGAGGCGCTCGACGAGCCGAATCCCACGGCGCTCTTGGCCGATTGCTTCGGTCGTGCGCGCCCCGTTCTGCGCGCGCTCGTGGCCGGCGTCGAGCCCGGCGATGCGCTCGTCGTGGCGACGGATCGCAAGGGATTTCCGGTCGCGCAGCGCGTGCTGAGGCGTCCGCGAGATCTCCCACGCGCGGTGGTCATCGGCCGCCACAATCGCTGCGCGCTGTCGATCCCGAACGACAATCGCGTGAGCCTGCGCCACGTGTTGCTCACGGCGTGGTCCGGCGACGGTCCGATTCGCTATCGCGGTTACGATCTCGGCGGTCGCGCGGGCGTGCAGCTCGCGGACGGCAAGCGCGTGCCGGGCTTCTCGCTCACCGGGCACGGCTTGGTGAGCCTCGGTCGCACCGTGGTGTTCGTGCTGCCCGGCGGCACCCATGGCGTCGATCTGCTCGACGGAACCGACAACGACGCGTTCCGCAACCTCACCGGCCTCGATCCCGCCGGCAGCGGCGTGCGACTCGCGATGAGTGCGACGAGCGAGCCCGGCGTCGCGCACATCGGCGGCGACGAGCTGCGCGAGTACGGCGGCTATCGTGGGCTCGACGTCGACGCGCGTCCGCAGCCGCGCGGCATGCTGCGACTGCGATCGACGAAGCCGTCGGGACGTGGCGAGGAAGTGCGCGAGCTCGACCTCGACTCTCGGCAGCTCCAGCGCGGCTTGCTCATCGGTCGCTACAGCGATCGCTGCTCGCTCGCGGGTCACGGGCGCAACCTCTCGCGCGTGCACGCGCTCGTCACCGAAGAGTCGCCGCGCTCGCTGCTCGTCTACGATCTCGCGAGCACGAACGGGGTTCGCCCCGCGGGGATGACCGAGGGTCCGAGCCACGCGGTGGTGCGCCTCACCGAGGACTCCCCCGTGATGCTCGGCCACTTCGAGCTCGCGTGGGTCCCGAGCCGCGCCGTGAAGCTGCATTAGTTTTGGTCGCGCCGTCCGGCGCTCTTCTTGTTTGGTCGCGCCGTCCGGCGCTCTTCTTGTTTGGTCGCGCCGTCCGGCGCTCTTCTTGTCTGGTCGCGCCGTCCGGTGCTCCTGCGGTCTGGTCGCGCCGTCCGGTGCTCTTGCGGTCTGGTCGCGCCGTCCGGTGCTCTTGCGGTCTGGTCGCGCCGTCCGGCGCTCTTGCGGTCTGGTCGCGCCGTCCGGTGCTCTTGCGGTCTGAACGCTGGCTGC
>CAZFKC010000139.1:8475-25376 GCA_964519175.1 uncultured Nannocystaceae bacterium
GCTCTTGCGGTCTGGTCGCGCCGTCCGGTGCTCTTGCGGTCTGAACGCTGGCTGCGGCGTAAACAGTCGGCAAGTCGCGGGGCAGCGAGCCACGCGCGTGCGGCCGCCTGCTACGTTGGCTGCGCGTGGATGGTGCGACGCCAGCGCAGGAATCCGGTGTGCGGGGCGACACCGTCGTCGCGCCGCCGCCGACGCCACCGCCGGGGCGGCGGGGCGGTGGACCGCGCATCGTGCTGTCACTCCTGGCGATCGCCGGGCTCGCGGCGCTGTCGTGGAGATTCCTGCGCAACGACGGCCGCGCCGAGCCGCCGCCTGCCGCGGGCGGAAAGGCAGCCGTGCTCGTCGTCGCCGCCGAGGTCGAAGCGCGCGACGTGCCGCTCTACCTGACCGGGCTCGGCAGCGTACGCGCGTGGAACACGGTGACGGTCCGGCCGCGCGTCGGCGGCCAGCTGCTCTCGGTCGACTTCGTCGAGGGTCAGCAGGTGAAGATCGGCGACGTGCTCGCGCGCATCGATCCGCGCCCGTATCAGATCGCGCGCGACCAGGCCTCGGCCAAGCTCGCGCAGGACGAGGCGCGGCTCGATGGCGCGCGGCGGCAGATGCAGGCGTCGCGACAGCTGCTCTCGGCCGAGGCCGCGGGACAGCTCGAGTTCGATGCCGCGGCCGCGACGGTCGGTGAGCTCGAGGGCCTCGTGCGTGGCGATCGGGCCGCGATCGCGGACGCGAAGCTGCAGCTCGAGTACGCCCAGGTCGTCGCGCCGATCTCCGGTCGCACGGGGCTGCGTCGCGTCGACCCCGGCAACGTCGTCGCGGCCGATGCGGCGGAGGGCATCGTCGTCATCACCCAGCTGCAGCCGATCGCGCTCGTGTTCTCGATCCCGCAGGATCGCCTGGCCGACGCGCGCGCTGCCACGAAGGACGGGGGCGCGCCGACGGTCGAAGCGCTCGGTGAAGGTGGCGTCTCGCTCGGCGAGGGCGAGCTCGTGATGATCGACAACGCGATCGATCCGCAGAGCGGCACGGTGTCGCTGAAGGCCAGCTTCGCGAACGAGGACGAGCGCCTGTGGCCGGGGCAGTTCGTCACCGCGCGGCTGCGCGTCGCGACCCGAGAGGGCGTGCTGGTCGTGCCGGAGCAGGCGGTACAGACGGGCGCCGAAGGTCCGTTCGTCTACGTGATCGCGGCCGACGACACGGTGGCGTTCCGGGCGATCGAGCGCGGGCCCACGCAGGACGGCGTCACGATCGTGACGAGCGGAGTCGCGGCGGGCGAGCGCGTGGTCGTCGAAGGCCACGCCAAGCTCGCGCCGGGCGTGCGCGTGGACACGAGCGGGAGCACCCCGTGAGCCTGTCGACGCCGTTCGTCCTGCGGCCCGTCGCGACCACGCTGCTCACGCTCGCGATCTTCTTGATCGGGGCGGTCGCATATCCGCTGCTCTCGGTCGCACCGCTGCCGCAGGTCGAGTTCCCCACGATCACGGTGTCGGCCAACCTCGCCGGCGCGAGCCCCGAGACGATGGCGAGCTCGGTCGCGACGCCGCTCGAGAGCCGGCTCGCGCTGGTGCCCGGCATCACGCAGATGACCTCGACCTCCGGCGCGGGCTCGACGTCGATCACGGTGCAGTTCGATCTCGACGTCGACATCGACGACGCCGCGGCCGAGGTGCAGGCGGCGATCAACGCGGCCGCGCGCGACATGCCGCGCGACATGGTGGTGCCGCCGACGTGGCGCAAGGTCAACCCGTCGGACGCGCCGATCCTGATGCTGAGCCTCAGCTCCGACACGCTGCCGATCACGCAGGTGAGCGACTACGCGTCGACGATCGTCGCGCAGCAGCTCTCGCAGATCTACGGCGTCGCGCAGGTCAACGTGATGGGCGAGCAGAAGCCCGCGGTGCGCGTGCAGCTCGACCCCGACAAGCTGGCGGCGCTCGGGCTCGCGTTCGAGGACGTGCGCGGCGTGATCGCGCAGGCCACCGTCAACGCGCCCAAGGGCACGTTCGACGGCGATCGCCGCAGCTTCACGATCTACGCCGACGACCAGCTGCTCGAGCCCGCGAAGTACGGCGACATCGTGATCGCCTACCGGGGCGGCGCGCCGATCCGCGTGCGCGACGTCGGCCGTGCGGTCGCGGGGCCCGAGAACGTGCGCTCGGGCGCGTGGTCGGGCCAGCGCCGCGGTGTCGGGCTGATGCTGTTCAAGCAGACCGGCGCGAACGTCATCGACACGGTCGAGCGCATCCGCGAGCAGCTGCCGCAGCTGCAGGCCAACATCCCGCCCGCGGTCGACCTGCAGATCCTCGCGGACCGCACGCGCACCATCAAGGCCTCGGTCGAGGAGGTGCAGTTCACGCTCGTGCTGACGATGGGGCTCGTCGTCGGCATCGTGTTCGTGTTCCTGCGCAACCTGCGGGCGACCTTCGTCGCGAGCCTGGTCGTGCCCACCTCCATCGTCGTGACGTTCGCGGCGATGTACCTGCTCGACTACAGCCTCGACAACCTCTCGCTGATGGGCCTCACCATCGCGGTCGGCTTCGTGATCGACGACGCGATCGTGATGCTGGAGAACATCTACCGCCACATCGAGGCCGGCGAGTCGCCGCTGCACGCGGCGTTGAAGGGCGCGCGCGAGGTCGGCTTCACGATCCTCTCTATCACCGTCTCGCTGGTCGCCGTGTTCATCCCGCTCCTGCTGATGGGCGGAATCGTCGGACGCCTCTTCCGCGAGTTCGCCGTCGTCGTCAGCATCACCGTCGTCATCTCGGGCCTGGTCTCGCTCACGCTGGTGCCGATGGCGTGCTCGCGGCTCTTGAAGCCCGTGCAGCACGAAGCGCGCCGCGGCGTGCTCGACCGCGCGGTCGAGCGTTTCTTCGTGGGCATGGAGCGGGGCTACGCCGCGGCACTGCGCATCGTGCTGCGCCATCGCGTGCTCGTCATGCTCTCGCTCGTCGCGACGATCGGTGCGACCGGCTGGCTCATCAACGTGATGCCCAAGGGCTTCTTCCCGCAGCAGGACACGGGCTTCATGATGGCGACCGTCGAGGGTACGCCGGACATGTCGTACGCGACGCTGGCGGCGAAGCAGCTGCGCGTCGCCGAGATCGTCGCGGCCGACCCGGCGATCGAGCGCGTGCAGTCGAGCGCGGGGTCGGGCGGCATGGCGACGTCGTCGAACACCGGGCGGCTGTGGCTCGCGCTCGTGCCCCAGGAAGAGCGCGACGCGTCCGCGTGGCAGGTGATCGAGCGGCTGCGCAAGCAGACCAGCGAGGTCGTCGGCGTCACCGTGTTCTTCCAGGTCTCGCAGGATCTGAACCTCGGCGGCATCCGCACGAAGACGCAGTTCCAGTACACGCTGCGCAGCTCCGATCTCGAGGCGGTCACGAGCTTCGCACCCAAGCTCATCGCCGCGCTGGGTGAGCTGTCCGAGCTGCGCGACGTCACCTCGGATCAGCAGAACAGCGCGCCCACGGTGTCCCTCGCGATCGATCGCGACGCCGCATCGCGCTTCGGCATCACACCCGAAGCGATCGACAACGCGCTCTACAATGCGTTCGGTCAGCGCCAGATCGCGACCTACTTCACCCAGGTCAGCCAGTACCGCGTCGTGCTCGAGGTCGACCCGCGGCTCGCCGGTGATGCGCACGCGCTCGAGCGCATCTACGTGCCGTCGCCGAGCACCGGCCGGCAGATCCCGCTGTCCCTGGTCGCGCACTGGGACGACACGGTGGTGCGACCGGTCTCGATCGGGCACCTCGGCCAGCTCCCCGCCGTCACGATCTCCTTCAATCTCGCGCCCGGGGTCGCGCTCGGCGACGCGATCACGGCGATCGATCGCGTCGAGTCCGAGCTGGGCAAGCCGGCCGAGATCGAGGGCTCGTTCCAGGGCACGGCGCAGGCGTTCCAGAGCTCGCTCGAGAGCCAGCCGTACCTCATCGCGGCCGCACTGATCGCCGTCTACGTGATCCTCGGGATGCTCTACGAGAGCTACGTGCACCCGCTGACGATCCTCTCGACCCTGCCGTCGGCGGGGCTCGGCGCGCTCGCGGCGATGTACCTGTTCGGCTACGACCTGGGCGTGATGGCGATGATCGGCATCCTGCTGCTCATCGGCATCGTGAAGAAGAACGCGATCATGATGATCGACGTCGCGCTCGAGCTCGAGCGCGACGAGGGCCGACCGCCGGTGGAGGCGATCTACGAGGCCTGCGTGCGTCGCTTCCGGCCGATCATGATGACCACGATGGCGGCGCTCGTCGGCGGCATCCCGCTCATGCTCGCGCACGGCGCGGGCTCGGAGCTGCGGCAGCCGCTCGGCTACGCGATGGTCGGTGGGCTGCTGGTGAGCCAGCTGCTGACGCTCTTCACGACGCCGGTCGTGTACCTCGCGTTCGGTCGGCTCGCGCACCACACCAAGCGCGTCGACGTCGGCGGTCTATAGGCCGGAGCTCAGGCCCGATCGAGCAGCGCGATCGCCCCGGAGCGTAGCTCGTCGTCTTCCTTCGCGCTCTCCAGCCACGCGCGTAGCAGGGCCTTGCCGCGGAAGAGCCGGCTCTTCACCGTGCCCTCGGCGATGCCGAGCTGCGTGGCGATCTCGGGGATCGAGCGGTCGTCCCAGTAGAAGGCCTCGAGCACCGTCGCGAACTCGCGGGGCATCGCGGCCAGCCCACGCACGAACAGCAGCTGCTCCTCGTGCCGGGCGACGCGCATGCTCGGCGACGTGGCGAGGGCGCCCACGGAGTCGCCGCTCGAGCTGACCGGCGTGCCGCGCGTGCCCTTCTTCTCCCACTCGCGCAGCAGCTGGTTGCGCGCGATGCCGTAGAGGTAGGCGCCGAAGCGATCGCGCACGCGATCACGCGCCGCGATGCACGCCTCGAACGTGCGCTGGGTGAGCTCCTCGGCGTCGACGCCGGGATGCGCGGTGAAGAAGCGGAACACGCCGAGGAAGTGCCGGCGCAAGAGCTCGTCGCCGGCCTCGCGCTCGCCGGCGCGCCAGGCCTCGAGCAGCTCGGCGTCGGCGATGCCCGTCCTGTCCACGCTCGCGACTCTAGCACGCGCGCTATGCTATGGGGCGCGCATGAAGAAGCTCGGCATCGTGCTGGCAGTGCTCGGCGTACTGCTGGTGATCGCGCTCGGCGTCGGGTACTGGCTCGACGGCAAGGCGCGGAGCATGGCCGAGGCCGAGGCGAGCAAGCGCATCATCGAGGTGCTGCCGCGCATGCGACAGGCGACCGTGAAGATCGAGGGCTTCCCGTTCCTGGTCGACGTGCTGCTGTTCGGCACGGTGGACAAGCTGCACGTGCAGCTCGCGGAGATCGAGGGCGCCGGCGTGTCGGTGGAATCGGTCGTGCTCGTCGTCGACAAGCTGCGCATCGATCGCGACCTGCTGCTCGATCAGCAGCAGCTGCAGGTCACCGGCATCGATCGCGCCGAGGTCACCGCGCGGCTCACCGGCGACGCGATCTCCAAGGTGCTGCGCGAGTCGATCCAGCTCGAGGGCACGAAGGCGACGGTGCACGCGCAGGGGCTCACCGCCGAGGCCAGGCTCGCGGTGAAGGGCCGACGCGTGGAGATCGAGCTGTCGGGCGACGGCCTTCCACCCGAGGCGCGCGCGTACCTCGGTCGGCCGCTCGTGTTCCAGCTCCCGCCCGAGGACGTGCTGCCCTGCGCACCCAGCCTGCGCGTCGTCGACTCGCGGCTGGAGCTCGCGTGCACGGTGACCGAGCTGCCCGCGAGCGTGAAGCGGGCGCTCGGCCAGCGGTGAGGGCCTGCGCACCCCCGGGCCTGGCCGGGGGGTCGCGCGCGCGCCATACTCCGTCGATGTCGTCGCGTTCCCGCGTGGGCTCGTTCGCGATCGTCTGCGCGCTCGCGCAGGGCTGTGCGACGCGCGAGCCGACCCGGATGCCGCCGTCGACGGAGGCGCCGCTGCCGGTCTACCGCGCGAAGGTCGATCCGTTGCAGCCGCCGCCGCGCGACCCGGTCGCGCCCGAGGACGCGGCGCAGACGACCGAAGAGGTCGCGCGCACGCCGGAGCCGGTGGGCCCGTTCGATCCGGCGCTGCTCACCGGCACCTGGTCGGGCACGTACATCTACGGCGTCGCGAAGGGCGGCGCGGCCTCGGTCGCCTTCTTCGCCGACCTCGCCTTCGAGGGCGCGAAGCTGACCGGCTCGATCATCGAGCCGAACACGTTCGGTGACGAGGACGAGGGCGAGCTGAAAGCGACGCTCGTCGGCAGCATCGACGACGCGGGCGTGGTGCGCTTCACGAAGACCTACGACGGCAGCGCCGGCGTGCGCCACGTCGTCGACTACGTGGGCCGGCTCGACGTCGCCGCGAAGCGCATCGAGGGCACGTGGACGACGAGTGGGGGCTCGGGGAGATTCGTGATGCTGCGGCACCACCCGATGCCACAGCTGGCGCTGCGCTGATCCGCCTCGTCACTCGTCGGCGTGCAGCGCGAGCCAGGCCTTCGCTTCGAGCAGGACCTCCTTGCCCGGTGCGCCGGCGAGGTCGAGCTCGTGGACGGCGCGCTCCACCAGCGGGCGCACGCGATCGATCGGCTCGCCCAGTCGTTCGCGCGCCATGGCGAGCCACAGCGCCGTGCTGCCGCAGAGCGCGGGCTCGAGCGCTGCGCCCTTGCACGCCAGCTCGCCGCGCTCGAGCAGCGCCCGTGCGAGCGCCGGCTCGCCGCGCTCGAGCTCCGTCTTGCCGAGCGCGATGACGGCCCACGCGACGTAGGGATGCTCGGGCGGCAGGCTGGCCTCGAGCAACGCCATCGCACGCACGAGGATCTCGCGGGCCTCCTGCGTGCGCCCGCGTCGCTCGAGCACCGCACCGAGGTTCACCAGCGTCGCGCCCACGATCGCGTGGTCGGGCCCGAGCGCGCGCTCGAAGATCGCGACCGCCTCGCGGTAGTGCTGCTCGGCCAGCTCGAGCTCGCCGGTGGCCTCGAACAGGCTGCCCAGGTTGTTGTGCGAGCGCGCGATGTCGGGGTGATCGGCCGGCAACGCGCCCCGGCGTGCACGCAGTGCATGCTCGAGCGCAGCCCGAGCCGGCGCGAGCTCGCCGATGCGCAGCAGCACGCCGCCGAGCGCATCGCGGGTGCTCGCCACGTCGGGATGATCGGCACCTTCGAGGCGCTCGTGGATCGCGAGCGCACGCTCGAGCGGCGCGCGGGCCTCGGCATGGCGACCTTCGCCGGAGAGCGCGATGCCGATGTTCTGCAGCGCGGT
This sequence comes from uncultured Nannocystaceae bacterium, assembly GCA_964519175.1. Classification (GTDB taxonomy): domain Bacteria; phylum Myxococcota_A; class Polyangia; order Nannocystales; family Nannocystaceae; genus Xiheibacterium. Next base: position 15,703 of record CAZFKC010000139.1, read on the forward strand.
CGCGACGTCGGGCATCGCGCTGCCGATGCCCTCGTAGCCCGCGAGCTCGCGATCGGTGGCCTCGAACCCCGCCAGCGCGATCGCGAACTGCTCGCGCGCCGCTGCGGATCGCCCAGCCGCGGCATGCATCGCCCCGAGCGCGTTCGCCAGCCGCGCCCGCTCGTCCGTCGAGCCCCCGAGCCGCGTGATCGCGGCCGTCGCGTGCCGCTCCCACTGCCGCGCCGCGGCATCGTCGGCCGCGTCGACGCCCTCGAGCCACACCAGATCGATCGCCGCCTCGGCCGCGAGCGCATCGAGGCCGAGCGCCTGTGCGCTGAACATCGCCTCGCCGAGCAGCTCGCGGGCGCTGTCGTAGTCGCCGATCCGTTCGCGCGCGCTGCCCAGCAGCTGCAGCGCCTCGGCGGAGAGCGGCGGGTGCTCGATCGTCGCCGCTTCCTCCTGCACGCGCTCGGCCTGCAGGCGCAGCGCGTCGAAGCGGCCGGTGTTCTCCAGCACGCGGGCGCGACCGATCATGCGCTCGACCTGCGCCACGCGTGCGCGCAGGGCCGGATCGCTCGGCAGATCGTCCCCGGGATCGTCGACGAGGCAGGGGTGCAGCGGCGAGAGTGCCGTCGAGGCGGTCACGGCACGCGCGACGGTGTCGGCGTCGGGCTCGTCGAATACGCCGAGCAACTCCTCGAGCTCGTGGAGTCGCCCGTCGAGGCAGTCCATGCGCGCATCGAGATCCACGCCGCCCGCCGCGGGCGCCTGCGCAGCAAGACAGGTCTCGTCCCGCGCGGCGATCCAGCGCTCCGTGTAGGCGTCGAGCAGCGTCGCCGTGCGCGACCAGGTGTCCTTCGCGTAGGCGAGCCCGGTCTGCTCGAAGCGCTCGCCGATCGCGGCCCGACGGGCGTCGTTCCACATCTGGCCGACGCGTGTCGCGGCATTGCACGGCTCGGCGGCGCGCGGCCACACGAGCGCGAGCCCGACCGCCGCGAGCGTGCCGGCGGCGATCCACTTCGCGATGCGTCGCGTGCGGCGTCGACGATCCTCGAGCAGCTCGACGAGCGCGGCCATCGACGGCCAGCGGCGCTCGGGCGCCGGATCGAGCCCGCGCACGAGCGCATGCCGTAGCCACTGCGGCACGGGGACCTCGGGCGGGCTCGGGATGCGGCCGGCGAGCTTGAGCTCGAGCAGGCGTCGCGCCGTGTCGGCCACGAACGGACGCGCGCCGTAGACCGCCTCGAACAGCGCCACGCAGAACGCGTACTGATCCGAGGCCGCGGTGATCGGCTGTCCGCGATGTTGCTCGGGGGCCATGTATGCCGGCGTGCCGAGCACCACGCCGGCCCGGGTGAGCCGCACGTCTTCGCTGGGTGCATCGATCGCGCCGCTGTCGCGCAGCTCGAGCGACGTCGGCGTGAGCAGCTCGGCCGGTCGCGCGAGCCCGAAGTCGCCGACGCGCACGCGCCCGGTGCCCGCGGAATCGTCGTCGGCCTTGCCGATGAGCACGTTGTCCGGCTTGAAGTCGCGGTGCACGATGCCGATCGCGTGCGCGGCCATGAGCCCGCGCCCGGCCTCGGCGAAGGTGGCGAGGATCTCCGCGAGCGAGCGCCGACGTTGCCGCAGCCACTCCGTGAGCGTCGCGCCCTCGACGTACTCCATCGTGACGAACGCGTGGCCGCGTGCCTCGCCCACATCGAACACCGGCACCACGTTCGGATGCGCGAGGCTGGCGAGCGCACGTGCCTCCCGCAGCAATCGCTCGCGCCCACGGTCGCGACCATCGACCTCGCGCAGCAGCTTCAGCGCGACGCGCCGATCGAGATCCGCATCGTAGGCCAGGTACACGACGCCCATGCCGCCCTCGCCGAGCACCTCGAGCAGCGCATGGCGCCCGAGCCGCTCACCCGCGCGCGGAGGCGGCTCGCCGCGCGCTGGCGCGTCGCCGTCGACCAGCGTCGTCGGCGATTGGCTCACGACCGTCGTCGGCGTCACGAGACCAGCGCCCACCCTCCGCCCCAGCCTTCCATCTTGCCCGAAGGCGCAGGGCCCAGCCATCACGCGGATGCAGGGCTCGCGCGGCGCTCGGCGCTCAGCGAGCGCCAGCGCGCCGACGCAGCCACCACTCGCCGCCGAACGCGAGCAGAAGCACGATCAGCGCACCGGGGCCGCCCCAGAGCGCGAGCTCGCGCCGCGCGGCGACGCGCCCACTCGCGGTGGCCTCGTCGGGCTCGCGGCGGGGCAGATCGAGCGGCAACGCGTCGCCGCCGATCGCCGACACGACGCTGCCACCCGTCGCCTCGGCGAGCTCGCGCAGCCGTGCGATGCCCGGGTCGGCGTCGATGCGCGCGAGCTCGCGGCCCGGTGGCTCGACGATGAACACCCGCTCGACGCTCGCGCGCGTGGTCTGCTCGTCGCCTTCCGAAGTGCGCTCGGCGACCGCTGCATACGCGCCGACCGGAAGGCTCGCGACGCTCGTGCGCGCACGTCCGAGATCGTCGGTGGTCCAGTCCCCGTGGTGCAGCACGCTGCGCTCGCCCTGCGTGTCGCCCTGCATCGCCTCGATGCGCCAGTGCAGCGGGATCGCGGGCTCCGGTGCATACGCGCCGGTCAGCGTGCGCGCGCGCAGCTCGACCGGCTCGCCGACGCGATAGCGCGGCTTGTCGGTCTCGAGCTGCAGGCGGCCGGAGCTGTCGTCGCGTAGGAGCCAGCGCACCACGCCGAGCCAGAGCAGATCGTAGGGTCGCGCGCCGTCGACGAGCGCGAGCTCGGGCGCGAACCCGAGTCGCCAGGTGGAGCCGGTGGCGAGCACGACGACGCGGCCCTTGCCGGGCTCGGCCACCGCCAGCAACGGCCGCGGCTGCCCGCGCGCGTCGAGCTGCGTCGGATGCGAGAGCAAAGTGGTCGCGCCGATCGCCGCGTCGTCGCGCAGCGACACCGGGTTCCAGCCCTGCAGCTCGGGCAGCGCCTCCCAGCCGCGACCGTCGCCGGCGAGCAACCATCCGGTGATCGGATGGCGGCGTCCCGCCTCGGTCAGCTTGGGTCGCACCGGCTCGCGCACGAGCGGTGCTGCGCGCCGCAGATCGATGGGCAGCTGCGCCGACATCGTGGGCGTGCTGTAGCCGCCGTCGGAGAAGCCGAGATCGCCGCCGATGAGCACGAGCGCGCCGCCGTCGGCCACGAACTGGGCGATGTTGTCGACGTACTGCCCGACCTGGTGCGGCACCGCGTCGAAGTTGTGCAGCACGACGACATCGAAGCTGCCGAGCTCCTGCTCGAACAGCTCCTCGGTGGGGAAGGGGATCAGCGAGAGCGCGTCGGTGTCCTCGCGCGCGATGTCGTCGAAGTCGCGCAAGATGTAGTAGCTGAGCAGCTCGACGTTGGGGTCGCGACGCAAGAGCGTGCGCAGCGCTCGGACGTCCCAGTCGGGGCGGCCGGCGACGTGCAGCACGCGGACCTTGTCGCGCAGCACCTTGACCACGAATGCGCGGCGGTTGTTCGCGAGGGTGGCCTCGCGCGGCAGCTCGGCGACGGCGATCTCGTAGACGAACTGCCCCACGCGATCGGGCGCGACCTCGAACTCGACGCGCTGGGGCACGCCGTCGGCGAGCAGCTTGAGCGTGCGCTCGCCGACCTGCTCGCCGTTGCGCAGCAGCTGCACCTTCGCGGTCTCGCCGCGCAGCCCGTGCGCGAAGATGGTGGCCTCGAGCTCGGTGACGTTCTCGACGAACGCGAACTCGCCCGCGCGCACGTCGGCCACGGAGACGTCGCGCAGCGCGGGCGCGCCGACGCTCGCGGTGGTGATCGGCACGCCGAGCCGCGCCGCGACCTCGCGCAGCTGCTCGCTGCTGGCCGCGTCGTCGCTGCCGCCCACCAGCCCATCGGAGATCACGACCACGGCGGCGAGCCGCTCGCCGGGGTGCGAGGTGTCGTCGCCGACGCCCGCGAGCGCGCCCGCGAGATCGGAGGCCGCGCCCGTGGGCGTGGTCGCGAGCGTCTCGGCGAGCTCGCCGCTCTCGGAGACGGTGTCGACCGAGAACCCGCGCACGTCGAGCTGCAGCCCAGCCTCGCGCCACTGCGCTCGCGCGCCCTCCGAGCGCTCCCACAGCGCCTCGATGCGGGCCTGCCGGGTCTCGGTGTCGCCGCCGGGCTCGGTCGCGTCGGGCACGGCGATCGAGGCCGAGCGATCGACGAGCACGACGACGCGCTGCGTGCTGGGCGCGACGTGGTCGAAGCGCAGCGTGAGCTCGAACGCGATGGCGAACAGGGCCGCGATCGCGAGCAGGCGCAGGCCGAGCACGCCCAGCGCGGTGCCGCGGCTCATCTTGCGGCTGCGGCGTCCGAACGCGCTGATCGCCTCGACGAGCGCGACCACACCGCAGATGCCGATGAGCACGAGCACCAGCGTGTCGGGCATGTAGCCCGGCGCGAGGCTCCAGCGCTCGCTCATCGCCACCTGCGCGCGCGGAGCAGCGTCTCGACGTGGGCGCGGTCGGCCTTGTAGTCGGTGCAGGTCGCGTAGAGCAGCACGTTGGTCGCGAAGCGGATCGCCCACTGTCGCTGCTCGGCGCCCCCGGGGGTGCACGGATGCGCCATGCGTCCGTCGGGCAGCTCGGCCAGCGCGCCCCCGAGATCGTTGCGCATGAGCAGCGCCTTGATGCGGCCCTCTTCCTGGATCCCGAGCAGGTGATCGAAGGCCGCGGTGCGACCGACCGGTGCGTCGACGAGGTAGAAGCTGCGGAACAGGACGTGGTCGCGGGCGATCGGCGTGAGCTCGCTGCTCGGTGCGACGCGGCCGAGCAGCTGCTCGACGGAGTGGGTGAACGCGCTGTCGGTGCCACCGTCGGCGGCGTCGAACAGCACGAGCCCGCCGAGGTCGAGGAACTGGCGCAGGTTCGCCTCGGCCGAGCGCGACATCGAGGGCAGGGCCTCGTCACCGGCGACGTAGAGGAACGGGGTCTCGAACAACGTCGCCGATTGCGGCTGCACGGTGGTGGGCTCGGCGACCGGCTCGAGCCGCGTGCGCAGCCGCAGCTCGCGGGCGAGCACGCGCATCGCACCCTTGCGCGGATCCCAGTGGCCGTCGTAGCGCAGCTGCGGGAGATCGATCGTGATCGCCTCGTCACTGCCGCCCGAGCGCATCCAGCCGAGCGGCGCGCTGGGGTGCGGCGGATCGACATCGGGGGGATCGGGCGGCGGCGCCTCGGCGCGGGCCAGGGCCGGCCCGCCCACCACTGCGCCGGCCAGCCCCGCGAGGCCCGCGAGCGTGGCGCGGCAGAGCGTGCGTCGGCTCGTCTCGGTCATGCGCGCGGCGATCGTAGCAGGTCGGAGCGCGCCGCGATCCGGCGAGTTGGGCGCGGGCGGCGACGCGGTTATGCTCGCGGTCGAAGATGGCGGTGCTCGAGGTCGACGGCCTGCGCAAGACGTTCGTGCGGGGCTTCCTGCGTCGGCGCACCGAGGCGCTGCGCGGCATCTCGTTCGCGGTGGAAAAGGGCGAGATCTTCGGCTTCCTGGGTCCGAACGGCGCGGGCAAGACGACGACCATCAAGATCCTGATGGGGCTCATCTTCCCGAGCGCCGGCACCGCGCGTCTGTTCGGTGCGCCCATCGGCGATCGCCGCGCCAAGGAGCGCGTCGGCTACCTGCCCGAGAACCCCTACTTCTACGACTACCTCGACGTCGTCGAGCTGCTCGACATGGTGGGGCGACTGCACGGGCTCGACCGCGCGCTGCGGAGGCGTCGCGCCGAGGAGCTGATCGAAGAGGTGGGGCTGAAGGACGCGGCGAAGCGACCGCTGCGCTCGTACAGCAAGGGCATGCTGCAGCGCGCCGGGCTCGCGCAGGCGCTCATCGGCGACCCCGAGCTCATCGTGCTCGACGAGCCGATGAGCGGGCTCGATCCGCTCGGGCGCAAGGAGGTCCGCGACCTCATCGTGCGGCTGCGCGAGCGCGGCAAGACCGTGTTCTTCTCGACGCACATCCTCTCCGACGCGACGCTGCTCTGCGATCGCGTCGGCATCGTGGTCCGCGGCGAGCTGCGCGATACGGGGCCGCTCGGCGAGCTCCTGTCGCCGCAGCTCGAGGCGGTCGAGGTGCTGTGGCGCGCACCCGACGAGCTCGCCGCCCGCCTGCAGTCCACCGCGGGCACGCACACGACCGGCAGCGAAGGGCGGCTGTCGCGGCTGCCGGATCTCGAGTCCGCGAACGCGCTCGCCCGCGACGTCATCGCCGGTGGCGGCGAGATCCTCCAGCTCGTGCAGCACCGCCAGGGCCTCGAAGAGCTGTTCGTCGCCGAGGCGAAGAGGCCGTCCGCATGAACGCGGCGATGGGCAGCATGGCGCGCGTCTGGGCGATCGCGCTCAACACGTTCCGCGAGGCCACGCGCAACCGCGTGCTCTACGTGCTCGTGCTGTTCGCGGTGGGGCTCATGGCGTTCTCCATCGTGCTCGGCGAGCTGTCGCTGCACGAAGAGGTCCGCGTCATCAAGGACATCGGGCTCGCCGGCATCAGCATCGTGGGCCTCGTCATCGCGCTGTTCCTCGGCGTGAACCTGCTGTCGAAGGAGCTCGATCGCAAGACCGTGTTCTTCGTGATCCCGAAGCCGCTGTTCCGCGCGGAGTTCCTGCTCGGCAAGCTGCTCGGGCTCGGCGTGACCCTCACCGTGTTGGTGGGCCTCATGGCGATCACGCTCGCGATCGTGCTCGCGAGCGAAGGCGGCGTGCACGACGTCGCGCTCGTTCGCGCCGAGCTGCTGGTGTTGCTCGAGCTCTTGCTCGTCACCGCGGTCGCGATGCTGTTCTCGTCGTTCTCGTCGCCGTACCTCTCGGCGATGTTCACCGGCTCGCTGTGGGTGATCGGACGCAACAGCGGCGAGCTGCGGGCGTTCGCCGAGGGCAAGCTCGCCGGCACGCCGATCGGCACGCTGCTCGACGGCGTCACGGTGGTGCTGCCCGACTTCCACGCGTTCTACGTGTCGGGCGCGATGCTCTCCGGCGAGACGCCGGTGTCGATCCACGAGTCGTTCGTGAGCTGGGGCTACGTCGCCGAGGCGGCGCTCTACGCCGGTGCATACGGAGGCATGTGCACGGTGCTCGCGTGCTTGCTGTTCCAGCGCCGGGACTTCACATGAGCGATCGCCGAGCGCGCTTGCGCCGGTGGGGGCTCTTCGCGCTGGTGGTGCCGGCGCTGCTCGTCCCGGTGGTCGTGCACGTCGCCGTCGAAGCGAGGCGCGAGCTGTCGGCGGCCGACGCTGCCGCGGAGCTCGGCGACGAAGACGCCGAAGTGATCCACCTCGGTCGAGCGCTGCGCTGGCGTCTGCCGGGCGCGGGCCACGACGAGGTCGCGATTGCGCGACTGCTCGCACTCGGTGAGGTGGCCGAGGCCGACCCCGCCGACCTCGGTCATGCGCGCGCGCTCGCGGCGTATCGGGAGATCCGCTCGGGGCTGCTCGGTAGCCGTGCGCTCGACGTGCCGCACGAAGACGTGCTGGCCGACGTCGACGCTCGCATCGCGCGGCTGATGGACGCGCAATCCCGGGCGCTCGGCGTCGCTGCGCCGGGCGAGGCGGCGCAGCTCGAGCGCCTGCGCGAGGCGAGCGCGTCGCCGCGCACACCCGTGGTGCTCGCGGCGCTCGCGATGGCGATGTGGGTGGGTGCGAGCTTGGCCTTCCTCGCGCGCGGCCTCGATGCGCAGGGCCGGCTGCGGCGTCCCACGGGCACGCGCGCGGGCGTGCTCGCGCTCGCGGCATTCTTCACGTGGATGCTCGCGTGGCGCTTCGCGTGACCGCGTGCGCCGGTGCTAAGCTGCGGTGATGGTGCGCGGTCGTCTCGCCGCCTGCTCGTGCGTCGCGGCAGCGCTCGCGCTCCTGCACGCGTGCGGCGCGTCGGTGTTCGCGTGCACCGATCCCTCCGAGTGTCCGGGTGGGCTATGCGAGCCGAGTGGCTGGTGCAGCTTCCCCGACGCGGCCTGTCCGTCGGGCCAGCGCTACGGCAGCCACGCGCCGTCGTCGTTCGCAGATGCGTGCGTCGATCCGATCGGCCCGGGCAGCAGCGACGACGACAGCGGCACCGACGGCACCACGACGAGCACCAGCGGTCCGAGCTCGCTCTCGATCGCGACGCTCGAGTCCAGCGTCGGCGAGGCCGAGAGCAGCAGCGAGGCGACCAGCAGCTCGGGCGCGAACGCGACGGCCGAGGCGAGCACGGCCGCCACGGACGGCAGCGAGAGCGACACGGGCATGCCGCCCGTGGACGCATGCATCGTCGAGGACTTCGACGACGGCAGCATCGACGGCTTCTCCGCGTGGAACGACGGCGGGCTCGGCATGAACATGGACGACGGCACGCTGGTCGTGACGCTCGTCGTCGAGCCCGCGCACGCCGGCATCGACAGCCCGACGATGGGCTTCGTCGAGCGCGACCTGCAGGTGACCGTGCTCGGCGTGCCGAACCAGGCCACGAGCTCGCAGATCACGATGGGCGTGTACGGCGAGACGAGCGAGATGCTGCTCATCCACGAGTACGGCGTGCTGGCGGTGCGCGTGGACGACGGGATGACCTGGGAGAACGTCGTCGAGGTGATGCCCTACGACCAGACGGTGTGGCGGATATGGACCCACGGTGAAGAGCTCGGCTTCGATCGCGCGCTGCCGGGCGGCGAGTGGGAGCCGCTGTGGAGCGGCGCCGCACCGTTCGATCTCGCCAGCGCGTACGCGTATCTCGCGATCGGTACGTGGGCGCCCGCGATGGCGCCCGGCGACGCGCGGCTCGACGATCTGCGCGAGTGTCCCTACCTCTAGCCGGGGCTGCGCGGCGTGCGTCGGCGGATGAGGCCTTCTTGTGCGGTGGAGGCCACGAGCAGGCCGTCCTGCGTGAAGAACTGTCCGCGTGCGAGGCCGCGGGCTCCGGACGCGGACGGGCTGTCGATCGCGTAGAGCAGCCAGTCGTCGAGGCGGAACGGGCGGTGGAACCAGATCGCATGATCGAGGCTCGCGACCTGCATGCCCGGCACCATCCACGACACGCCGTGCGGCTGCATCGTCACGCCGAGCAGGTTGAAGTCGGACGCGTAGGCGAGCAGGTACTGGTGGACGCTCGGGCGATCGGGCAGGCGATCGATCGCGCGGTACCAGACCTTGCGCTCGGGCGGCTCGACGGTGGGGCGCAGCGGATCGTAGGGCGTGACCGCACGGATCTCGATCGGGCGCTCGCAGGTGGCCTGCTCGCGGAACGCGGCGGGGATCCGATCGGCGTAGCGCCGGGCGAGCTCGACCTCGCTGAGCAGGCCGTCGGGTCCGCTGGCCGGCGGCGCATCGGCGCGGTGCTCGAGCCCGGGCTCGTGCAGCTGGAACGACGCCGACATACTGAAGATCGCCTGACCATCTTGGATCGCCACGACCCGCCGCGTGGTGAAGCTCTTGCCGTCGCGGATGCGATCGACTTCATAGACGATCGGCTTTTTCGCATTGCCCGTGCGCAGGAAGTAGCCGTGCATCGAGTGCGCGATGCGATCGTCGGGCACGGTCTGCTCGGCGGCGGACAGCGCCTGGCCCAGCACCTGCCCGCCGAAGACGTTGCCCCAGCCGAGATCCTGGCTCTGTCCGCGGAACAGATCCTGCTCGATGCGTTCGAGGCGCAGCAGCTCGAGGAGCTCGACGAGGACGTTCGCCATCGCGTGCTGGAGTACCACGACTC
>CAZFKC010000140.1:0-21691 GCA_964519175.1 uncultured Nannocystaceae bacterium
CTCAGTTCTCGACGAACGCCTTCAGACGCTTGCTGCGGCTCGGGTGCCGGAGCTTGCGCAGCGCCTTCGCCTCGATCTGGCGGATGCGCTCTCGGGTCACGCTGAAGTCCTGGCCGACCTCTTCGAGGGTGTGGTCGCTGGCCTCGCCGATGCCGAAGCGCATGCGCAGCACCTTCTCCTCGCGGGGCGTCAGCGTGGCGAGCACGCGGCGCGTCTGGTCGGCGAGGTTCAGGTTGATGACCGCGTCGGACGGCGAGGTCATGTTCTTGTCCTCGATGAAGTCGCCCAGATGCGAGTCCTCTTCCTCGCCGATCGGGGTCTCGAGCGAGATGGGCTCCTTCGCGATCTTGAGGACCTTGCGGACCTTGTCGAGCGGCAGCTCCATCTTCTCGGCGATCTCTTCGGGCGTGGGCTCGCGGCCGAGCTCCTGCACCAGATAGCGGCTGGTGCGGATGAGCTTGTTGATCGTCTCGATCATGTGCACGGGGATGCGGATCGTGCGGGCCTGATCCGCGATGGCCCGCGTGATCGCCTGCCGGATCCACCACGTCGCGTACGTGGAGAACTTGTAGCCGCGCTTGTACTCGAACTTGTCGACGGCCTTCATGAGGCCGATGTTCCCCTCCTGGATGAGGTCGAGGAACTGCAGGCCGCGGTTCGTGTACTTCTTCGCGATCGAGACCACGAGGCGGAGGTTGGCCTCGACGAGCTCCGCCTTCGCCTTCTCGGCCTGGCGACGCGCCGTCATCAGCTTGCCGTGCACCTCTTGCAGCTCGGGCGCGCGCATGTCGGTCTCTTGCTCGACCTGCTTGATGCGCTTCGTGGCCAGGCGCATGCGCGCCTCGATCTCGTGCAGCTCCGAGGGATGCAGCCCGAGCCGACGGCAGAGCTTGAACTCCTCCTCCTCGGACAGCCGCACGTCCTTGAAGAGCTTGCGCAGCTCCTTCAGGTCCATGCCCGCACGGCGCTCGCACTCGACGAGGTCGCGCTCCGCTCGCGTCACCCGCTCGACCAGCTGCGAGAGCTCGTCGACGATGCCGTCGATCGGGCGCCGCGAGAGGTTCATGTCGGTGATCGCCTCGACGCACGAGTTCTCGTGGTCGTCGTGCTGGCTCTGCAGCTTGCCGCGGCGCGTGTCGCCCGGCTTGCGCTCGCCGAGCGCGTTCATCTGCTCGCGGAGCTTCTCCATCTCCTTCTGGTGGCGACGGATCTTCTCGAGCTGCTTCTGCAGGTTGTCGAGCGCGGCTTCTTGGTTGACCGGCGAGGGCTCGGGCGCCAGCGCACCCGGAGGACCGCCGTCGGCCGGGTTGCTGATCTGCACGACGTCCTTGATGCGCAGCTGACCGCGCTTGATGCGGTCGTACATGTCGAAGATGTACGGGATGGCGACCGGGCTACGCAGCGCGATCTCCAGCAGCTTGCGCTCGCCTTCCTCGATGCGCTTCGCGATCTCGACCTCGCCCTCGCGGGTGAGCAGCGAGACCGAGCCCATCTTGCGCAGGTACATGCGCACCGGATCGTTGGTGCGAGCCTGCTCGTCCTCCTCGTCTTCCTTCTCGTAGCGCTTGGGCATCACCTTGCGGGTCGCGACCTTGGTCGCGGCCTTCGCCGAGGCGGCCTTGCCTTCCTCGCGGGTGGTGACCTGCACGCCCTCGGCGACCAGCATCGCTTCCCAGTCGCCGATCTCGGCGGGGTCGATGAGGTCCGGGGGCAGGAGCTCTTGGAGCTCTTCGTAGGTGATGTGCCCCTTCTTCTTGCCGTACGCGATGAGGTTCTTCTTGAGCTTCTCAGCGTCGACGGTTCGCGTCGGGGTCTTGCGCATCATGGGTGGGGCCTCGAGACGAAGGGCGGACATGGGTAGGTTTGCCCTGGAAGGGGTGCCCGAAAAGCCGCGCGGGCGCTAATTGTCCCCGCGGGCGCGGGGTACGTCGGCGGGCCGGGCGAGCTCGTCGATGCGGCGGGAGAGCGATAAGCCGAAGTTCTTGCGCTCGGCGGCTTCGCGGTCGAAGCCCTGCTCGAGCAGGCGGCGGACCTCGCGGTCGACGTCGCGACGCTGCTCGATCAACGCTTCGCGCTCGCACCGGCGGACGAGCTCGTTGAGCAGGCCCTGCGGATCCTCGGTGGCCAGCGCTCGGTACTGCCCCGCGAAGACCTCGTCGTGCACCTGCGGCTGCGCATCGGCATCGACGAGCGCCAGCAGCTCCGGCATCGTCGGGTCTTCGCCGCGGCGCGCACCGTCGACGACGGCCCGCGCAATCGGGGCCAGACGCGGGTCGCGGATCCACTCGAGCGCGCCTGCACGCTCCGCGACGGTCGCGAGATGCGGAACGTCGACCAACAGCATGGCCAGTTGGGTCTGGCCTGCTGGCAGCGGCAGGGGGCGCACGGGCGCGGATACTGGCATGTTCGGAGGGGTTGTCGAGCGAATGTTGCGAGAGTTTTCTTGCGGCCTTCCGGGGGCTTGCGGCTTGGAATCCGTGCGCGCGAGCTGGCGCAGCGCCGTGTCCACCCGGGCGCGGGGCAAGTCGAACAGCTCCGCTGCGCGGTCTGCGTAGAGGTCGCGTTGGCTCTCACGGGGCGCACGGGCCACCAGTGGCAGGATCCGGTCCAGCGCGCGTGCGCGGGCATCCACGGCGTCGCCGGCGCTCTGGGCCATTCGCTTCATCATCTCGACGAGTGCCGTTTCGGGCCGCAGGAGCAGCGAGGACATGCGCTCCTTGCCGATGCTGTCCGGATCTTCGCCCTCTTGCAGCAGCACCATGCGCACGTCGAGGTCGACCTCGAGCAGCAGCGGCAGGGCGGACCACGCGGCCTTCTTCCCCGCGGCGTCGCCGTCGAAGGCCATGACCACCTGATCGCAGAAGCGCGCCAGCAGCTTCGCCTGGTCGGCGGTGAGCGCGGTACCCAGCGGCGCGACGGCCTCCGGCAACCCCCACTGGTGGAGCCGGACGACGTCGAGGTTCCCTTCGACGAGGATCGCTCGACGCGTCGCGGCCAACGCGGGCCTCGCGGCATGCAGCCCGTAGAGCGTCTTGCCCTTCGTGTAGAGCAGCGACTCCGGGCTGTTCACGTACTTCGGGGTCGGCACGAGCTCGCCGTCGCGTTCCACCGGCGCGTCGTGCGGTGGCACGATGCGGGCCGAGAACGCGATCACCTCGCCGCCCGGTGCGATGACCGGGAAGACCAGCCGCCCACGCAGCTTGTCGAAGTACTGCCCCGACTTCTCGCTCTTGCCCACGAGCCCGAGCTTCTCGGCGAGCGGCAAGGACAGCTTGTGCTCCGCGATCGTGCGCGCGAGCCGGTCCCAGCCGGCCTCGGCGGGCGCCGGCGCATAGCCGAGGCGGAACGAGGCGACCACGCCGTCGTCGAGCCCGCGCGTGCGCACGTAGGCGCGACCGGCCTCCCCCTCGGGGCGCTCGGCGAGGATCGTCTGCCACGTCTTCGTCGCGAGGGCCGTGAGCGCGTAGGCCTCGTCCTTCTCGGTGCTCGCCTGCGCCTCGCCCGCGGAGCGCATCGCCGAGGCGGGCAGGCTCACCCCGTAGAGCTCGGCGAGCTTGCGCACCGCCTCGGGGAAGCTCTTGCCCTCGAGCTCCATCACGAAGCGGATCGCATCACCGCCGGCGCCGCAGCCGAAGCACTTGTAGCCCTTGCGCGCCGGATTGACGTTGAAGCTCGGCGAGCGCTCGCTGTGAAATGGGCAGAGCCCCTTCCAGTTCTGGCCGGCGCGACGCAGCTCGACGTAGCGCCCGACCAGGTCGACGATGTCGGCGCGGTCGCGGACCTCTTGCACCTTGTCGTCGGGGATCGAGCCCATCGGGCGGCCTGGGGTGGATCCCTACGATGGTGGGACGCCCGGGGCAACCACGCCGAAAACTTGCGGTGCGCGGGCGGGCTGTGGCACCGCTGCCGGTACCATGGCCGCCTTCATCGAGCCCGCCGAGCCCTACGCCCTCGCAGGCGAGCCAGCCGCCGACGTGGCCGCCGGCACGGGGAGCGAAGTCGAGCCCGCGCTCGATCGCCGCAAGAGCGGCCCGCGCAGGCGGCTGCGGGATCGCCTGCTCGATCGCGGCTCGCGGCCGACCGAGGTGCCGGAGGGCGCGCTCGCGAAGGTCCGCGACATCGAGAACCTGCTGCTCTTCATCGACGACGACATGCGCGAGACCGCCTTGGCGCTCGTGCGCATCGAACAATTCCTCGGCGGTGCGCTGGAGACGCTCGACGATCCGAACGTGCGTCGCGAGCACATCCTCTCGCTCGCGGGCGACCAGGTCGTGCTCGAACAGATCGACCAGCTCACCGAGACGCTCGAGAGCCTGCGCCGTCGGCTCGCGAAGCTCTCGTCCAACATGAAGTAACGGTATCCTCTCGGCGGTGTCCGAGTCGCCCCGCGTGCGAGATCTCGGCGGCGGGCCCGAGGCGCCCGTGGCCGACGCGCTGCTCGGCGCCGCGACCGTGCCGCTGCGGCCCGAGCTCGCGATGCGGGCGCTGCTCGTCACGGCTGCGGTGTACGTCGGCTACGCGGTCACGGGGCTCCTGCCGATCCCGCTCGATCTCCGCTACGTCGCGCTCGTCGCCGCGTTCTATCTGCTGCCGGGCTGGATCATGCGTCGCGATCCGGCGCGTGCGAAACGCTGGCAGATCGGGCCGGACGGCGTCATCCCACGCTGGTCGTGGCGCGGTGCGAAGTGGGCCGGCATCCTCGCGCTCGTCGTCTTCCCGCCGTTCGTGTTGTTCTTCCTGTGGTTCTACGCCGAGGTCTGCCACGGCCGACTCTGGATGCTCTCGCCCGTCGTGTGGGTCGAGTCGCTCACGCCGGCGGCCGGTGGGCTCGAGCGCTACCTCGACCGGCTGTGTGCGCCGCATCCCGGGGGGTTCTGGCCCGCGGGCGTGCGGCTGCCCACCGAGTGGTCGGAGCTCTACGGTCTGCGTGGGCTGCTCGCGCTCGCGAACGAGCTGTTCGCGGTCGCGTTGCCCGAAGAGGTCTTCCATCGCGGCTACCTCATGAGCGCGCTCGAGGAGCGCTGGCCCGCGTCGCGCCGCGTGCTCGGGGCGCCGATCGGGCTCGCCGCCGTGCTCGCCAGCCTCGTGTTCGCGCTCGGCCATCTGGTCGGAATGGCCGAGCTCGCCCGCCTCGCGACGTTCTTCCCCGCGCTCGTGTTCTCGTGGCTGTGGCGCCGCAGCGGCAGTCTGTGGGCACCGGCGCTGTTCCACGCCGCGGCCAACCTGTTGATGGCGGTGCTGCTCGCGAGTACCTTTCCGCGGTGACGACGAGTCACATCGCGGCGTTCTTCGACATCGACCACACGGTGCTCGAGATCAACTCGGGCTCGAAGTGGATCGGTTACATGTGGCGCACCAAGCAGATGAGCGTGGTGCAGCTGGGGCGCTCGCTGAAGTGGCTCGCGCAGTATCGCTTCGGGCTGCTCGACTACGACGCGATGGCGGCCCGCGTGCTGGCCTCGTACAAGGGCAAGCAGGCCGGGCCGCTGGCGACCGAGATCGAGCAGTGGTTCCGTCAGGAGGTCGCCTGGACGATCTGCAGCGAGGCCCGCGCGAAGATCGACGAGCACCGGGCGGCGGGCCACGTGATCGTGCTGCTCACCTCCGCGACGCAGTTCCTCACCCAGCCCGTCGCCAGCGAGCTCGCGATCGAGCACATGCTCTGCACGCGCATCGAGGTGGACGACACCGGCGTGTTCACCGGGCTCTACGAGGTGCCGGCGTGCTACGGTGCCGGCAAGGTGCGCTACGCCGAGCGCTTCGCCGAGCAACACGGCATCGATCTGGCGCAGAGCTACTTCTACAGCGACAGCTTCTCCGATCTCCCGATGCTCGAGCGCGTCGGTCATCCGCGGGTGGTGAACCCGGATCCGCGGCTGCGCCGGATCGCCCGCGAGCGCGGGTGGACCTGGGAGACGTGGACTGCACCGCGGCAGCGGGGCCAGGGGCAAGATGTGGGATCCAGAGCTCGGTGATCTCGATGCGGTGATCGATCGTGCGCTCGGCGAAGACCTCGCGGCGGGCGACGTGACGGCGCGGTCCACCGTACCGGCCGACGCCTCGGCGCGCGCGGTGTTCGTCGCGAAGTCGGAGCTGGTCGTGTGCGGGCTGCCGATCGCGGCGCGCGTGTTCGGCAAGCTCGACCCTGCGGTGCACTGGCGGGCGCACGCGGCCGAGGGCGCCCGCGTGGCGCGCGGCACCGTGATCGCCGAGGTCGCCGGCAACGCGCGCGCGTTGCTGGGCGCCGAGCGCACGGCGCTGAACCTCGTGCAGCGCATGTGCGGCATCGCCACCACCACGCGCCGCTACGCCGAGGCCGCCGCGGGCCGCTGCCGCGTCACCGACACGCGCAAGACGATGCCGGGCCTGCGTGCGCTCGACCGCTATGCGGTGCGCACCGGCGGTGGGCACAACCATCGCAACGATCTCGGCGCGGGCGTGCTCATCAAGGAGAACCACATCCGTGCGGCCGGGGGCATCGCGACCGCCATCGCGGCTGCGCGCGCGCACGCGCCCCACGGCATGCGCATCGAGTGCGAGGTCACTACGCTCGACGAGGTCGACCAGGCGCTGGCCGCCGCCGCCGATGCGCTGCTGCTCGACAACATGGACGACGCGATGGTCGCGGCTGCGCTGGCCCGCATCGCCCGGCGGGCGATCGTCGAGGTCTCGGGCAACGTCGATCTCGAGCGCATCGATCGGCTCGCGGCGCTGGGCGTCGATCTGATCAGCGTCGGCGCGCTCACCCACTCGGTGCGGGCGGCCGACGTCTCGATGCTGTTCGAGACGACCCCGCCCTCGTCCCCGCGGGCCCCGTGACCGACGCGCTCGAAGGGCTCTCCGCCGCACTGCAGACGCGCTGGCTCGGGCGCGTGCACGAGCACCACGCCGAGCTGGGCTCGACCAACGATCGCGCGGCCGCGTGGGCCGACGCACCGCACGGTGCGATCGTCACCGCCGACGCGCAGTCG
Source organism: uncultured Nannocystaceae bacterium (assembly GCA_964519175.1). Lineage (GTDB taxonomy): Bacteria > Myxococcota_A > Polyangia > Nannocystales > Nannocystaceae > Xiheibacterium. The sequence goes on from CAZFKC010000140.1 coordinate 6,972, forward strand.
CGCGGTCGCGGTCGCTTCGGCCGGCCGTGGCACTCGCCCGCGGGGGCGAGCCTGTATGCGAGCTTCGTGCTGCGACCGCCGCAGGCCGACGCGCGCTGGTCGGCGCTCGGGCTCGCGATCGGCGTCGGGATCTGCGACGGCCTCGCCGCGTTCGGCCTCGCCCCCACGCTCTGGTGGCCCAACGACATCCGCATCGGCGCGCGCAAGCTCGGCGGGATCCTCTGCGAGGCGCGCTGGGCGGGCACGACGCCCACGTTCGTCGTCGGGTTCGGCCTCAACGTGCATGCCCGCGCATGGCCGCCGGAGCTCGCGGCGATCGCCACCAGCCTCGCGGACACCGAGCTCGCCCCCGTACCCGGGCGCGCGCAGCTCCTCGCGCGCTTGCTCGGCGCGCTGGAGCCGGTGCTCGACGCGTTCGCGACCCAGGGCTTCGCAGCGGTGCGCGAGCGCTACGAGGCGCGCTGCGGCTCGCTCGGCCAGCCCGTCGCCGTGAGCGATCCCGGCGGCGCCACCCGCCGCCGCGTGCTCGCGGTCGCGATCGACGACGACGGCGCGTTGCTCGTCCGCGCACAACCCGGCGCCGCGCTCGAGCGCGTCGATGCGGGCGTGCTCGAGCCGGTCTGATCGTCGCACTTGCACGACGACCGTGATCGCTGCGAGGATCCATCCGCCCTTGTCCGACGACGATCACCGCGAAGAGCTCGCCACGCGCATGGATGCGGCGCTCGCATCGCTGCACGCGAACATGTCGGGACAGCACGCGCTCGGCGTGCTCACGGCGCTGGTGTCCGCACCGGTCGCCGTGCCGCACGACGTGTGGATCCCTGCCGTCATCGCGGGCTCGCAGCAGCGACGCGGCCCCGAGCTGGACGCTTCGCTCACCGAGCTCTTGCGCTGCCACGAGCTGCTCACCGCCGATCTCGCGCGCGGGCTCCCGGTCGGGCCGCGCGACGATGCGGCCGACTCGCGCGACTGGTGTCGCGGCTATCTCGTCGGCGCGCACGCGAGCGCGCCGTGGCGCGCCGACGCGCGCGGGCAGCAGCTGCTCGTGCCGTTCGTGCAGCTCGCCGGCTTCGATCCCGCGGTGCCGCGCGAGGCCAGGCTCGGCGCGCCGGCTGCGGGCGCGCCCGAGACGTGGGATCGTGCCGAGCTGCCCGCGCTGGCCGCAGCGGTGCACGCCCACTTCGAGACCCATCGCACCCCCGAGCTCGTCGGGGTGGCCCGCATCGCGATCGGTCGCGAGCTGCCGTGCACGTGCGGCAGCCGTCGGCGCTATCGCAGGTGCTGCAGCCTGAACTGAGCTCCGCCCGAGCGCCGCGATGGACGGACCCGCGCTCCGCGTCTCGTACAACCGCATCGCGCTCGAGCTCGTCGATCGGCTCGCGCAAGGCCCGGCGATCCGCGCCGAGGTGCCGGCCGAGTCGATCCGCGCCATCGAGGACGGCTTCCGCTACGCGTGGCTGCCCATCGAGCACCACATGGCGCTCATCGAGGCGGTGCGTCGTCACCTCGGCGACCACGACGCCTACGACTTCTGGCGGCGCGCGACGCTGGAGAACTTCGGCGGCAAGGCGTTCCAGATCCCGCTGCTCGCGATCCGGCGATTGTTCGGACTGTCCCCACTCGCGCTCTGCAGCCAGTCGGCCCGCTACTGGCCGCAGTACGCCCGCGCGCTCGGCAACATGACGATGGGCCCGAGCGGGCCCGGGCTCGCGACACTCGCGCTCGACGGCTTCCCGAGCGAGCTGCTCGCGAGCGGCACCTGGGTGATCGGCATGGCCGGCGGGCTCGCGGCCTACTTCACGATCTGCAAGGTCGAGGGGATCTGCGAGCCGCTCGTGCTCGACGCTGCCCGCGGTCGCGTCGACTTCCAGCTGCGCTGGCAAGAGCGCCGCTGATCGCGACCGTGCGATGATCCCGAGGGTGGAGCCGCGCCCACCGACTCCCCGTCGCTTCGCGCCGACGCTGCTCGGTTGCGCGGCGATCGCCGCGATCGCGTGGATCGTGCCCGAGTCGTTCGGCGAGGTCGCGCTCGCGGGCGTTGCGGCGGTGATCGAGCGCCTCGATCGGGTGTTCCTGGTCACGAGCTCGCTGCTCGTGCTCGTGTGCATGTGGCTCGCGCTGGGCCGGCACGGTCGGCGACGGCTCGGCCGCGCCGACGAGCGACCGGAGTTCTCGACCTTCGCATGGATCGCGATGCTGTTCGCCGCCGGCATGGGCAGCGGGCTGATGTTCTGGGGCGTCGCCGAGCCGGTCATCCACCACGCACGGCCACCGGTCGCGACCTCGGACTCGGCCGCGCTCGCGCTCGCGCTCGCCGACGTCCACTGGGGGCTGCACGCGTGGGCGATCTACGGCATCGCGGCGCTCGTGCTCGCCTGGTTCCACTTCGTGCGCGGCACCGACTACCTGCCGGGCGCACCGATCCGCACGCTCGTCGGCGGTCGGCTCGGCAATGGGCTCGCACACGCGGCGGACGTGATCGGTGCCCTGGCGATCGCGTTCGGGGTCGCCGGCTCGATCGGCATGGGCGTGCTGCAGATCCGCGGCGGGCTCGCGGCCGCGTGGGGCACCCCGAAGGACTCCGCCGGGATCGCGATCGCCGTGCTCGTGGTGATGACGGTCGCGTACACCGCCTCGGCCGCGAGCCGCATCGAGCGCGGCATCAAGTGGCTGTCGAACATCAACGTGGTGGTGGCGATCGCGTTCGTCGTGATCGTGCTGGTGCTGGGGCCGGCGGGCGCGGTGCTGGAGCTGTTCGGGCGCTCGCTCGGCGCATGGCTGCGCGAGCTCGGGCCGCTGTCGATCATGGCGAGCCCATGGACGACGGCGCGACCGTGGCTGCACGAGTGGACGGTGGGCTACCTCGTGTGGTGGATCGCGTGGGCGCCGTTCGTCGGCGTGTTCGTGGCGAGGATCAGCCGCGGTCGCACGATCCGCGAGTTCGTGGTGGCGGTGGTGTTGGTCCCGACCGCATTCTCGATCCTGTGGTTCGCGATCCTCGGGGGCACCGCAATCGTGCTCGACGACGGAGGCATCGCCGCGGTCGCGGTCGCCGAACCGCCGCGGGCCCTGTTCGCGCTGCTGCAGCGCCTCCCGGGTGCCGAAGCGCTTTCGCTCGTGGCAGTGGTGCTCGTGCTCCTGTTCCTCGTCACCAGCGTGGACTCGGCGGCATACGTGCTGGGCATGATCACGAGCGGTGGCGCGGCCGATCCCCCGCGGTCCCGCAAGCTGGCGTGGGGGCTGGTGCTCGGGGCGATGGGTGGTGCGCTCGTGTTCACTGCGCACATCGACGTCGTGCGCGCGGTCGCGATCATCGGTGCGATCCCGTTCACGTTGGTGCTGCTCGTGCAGACCGCAGCGCTGCTGGTCGCGCTGTCGCGGGCGGATCCGCCGGGGCCGTGATAAGGATCGAGGCATGCTCATCCGCGATCGCCTGGCCCACAAGCGCCCGGTGTTCAGCTTCGAGTTCTTCCCGCCGCGCACGCCCGAGGGCGAGACGGCGCTGCTGCGCAGCCTCGAGCGCCTCGCCCCACTCGAGCCCGATTTCGTCTCGGTGACCTACGGGGCCGGCGGCAGCACGCGCTCGCGCACGATCGATCTCGTGGCTCGCATCCGCCGCGAGCTCGGCATCGAGGCGATGGCGCACCTCACCTGCGTGGCCGCCACCAAGGACGACCTCGCGCGCGTGCTCGACCAGCTCGGCGAGGCCGGGGTGAGGAACGTGCTCGCGCTGCGCGGCGACCCGCCGAAGGGCGAGACCACGTTCGTGCCGAGCGAAGGCGGGCTGCGCTACGCGAGCGAGCTCGTCGCGTTCGTGAAGAGCCGCGGCGACTTCTGCGTCGGCGCGGCCTGCTATCCCGAGGTGCATCCGGAGGCGCCGGACGGCGAGGCCGACCTGCGCAACCTGGTCGAGAAGGTGCGCGCGGGCGCGGACTTCCTCATCACGCAGCTCTTCTTCGAGAACGAGCGCTTCTTCGCGTTCGAGCGCCGGGTGCGGGCGGCCGGCGTCGACGTGCCGCTGCTCGCCGGCATCATGCCGGTGACGAACGTCTCGCAGGTGCAGCGCTTCTCGCAGATGTGCGGCGCGACGATTCCCGACTCGTTGCGCGCACGGCTGGCCGACGTCGAGGCCGATCCGCAGGAGGTGTTCTGGACGGGGGTGAGCTACGCGGCCCACCAGTGTCGTGGGCTGTTGCGCCCGGCCAGCGGCGATCCGTTCCAGCGCGCGCCGGCGGGCGTCGCCGGCATCCACTTCTACACGCTCAACAAGTCGCCGGCGGCGCGGGCGATCTTCGAGATCCTCCGGCTCGCGCGGGTCGGGGTGTGACGACGTGCTGAGTGCGGCGCTCTCGCTCGTGCTCGCGCTCGAGCCCGCGGCCACGGCGATCGGCACCGCCGTGCTGGTGCAGTCGCGCGAGCGGCTGGGCACGCGCGCGTTCGTGACGGGCGCGCCGAGCTGCACGGCGAAGCACTGCGTCTCCATCGTGCTGCACCTGGTGATGGAGGAGGGCGAGCCGGTGCAGACGCCGATGTGGTGGGGTGCGCAGATCGGCGCGGCCAACCGGCTGTTCGCGACGATCGACGTCGGGTTCGTGCCGATCGAGGTCCGCGAGGAGCCGGCCGAGCACGCCGACATCGCGTCGCGAGCGGATCGCGATCGGCTCGGGCGGCGGGATCACGATCCCGGGGTCATCCACGTGTGGTCGGTGCGGCGGCTCGCCGACGTCGACATCGAGGGCGACGAGATCCGCGGGGTGCACTGGCGCGATCGCGCGGATACGACCCGGCGCTACGTGATCCTGTCGTCGATCGCGGGCGACCGGGTGCTCGCGCACGAGCTCGGCCACTTCTTCGGATTGCCGCATTCGACGTTCGCGGTGAGCATCATGAACAAGACGCCGCGCGACGACCCGCCGTTCGAGCTGCGCGGATTCCATCCGCGCGAGCTCGCGACGATGCGCTCGCGCCGCGACGCGATGCTCGCGGACGGGACGTTGGTGCTGCCGAAGAAGGCCAAGCGTCGCGCGAAGCCGCCCGCGTGAGCGCGGCCGATTTGCCGCGAGCGCGGCGGGCATGCGAAGCTGCCGACGTATGCACCGCAGCCTCCTCGCACTCCTCCTGCTCCCCGCGTGCTCGGCCGAAGTGAAGCCCGATCCGGCCCCGCCCGCGGGCAGCGGGAACGTGATCAGTGCGAGCGGTGGCGAGGGCAGCAGCAGCGACACGAGCACGTCGAGCAGCTCGAGCAGCGACAGCAGCAGCAGCACCACGAGCGAGGAATCGGTGTGCGAGGAATCGGGCCAGTCCTGCGGCGGCGACGGCATCTGCATAGACGTCGGGGGGAGCTTTCTCTGTGGCCATTTGGAGATCGGCGATCCGTGCGAGCTCGACGATCATTGCCACTCGCTGCATTGCTTCGCGCAGGCGGCCAGCGAGGACATCCCCGGCGTGTGCACCGGCGGAACGTGCGATCGACTGATGGCCGAGTGCGAGGCCGACGGGATCTGCGTGATGGCGAGCAACGGCGACCCGCTGTGCAGCCACGGGCAGGTCGGCGAGCCGTGCACGCAGGACACCGATTGCGACGGCGGGCGCTGCCAGGAGTACGCGGACCCGGCCGGCAACGTGCTGGTCTGCGCGTGAGCGCGGCTCGGCGACAGGCGGAGGTCGGCCGACTCGAGGATCACCCGAGTCGCACGCACGCTTCGAAGTTCGGGATGTGACGGTTGCGCACACGACGGTGGATCGCTCGCATCGTCCGCATCACCGCCGGCGACAGCGGTAGCGCCATCGCGGTCTCGTAGATCGCCGCGTTGCGCAGCTCTTGATCGACCGCTCGCGCACACGCGGCCTTCTTGTCCGCCGGCGCAGTGACGTCGCGCCTGTCCCACAAGACCGGCGGATCGCCGTAGCCGCGCTTCACCACCAGCTTCACGAGCCGCTTCTCGTGGCGCTGCTTCTCGCGGAGGATCCGCGGGAACGGCCGCAGCTTCCGCTTGCGCGGGTGGGCGAGCACCGCCTCGTACAGCGCCTCGGTGCGGCGCACGTCGTCGATCGCGGTCCACAGCGCCTGCTGCTCGCCACCATTCGGTGGGGCGGCGAAGAGCTGCAGCCCGAGCAACGCGACCAGCATCACGATCCCCGCACGCGCATGCGCAGCGCCTCGCCGAGCGCACGGAAGTGCTCGCGCCACTCGATCGCCATCGGGTCGCCGCGCTCGGCCTGCTCGTGGAAGCGGGGGAACACGGTCTCCATCAGCGCGTAGAAGCGGTTCTGCACGTGGTAGAGGTCGAGCTCGAGCGACATCGTGCGCGCGAACTCGGCCGCGCGCCGCAGCCGTCTCAGCCGCGCGAGCTGCTCGGGCTCCTCGGTCCACAGGTTCGTCGCGCGCTCGATCGCCTCGCGCAGCGCGAACCCGATGCCGACGCGGTCGAGCTCGGTGCCTACGTCCTCGGCCTCGGAGAGCAGCGCACGCAGCCGCGGGAACTCGAGATCGTGGCGCTCGAGCTCGCGACGCAGCGCCGTGTTGAGCACGAAGTCCGCCAGCCCGCGCATGGGCCTCGGCAGCGCGAGGTCCAAGGTCGCGAGGTAGCGCAGGAGCGGCGAGTGCGTCTCGTAGAGCTGCGACGCGAGCGCCTCGGCGTCGGACAGCGCCGAGCGCACGATGCCGTCGAGCGCCGTGCGCTGCTCGTCGCGGAACAGCGAGCGCAGCGAGTAGGTGAGCTCGAGGAAGTGGCTGTCGAGCAGGCGCAGCACCTCGGGCATGTCGGCGCGCTCGAACGCGTTGCTGACCTCGCGGCACATCGCCTGGTAGTCGCGGTCGTTCTCGAACGCCCGCACGCCGCCCGACAGGTTGTGATCGCCGAAGTGCACGAACCCGAAGCTGCGGATCACGGTCTCGAGCGTGATCTGCGACGTGATGCGGATCGTGCCGAGCACCAGCTTCGCGCGGCCCAGCGTGAAGCTGTGCATGTCGAGCTGATCGACGAAGTACGCGAACAGCTCGGCGCGCTCCTCGTACGTGTGGAACAACGAGGAGACCGCGTAGTGGGCGGCCAGCTTGTCGAGATCGACGATGTCGACGGACTTGCGATAGACGTGGCTGGCGTCGGCGTGCTCGGCGAGGTTGCTGCGCGCGTCGACGAGCCGCTCGAGGAACGCGGCGCGCAGCCCCGGCGTGCCGCTGGGGCAGGCCGGCTCGGCGCCGAGCTTCTCGGCGAGCTGGATCGCGCGTGCGGCGTAGCGGATGATCTGGATGGTCTCGATCCCCGAGACCTCGTCGAAGAACCACCCGCAGCTCGTGTACATGAGCAGCGCGTGGCGCTGCATCTCGAGCAACTCGAGCACGCGCGTGCGCGTGGCCGGATCGACCGTGCCCAGCGAGTGGCGCTGGACGAGCCGGGCGATCGCCTCGGGGCTGCGATCGAGGATCACGTCGACGTAGGCGTCGCGGGCCGCCCACGGATCGCGCAGGAGCGGCTGGGCGTGGTGGACGAACACCTCGGCGAGCCGCGCCGACAGCCAGTCGAGCGCGTCGCGCAGCGGACCGCGCCAGGCCTGGTTCCAGCCCGGGTGGCCGCCCGTGTTGCAGCCGCAGTCGCTGCGCCAGCGCTCGACCCCGTGCGCACAGCTCCACGACGTGCGCTCGGCGATGCGCACCTCGTGATCCGGCGGATGCTTGGCCAGGAACTCGGCGTAGTTGGTGAGCTTGAGCTGCGACGACGACTCGAGGTTGTGCAGCGCGTACGCGAGCGCCATGTCGCCGTAGCGATGGTGGTGCCCGTAGGTCTCGCCGTCGGTGGCCACGTGCACGAGCTGCGGGCCGGTGCGGTGGGGATCGAACGCGCTCTGCAGCCGCGCCGCGAAGCCGTCACCGCTCTGCAGCAGGCGCTCGAACGCGATCGCCTGCGACACCGGACCGTCGTAGAAGAACACCGCCATCGAGCGCCCGCCGGCCAACTCGATGCGGTATGCGCGGCGCGGGTCGATGCGCGCGCCCGAGACGTCGGCGAAGCCCTTGTCGCCGAACAGCCGCACGCTCGCGGCCTGGTGCGGCGCCAGCACGGTGAACGCGATGCCCTCGGCCGCGAGCAGCTCGAGCGACTCGAGATCGACCGCCGTCTCCGGCAGCCACATGCCCTCGGGTCGCCGCGCGAAGCGATGCTCGAAGTCGCGGATGCCCCAGCGGATCTGCGTGAGCTTGTCGCGACGGGTCGCGAGCGGGAGGATGGAGTGGTTGTAGGCCTGCGCCATCGCCGAGCCGTGCCCGGAGAAGCGCTTGCGGCTGAGCCCGTCGGCCGCGATGATCGAGCGGTAGACGTCGGGGCGCGCGCGCTCGAGCCACGACAGCAGCGTCGCGCCGAAGTTGAAGCTCATGCGCGCGTAGTTGCTGACGATGCGCGTGATGTAGCCGCGGTCGTCGAGGATGCGCGCCGACGCATTGGGCCCGTAGCACTCGGCGGTGATGCGCTCGTTCCAGTCGTGGAACGGATACGCGGAGTCCTGCACCTCGATCGTCTCGAGCCACGGGTTCTCCCGCGGCGGCTGGTAGAAGTGGCCGTGGATGCAGATGTAGCGCTCGCTCACGGCTCACCCCACCGGAAGATCGAGCACGCGAGCGGCGGCAGCACCAGCTCGAGCGACCAGCCGCGGCCGTGCGCGCCGACGGGCTCGGCGTCCACGCGACCATAGTTGCCGACCCCGCTGCCCCCGTAGCTCACCGCGTCGCTGTTCGCGAGCTCGAACCACGTGCCGGGCCCCGGCACGCCCACGCGGTAGTGGTGCCGCACGACCGGCGTGAAGTTGCAGACCACGAGGACCGTGGTGCCGTCTCTGGCCTTGCGCAGCCAGGTGAACACGCTGTTGGCGGCGTCGCTGAAGTCGACCCACTCGAAGCCCGCAGGCTCCACGTCGAGCTCGTGCAGCGCACGCTCGCGCCGATACAGGCGGTTGAGATCGCCGACCCACTTCTGCATGCCCTCGTGCATCGGGTCCTGCAACAGGTGCCAGTCGAGCGAGACGTCGTGGTTCCACTCGCGTTCCTGCGCGATCTCGCCGCCCATGAACAGCAGCTTCTTGCCGGGCTGCGTCCACATGTAGCCGTAGAGCAGTCGCAGGTTCGCGAACTTCTGCCAGCGATCGCCCGGCATCTTGCCGAGCATGGAGCCCTTGCCGTGCACCACCTCGTCGTGCGAGAGCGGCAGCACGAAGTTCTCGCCGTACGCGTACATCATCCGGAAGGTGATCTCGTGCTGGTGCCACGGGCGATGGATCGGATCGCGCGCCATGTAGCGCAGCGTGTCGTGCATCCAGCCCATGTCCCACTTGAGCCCGAAGCCGAGCCCGCCGACCCACGTGGGGCGCGAGACCATGGGCCACGCGGTGGATTCCTCGGCGAAGGTCTGCGCGCCCGGGAACGCGCGGAACACCGCCTCGTTGAGCTGGCGCAGGAAGGCGATCGCGGCCAGGTTCTCGCGGCCGCCGTGCTCGTTCGGCAGCCACTCGCCGTGCTTGCGCGAGTAGTCGAGGTAGAGCATCGACGCGACCGCATCGACGCGCAGGCCGTCGACGTGGAAGCGCTCGAGCCACGAGAGCGCGCTCGAGATGAGGAAGCTGCGCACCTCGTGGCGGCCGTAGTTGAAGATGGAGCTGCGCCAGTCGGGGTGGAAGCCCTGCCGCGGATCCGCGTGCTCGTAGAGGTGCGTGCCGTCGAAGCGCGCGAGCGCGAAGCCGTCGGCGGGGAAGTGCGACGGGACCCAGTCGAGCAGGACCGCGATGCCGGCCGCGTGCAGCGTGTCGATCATGCTGCGCAGATCGTCGGGGCTCCCGTGGCGTGCGGTGGGCGAGAAGTAGCCGGTGGTCTGGTAGCCCCACGATCCATAGAAGGGGTGCTCCATCACCGGCAGCAGCTCGATGTGCGTGAACCCGAGCTTGGTGCAGTACTCGGCCAGCTTCGGGCCCAGCTCGCGATAGCCGAGCATGCGCCCGCCTTCCTCGGGCACGCGCATCCACGATCCGATGTGGCACTCGTAGATCGAGATCGGGGCGTCGAGCCGATTGCGGGCCGCACGCTCGGCCAACCACTCGCCGTCGCCGAAACGATACGTGCTGCGACCCACGAGCGACGCGGTGCGCGGCGGCGGCTCGCCCCAGCTCGCGACCGGATCGGCCTTGTCCTCGGCGACGCCGTGGCCGACGACGTGGAACTTGTAGCGATCGCCGGGGCCGACGCCCGGCACGAAGCCCTCCCAGATCCCGGACGCGCCGTGCACCGCGAGCGGGTGCCGCTGGCGATCCCAGCCGTTGAAGTCGCCGATGACCGTGACGCTCGCGGCGGACGGGGCCCACACCGCGAAGTACGTGCCGGCCACGCCGTGCGCCTCGGTCGCATGCGCACCGAGCTTCTCGTGCACCGCGGTGTGCGTGCCTTCGTTGAACCAGTGCAGGTCGTCCGCGGACAGCCGCGTGACGTCGTGGCGCACCTCGCCGGCCGCATGCGCGCCGCGCCGCGCCGCGTGCAGGCGCTCGAGCAGGCGGCGCGGCTCGGGCAGGCGCGCGAGCGCGTCGAGATCGTAGCGGGCACGCCGGCGCCAGTTCGGGCGCTCGAGCCACGTGCCCGGCACGTTGTGCGGCAGGAGCTCGCCCCACAGATCCTCGAGCGAGACGAGCACGATCGGCGCGTCGCTCTCGCCGAGCTCGGTGAGACAGGCGGCGAAGGCCTCGGCCGCATCGGCATCGGGGGCGAGCGGCGAGCGCGTGGCCCACTGCGCGCGCAGGTTGCCGCGCAGCCGCGCGCGCTCGCGGTGGGCGGCCGCGGCGGCACGCCCGTCGATCCAGCCCAGGTCGACGCGATCGTCGATGTCGGCCCCCGACCAGTACGCCGCGAACGTCGGCATGTCGTGGGTGTTGACCGAGGCGATCTGATCGCGCGTCGCGGCCGGCAGCGCCTCGCCCTCGGCCCGCGCTGCGTACTCGACGACGTGCATGCCGAGCACGCCGTGGTCGCGCATCGCATGGTGGACCTCGCCCGGTACCGTGCCGAGATCCTCGCCCACCAGCAACGTGCCGCTGCGATGCGACTCGATCGAGAGGATCGCGAACAGCTCGTCGTGCGGGTAGCCGAGGTAGATGCCGTCCTTCGCGCTCGCGCCCTGCGGGATCACGTAGAGCCGATGCAGGCCCATGACGTGATCGATGCGCAGCACCTTCGCGTAGCGCAGGTGGTTGCGGATCATGGCGATCGTGTAGGCGTGGCGGGCCGTTCGCGTGGCCTCGGGGTGCAGCGGCGGGAACGCCCAGTTCTGGCCGCCGGCGAACAACAGGTCCGGGGGCGCGCCGGTGGCGAGCCCGTGCACGAACTGATCGCGGTGACGCCACGTGTCGAAGCCGAGCCCGTGCACGCCGACCGGTAGATCGAGGTAGAGCCCGAGGCCGCCGGGCCGGCAGCGCGCGGCGAGCTGTGCGAGCTGCTCGTGGCAGCAGAACTGCACGAACAGGTGGTAGCGCAGCGCCGCCTCGGGCACCTCCGCTGCGGAAAGGGTGCCCGAGCGCGCCGGCTCGGGCCACGCGTGCCACAGCGTGCCGAAGTGCTGCTCGGCGGCCCGGAAGCGCGCGTAGTCGACCAGCTCGGGACGCGCCGCGACGAAGGCCTCGAACGCGCGCCGACGCTCGCCGCCTCGCTCGAGCAGCTGGGTGGCCAGCGGCTCGAGCACGCGACGGCGCATCGCCATCTCGGCGCGGTGATCGACGAGCGGCATCGCCCGCAGCCGTGCCGACATCGCGCGGCCGTCGGGATCGTCGAGCACGCTGCGCGCACGTGCACACTCGGCGAGCTCGGGGATCGCCTCGACGTCGAGGTAGAGCTCGTTCCACGCGAGCCGCGAGCACGGCACGTACGGGCTGCTCTCGCAGGGCTCCTCGAGGTACGAGGCCAGGAGCGGCAGCGTGCCGACGACGCTCGCCCCGGAGCTCGCCGCCCACTCGTACAGATCGCCGAGATCGGTGTAGTCGCCGACGCCGAGGCTGTGCTCCGACTGCAGCGAGTACAGCGGCGCGAAGACGCCGAAGTGCCGGCGGGTCCCGTCCGGTGCCCACACGCGGCGCGGTGCCGAGAGCACGAGCGCGCTCGCCGACACGCCGGCCGCCGTGAGCAGGACGGTGTGGTAGCCCGAGGGCAGAATTCCGGGCAGCGGCACCGCGAAGCTGGCGTACGTGGTGCCGCCGGCCTGCGCACCGCCGTGGCGCGGGTGCGCGCTGGGCACGATCGAGCGCTCGAGCACCTCGCCGTGCTCGAGCACGATGCGCAGCGCGAGCGGCCGATCGGCGTCGCGTTCCGGCACGCGCAGCTCGAGCGTCGCGACCCCGTCCCACGCGACGACGACCGGCTCGACCACCGTGCGCCAGCGCGCGAGCTCGCGCTCGGCGAGCTGGGCCTCGGCGCCTTCGTCGTCGACGGCGGCACCGAGCGCCTGCAGCACCGCGCGCAGCACGTCGAGATCGGCGCCGCGGAACTGCCCGGTGAAGTCGAGATAGCCGACCTGCAGGCCGAACGCGCGGGCGAGGCGGATGATCGCGTGCGGGTGATCCATGGCGTGGGCTAGGGGCGCCGCTCGCCGAGCACGACCACCCAGCCGGTCGCGTCGCCGTCGGCGTTGCGCGAGTGGCCGACGCCGAGCTCGGCGATCTTGGTGTCGAGCAGGGCTTCGCACTGCTTCTCGTCGGCCAGCCAGGCGTCGAGCAAGGGCTGACTCGCGATGAAGTCGCGGGCGAGCAGCTCGTAGCGCATGAGCCCGTCGTAGCCGGCGAGGTTCGTGCGCGACAGGGGCGAGCTGTCGTCCTGGCCTTCGTGCGTCAGCCCGCCGTGCTCGGCGATGAACGTCGCGTGCAGGCGCGCGGCGCAGTGCAGCTCGGGCGAGACCTCGAGCTCCGCGACCGGATTGTGCGGGGTGTCGCCGCAGTCGGTGCCCTGGCGACGCGCGCGAGCGATGCGCGCGACCAGGGCGTCCTCGAGCTCGGCGTAGTGCTCGGGCCACGTGCGCGCCGCATCGCAGAACGGCTCGTCGCCGACGTCGGCGTCGTCGAGCTCGTCGATCACGCAGGCGGGGGCCAGCGCGGCTGCGAACGCGATTGCGGACCGGATGGCGAACCGGGTGGGGCGCATCGAGGACGCGTAGGTTACCGGGGCTCGGTCGCGAGCACCACCACCCAGAACGCCCCGCGCTCCTCGTCCGCCGAGGGATGATGCGCGATGCCCACGCGCGTCCACTCGGGTGCCAGGAGCGCTGCACAATGTGCGTCGCTCGGTAGCCACAGCAGGTCGATCACCGTCTGCGCCGCGACGTCGCCGGCGGCGATCAGCTCGGTGGACAGGTCGGCGACGTACCCGGCGTCGCGCATGCGTGCGACGGCGTTGTCGCCGTCGGGATCGGCGTGGCCGAAGTAGGCGCGCGCTTCCATGTCGGCGGCGTGCTCGCGCGCGGCACAGGTGAGCGCGCCGTCTGTCGCGAGCGGGCGCGAGGGCACGAAGATGCCGAGCTGTCCGCAGCGACCACCGGCCTCGCGCGCGTCGTCGATCGCGATCGCGAGCTCGAGCGCGCGTGTGCTCGATGCGTCGGTCCACTCGCGGACCTCGTCGCACCACGGTAGCTCGGGCAGCTCGAGCGCCGCGGGCTCGTCGTCGTGCTCGCGCTCCGGCGCGGACTCGCACGCGAGCGCGAGCACGCACGTCGCCGCGACGCGCGTCAGGGGCTGGCGAAGTCCTGCGTCCACAGGTGGCCGTAGGTGCCGCCGGTGCTGTAGCCGACGCCGAGCTCGCTGAAGCCCGGGTTCATGATGTTGGAGCAGTGCCCGTCGCTGTCGAGCCACTGCATCATCGTGCCCGCCGCGTCGGGCGAGCCGGCGGCGATGTTCTCGCCCGCGGTCGAGTACGACGCGTAGCCGGCCTTCGCCATCCGGTCCCACGGCGACTCGCCGGAGGGATTGTCGTGCTCGAAGAAGCCGCGCGCGGCCATGTCGGCGCTGTGCACCCGCGCGGCGCAGCGCAGGGCGGGGCTCATCGTGACCGGCCCGGTGGCCGCGAACTGGCCGGCGCTGCCGCACGAGCGGCCTTCGCTGCGCACCTGGTTCACGAGCGCGAGCACCTGCTCCTCGAGCTCGGCCCACGCGGGATCCCAGTCGGCCACGTCCGCGCAGTAGTCGTTGTCGGGCACGCCGGACCAGGCCCCGTCGTCGGCCCCGCCGTCCGCGGGGTCGTCGGCATCGCACGCCGCGAGCACGAGCGCAGCGACGAGGAACGGACGGAAGCCCATCGTCCGAGAGTATCGCCGTTCGCCGCTCGCCCGTCGACGGCGCGACCGATCCGAGTGTGCGTCCACGCCGTAGCCCCGTCGTGAACCGCCGCTCGGTCCTACCGGCAGCGACGCGTCGAGGTCGGGCGGCGCGCGCCCTTGCCGTCGAGCACGCACGCGTGCCGGCGATGGCCGCGATCGCCTTCGATCTCGACGAGCGCGACCTCCTGGCGCTCGACGACGACGACGAGGCCGGCGACGAGACGCTCATCGACGTCGAGCCCGACGACGACGTGACCAGCTTCGACGCCTGCCCGCGCTACCCGCCCGGGCTCGACGACGACGCGCTGCACGTCGTCGTCGCGCGTCTGACGAGCGAGCTGTGTGGTCGGGGCAGCACGCGCCGACGGATCGATCGCCGACGTTGAGGGGCCC
>CAZFKC010000140.1:21791-25145 GCA_964519175.1 uncultured Nannocystaceae bacterium
CTGTGTGGTCGGGGCAGCACGCGCCGACGGATCGATCGCCGACGTTGAGGGGCCCGCCCGACCAGAACTAGATGATCCCGCGCGCGCGCAGATCGGCGAGCTCCTCGGGGCCGAGCCCGAGCGCGCCGTAGATCGCCTCGTTGTCCGCGCCGAGCTCCGGGCCCGGGTGCTGCGTCGTCGCCGGCGTACGCGAGAGCAGCGGCACCACGCGGGGCACGGCGAGCGTGCTGCCGTCGGCCAGCGTCATGCGCTCGAGCATGCCGCGCGCGATGAACTGCGGATCGGCCACGATGTCCGCGATGCTCTGGATCGGACCGCTCGGCACCTCGGCGCGCTCGAGCACCGCGAGCGCCTCGGCGACGGTGCACGTCGCGGCCCACCCGGCGATCGCGGCATCGATGCGATCGACCTCCCGCACGCGCCCGTCGTTGTGCGCGAGCGCGGGATCGTCGGCGAGCTCGGCCCTGCCGATAGCCCGCATGAGCCGCGCGAACATGCTGTCGTTGTTCGCACCCAGCACCACCCAGCCGTCGCTGCACGCGTAGGTGTTGCTCGGCGCGATGCCGGGCACCGTGGCGCCGCTGCGCTCGCGCACGAAGCCGAGCCGGTCGTACTCGGGCAACAGGCTCTCCATCACCGCGAACACCGACTCCGCGAGCGCGCAGTCGACGACCTGTCCGCGTCCGGAACGCTCGCGCTCGTGGATCGCCGCGAGCGTCGCGAACGCGGCGTGCAGCCCCGCGAGCGAGTCGCCGAGGCTGATGCCGGCGCGCACCGGCGGTCGGTCGGGCTCACCCGTGGTGTAGCGCAGCCCGCCGACCGCCTCGGCCACGTTGGCGAAGCCCGGCGCGCTCGCCTTGGGCCCGGTCTGGCCGTAGCCCGAGATCCGCACGACGACGATGCGCGGATCGATCTTCCACAGATCCTCCGGCCCGAGCCCCCACGCCTCCATGCGACCGGGCCGGAAGTTCTCGATGACGACGTCGATGCCCTGCTCGACGAGCCGCCGCACGAGCGCACGACCCTCGGGCATGCGGAGATCGGCGGTGATGCAGCGCTTGTTGCGACCGAGCGAACGCCACCACAGCGAGGTGCCGTCGTCGCCGAGCTTGCGCCACCGCCGGAGCGGATCGCCGGTGCCCGGCGGCTCGACCTTGATGACCTCGGCGCCGAAGCCCGCGAGCATGAAGCCCGCGAACGGCCCGGCGAGGAGCTGGCCGAGCTCGAGCACGCGCAGCCCCGCGAGCGCACCGAGCACGGGCCGAGCTCCTGTCATCGCTGCGCTCCGGTCAGCCGCCGTCCGCGCCACTGGTCGAGCCAGCGTCGCTGCTCCCACCGCCGCAGTTGTCGGTGACCGCCATGTTCTCGGCCTCGCAGTCGGGGGTCTTGTCGGTGAACGCGGCGCAGTCGAGCGCGGCGAGGCACGCATACGACTCTTCCTGCGCCGTCGCGCACTCGGTGCTGATCCCCGCGCCGTACATCAGATCGTAGGCGCAGAAGCCCGCGACCTCCGGGCCGTACTTCGCGTACTTCGGATAGCACTCGACGTACTTGTCCGCGAACGTCTGGCACACGTCGGGGATGTCGCCGGTGGTGCCGGTGTCCGGGTCGTTGCTGGTCGAATCATCGGTGGTCGCGTCGGTGGTCGCGTCGGTCGTGGAGACCGTGGTCGAGTCGGTCGTGGAGACCGTGGTCGAGTCCGTGGTCGACGCGGTGGTCGACGGATCGGTGTCGCTCGTCGAGGCCGTGGTCGAGGTGGTGTTGGACGTCGATGCGGTGGTGGTCACCGTCGCGTCGGTGTCGTCGTCGTCGTCGCCGACGACGCACCCGAATGCCCCGAGCGAGAGCAGGAACGCGAGCTGGTGGTGCTTGAGATCGGTTTGCATGGGGTAGTCCGGTAGGGGCGCGGACTCTAGCACGCGGCACGTCGATGCGGCATTCCGCGCATCGCTGCGACAAACGTCGGTACGCGGCCGTTCTACGTCGATGCTTCGCGCACGAGCGGGACGAACGAGACCGAGGCCACGTTGCGCTCGCGCGTGCCGGTGCGGGAGCGCGTCACGACGCGCAGCTCCTGGGCCCATCGCTCGCCGACCGGCACGACGAGCGTGCCGTCCTCCGCGAGCTGATCGACGAGCATCGTCGGCACCTCGGCCGCTGCGGCGGCGACGACGATCGCGTCGAAGGGCCCACGATCGGCGCGACCCTGCCAGCCATCGCCCGCGACGACGTCGACCTCGTAGCCGAGCTCGTGCAGCAGTGCGGCGGCCGAGGTCGCGAGCTCGGGCACCCGCTCGATCCCGAGCACCTGCGCGCCGATCTCGGCCGCGACTGCGGCCTGGTACCCGGAGCCGGTGCCGACGTCGAGCACGCGCTGGCCCGGGCGGATCTGCGCGAGCTGGAGGATCAGCGCGACGATGTAGGGCTGGCTGATCGTGGCCCCATGGCCGATCGCCAGCGGGCGATCGTCGTAGGCGAAGCGCGCGAGCTCGGGCGGCACGAAGCGATGCCGCGGAACGGTCGACATCGCGAACAAGACCCGTGGATCGACGATGTCGCGGGCGACCAGCTGCTCGCCCACCATCGCGGCCCGCTCCGCATCGCGCTCCGACACGGCTCCAGTCTACGACGGCTCCCGTCGCGTGCCCGTCGCGGCGGCCCACCCGCCGTGAACGGTCTTCACGAAGGTGGTGACAACGGCTGCGCGGGCAGCAACCATGGGCGGGAGTGGATCCCGCACTGGTCGGAACCTGTGCATTCGCTGCCGCCGGCTGGGTCGCGGTGCGCGGCCGTCGTCGACGTCGCCGTCGTCGCGCGGTCGAGCACGTGCTGTCGTCGTTCGAGGGCGTCGACGCACCGGCGGTGGATCATCTCAGCCCGTCGCTCGCGCGCATGATCGATGCCGCCCGCATGGCTCGCTGGGCGCTCGAGACTCCCTTGCGTCGGCTGCTCGCGCTCGAGCCCGGGCTGCACGAGTGGCCGTGGCGCCGTCGCGATCGCGCGAGCGACTACGATGCCGCGATCGCGGAGGTCCGGCGTGCGCTGTGGGAGTGGCTCGGCACGTTGCGCGGGCTGACGGCCGGCGAGCGCACCGTGCTCGGCGGGCTCGGGCTCGACGCACGTCCGATGTGGAGCCTCGTGCTCGCGCGCGGAGTGTTCGAGCGCACCGAGGAGCCGTTCGAGGACGGCTGGCTGCCCGCCGTCCCCGACACCGAGCGCGTGCTCGCGGCGCTGTCGCAGGCGCTGCACGATCTGCAGCGCTTCGAGCGGGTGGTCTTGTCGTTGCGACAGGCGCCGTACCGCTAGCAGGGTGCGGAAGAACGCGAAGCGTTCTTCCGGACACCCTGCTCCGTG
>CAZFKC010000141.1:0-24399 GCA_964519175.1 uncultured Nannocystaceae bacterium
CGCGCAGCACGCCCAGCAGATCGCCGAGCCCCGGGCGACGCACCACGCCGGCGAAGAAGAGCCCCAGCAGCTTCTCGGTGGGCACCACCCAGCCCCGGAAGCTGCGTCCCGCGGTGGCGAGGGCGGCATGCGCCGCGTTCACGTTGCTCTCGTCGTGGATCTCCGCGATGACGACGCGCGTACGCGCGGGCGCGGGCTCGTAGCGCCGCCGCTCGCGGGCGCGCACGCGCTCGACGAGCGTCAAGAGCATGCGGATCGTCTCCGCATCCGGCGTGGGATCGTGCACGTCGGCCAGCAGCAGCACCCGCTTCGCCCCGAGCAAGTCGGCGCGCGACAGCAGCTCCTCCTCGTCGTCGGGCCGCACGCGGTAGACCACGCGCGACGGCCCCACGGCGCGCAGGAACTCCGGCGCGTCGTCGTCCTTGCCGATCACGATGTAGCGCGCCGCCAGCCCGCGCCGGCGCAGATCGGCGAACCATCGCCGCGAGCCGAACCGCGCGTCGGTGGGGAACAGCTTCTTGTAGTAGGCCAGCAGCTCGCGCAGGAGCGTGCGCGTCGACGGCGTGATGTTGACCAGCACCGTGTGACCGGTGAAGCCGGGCGGCCGCATGCGGCTGTGCTCGACCAGCTCGTGCACGACGTCGCTGCCGAGGCCGATGAGGAACGAGATCAGCAACAGCCCGAACACGGTGAGCATCAGGCTCACCACCACGACCGAGGCCGCGTGCGGGGACTCCAGCATGTTGCCGGGGTCCTGCACCTGGCGGAACGACCACCACAGCAGCACCCAGAACGAGCGGTCCTCGGGCTCGAGCACGCCGTCCTCGTCGGCGTCGAACGGCTCGTCGTGCGCGTGGTGCAGGATCAGCGCGCCGGCGAACGAAAGCCCGCCGACCACGACGCCCATCAGCACGATCTGGCGCAGCCGCTCGCGGCGCGAGAGGATCGTCCACAGGTCGCGGAGCAACGGCGCCCAGTAGCCGGCGAGCGCGACCATGCGCAGCAGTCGGACGACGCGCAGCCAGCGGGCCCCGTCGGCACCGACCGGCAGCGGCAGGAACGAGAGCAGTGCGACGGCGTCGAGCACGAGCAGCAACACCGCGCTCGCGCGGCTCTGCTTGGGCTGACCGGCGGTGCGATCGTTGGCGTCGACCGCCGCGCCGAGCCCCTCGGACGGCAGCGTGCGCGTGGTGGCGCTCACCGCGAAGCAGCGCATCAGGAACTCGACGAAGAACACGCACGAGAATGCGAGCTCGACCCCGGGCTGCTCGATGGCCTCGATCGGCAGCAGGCTCGCGATGATCGCGATGCTGAGCAGCGCCCGCACCGCGACCTGCTCGAGGCGGCTGTCGCACCACAGGCCCAGACGGTACGTTCGCGAGCGGACTGGAGCGTCCATGCCGGGCGACGGCAGCATACCCCGGCCGTCGGCGAGGGTGATAGCCTCCGCCCGTGACCACACGTGTCGAGACCGACAGCATGGGCGAGATCGCGGTCGCCAGCGACCGCTACTGGGGGGCGCAGACCGAGCGCTCGCTGCATCACTTCGACATCGGCGGCGACACGTTCGGCCGCCCGATGATCCGCGCGCTGGGGATCCTGAAGAAGGCCGCCGCGCTCACCAACGGTGCGCTGGGCGTGCTGCCCGCCGACAAGGTCGCGCCGATCGTGCGCGCCGCCGACGAGGTGATCGAGGGCAAGCTCGACGAGCACTTCCCGCTGCACGTGTGGCAGACGGGCAGCGGCACGCAGAGCAACATGAACGCCAACGAGGTGATCAGCAACCGCGCGATCGAGCTCGTGGGCGGCGTGATGGGCAGCAAGAAGCCCATCCATCCCAACGACGACGTCAACCGCGGGCAGTCGAGCAACGACACCTTCCCCACGGCGATGCACATCGCGGCCGCCGAGCTGACGGTGCATCACCTCTTGCCCCACGTCCGCGCGCTCCGGGACACGCTCGATGCCAAGGCCAAGGCGTTCGCCGACATCGTGAAGATCGGGCGCACGCACCTGCAGGACGCGACGCCGGTGACGCTCGGCCAGGAGGTCTCGGGCTGGGTCGATCAGCTCGACCACGCGATGGCCACCGTCGAGCGCGCCCTGCCCCACGTCTACGAGCTCGCGCTCGGCGGCACGGCGGTCGGCACCGGGCTCAACACGCACCCGCAGTTCGCCGTCGCGGCGGCCCAGCAGATCGCGGAGCTCACCGGGCTGCCGTTCGTGTCGGCGCCGAACAAGTTCGCCGCGCTCGCGGGCCACGAGGCGCTCGTCGGGCTGCACGGCACCTACAAGGTGCTCGCGGTCGCGCTCAACAAGATCGCGAACGACGTGCGCTGGCTCGCCTCCGGGCCGCGCTCGGGCATCGGCGAGATCGCGATCCCCGAGAACGAGCCCGGCTCGTCGATCATGCCCGGCAAGGTGAACCCCACCCAGTCCGAGGCGATGACGATGGTGTGCGCCCAGGTCATGGGCAACGACGTCGCCGTCAACATCGGCGGCATGTCCGGCAACTTCGAGCTCAACGTGTTCAAGCCGCTCATCATCCACAACGCGGTGTGGTCGGCTCAGCTCATCGGCGATGCGTGCCGGGGCTTCCGCGAGTTCTGTGCCGCCGGCATCGAGCCGGTGCGCGCGCGCATCACCGAGAACCTCGAGAAGAGCCTGATGCTGGTCACCGCGCTCAATCCCCACATCGGCTACGACAACGCCGCGAAGATCGCGAAGAAGGCCCACAAAGACGGCACGACGCTGCGCGAGGCCGCCGTCGCCCTCGGGCTGGTGAAGCCCGAGGACTTCGATCGCTTCGTCGACCCGGGGAAGATGGTGTGACGATGGCGGACGAGAATCCCCTGCTGCAGTTCAACTTCGAGATCCCCTTCGGGGACATCCGGGCCGAGCATGTCGAGCCCGCGGTCGACACCCTGCTCGCGCGGGCGCGCACGGCCATCGACGAGATCGCCGACAGCGACGAGCCGCCCTCGTACTTCGACACGCTCGGCGCACTCGAGCGCGCGAACGAGCAGCTCGAGTACGCGATGGGCATCGTCGGGCACCTCGAGTCGGTGGTGACGAGCGAAGCGCTGCGCACGGCCTACAACGCGGTGCAGCCGAAGGTCGCCGCGTTCTCGTCGTCGATCCCGCTGCACGAGGGCCTGTGGCAGCGCATCCGCGACCTCGCGGGCAGCGAGGCCGCGGGGCTGCTCGACGCGACCCGCAAGCGCCACCTCGACAAGACGGTCGACGAGTTCCGCCGCCACGGCGCGGAGCTCGACGCCGCCGGCAAGGCCGAGCTCGAGGCGCTCGACGTCGAGCTCGCCAAGCAGACCACGCTGTTCTCCGAGCACGTGCTCGACAGCACCAACGCGTGGGAGCTGGTGGTGACCGACGAGCGCATGCTCGCCGGGCTGCCGCCGTCGGCGATCGATGCTGCGCGCGCGAGCGCGGCCGCGAAGGGCAAGGCCGGCTTCCGCTTCACGTTGCAGTCGCCGTCGGTGATCCCGGTGCTCACGTACCTCGACGATGCCGGCATCCGCGAGGACGTCTGGCGCGCGAGCAACACCCGCGCGACGCGGGATCCGTGGGACAACCGGCCGGTCATCGCCGAGGTGCTGCGGCTGCGTCGGCGCAAGGCCGAGCTGCTCGGCTTCGGCGACTTCGCCGACCTCGTGCTGGCCGACCGCATGGCCAAGACGGGCGCGCGCGCGCGTGCGTTCGTCGACGAGCTGCGCGAGCGCACCGAGCCCGCGTTCGTGCGCGAGAACGAGGAGCTCGCCGCGTTCCGCCGCGAGCAAGAGGGCGCCGCGGCGCAGCCGATGCGCGCGTGGGACGTCGCGTACTGGTCCGAGCGCCAACGCCGGGCGCGCTACGACTTCGACGAGGAGGCCCTGCGCCCGTACTTCGCGTTCCCGCGCGTGCTCGAGGGCATCTTCGCGATCGCGAACAAGCTCTACGGCGTCGTCGTGGAGCCCGACCCGTCGCTGCCGACGTGGCACCCCGACGCGACCGCGTATCGCATCTACGATGCCGAGGCCGGCGCGTCACGGGAGCTGCTCGGTGCGTTCTACGTCGACCCGTTCCCGCGCGAGACGAAGCGTGACGGCGCATGGATGAACGGGCTGGTCACGGGTCGGCTCGTCGGTGATCGGCTCGAGCCGCACCTCGGGCTCGTGTGCGGCAACCTCACCCCGCCCCTGCCCGGTCAGCCCGCGCTGCTCACCCACCGCGAGGTCGAGACCATCGCGCACGAGTTCGGGCACCTGCTGCACCACCTGCTGTCGCGCGTCAGCGTGCGCAGCCTCGGCGGGACCAACGTCGCGTGGGACTTCGTGGAGCTGCCCTCGCAGATCATGGAGAACTGGTGCTGGGAGCGCGAGGCGCTCGATCTCTTCGCGCGCCACGTCGACACCGGCGAGACGATCCCCGACGCGCTGCTCGAGCCCATGCGACGGGCGCGGACGTTCCGCGCCGCCGCTGCGATGATGCGGCAGCTCGGCTTCTGCGACGTGGACCTCTCGCTGCACACGCGCTGGGATCCCGCGAAGGACGGCGACCCGATGACCTACGCGCGCGGCATCATGCAGCGCTACGCGCCGGCGCCGCTGCCCGACGACTACGGGATGATCGCCGGCTTCGGCCACCTGTTCGCGCATCCGGTCGGCTACGCCGCCGGCTACTACTCGTACAAGTGGGCCGAGGTGCTGGACGCCGATGCGTTCGATCGGTTCCTGCAGGAGGGCATCTTCAACCGCGCCACCGGGGACGCGTTCCGTCGCACCGTGCTCGAGCACGGCGACAGTCGCGATCCGATGGCGCTGTTCCGCGACTTCCGCGGACGCGAGCCCGACGTGCAGCCGCTGCTGCGCCGCTCGGGCCTCGCATGATCACTGCCCGACGATCATCCCCGAGAACTCGGGGTCGACGAGCGGCGGCGCGAAGCAGTACATGATGTCCTCGTCCGGCACGCCGGCGCCGGCGAGCACGCCGGCGATGAGGCCGATGAAGTCGTCGTACTGCATCTGCGTGATGCCCATCCCGGTGTGCGCCGTGACCATGTCCGGCCCGGTGTACGCGTCCGTCGTGCAGCCGTAGGCATCCGAGATGAAGTTGGCGAGGCTGGTCTTGAAGGCGTCGACGGCGGCGGGGCCCTCCGCGACGAGCGGCGCGAAGAAGTCGGCGAACTCCGGATCCGCCGCCGCCTGATCGACGATGGCCGACGCGGCCGCCGGCACCGCGGCGCCGTACGTCGTGCACACGTCGGTCATGCACACGGCCTCGCCGGTGCTGTCGACGTTGCCGCTGCTCGACTCCTCGCTGGTCCCGGGCTCGGTCGTGCTCGGGTTCTCGGTCGTGCTCGGGTTCTCGGTCGTGCTCGGGCTGGAGGTGGAGGGGTTGTTCGTCGTGCTCGGATCACCGGTGGAGTCGGCGTTGCCGTCGTCCCCATCGTCGTCGCTCGGGCACGCGAGACAGAGCGCGAGGGCGCCCATCGTGAAGATTCGTTCGAGTTTCATGCTGTGTTGCTCGTCCTTTCGGGGCGATCGCCACCGCCGCCCGCGGCCTCGGCCGCAGCGATCTGGGCAGGTACGAGCAGGTCGCAGCGATGGATCGGACGTCGGCGACGAGCTCAGGCGACATCGCGCGCGGCGCCGGCATCGACGAGCACGCCTGCGACGACACCGACGAGCTCGGTCGTGTGCGCGCCGGGCGTCGCCGCGATGAGCCGCGCGATACGTGCGACGAAGCCGACGACCGGCTCGGCCGCCTCACACTCGGGCTCGTCGTCGCCCGGGTCACCCACGAACGCCAGCAGGAATGACACCGCGTGGCCGAAGAAGCTGTGTCGGTCGTGCATGACGCTCACCGATCACTCTACGCCCGCGATCGGGCCCGCGGATCGCGAACCGAGCAACTCGTCTGCGCACCCGACCCGCGCGTCGTTCGGCTCGCATCGCCGAGCCTCGGCCGGGGCCGCCGCCCTTCACGGTGCGCCGGCGTCGGGCGCGAGCAGATCGATCCAGTGCGTCGCCAGCTCCTCGAGATCGCCGAGCTCGCCGACGACGATCGCGTAGACGGCATCGTCGTCGACGCGGTCGTAGAGGTGCACGATGCGATTGCGAAACGCGAAGATTCGCCCGAACCGCGCCGCCGATCCGGCCGGCAGCTTGCCGGCGGCCTCGAGGCGGTCGAGCAGGTCGCGGCTCGTTTCCGGCGCCCCGAGCCCGAGCTCTGCGACCACGTGACTGCCGACATCGATCAGGATCTGGATGGCGACCTGGAGGCGGCGCAGCGCGGCGTCGACGTTGCGAGCGTCGCTCCGGAATTCGTCGAGGCTGCCTTGCGGCAGCTCGCGCAGACGGGCGATCGCGTCGGCGAGCTGCGCCAGCTTCGCCTGGACCTGCTCGGGGCTCATCGCGACGCTCCGGAGAAGCGGCGCCGCAGCCCCGCCATCGTCGATGCCATCGCGATGTCGTGCGTGGGCTTCCAGTCCAGGTAGTCGATGGTCGTGCGGGCCTCGAACCGGCGCCGGAGCGTCGGGTCACGATCCACCAACAACACACCTTCGCTCAGCACACGGTGGCGGAACACGGGGCCCTGACCGCCGAGCACGACGATGTCGACACGGCGCGACGGGGACCAGCGCTCGAGCGCGAGCGAGAGCTCGGCGAGGTCGTCGCCCGTCGCCGAGTCTCGGGGCCGCGCGAGCAACACCGCGAGATCGAGGTCGCTGGTCTGCGTCGCATCGCCCCGAGCGAGCGAGCCGAA
This sequence comes from uncultured Nannocystaceae bacterium, assembly GCA_964519175.1. Lineage (GTDB taxonomy): Bacteria > Myxococcota_A > Polyangia > Nannocystales > Nannocystaceae > Xiheibacterium. Next base: position 6,763 of record CAZFKC010000141.1, read on the forward strand.
CAGCCATGCGGCAGCGATCGCCTCGTGGCGCGCCACCGCGGCGGCGATCGCAGCGAGATCGACATGGGCGCGGAACGACACGGTTCATGGCCATCGTAGCACGCCGAGCGCGCAGGGACGGGGTTTGCTATCCTCGCCTGCGGATGCCGATCGTGTCCGAGGGGCCGCTGGCGGGCTGCTATCTGCCCGACTACGGCGGGGGATCGATCGTCGAGCTGCTCGCGTCGATCATCACGAGCCGTGGTGGGAGCTCGCCGCATCGCGAGCTCGATGCGCTGCCGGCGAGCCGCATCGCCGGGGCGCGCTGCGTGCTCTACCTCGTCGTCGACGGGCTCGGGCTCGCCCAGCTGCAGCGCCACCTCCAGCGCCAGCAGGGCCCGCGCTTCTTCGGGGCCCATCCGCACGTCGGCATCTCGACCGTCTTCCCCGCGACGACCGCGGCCGCGGTGACCACGTTCGACACCGGCGCGAGCCCGGCCGAGCACGGCATCTTGTCGTGGTATCTGCACCTGCCCGACCACGGCTGCATCGCCACCGTGCTGCGCACGACCACGCGCATCGGCACGCCGCTGTTCCCCGATGGCTACGATCTGCAGGCCTACTACCGCGTGCCGTCGTACCTCGCGAGCGCGACGGATCACCTCGGTCTCCTGTCGTGGGGCGACATCCCCAAGGTCCCCTTCGCCGAGGTCGGCACCCGCTGGCCCGATCGCCGCAGCTACCCCGATCTCGACGGGCTGGTGAGCACCGCGATCGCGTTCGCGCGCGAGCCCGGCCGCCGGCTCGCGTACGTCTACTGGCCGCGCTACGACGGGCTCTGCCACGAGAAGGGCTGCCACGATCCCGAGGTCGACGCGCACTTCGACACGATCGACACGGCGCTCGCGCGGCTCGTCGACGGCCTCGCGGGCACGGACACCGTGCTCTGCGTGCTCGCCGATCACGGCCTCGTCGACGTCGCCGCCGATCACTGCATCGATCTCGCGCGCGTCCCGGGGCTGACCGCGTGCCTCGCCACCGCACCCGCGGGCGATCAGCGTCAGATGTCGCTGTTCGTGCGCCCGCGCAAGGTCGACGAGCTGGCGCGCATCCACGCCGAGCACCTCGCCCACGCCTGCCGGATGGTCGCGGGCGACGAGCTGATCGCCCAGGGCGCCTTCGGCCCCGGCACGCACCACCCCGCGCTCGAGCAACGTGTCGGCGACTTCGTGCTGCTGTCGCACGACGACCATGCGATGGTCCACACGCCGCCCGGTATGGCGCCGGTGTTCATGCCCGGCAGTCACGGCGGCATGTCCGAGGCCGAGCAGCGCATTCCCCTCTTCACGGTCTTCTGCTGAGCGGGTGGTTCTCGACGATGAGCTTGCGCCTGGGCATCTCCGCGAACTTCTTCCACGCCGATCCGGAGCGCCCGGTGTTCCGGCACAAGACGCTGCAGTACGTCGAGCAGCGCATGGCGCAGGCGGTGTGGCGCGCCGGCGCGCTGCCGCTGCTCGTGCCCGACGTCGAGGACGATGCGGGCGCAGCCGCGGTGGTGGGCGAGCTCGACGGGCTCGTGCTCGCCGGTGGCGCCGACGTGAGCCCCACGAACTACGGCGAGACGCCGCTGCGCGACGCATGGGCGGGTGACGCCGTGCGCGACGCGTACGAGAAGCGGCTCGTGCAGCTCGCGATCGATCGTGGCCTGCCGGTGCTCGGGATCTGTCGCGGCCTGCAGCTGCTCAACGTCGCGCTCGGCGGATCGCTCTGGCAGGACATCGGCACGCAGGTCGAGGGCGCGCTCGTGCACCGCGACTGGCATCGCTACGACGAGAACGGCCACTCCGTCCGCATCGAGGCCGACAGCTGGGTCGCCGGGATCTACGGCGGGGCAGAATCGCTCGAGGTCAACAGCATCCACCACCAGGGCATCCATCGGCTCGCGCCGGGCCTGCGCCCCACCGCGTGGGCGCCGGACGGGATCATCGAGGCGGTCGAGGACACCGCGGCGGACCGCTTCGTGGTCGGCGTGCAGTGGCACCCCGAGTGGCTGGATCCTGCCGACGGTGTGGGCACCGATGCGCCCGCTCCGCGCGCCGACGGCGGGGCCGTGTTCGCCGCGTTCGTGGACGAGTGCCGCCGACGCGCGGCGACGCGCGCCCGGCCGTTGTAGAGTCGACCCACGATGGCTTTGCGTTCGTGGCTTCCGGCCCTGGTGCTCACGATCGGTGCATGCGCGGACGACCCCGGCGCGGTGGGATCGACCGGCTCGATCGGCGAGTCGAGCGAAGGCGGCAGCGAGAGCGGAGGCAGCGAGAGCTCCACGGCCGCGGACACGACGCTCGCCGACGCGAGCGGAGGTTCGTCGTCGTCCAGCTCGACGTCGGTCGACACGACCGACGCGGAGGGCTCGTCCTCCAGCACCGGTGCGCCGGCGAGCTGCGAGCCACCGCCTGCGTGCGACGCCGCTCCGCCGCCGCCGGGACCGTTCATCGACTGGGAGCACACCGAGTCGACGTTCGTCACGAACGCGGGCGATCCCCGGCACCGCGGGCGCGACATGTTCTATCTGCCCGACGACGACCAGTGGGTGATCGCGAAGTTCGCCTACGCCGCCAACGACTGGGATCTGTCGGGTGAGCGCGTCGATCTGTACCTGCTGCGCGACTGCGCGGGCGAGTGGGAGGGGCTCGGCAGCGCGACGACGACGTTCGACGACGAGCACCCCACGATCGAGGGTGTGGTCGACTCGGGCGGCTGGATCTTCTTCCAGATTCCCGAGGCGATGAAGCTCGGCGTCGGGCGCCACCGCATCTGGGCCGTGGTGCGCGGCGACGGCAGCAGCGCCGACGTCTATCTCGACATCGTCGAGCCCGGCACGCCGATCTTCGTCGCCGACGTCGACGGCACGCTCACCACCACGGAGACCGAGGAGTTCGGCGCGCTGTTCTCGGGCACCTTGCCCGAGGTGCGCCCCGACGCCCCCGAGGCGCTGTGGGAGCTGGTCGATCACGGCTACCACGCGTTCTATCTGACCGCGCGGCCCGAGTGGCTCGGCGCGCGCACGCGGGCGTTCATCGAGCAGCGCGGCCTGCCGCCCGGGCTCTACCACACCACGCTCTCGTTCGACGGTGCGCTCGGCAGCGCGGCGGTCGAGTACAAGTCCGGCGAGCTCGATGCGCTCGCCGATCGCATGCTCGAGCCCGCCTGGGTGTTCGGCAACACCGACAGCGACGGCGAGGCCTACGAGCACGCGAACGTGCAGCCGCTGACCCAGCGCGTGTTCGTGCAGTTCGACGACGCGTACGGCGGCCGCCGCATCGAGGGCTACGACGAGCTGCTCGGCGAATTCGCCGGCCTGCCGCTCGTCTGCGAGTGAGCCGGGTCAGCCGGCGGGCACGGTGGCGCAGCCGAGCACGACCTGCACGCTCGCGCCCTTCTGGCCCTGGATGAAGTCGCAGGTGTGCGGGCAGAGCCGGATCGAGGTCGGGGCCTGGTTGTCGTCGTAGTACCAGCCGTCGACGACCTCGTTGCACATCGGCAGCGAGAATACGTTGCCGATCTCCAGCGTTCCGCCCATGCCGTCGTCGAACTCGACGTTGACCTTCAGCGGATCGAACTCTTCGCCCTCGGGCGGCTCGGGGATCTCGAACTCGCAGGGCAGCTCGGTGCTCGCGACGACCGCGTTCGACAGCACCTGGAACACGCCCGCGAAGTCCTGGTCGCAGAGATCGCCCACCACGCCGCCGGTGAGCTCGGCCAGCATGATGTACTCCTCGCCGATGCGCGAGGCCTCGGGGCAGTCGGTGACCGGCACGACCGCATGGAATACCGCGGCGCGATCGGGCTCGTCCTCGATGAAGTGCTCGATGAAGTAGTCGTAGGGCTGGTTCGAGTCGTCGTCGCTCACGACCACGAAGTGCACGGTATCGGCGCCCGCGGTGAACGGTCCCCACGCCGGGTGGTGCTCGACGATCACCGGCAGCGCGTTGCTGCTGTTGACGTACTGGTCCATGTGCAGGAACTCGGGCTCGAGCGAGTCCGGGGCGACGGTGAGGTTCGCCGGCATGTCGGCACACTCGCCGCTGCCGAGCGGCGCGGGGATGCAGATGCCCTGCTGCACGAAGTCGTTGCCGTAGTAGCCCATCGCCGCGGCGCTGAGCATCACCACGCGCACCTCGATGTCCTCGTCGGTGATCGCCGCGGCGAAGCCGTTGAGGCGCTCCTGCACCTCCGCGGTCTCGTAGTACATCGACGGCGAGTTATCCACGACGAACACGACCCGCGCCCCCGCGAGCTTCTGCACCGCCATCACGGTCTCGCCCGCGCACTCCTGGGCCGGCAGATCCTGCTTGCCGATGTCGATCTTCGGCTCCCCGGAGCTCGACTCGTCGACGACGCCGGTGCTCGTCGACGTGCTGGTCGACGCATCCGTGGTCGTCATCGTGAGGCTCTCGTTCTCCCCCGTGCGGCTGTCACCACAGGCGATCACCGCGCACATCGCAAGGCCATGCCATCTCATCGTCAACGCATCCCCGATTCAGGATAGCCCGCTTTGCCCGGCGCGCGCCACGGCCTCGGGCGCCGGGCTCACCAGAAGAAGCTGGCCGCGAAGCGCAGCATCGTCGGCGGGCCGGCCACGAAGTGGATGGCCGGGATCTGGCTGCGGCGCTCGGTCTTGTCCCACCACGACGCGAAGTTGTACTCACCCTCGCGCCATTTCGTGTTGTAGACGTTGTCGACGGACACATCGAGCTGCACCCAGCGCATGCGGTAGCCGAACGACAGGTCCATCACCGTCGTCGCGCCCGCGCTGGCACCGTAGGCGAGCGGCCGCGGCCCGAGCACGAACCACCGCATGCCCGCGCGGAAGCCCTTGGGGTGGTTCAGCGCGGCCTGCAGCTGCACGAACACCGGGGGTGCGCCGGGAATCCGCGCGCCGCTGTCGCGGAAGCGCGCATGCACGGCGGTGATGTCGACGCCCAGATCGAGCCACTTCGTGGGGTGGATCTGGATGTCGCCCTCGACGCCGAGCCGCCGCGTGCCGCCGAGCTCGACGTTGAAGCCCGACACGTGGTCGAACAGGCTCTCGCGCCCGATCCAGATCCCGAAGGTCGACGCGCCGATGTCGAACAGCTCCGAGGGCTGCACGCGCGCGCCGACCTCGGCCGTGTCGGTGACCGTCATGAACGGCTTGCCGCCGGCGTACTGCGAGAGATCGGTGTCGGCCGGTGCGGTGGGCGGCAGCGTGAACGCGCGCGCCTCCGGGCTGCGGAAGCCGCGGCCGTACGCGCCGAAGATCTGCCAGCGCTCGCGGATCGTGAAGCGCGTGGCGAGCCGCGGTGAGATCTGCACGAGCTGCCCGTCGTAGCTGCGCTTGCCGGGCGACTGCAGCCGATCCTTCACGTGGTAGTCGAACGCGTCGAAGCGCGCGCCGCCGTCGAGCAACAGCCACTTCGTCGGCGTGATGCGCAGGCCCGGGGCGATGCCGAGGGTCTGCTGCAGGATGCCGAGGTCGCGACTGGACGACCAGATCTTGCCGTCCTGCGTGAGCTCGTCCTGGCCCTCGTCGATCGCATCGCCGCGCCAGTTGCCGACGAGCCGCAGCGCGGCGGTGTCGCTGAGCTGGCGCTCGTAGTCGATCGCGACGCCGAGCGCCGCGCTGTCCTGGTGCTGCAGGTGGCGATCGCCGATCTCGGGGTTCAGCAGGAAGCCGGTGTAGTTCTCGTCCAGCCGCAGCCGGCGGCCCTGCCCCCACAGCGTCACGGAGATCCGATCGTTGTCGTCGCCGCCCGCGAAGCGCAGCGACGCGATCGATCGCTGCGAGCGGCCGATGGGCCCGTCGACGTAGGAGTCGCGGAAGTCGACGCGGCCGGACTTCACCTCGTCGAGGCGGAGCGTGCCCGGCATGCCGAACTTCGCGGTGTACGCCGTCGCCATCGCGTCGAGTGCGAAGCCCTGCCGCTCCCACAGCCGCAGCTGCCCCATCGTCGAGAAGCGCTGCGCCTGGCGGCTCTGGCCATAGCCCTGATCGTAGAGCGCCTCGCCGGCGAGGAAGGTCTCCTCGCCGCGCGACTTGGGCGCGTGCACGAACACCGCGCGGTGCCGGTTCGTGCTGCCGACCTCGTAGCCCACCCGGGTGCCGCGCATCGGCTTCGCGACGCCGAGGTCGTAGCGGATGCTGGCCGCGGTCGCGAAGTTGCCCTGCTCGAGCCGATAGCTGCCCTTGTGCGCGTCGATCTGCTGCACGACCTCCGGGATGATCCACGCGAGATCGAGGTACCCGTGCGCGTGCACGTTCGACGGCTCGTTGATCGGGACGTCGCCGACCTTGAACTCGATGTCGCTGCCGTGCACCGCATCGAACCCGCGCACGTAGAACTGGTAGCCCTTGCCCTGGCTGCCGTGCTGGACGATGAGCAGACCCGGCACGAGCCGCAGCAGATCCTCGGCGCTGCGCTTCGGCGTGGTCGAGATCTGTGCGCTGCCGATGCGTCGACCCGACGCGGTGAGCCCGTCGCTGCGCGTGCGCACCTTCACCGTGCGCACGTGGGTGTCGGCGCCCTCGTCGAGCTCGGCGGGCGGCGCCTTCGGCTCGATCGGGTGCACGACGGCGAACGGGGATGCCTGCGCGTGGCCGGAGCCCATCAGCATGGCGGCGCCCAGCGCCATCGGGGCAGCGAGCACGAGGCCCCGGCGTCGGCACGGGCGGGTCACGGCGTTCGTACCCGCCTGTACGCAAGCGCGTCCGCTCGCAGATCGCGGGGGCTGGCGATCCCCTCGGCGGCCGACGACGTACCGGGGACACGCCGCCGCGACCGCGATCGGCGTATGCTCTCCCCGCTCCGACCATGCGTACGACCACCACAGCCCCCGCCCGGCACGAAGGGCGCACCGCGCTCGCGGTGCTGGCGGCATTGCTGTGGGTCCTCGGCTTCGAGCTGCTGCCCGGGCTGCACCTCGCGCACCACGGCGAGCTCGGCGCGCACAGCCACGGTCACGCGTCGATCGAGCACGCGGATCGAGGGCACCACGGCGCCGCGCACCAGCACGGCGACCGGCACGGCGACGGGCACCATCATCGTCACGCCGCGTCGCATCACCCGCTCGACCCCGCGCGACTCGCAGCGGCGGCGCGCGGCGAGCACGGCGAATCCACGCCCGCAGCGGCCGTCCGTGCGTCGATCCACGACCGGGCGGAGGATGCCAGAGGCGCTGCCGCCCTGTCGCTCGGCGATCTCGATCACGGCAGCCATGCGCTGCTCCATCGCGGCCTCGCCGTCGCGACACCGCCCGACGCCATGCCGACGATCGCCGAGGCGGCGATCATCGAGCTGCCGCGTACGCACACGCATTCCGAGCGAGTCCGATCGCGTGCACCTCTGCACGCTCGGGCGCGCGGCCCACCAGGGGCGGCCGAGTGCCGCTCCGTGGACTGCGCGGCCTGACCGGCCGCCGGTGATCCGTCCCGCGTCTTCAGGACACGCGTGGCCGGGTCAGGCCGTGTAGTCCACGGCGCCGCACCGAGCACGCCTGGCTCCGACCGTGTGCCGACCTCCGGGTGCGGCGACCGGCCGCGGCGCGACGACGAGTGCACCCACCGATGACGGTGACGCGTGTGCTCGCGACGTGCCCTCGCTGAGACGACCCCTCGCCCTGCGAAGGAGCAATGTCATGCGCCCTCCACCTGCACTCGCGACCCGCGTCGCGTCGATCCTCCTCGTTCCCCTGTTCGCCTGCGATCTCGACAGCGAGCAGGCCGAGCGCGTCATCATCCCTGTCGTCGTCGACTCGACCGGCACCGCCGATTTCGTCAACGCCGAAGGCTACACGATCCACCTCACGACGCTGCGCATCGCGTTCGACAACGTCGAGCTCACGACCGGCGGCGAGATGCATGCGTCGCTCTTGGGTCGGCTCCACGACTTCATCGTGCCCACTGCCTACGCGCACCCCGGTCACTACGCCGGCGGCGAGATCACGGGCGAGATGAACGGCCGCTTCGTCGTCGACTGGTTGCACGACGGCAAGGAGCTCGGCGAGGCCACCATGCTCGAGGCCGACTACAGCGGTGCGAACTTCGTGTTCACGCGCGCCAGGCCCGAGGATGGGCTCGAGCTCAGCGATCCGCTCCTCGGTCACACGATGCAGATCGCCGGCGAGGCGACGAAGGACGGCCAGACCTGGACGTTCAGCACGTTCATCGACGAAGAAGAGGGCAAGCGCGTGGTCGGGCTGCCGATCGGCGAGGAATTCGAGGACGGCGCCGCGACGCCGCACTTCGAGCTGCGTGCGGGCACCGACGAAGAGCTGGGCCTGCAGATCCTGATGGTCGATCCGTTCGAGAAGGACACCCCGTTCGACAACCTCGACTTCGCCGCGCTCGACGACGACGGCGATGGCGACCTCGTCTTCGAGGCCGGCGAGATCCCCTACAACCTGCTGCTCAAGCAGCTCCAGGTCCACGACATCTACTGGGTGAGAATCCGATGACGGCCTCCGTTCGTACCCTGCTGCACTGCTCCGCACTGCTCGCGCTCGGCGGATGCTCCGAAGCGGCCGAGGACGGCTCGCTCGACGTCCGCATCTACGGCGAGGAGTTCATCGAAGACGGCATTCCCGCCGAGGTCTTCGCCGACGGCTGGTCGATGCAGTTCACCCGCTATCTGGTCGCCATCGATCAGGTGAACGCCGAGGACGGCAGCGACGAGGGTCGCTACATCTTCGACGTGCACCAGGCCACGAACGGCGAAGGTCGCGAGGTCACCAGCATCGCGGTCCCGAGCGGCGAGCAGCGCCTCGGCTACCGCATCGCACCCGGCGGCACGGCCACCGGTGGCAATGCCAGCGAGGCGGACAAGTCGATGATGATGGCGATGGGCGCGTCGCTCTTCGTCGAGGGCACCGCGACGAAGGGAGCCGACAGCGTCGCGTTCGCGTTCGCGTTCGACTCGAGCACGACCTACCACGACTGCGAGGTCGTCGACGAAGTGCCCGAGGGCGGCAGCGCGGAGACGACCATCACGATCCACGCCGATCACATCTTCTACGACGACCTCGAGTCGATGACGCCGAACACCGCGTTCGACCTCGTCGCCGCTTCCGACGCCGACATGGACGGCACGGTCACCTCCGACGAGCTGCGCGCACGCGACATCTCCACGGAGGCACGCTATCAGGTCGGCAGCACCGGCATCACGAACCTGTGGGACTACATGACCGCACTCAGCAAGACCGTCGGGCACATCGACGGCGAAGGCGAGTGCAAGACGTGAGGATCGCTCGCATGCGATCCCCAGGACGTCCGTCGCCGTACCATGGCGATCGACGACACGTTGCCAGGCCGTGAGGCCGACGCCCGGACGGCGGCCAGCCAGACGCCGCCGGGTGACGCGCGCCTGCACGATGGCGCCCTGCTCGAGCCGCGCGACGAAGGTGCCGACGCTGCGCTCTTCGATCGCGCGCTCTCGAAGCACGAGCACGCGACCGCCGTCGCCCGCATGCGTCGGCTGTCGCTCGTCGGATGCGGGCTCTGGTGCGCGTTCGCCCTGGTCGACTGGCAGCTCGCGACGTTCAGCGCGCCGGGCGAGCTCGCGCACTTCCTCAGCGTGCGCGCGATCGCCTTGGCGCCGCTGCTGCTCTGCGCGTGGCGGTTGCGGCGAGCGCCCGAGCCCGATGCGAAGCTGCTGCGCGTGCTCGACGGCTGCATGAGCGCGACCTGCTCGGCGGCGCTCACCGTCATCTGCGTCTCGTCGGGCGGGCTGGCCAGCCCGTACGCGTCGTACATCGCGCTCGTGATGATCGGCCGCGCCTCCGCGCTGTCGAGCCACTGGCGCCAGGGCGCGGTGCAGCTCGGCGTACCCGTGCTCGTGCACCCGATCGTGCTGGCGCTCGCCGTGGCGTTCGACCCTGCCCTCGCGGCGCAGCTGCGCGATCGCAGCGCGGCGACGCTCGCGTTCTTCTACGAGATGCTGCTCGCGGCGGCGTGGTTGCTGCTCGTCGTGGGTGGGCACAACGTGTGGTCGCTGCGGCGGCACCTCGCGCGCACGCGCAGCATCGGGCGGTATCGCCTCATCCGTCGCATCGGGCACGGCGGCATGGGCGAGGTGTGGGTCGCGTACCACGAGTCGATGGGCCGCGAAGTGGCGCTCAAGCTGCTGCGCCCCGACTTCGGCACCGATCGCGTCAAGGTCGCCCGCTTCAACCGCGAGGTGCGGACCACCGCACGGCTCACGCATCCGAACACGGTGCACATCTTCGAGCACGGCGCGACCGACGAGGGGCTCTGGTACTACGCGATGGAGCTGCTCGAGGGCGACGATCTCGCGGCGCTCGTGCGTCGCGAGGGCGCATTGGAGTGTGGCCGTGCGGTGCGGCTGGTGCGAGATGCGGCGCGGGCGCTCGCCGAAGCGCACGCGCTCGGCATCGTGCACCGCGACGTGAAGCCCGAGAACATCTTCGTGGCGAAGATCGCCGGCGAGGACGACGTGGTGAAGGTGCTGGACTTCGGGATCGCGCGCACGGCCGACGCGCGCGACACCGGGTTGTCCGGATCGGACTGGCTGCTCGGCACCCCCGCGTATGCGTCACCCGAGGCGCTGCGCGGCGATCCGGTGGGGCCGCGCGCGGACGTCTACGGGCTCGGCATGGTGCTCTACTGGGCGCTCACCGGCGGGCTTCCGTTCGGCGACGGCTCGGCGTTCGAGCTGCTCGCGCGACGCCTCGACGATGCCGTGCCGCCACCTTCGCTCACGCTCGGACGCGCGCTGCCCGAGGCGGTCGAGCGCGTCGTGATGCGCTGCCTGGCGCGCGATCCGAGCGAGCGCTACGCGGACGCCGGCGAGCTGGCGTCGGCGCTGGGCGAAGCGCTCGCGGCCGCGTCCTCGCAGCCGTAGCGATGTCCCCCTCCCCGAAGCGCGAAGCGCGAAGAGGAGTGTGATTGCGATCGCTGCTCGCTTCGGTCTAAGACCTGCGGCGTGCCCGAGCGTACGCGCGAGCTCATGGTCGGCCCTGCGCCGCATCGTCCACGCACCGAGGCCGGCGAGATCCTCGAGGTGCCCGCGGGCTGGGTGCTCTTGCCACCCGGTGACGCCGGGCTCACGCGGCGCGTGAAGGCGGCCGGACCGACGTGGACGATCCGCGAGAAGCGCGGCCGCAAGCTGTTCTCGCGGGGGATGTGGGCGCCGGCCGAGCACATCGAGCAGGCCCGCGCGGCACTCGAGCACGAGCGTGCCGACCCCCGCTACGCGCAGAAGCTCGCGGCGCGCCGTCGGCGTCGCGACGCGGCGCAGGCCGACTACGTCGTGGAGTTCACCCGCGCCGTCCTCGACTTCCTCGCGTTCGCACCGCGGCACCACGAGCTGGCCCGGGACGTCGCGGAGGCGGTGAGCGAGCACGCCACCGCAGTCGGCAGCGGCACGGTCGCGCGCACGCAGCGGATCCCCGTGGCCGAGCGCGCCGAGGCGGCGGTGATCGCCTGGCTGCGCCACCAGACCACCGCGTACGACTCGATGAAGATCCCGCGCATCAAGGGCATGCGCCGCGAGGTGCGGCGGCTGCTGGCCGAGCAATCGCGACGCCTGCTGCAGGCGTATCGCAGAGGCGACGCGATCGCGGACGAGCAGTGCGTGCTCCGCAAGGCGCTCGCGTGGGCGGGCGATCCGTCGCCGTTTCTCTGAGGACGTCCGATGAGAACGTCCGGCGCGTGCAATCGGCGGCTCGCCCGAGCGGCTCGCGTCACGCGCACGGCGGCGCAGCCAGCACCCGTCGCACGTCGCCGCGGGCGAGCAGCTCCGACGACGCGTGCACCTCGGTGTCGCCGCTGAAGAGCTCACGATCGTCGTCCGCCACCACGACCTGGTACGGGCCGGCTTCGAGCCCGCCGATCGTCAGCTCGTAGCGGGTCGTGCCCTCGCAGTTCATCGGCATGGAGGTGGAGAGCACGCGCTCGAGCCGGATCTCGACCGTGCGCTCGCCGCGGAGGTGCGCGGACACGGCGATGACGTCGCCGACCGGGTGCGAGGCCTCGAACACCGCGACGAGCGAGCGCTCACCGCCTTCGAGCTGCAGGCGGCGCTTCGCGGGCTCGGTCGGCGCGTCGACGGACACGGCAGAGACCTCCAGCGGCAGCCCGCCCGAGCTGGGCACGCAGGGCCGCGTGCACACGGCGACGCAGCCCACGAACAGCAGCCCGAGGATGCCGAGCACGGTGCGGAAGACGCGGCGAGGTCGCGAGCCCATGTCACGAGCATCCCGGGCCGGCGCGACGCTGCGACTTAAAACCTGGGAGCTGCCACCCGCCAGCGGGCCAGCCGCACGGGGCGACCGGGCTCCGAGCGCAGCCGCGCAGAAATGGCGCGATCCGACCGGCGCCGCGATCGCACGCACGCAACGATCGTCGCGACGGACGCGTGGGTCATTTTGCTGCGCGTGCGCAAAAAGATCGCACGCGGGGATCCGCGGTTGACCGATCCATGCACCCGCGGGAGCCTGGGCCCATGATCTCGCGACGCCTGCCGCTGCTGCTGCTCCCCCTCTACCTCGCGTACGGCTGCAAGGACGACGGCGACGACGACACGAGCAGCGACGAGCACGGTGGCGACGACCACGACCACGGTGCGGACGAGCACGGGGCCGAGGAGCACGGCGAGTCCGGCCACGATCACAGCGTCGACACCGACGCCGACGATCCGGTGGTCGTCTACTGCTCGTGCATGCTCGCGAACTGCCACGAGCCCTACCACATGAAGTGGGGCGAGGACGAGATGGCCGCGGAGGAGGCGTGTCTCATGGAGGCGCAGGGCGTGCCCTCCAACGGCGGGCCCACCGAGATGGGCAACTTCCTCGAGTGTCGTCAGCACTTCTGCGACGCCGCCGCGATGGACGACACCGTCTGTGCCAACGCGCTCGGCGACGCCGTGTGCATGTAGAAGGAACCATGCGCAGCTGGATCCTCGGGCTCGCGGTCGCGTCGTCGTTCGTCGCCGGCCTGTCGTGCGATCGCGACGACGTCCCCGCGATGTGCAAGGACGAGTCGAGCCTCGCGATCTACGACGACCGCATCGCGCCGCTCCTGAAGGACGGCAACAAGTCGGCGTGCAACGAGTGCCACCTCGCGGGCGTCGACCTCGGGCTCTACAGCAAGGATGCCGACGAGTGCACCACGATGGCGTGCATGGTCGAGTCCGGCATCGTGGATTTCGAGCAGCCCGAGCAGAGTGTCGTGTTGGGCTGGATCCTCCGCGGCGTCCCGGAGAGCTCGCTCATCACCCCCGAGGTGCTGCAGCAGGAGCACGACGGCATGCTCGAGTGGATCCAGTTCCACTCGAGCTGCGGCGAGGCGCTGTGCGGCGAGATCGAAGACCCGTGCGGCAAGGGCCCCACCTCGGGCGAGTGCGAGCAGCCGCCGTCGGGTCACGACCTGCCGCCGCGCGGCTTCGAGGATCCCGGCGACTGCAGCGACCTCACGATCGAGAAGGGCTTCGCGGAGCTGGTCTACAGCTGGCGCGGGCGCTGCTACCCCTGCCACTACGACACCAAGAAGGGCGATCCCGAGGATGCCCCGCGGTGGATCGTCGATGGGGCGTGCGACATCGGAGCGCTGTCCAGCATGCGCAACGTGATCGAGCTCGGGCTGGTCGACACCGCGAATCCCGAGCAGAGCCTGCTCTTGCTCAAGCCGCTCGCCGAGTCGCTGGGCGGCGTCGAGCACGGCGGCGGCGACAAGTTCGACACGCCGAACGACGGGGCCTACGCCGACTTCGTGCAGTGGGTGGAGCTCTACGCGAGCTGCAAGAGCGGCAGCCAGTAGCGCTTCAGCCCCGAATCACCTCGTCGACGACGATCTGCAGACGCGCGACCTCGGAGGTCTTGACCACTCTCGCCTCCGGGAGCGGTGTCGAGATGTCGATCGGGCTCGCGACATCGTCCGTGACGACGATGAGCCTCGGGCCGTGCGCTCGGAGCACGTCGATCGTGCTCGGCGCGGCGCTGCCCGCGAGCACCGAGGAGTCCACCACGATCGCCGCGTAACGCCGCCCTTGCCCGAGCACCGCCGCGAGCTCGGACGGATCCGAGAACGGCACGAGCTCGTGCTGCGGACCGAGCGCGTAGCTGACGAGGTCGCGGACGAGCTCCCCTTGCCCGACGACGGCGATGCGGTGTGGCGCCAACGGTCGGGAAGATGATCGCCACCTCCACGATGGGCAAACGTCGGCGTCGAGATTTTCGCACGACGTCGCTCGATCACCGCGTGTCGCCGGGAATTCGCCATGTCGTGGCGAGCCCCGAGATCGACGCGGAGCTTGGCGCGGCCAGCACCCGAGACATCCGGATCACGGTCGTCGCGATTCCATCGTGCGTGCGCGCGCACGCACGAGAATGCGATCTGCGTCACACGTTACGCCGACGCCACGATCCGCCGGCGAAGTGCTCGGATCACGCCCGTGCGTCGACGTGCGCTACCTCGGCTGCGGGTACTTCGAGAGCTTGTACTGCAGCGTGCGCCGGTGGATCCCCAGCACGCGTGCGGCCTTCGAGATGTTGCCGCCGCACTCCCGGAGCACGCGCTCGATGTGCTCCCACTCGACGCGCGCGAGCGAAGGCGTCTCCGCCTGCAGCTCGTCTTCCTCGGCCTCGCCCGGCTCGCGCTCGAACGCCGCGAGGATCCGATCGGTGTCGCACGGCTTCACCAGGTAGTCGCGCGCGCCCAGGCGGATCGCATCGACGGTGGACGCGATGCTGAAGAACCCGGTCAGCACGACCACCGCCGCCTCGGGGTGCAGCTTGATCAGCTCGCGCACCACCACGAGCCCGTTCGGGCCCGGCATGCGCAGATCGACCACCGCGCGCTCGATCGTCCGCTGCGTCGCGATCGCCAGCGCCTCGTCGCGATCGGCCGCCGTCCACACCTCGATGCCGCGCTGCGCGAACGCCCGCGCGAGCCGTTCGCGGAAGCGCTCGTCGTCGTCCACGAGCAGGATCGGGGGCGTGCTCACGTGGGCCTCGGTTCGGGCAGCGGCAGCACGACCGCGTGCGCGGGCGTGCACGGCACCGTGAGCGTCGCGATGGTGCCCTTGCCCGGCGCGGGCCTCAGCTCGAGGCGACCGCCGATGCTCTCGGCGAACGAGCGCACGAGGAACAGCCCGAGCCCCATGCCGGCCCCCGGCTCCTTGGTGGTGAAGAACGGCTCGCCCGCGCGCGCGAGGGTGCGCGCATCCATGCCGCCGCCGTGGTCGCGCACCGCGAGCCGCACCTCGGCGGGATCGCGGGCATCGAGCTCGAGCTCGACGACGGCCGGCCCACGACCACCGGCATCGAACGCGTTCTTCACGAGCGCGGACAATGCACGCACCACGGCGTTCAGCGGGATCCGGAAGCTCTGCGCGGCGGGCTCGACCCGCACGACGATGCGTTCGGCCCGCTCGGGATCGAAGCGCGCCCGGATCGCAGCCACGAGCTCGTCGGGACGCGTCTCGACCGGCTGCAGATCGTCCGCGTGGGTCTGCGCCGCCATGCCGCCCAGGATCAGTCGACAGCGTTCGACCTCGGCCGCGATGAGCCGCGCGTCCGCGATGGGCTCGTCGAGCGCATCACCGCGCTCGAGCGCGAGCTCGAGCTCACGCACCGCGACCGCGATCGTGCCGAGCGGCGTGCCCAGCTCGTGCGCAGCACCGGCCGCGAGCGCGGCCAGCGAGGCCAGCCGCGCACGCGAGGCATCGCGCGCATGCAGGACCTCGAGCTGCTCGCGCTGGGCCGCCAAGGTCTGCGAGATCCTGCGCACGAAGTAGGCGATGACGCCGGCCGCGATCGCGAACGCGATCCACATCCCGCGCAGGTGCGACTCGATCATCCCCGGGTGGTGCCCGTGGTGCATGTGCGCCGAGTGGTCGTCCTCGGGCACGAGGAACAGCGCACCGAAGCAGAGCGCCGACAGCAGCGTCAGCCACACGGTCGCGCGCGTCTCGAGCACGACCGCGGCGAGCACGATGTTCACGATGTAGAAGATCGTGAACGGGTTCGCGGGTCCGCCGGACGCGGCCAGCAGCACGGTGAGCAGCACGGTGTCGACGGTCAGCACCCCGGCCATCGCGATCTGCGTGCGCTCGGGCGGCGGCGCCCGCCGCAGCCAGGCGGTCAGCGCGATGTTGCTGACCACCGTGAACCCGATCACCGGCGCGACGATCGACCAGCGCATGGGTGTGTCGAGCTCGCGGTGGTAGAGCACGAGCGCGACGAGCTGGCCGAGCAGCGCGATCCAGCGCAGCCGCACCAGCCACGGCAGGGTCGCGAGCGATTCGAGGCCGGCGCGCATCGACTTGCAGCTTCGGGCATGCCGTCCCCACCTTGGGGTGTCAAGCGTTCGCAGGCGAACCGGCCCACCTGCGCAAAACCACCGCAGCTGCAGCGCGCGCGGACGTGCGGTAGATCCGGAGCTGTTGCGCGCCCTCGCCATCGGGTCGGCGCGCGGTCGGAGCCGCGCGTGGCTGCTGCTCGCCCTGCCCGCGCTCGCCGGGTGTCTGTCGGCGTTCGCTCCGGCGATCTTCGCCCGTCGCGAGCATGCGGGGCTGCGCCACACCTCGACCAGCAGCGAGTGCCTCGGCTGCCATGCCGTGGTCGAGCCCGGCACGCCCCCGGCGATCGACACGCACGTGGCCGATGCGCAGCGCGCCCACGCGAAGACCGCCGACGCTCCGGTGGTGCCGCGGTGGATGCTCGACGATCGCCGCGGCTGCGCCGGCTGCCATGCCGTGCTGGGGGCCCGATGAGCCCGCGCGTCGTGGCGCTCCTCGTGCTCGCGATCGTCGCGGGCGTACCTGCGCGCGCGCGCGCCGATCACGTGCCGGGCCACGGCGCCTCCGATGCCGTGCGCACGCTGAACAGCCTCGGCGGTGGCACGGGTGCCGCGACCTCGCGCGTGATGCTGCTGCAGGAAGCCGCCCGTTCGTCGCGCACGCTCGCGCCGAATTCCAGCTACACCACGTCGCTGCTCGGCGAGTACGCGCCGCATCGGTGGTTCTCGTTCGGGTTGCAGCTACCGCTGCAGATCGTCGACGAGGACGGCGCGCGTGCACGCGCCGGGCTCGGCAACGTCCGCGTGCTCACTCGGCTCACGCTCTTCCCCGACAAGCTGTTCCACCGCGTGCTCAGCTTCGGCATCAACGCGGGGTTCCCCACGCGCACGGTGCGGTTCAGCGTGGACCCGGGCAAGACCTGGTCGCAGGTGCCCTACCTCGTGTTCACGCGGAGCTGGCACCGCCCCTTCGTGCAGGTGTTCGCATCGACCCCGATCGAGACGCGGCCCGCCGGCACCGCGATCGACGTCGCCGCCGCGGCCCAGGGCGGCTATCGCTTCCTGGGCGTGCTCACGCCCTCGGCCGGCGTGCTCGCGACGACGCGCGTGGTGAGCTGGTGCCGCGACGCCGGGGGCGACGCGAGCTTCTGCAAGCGCGGCCGCGTCACCGAGCTCGAGCGCCCGGTGGGCGCGACCGCGGTCTACGTCACGGTGGGGCTGTCGTGGGCATTCACGCGCTGGGGCCTGCTCGCCGCGGCCGCGCAGATCCCCGTGACGCCCAAGCGCGACTTCGATGCCGCCGGCACGCTGTCGCTGCAGGCGAGCTTCTGATCAGCGAGGCCAGGGATCGGCGAGCGCGGGGTCGG
>CAZFKC010000142.1:0-22758 GCA_964519175.1 uncultured Nannocystaceae bacterium
GGTGGCGATCGACGCGACCCGCGTCGGTTGCGTCCTCTGACCCGCGCTACCGCTGCGTCGCGGCTCTGCGGGCCACGAGCGCCGCGATCGCGGCGTGCACCTGGGTCGCCTCGACCGGCTTCGTCCAGTGCAGGTCGAAGCCCGCCTCGTACGCGCGCCGCCGATCCTCTTCGGTGCCCCAGCCCGTCAGTGCCGCGATCATCACACCCGCGAGCTCCGGTGCACCGCGGATCGCCCGGCACACGTCGTAGCCGTTCATGCCCGGCAGGCCGATGTCGAGCACGATCAGATCCGGCCGGAACTCCAGCGCGGCCGGCAGCGCCTGCGGTCCGGTGTGCACCATGTCCGTGGTGTGGCCGCCGAGCTGCAGCAGCATCGCGAGGGACTCCGCGCCGTCGACGTTGTCGTCGACCACCAGCACGCGGATGCCGGGGGCCGGCTCCGCGCCGCTTCCCACACGCTCGACGCGCTCGTGCTGCGGAATGTCGACCGCGAGCGGCAGCCGGATCGCGAAGGTCGAGCCCTTGCCCACGCCGTCGCTGCGCGCCTCGATCGTGCCGCCGTGCAGCTCCACCAGTCGACGCGCGAGCGTGAGCCCGATGCCGAGCCCGCCGTGCGTGCGCTCGATCGACGGACCGACCTGCACGAACATGTCGAAGACGCGCGAGAGCTGGGCCTCGGGGATGCCGATCCCGTCGTCACCGATCTCGATCACCACGGTGTCGGCCTCGCGGTGCGCGGCGCACCAGATGCGCCCGCCCCGGGGCGTGTACTTCGCGGCGTTGTTGAACAGGTTCGCGAGCACCTGCGCGATGCGGGTGGGATCGGCGTGCAGCAGCAGACGCTCGGCCGGCAGCCGCAACGCGAGCTCGTGCTCGGCCGCGGAGATCAGCGGACGACTGGTCTCGAGCGCGCTGTCGATCACCGCATGGAGCTCCACATGGGCCAGCTCGAGCGCGACGGCCCCGCGCGTGATGCGGGAGAGATCGAGCAGATCGTCGACCAGGCGCACCATGTGGCCCACCTGCCGCTCCATCACGACCAGCGCATGATCGAAGCGGCTGGGGCCGGCGAGCTTCAGGATCTCGATGCCGGTGCGTAGCGGCGCCAGCGGGTTGCGCAGCTCGTGGGCCAGCGTGGCCAGGAATTCGTCCTTGCGCCGGTCCTGCTCGCGGAGCTCGTCGTAGAGCCGCGCGCTCTCCATCGCGACCGAGCCGATGTGGGCGAGCTGCAGCAGCACCGCCTCGTCCGTGTCGGTGAAGTCGCCGTCCTGCTTGTCGGCGAGTCGCACCACGCCGCGGGGCTCGCCGCTGCGCCCCACGAACGGCACCGACAACGACGTGCGCCGTCCGTCGCGATCCGGCGTCGACTCGATCGTGCCGTCCGCCACCGTCTGTGCCGTCGTGGCGCCGATGATGCGGCGCGCGTGCTCGGCCACCGCCTGCAGCACGCCGTCGACCGACGCGGCCGCGTGGATCGACAGCGCCGCCGCGGCGATCTCCTGGAGCAGCCGCGCATCGGCGCGCTCGCGCTCGAGCGTACGGGCCAGGCGCTCCTCCTGCCGCTTGAGCAACGTGACGTCGACCGTGACGCCGTCGAAGCGCAGCGGCGTGCCGTCGGCCGCATACGTCGTGCCCCCGAGCGCGCGCACCCACTTCACGGCGCCCGTCGACGGATCGACCGTGCGGTAGTCGATGTCGTACTGCTTCCGCTGGTCGATCGAGGCCTCGATCGCGGCGCGGGTGCGGTCGCGGTCATAGGGGTGGATGCGCTCGTAGAACGTCTCGATCGTGACGCGCGCATCCGGAGGCAGCCAGAAGTGCTCCTTGACGTTGACGTCCCAGGCGAGCTCGTCGAACGGCAGATCGCAGTACCAGAAGCCGACGCCCGACAGTCGCACGGCGTAGTCGAGCCGTTCGTCGCGATCGAGGAGCTGCCGGGCCGCGCGCGCGCGCTCGATGGCCTCCCAACAGCGGGCGATGACCTCCTGGAGCAGTCGGATCTCGCCGGCCGTCCACCGCCGCGCCACGGTGCGGTGCACGGCCATCGCCGCCGAGAATTTCCCGGCCTTGTGCAATGGCACGCAGATCACCGCCTGGATCGTGGTCGCACGATAGGCGGGCAGCTCGGCCGGCCCGATGCGCGGGTCCGAATCGACGTCCTCGACGACGTAGGGCTCGTCGGCACGCATCGCCTGCTCGCACGCGCTGCCGAACGCGGCCACCGACCAGCGCCCGACGATGCTGGGCACGTCGCGCGTGTAGTCGCCGGTGATCACGAACACGGACTCGTCCTCGACCTCCGCATAGGCGCAGCGGTCGGTGTCGAGGTGCTGCGCCAGCATGCGCGCGGTCACGGCCATCACTTCGTCCGGCGACGTCAGCGGCCGCGTGGCCTCGCCGAGCTCGGCGAGGAATCGCTGGTGGGCCTCGCTCTCGCGCAGCACCGCATCGGCGCGGCGGCGCTCCTTCTCCAGCCCGTCGACCGCGCCCGTCGCGAAGCGAGCCAGATCGGCCAGCACGCGCGCATCCTCGCGGTCGAAGCGGTGGGTCGGCGCATGGCTGAGCACCCAGAGTGAGCCGACGATCCGATCGTCGGCGACGAGCGGCGTGATCAGGGCCTCGACGATCGGCGGAGCGCCGGCCTCGGGCTCCAGACCCTCGAAGCAGCGCGACGGCTCGCGCAGCAGCTGGACGGTGTCCCGCGTGAGCACGGCATGGCCTGCGCTCCCGGGCGGCGCGAGCCGAGCCCCGCGAGCGACCCGCAGCGCGCCGACGCTGGTGCCCCAACGAAAACCGGCGTCGCCATCGGTGCCGCCGAAGAGCGCGATCGCAGCGGCGTCCGCCCGACAGAGGCTGGCCGCGTGCTCGACGAGGGCCGTGAAGAGCCCGCCCTTGGGCTCGGCGATCCGCCCCGCGAGCTCGACGAGTGCACGGTTCTCCGCCGCATGATCGGCGGCACGGCGCGGCCGACGGTCCAGCTCCGAGGTGGCGATGACGTCGTCGAGCAGGCCGCTCGATGCGTCCACGCCATCGTGCGAGGGTTGGCCGTGGGGTGTCGTGCGGAGATCCTGCCACGGCGGTGGCCGGTCGATCGAGGGTGGCGCCGGCCCAGGACGCGGGCGAAAAGAACGCCGATCAGTCGGGCGATGCCGGCCGCTCACCCCGAAGGCGCGAGCTCTTCCTTGCCGTCCGCGTGCCGTGCGAACCGCCCGCGCTCGCGGTCGTGCACCGGCGCGTCGTCCTTCCACGGCCAGCCGCCGAACTGCGTCGCGCGGTAGTCCTCGAAGGCCTTCACGATCTCCTCGCGCGTGTTCATCACGAACGGTCCGTGCTGCACCACCGGCTCGCGGATCGGGCGGCCCTGCAACACCAGCAGCTCGCTCGCACCCGCGCCGTTCTCCAGCACCGCATCGCGATCGCTGCGCACCGCGATTGCGCTCTTGTTCTCGATCTTCCGCCCGCCGATCGTCATCCCCTCGCCGCGGAACAGGTAGAGCACGCGCGTCGTGCCGGGCTTCGCCTTCGGCATCGTCCAGCGCGCGCCGGGCTCCATCGCGATCGTCCAGATCGCGACGTCGGAATCCGCCTGCGCCGCCCACGAGTCCGGCGGTGGCGACGGCATCGTCTGCTCACCCAGCGCGCCGGCGATCATCGTGACCTTCGTGCCGCCTTCGACGTGCACCGGGATCTGCGGACCCCACAGCATCGAGAAGTACGGCGCGACCATCTTGTTCGCCTTGGGCAGGTTCAACCAGATCTGGAACAGCTCGAGCGGGTTGGCTTCGTCGCGCTTCACCAGCGGGAACATCTCGGAGTGCACGATGCCGCTGCCCGCGGTCAGCCACTGCACGTCGCCTTCGCCGAAGCGCGCCGTCGCACCGAGCGAGTCGCTGTGATCGACGAGCCCGCGGCGCACGATCGTGACCGTCTCGAAGCCACGGTGCGGGTGCTGCGGGAAGCCGGGCACCACGTCGCCGTGGTACATGCGCCAGCCGTCCTTGCCCGCGAAGTCCTGACCGATGTCGCGCCCCGCGAGCGAGCCGACCGGGGCCATGCGCTCGTCGCCGGCGGGGTAGGCGTCGTCGTGGTAGGCGCAGAACAAGAAAGGATCGGCGCAGACCCACGGGAAACCGAGCGGCACCACCTCGAGCACGACGTCGTCCATGGCTCGATCCTACGCCATCGCCGCGGCGTTCGTTACAGCAGCGTGGGCGGCGTGCGGCTCGCGATCGCGAGGTGTTGGAAACGAAACATCCGCGCGCGCTCGTAGGTGCCGGTGAGCGACAGGCACGCCTCGTCGAACGAGACGCAGCGCACGTGGCGGAAGCCCTCCTCGTACAGCATCGGCAGCGGGTCGTTGGTGCCGAAGCGCGCCGGCTCGCCGAGCTGGTCGAGCAGCGCCATGTTGCGCGCGTCGTCCTCGGAGACCGCGCGGCGCTCGACGATGCGCTTCATGATGTAGTCGAAGACCAGCACCGTGCGGGGCTCGCAGGTGTCCGCGATGCGGCGCAGCGTGCCGCGGATCGCCGGCTCGGTGAGGTAGGGCACCACGCCCTCCCACGCGATGAAGGTCGGCGCACCCCGATCGAACCCGTGCGCAACCAGCCGCTCGATGAAGTCGTCGGTTTCGAAGTCGCACGGCACGTAGGTCGCCGCCTCGATCGGATAGCCCCCGAGTCGGCCGAGCCTCGCCAGCTTCTCGCGCTGTGTTGCTGGGTGATCGACCTCGAAGAAGCGCAGCCCCGGGCGCGCGAGCCGGGCCGCGCGCGTGTCGAGCCCCGCGCCGAGCAGGACGATCTGGGCGAAGCCCTGCGCGGCCCAGTGCTCGACGTGCGCGTCGAGGTACGCGGTGCGCACCGCCATCCACAGCTCGAACGCGGGAAAGTGCAGCGCGAACGCATCGGCCAGCGCGGCCCCGTCCTCGCCCGCGAGCGCGAGCGCCCACGGATCGCGGCAGATCGCGCCCTCGCGCGCGCTCGCCCGCCCGCGGAACGCGGCCACCATGATCGCGGTGCGGCTCGCAGCGTCGTTGCCGGTGATCGACATCAGCGCGCCTCCGCGACGCCGAGCTCGGCGCGCACGATCGCGGCGCCCTTCACGAGCGAGCGCAGCTTCTGCTGCGCGCACCCGCGCGGGAGCTGCTTCATCCCGCAATCCGTCGTCAGCGTGACGCGCTCGGGCTCGATGTGCGCGAGCACCTTGCGGATGCGCTCGGCGACCTGCTCCGGAGGCTCGACCTCGAGCGTGCGCACGTCGATGACGCCGACCGCGACGCTCTTCGACGCGGGAAGGCCGGCGAGCAACGCCGCGTCCTCCATCTCGCGGCACGCGAAGTCGAGCACGAACTGGTCGACCTCCACGTCGTAGTAGTGGGGCAGGATCTCCGCGTAGCCCTTGCGCGTCAGGCCCTGCATGCGGTTGCCCCACACGTTGCCGAGGCAGAAGTGCCACGACGTCGCGACGGGGCCCGCGGCGCCCTCGCCCGCGGCGGCCTTGCAGCCCGCGAGCGTCTCGTTCACCACCGTGCTCACCCACGCGTAATCCGACTCGCCCGACAGCGTCGGCACCCATGCGCCGAGATCCTCGAGCTGGATGTGGCGGCAGCCGGCGGCGACGACGTCGTGGATCTCCGCGCGGAAGATCTCGGCGAGCGCGTGGGAGAGCGCGACCTTGTCCCTGATCGGGCCGCCGCGGAAGTGCACCTGCGTCGAGAGCTGCACCGGACCCGCGCCGATGCACGCCTTCACCGGCTTGTGGGTGCAGCCCTGCGCGATGCGGAACAGCTCGGTCATCCGGATCGGCCCGCGGACCGGCGCCGCGTCGAGCCCGATGCCGCCGACCTCGTCGATCGCCCACTCGTCGCGCCCGCGCGCCTTGTCGCGCGCGGGATGGTGCAGCTTCTCGCGGCCGAAGCCCTCGATGCGTTCGAGCCAGTAGAAGAGGAAGGCGCCGATCCCCATCGAGTAGTCGTCGAACCACATCTGCCCGTCGGTCACGATGTCGAGCCCGGCGCGGAGCTGGTCGTCGATCACGACCTTCACCGCGTCCTCGAACGCCTCCTTGTGGCGGACGAGCTTGAACGCCTCCAGCAGATCACGGCCCGCGAGCTGGTGATCGAACCACGACGGACGTGGGTACGAACCGACCATCGTGGTCGGCAGGAGCAGGCTCGGCGGGGCGGGTGTGGGCACGGCGGCCCGAAGATAGCCGGTCGTGGTCGCGGGCGCGCCGCTCGCATGATCCGTCGCGGTTCGAGGTCGAGGCCCGAGGCCCCCGGGCCGATGCCTCGAACATCGTGCAGCAGGCGATTACGAAGACCAGGGTCGCAACCGCGCTCGCGAAGGGAACGGCCCGCGTCGCGACGGCCGCGATCGTCGACGAGCTCCGTGCGCAGCTGGACGGTGCTCCGCCGGCGCTGGTCGTCGGGTTCTCGTCGACGCAGCAGCCGCTCGCCGAGGTGATGCCGTCGCTCTGCGCCGCGTTCCCCGACGCGACCGTGCTGGGCTCGTCGACCTCGGGCGAGTTCACCGAAGGTGGCGACGCCAAGGGCTCGGTCGCCGCGTTCGCGCTCGCCGGCAGGATCCGCGTGCATGCGGGCTGCAGCGCCGGGCTCCGCGAGTCGCCCGAGCGTGCCGTCGAGGCTGCGCTCGCCGGCCTGCCTCCGCGCAGCGATGCGCTGCCGCATCGCGTCGGGATCATCCTGCTCGATCCGCTCTCGGGTCGCGGCGAAGAAGCGGCCTTGATCGCCGCGGAGCTGCTCAGCAAGGACGGCCCCGTGCCGCTCGCCGGCGGAGCTGCGGGCGACGATCTCGCCATGCGTGCGACCGAGGTCGCGCTCGGCACCCGCGTCTGCGGCGACGCGCTCGTGATCGCCACGATCGATCTCGCGACGCCCGTGGGGCTCGGTGTGTTCCACGGCCACGAGCCGCTGTCGCCACCGCTCCGGGTCACCCGCGCGACGGGCAACGTCGTCTACGAGGTCGATGGTCGCAGCGCGTGGTCGGTGTGGAGCGAGCACACGCGTGCGGCCGCGCGACGCAGGGGCGTCGAGCCGGAGCAGCTGCGCGACGACGAGCTCGGCGCGTTCCTCCTGCGCTACCAGGCGGGGCTGCCCACCGGTGGGTCGCATCGCATGCGCGCGCCGCTGGGCCGCGGGGCGGACGGCTCGCTGACGTTCGCGACCGCGATCCCCGAGGGCGCACGGATCCGCATCACCGAGAGCGACTCCGAACGGCAGCTCGCCAGCGCGGCGCGTGCCGCTCGCGAAGCGCGGGCCAAGCTCGGCGATCGCCCGATCGCCGGCGCGCTCGTGTTCGACTGCATCTGCCGCAACCTCATCATGGGCGACGGCTTCGCCGGGGCCGTCTCGGCGATCTCCCACGAGCTCGGCGACGTGCCGCTGTGCGGCTTCGAGACCTACGGCGAGATCGCGCTCGACGAAGACGATCTCTCCGGCTTCCACAACACGACGACCGTCGTGCTCGCATTCTCCCGCTGATGCCTCCCGTCGTCACCAGGACGTTCACGACCGCCGCGCTCGCTGCGATGCTCAGCAAGTCGGTGGGCGACGACGTCGCGCTCGCGAGCGTCGCCGCGGCCGCCAACCGGCTCGGGCTGCGCAAGCAGGAGTTCACCGGCGGTGACGCGCTCGCGCTGTTCGGCGAGATCGCCGAGGGCGAGGGTGTGATCGCCGTGGCCGCTCGCTTCCTGCGCTCGCGGCTCATCGCCCAGTTCTCGCGCGAGGATCTCGAGGCGCGCGCGCGGATCGCCTGAGCGGAGGACGCGGAGCTTCCTCCTCGAAGACCCGGAGTCGCTGCTACTTGCAGTCCTTGCGCTTGCGCTTGGAGAGCGAGCCGCACCGCGTGTAGTCGATGCCGAACGTGATCGCCGCGACGCTACCGCCGACGATCATCACGCCACCGCCTGCGCCCGCGAGCGCGTTGAAGGTCTCGCCGCGGTTGCGCAGCGTCTTCTCTTCGTCGTGCGTCAGCGTCTCGTCGTCGTAGCCCTTGGTGAGCTGGGCCTGCGTGACGCGGCCGCCGATGCCGGTGGCCAGGAGCGTCGCGCCGCCGATCACCGTGAACGCGATGCCGGCCCAGAACAGCGCCTTGCGGGTGCGCTGCTGCTGCTCGGTGCCGGGCTCGCCACGCACGCGCTGTGGCTTCTCGTCGCCGCCCATCGCCGCGCCGTCGCTCCGGCCGCCCCCGCGCACCTGCGCATCGGGGCCCGCGGCCGGGGCCGCGCCCGGGCCCTCGAACGAGGTGCGCTGCACCATCGCACCGGGCAACGCGATCGGATCGATCGAGGCGGTGGGCATCGACTGCATCGACACGCAGCCGCTGGTGACGACGGCGAGCGCCGCGACGAGGAAGGGACGGCTCACTGGACACCTCCGGTCGTCGCGATGCCGGTCTCGCCGGGTCCGGGGCCGCTGCTCTCGCCCGGGCCGCTGCTCTCGCTCGCCGTGCTGCTCTCGTCGCTGCCCATGCCGGTGTCGGTGAAGGTACCCGGGAACGTCGCCGCGCCGCTCGTCCCACCGAGGTCGGGCAGGCAGAAGCCGAGCTGACACGTGAACGGCTGCTGGCAGGTGCTGCTGTCGGCACAGGTCGCGACGCAGAAGCCCTGCATGCACAGCTCGCCCTCCGGGCACGCGTTCGGATCGGCCTCGTCGCACAGCTCGCCGCAGATGCCGGTGGGCGGCGTGCCCGAGGTGATGAACCCGCCGCCCGAGTCGAACTCGATCCCGAACGGCTCGAGGTCGATGCACTCCTGCGAGCTCGGGCAGTGGTTGTTCTCGACCTGACAGCCGCTCGTGCACACGCCGTTGAAGCAGAGCAGGTGATCGCTGCCGGTGCAGACCTTGCGCGACGTCGCCTGCGTGCACTCGACCTGGCACAGGTTCTCGATGCACGTCTCGTTGTCGCGGCAGTCCGCTTCGGAGTCGCACTTGTAGCGGAACGACGGCGGTGCGGGCCGCTCGGAGTAGCACGACGCAGCCGCGAGGGCGCCGCCGAGCAAGGCGATGGCGAGCGAGAAGGAGCGGGACATGTCGAGCGGCGCTACTCTATCGCAGCGACCGACACGGGGGTTACGCCGAACGGCGTTGTCCCGCCATGTCCCGGCCGTGCCGGACGCAGCGACCCGAGCAGCGCCCGCCGGGTTTCGGCATAGCGCTCGGCCCACACCAGCGGGACCTCGAGGCTCACGACCGCGGTTCGGTCGGCGCCGGTCGGACCCGGCAGGAAGAACACGTCGCGGACCATGGGCGTCTGCTCACGCCGCAGGGCGAAACGCAGCTGCAGCGCACCGTCGGGCAGCGGCTGCGCCTCGGGGATCGCGAGCTCCGCGGGTGCAGGGCCCTGGCCGGCGTTCGCGAGCGGGAGCAGGCGATGATCGAGGTACCAGCGCCGCAGCGCCACCGACGAGCCGCGCGGGGCATCGCCGCTCGTGAGCACGACGAAGCCGCCGGCGGTGGACCACTGCTGCTCGCCGTGCACGCCGTAGCGCGACGACCACGCGGCCGGGAGATCGGCCGTCCAGCCGCCGGCCAGCGCGACGCGTGCAGGTGCGCCACCGCGGGCGATCGCCGGCGCGGCGAGCAGCGCCAGGCTGCAGAACGCGAGCGCGGCGGCGTTCGCGGGCGAGCTGCGCTCGATCGGCTCGGGCAGTCGCACGCGCATGAACGGAGCGAAGCAGAGCGCGACGAGCACGCCACCCGTGTGGCTGGCGTGATCGACAGAAGGATTGCCGATCGTGATCGCGAGGGTGACGAGCAGAAACGGCAGCACCCACAGCCCGAAGTGGTGACGGATGCGAGGCCCCAGCCGGTCGCGGTGGCGCAGCCCCGTGATCACGGCGGCGGTCAGCACCGCGAAGACGATGCCCGATGCGCCCGCCGACACCTGGGGCGTGAGCAGCAGGCTCGCGGTCGCGGAGCCGACCATCGCGAGCAGCACGAGCGTCGCGTAGTCGCGGCGACGCAGCACCTGCTCGAGCGCACCGCCGGTGGGGAAGAGGAACGCGAGGTTGAACACGAGGTGCGTCCACGAGGTGTGGACGAAGTGCGCGGTGAGCAGGCGCCAGCGCTCGTCGGCATCGCCCACGAGCGCGGTGCTGCGCGCCCCGAGCTCCACGACGGTCAGCGCATCGCCGAGATCGAGCGGCGTGGCCATGCCCGGGAGCGCGAGCGAGCCGAGCCGGGCGAGCACCATCAGCACGACGCAGGGCACGCAGATCGCGAGCGTCACCCAGGGAAAACGGCGGCTGCCGGGCATCCTGCTGCTCTTGTACGGCGCGCCGGGTGCGCCGCAATGCGCCCCGTTCCGGGCCCACGCGGCCACGAACGTCGCCCCTTGCTCCCCCGCGCGGGCGCGTGCTACCTGTCCGCCTCCACCCCAATCGGTCCGAAGGGGCCGAGCAACAATCCCCATGCCGTACGAGGGGCCCGGGCGTGATCGCGTGCATGCGCGCGATTGAAAGGGTTCTCGACGACGACGGCAGCGGCCCAACGCCCGAGGCAGACATGGAAACGCAGACGACGAGCGGCCACGAGCCGTCTCAGCAGGCGCTCGAAGAGGCGCAGCGCATCATCACCATCAAGGCGTTGCTCGAGGCGGGCGTCCACTTCGGACACCGCACCGACCGCTGGAACCCGCGCATGGCTCCGTACATCTACGGTGCGCGCCAGGGCGTCCACATCATCGATCTCCAGCAGACCGCGGCGCTCTTCCGTCGCGCCTACGCGTTCATCCGCAGCGTCGCGGCCGACGGCTCGCCGGTGCTCTTCGTCGGCACGAAGAAGCAGGCGCAGGACGTGATGGTCAGCGAGGCGCAGCGCGCCGGCCAGTTCCACGTCGCGTCGCGCTGGCTGGGCGGCACGCTCACCAACTGGAAGACCGTGAAGCAGTCGATCGACAAGCTGCGCGGGCTCGAGCGCATGCGCGAGGACGGCACGGCCAGCAAGCTGACCAAGAAGGAGGTCCTCCGCATGGACCGCCTGCGCGAGAAGCTCGAGCGCAACCTCGGCGGCATCAAGGACATGCCGAAGCTCCCGGGCGCGATCTTCGTGATCGATCCGGCGAAGGAGCACATCGCGGTGTCGGAGGCGAAGCGCCTGCACATCCCGGTCGTCGCGGTCGCGGACACGAACGCGGATCCGAACCTCATCAGCTACGTGATCCCGGGCAACGACGACGCGATCCGCTCGATCAAGCTGTTCTGCACGAAGATCGCGGATGCGTGCATCGAGGGCAGCCGCATCGGCAAGGCCCGCGCGATCGCCCACGCGCACGACGACGAGAACACCGAGACGATCCGCGTCATGACCGGCGGCGACGGGCCCAAGGTCGAGGTGGTCTCCCGCCGCGGTCCGCTGCCCACGCCCGAGGCCGCGGCCACGCCGGACTTCGACGAAGACACCCCCGAGCCGGTGGAAGGGAACTAGCCATGGCAGAAGTGACAGCAGCACAGGTGAAGCAGCTCCGCGACAGCACGGGCGCGGGGTTGATGGACTGCAAGACGGCGCTCAAGGAGACCGACGGCGACATGGACAAGGCCGTCGAGTACCTGCGCAAGAAGGGGCTCGCGGCGGCGGCCAAGAAGGCCGGGCGCATCGCGACCGAGGGCGTGGTGCTCAGCTACATCCACTCGAACTACCGGGTGGGCGTGCTGCTCGAGGTCAACTGCGAGACCGACTTCGTCGCCAAGACGGACGACTTCAAGCAGTTCGCCCAGGACGTCGCGATGCAGATCGCCGCGATGAATCCCGAGTGCGTGCGCCGCGAGGACTTCGACCAGGCGGTGCTCGAGAAGGAAAAGGAGATCGCCCGCGCGAAGGCGATCGCCGACGGCAAGCCCGAGAAGATCCTCGACCGCATCGTCGAGGGGCAGGTCACCAAGCTCTACAGCGAGCGCGTCCTGCTCGAGCAGGCGTTCGTGAAGGACGACAAGAAGACCGTCGAGCAGCTGCTGAAGGAGCTGGTCGCCAAGGTCGGTGAGAACTGCCAGATCCGCCGGTTCGTGCGCTACGAGCTCGGCGAGGGCATGCAGAAGAAGAGCGACGACTTCGCCGCCGAGGTCGCCCAGATGGCGGGCGGCTGAGCACGATGGGCTCGCCGGTCCGCTACAAGAGGATCCTCCTCAAGCTCTCCGGCGAAGCGCTGCAGGGCAAGGGCTACGGCATCGACCCCGAGGTGTTGGGCACGATCGCGGAGGAGATCCGCGAGGTGCACTCGCTCGGGGCCGAGGTCGGCGTCGTCATCGGCGGCGGCAACATCCTGCGCGGCGTCTCCGTGGCGGCGGGCGGCATGGACCGCGCGGGCGCCGATCACATGGGCATGTTGGCCACGGTGATCAACGCGCTCGCGATGCAGGACGCGCTCGAGCGCCGCAACGTGCCGGCGCGCGTGCTCTCGGCGATCCCGATGCAGGGCATCTGCGAGACGTACATCCAGCGTCGCGCGGTGCACCACCTCGCGAACCGGCAGGTCGTGCTCTTCGCGGCCGGCACCGGCAACCCGTACTTCACCACCGACAGCGCGGCGGCCCTGCGTGCGCTCGAGGTCCACGCCGAGGTGCTGCTCAAGGCCACGAAGGTCGACGGCATCTACGACAAGGACCCCAAGAAGCACGACGACGCCCGCCGCTACGAGCGGCTCGACTACACCGAGGTGCTGGCCCGCGGCCTCGCGGTCATGGACGGCGCCGCGATCTCGCTCTGCCGCGAGCACAGCCTCCCGGTCATCGTCTTCGACATGCTCGGCCGCGGAAACATCCGCAAGGTGGTGTGCGGCGAGTCTTTGGGTACCATCGTGGGGCCGTCCGAGCAGCGCTGACACGCTGGGTCGCGGCAAGGAGCGAGGGACGTCATGAGCAACGAGGCAGTAGAGCTCGCGAAAGACGGCATGGAGAAGGCGATCGAGCGCCTGCGGCGAGAGCTCGCCCGCGTGCGCGCGGGTCGTGCGAACCCGGCCCTGCTCGACGACATCAAGGTCGACAGCTACGGCACGCTGACCCCGCTCAAGCAGGTCGCGACGGTGAGCGTCGGTGATGCCCGCCTCTTGGTGGTCAAGCCCTACGATCGCAACACCATCGCGGCGATCGAGAAGGCGATCAACAACTCGCAGCTCGGGCTGAACCCGAACAACGACGGCGTGGTCGTGCGGGTGCCGATTCCGCCGCTCACCGAGGAGCGCCGCAAGCAGCTCGTGAAGCAGGTCAAGGACGCCGGCGAGGACGCGAAGATCGCGATCCGCCAGGTGCGCCGCGAGGCCAACGAATTCCTCAAGGAGCAGGAGAAGGACGGCACCTTGAGCGAGGACGACCTGAAGAAGGGCCTCGATCAGATCCAGAAGCTCACCGACGCGGAGATCAAGAGCGTCGACGACACGATCGCGAAGAAGGAAGCGGAGATCATGGAAGGCTAGGCGCGCCCGAGAGGCGCCGCCTCCGTGCCCGTGCCCGTGCCCGTGCCCGTGCCCGTGCCCGTGCCCGTCGCCCGGCTCAAACGAAGAGCCCGGGCAGGGCCCCACTCCCAGTATCGAGGCTCCCGTACGTCTCGACGGACGAGAGCCCCATGGCATGACACGCCGAGACGAGCACACGCCCGTGCTCGATGGTCGAGCCAGCCAGGTACCGCCCCCCGCGGAGCAGATCCGTCGCCCCCGCGAACACGAACGGCACGTTGCTGATGTCGTGGTTCCACGCCTGCCCGAGCTCGGAGCCCCAGATGACGAGCGTGTTGTCGAGCACCGAGCGCCCATCGGCATCCGGCGTGGCCGCGAGCCGATCGAGCAGATACGCGAACCGCTCGGCATACCAGCGATAGAGCCCGGCGAGCGTTCCCTGGGCCCCAGCGCTCGAGTCGTGCGACATCGTGTGGTGACCGCCGGTGTCGAGCCCGATCCACGGATAGAGCGTGTTGTCGTTGTCGGCGATGCGCACCTGCATGCTCCCGACGCGCGACAGCCCGCAGCCCAGCGCAGCCGCCATGAGATCCGACTGCCGATCGATCGCGGTCTGGCTGTCGACGCCGACCGGCGCCTCGGGTGCGTCGCACACCGCGGTCAGCGTGAGCTCGAGCTCGCGGATGCTGTCCGCGTGCGCGTCGAGTCGCGCCTGGTCGTCGGCCGGCAGCACCGCCCGGCGCTCGCCGAAGTCCGCGACCACGCGATCGAGCACGCTGGCCCGCCGACGCGCGTCCTTCTCGGCCTGCAGATCGTCGGGATCGATGCCGCCGAACAACGTCGAGAACGCGAGCTCCGGTGAGTCCAGCGGGCTGCGCGGCATCGCGGGCGCGGTGTAGATCATGCGCGTGGCCGGGTGCAGGCCGCCGCAGCCGAGCCCGAGCTCGATCGATCCGTACGGCGTCGGCGTGCCGGTCAGCTGCGACGCGATGAACTGATCGACGGACACGCCGGTGTTCCAGCCGAAGCACTGCCCGTGGTCCTCGCGGCAGAACTCGGAGGTCGAGGTGTCGATCGGCGAGCCGGTCCAAAGGAGCGGCATCGTGTACGTGTGCGGGATGTAGTAGTCCGTGCCGACGCGCAGCTCGACGCCGTCGACGATGACGACGCGCTCGCGATGGGCCGCGAGCGGCTCGAGGATCGGCGAGAGCACGAAGTCGGTCTCGCCACCGGTGGGACGCCACTGGTCCCACACCGTGCCGTGCGGCGTGAAGAACAGCAGCAGCCGCGGTGCCGCGGGCGCGGCCTTCGCCTGCAGCCAGGGAAACAGCGCGAGCGCGCTGCCGGCCGCGGCCGCACCACCGAGGAAGTGTCGTCGGGAAAGACGCGGGCTCATGGCGACACCTCCGGTGCGCGGCGGTACCAGTCGGAGACGACGAGCCCGAGGATCAGCGCGCGGAGCCCATCGGGTTCGCGCGCATCCGCGGCGAGCTGCTCGACGAGGCACGCGGCCTCCGGCTTGTCCGGGGTCCCGGCCGCGTAGCTCGTCCACTGCCGTGCGATGCAGTGCGGCGCGGTGACGCTGTCCGCGAGCACGGTCGCGAGCCCGACCGGGCCTTCGACCATCACCTCCTCGCCGTCGAGCGGGAACGAGGTGGAGTCGTCGATGGGCTTGCCGTGCTCCTCGTCGCGGCTGCGGCCGAGCCAGTCCAGGCCCTCGAACGCGAAGCCCATCCCGTCCATCGGTGCGTGGCAGCCGGCGCACGAGGGATCGCTGAAGTGGGCCTCGAGTCGCTCGCGCGTCGTCGCGTCCTCGCCGATCTCCGGCAGTGTCACGTCGACGCCCGGTGGTGGCGGTGGCGGTGGCGTGCACAGCATGTTCGCGAGCACGTTGTAGCCGCGCAGGGTGGGCGAGGTGCCTTCGGCGTGCGCGAGCGCAGCCATCACGCCCGGCAGCGAGAGGATGCCGGCGCGTCGCGTCGGATCGAGCACCGTCGTCGTGTCGCTCTCGACGATGTCGTCGCCGTACAGCGTGGCGAGCAGCGGTGAGACCGCGGTCTCGTTGCTGGTGAGCAGGCCGGTCACGTCGGCCTCTTGCTCGAGCAACAGCGAGAGCAGCTGCACCGGCTCGGCGCGCATCGCCGCGAGCGTCTCGGCGCCGAGCGCCTCGAGGTCGGGCCGCCCGTCGGGATCGTTCAGTCGCTCGAGTCGCAGCCACTGATCGACGAAGTCGGTGAGCCCACCGAGGCTCTTCGGATCGGCGAGCAGCCGCGCGGCCTCGACCTGGATCTGCTCGGGCGTGGACAGCTCGCCCGCATCGGCGCGATCGAGCAGCTCGGCGTCGGGGTTCGCGCCCCAGAGCGTGAGCGCGAGCCGAGCGGCCATGCTGTGATCGTCGAGGTAGCCGTCGTCGTCCGCGACCTCGTCCATGTAGAGGAAGCTCGGGCTCTGCAGCATGGCCTCGAGCACCCAGCGCGCGCCCTCGGGTGCGCCGCCCTCCTCGGCGCTGCCCTCGGCGAAGAGCGCCTCGTAGCCGCTGCGCTCGCCGGCGGTCAGCGGGCGACGGAACAGCCGGCGGCCGACGTCGTCGAACAGCCACGCGGTGCAGGCGTCGTCCGGCTGCGCGCACGTGGAGAGATCGACGGCAGCGACCGTGGCCTCCGCGAAGTCGAAGTAGCCGCGAGCGCCGGCGAAGTCGACCGCGCTCGACACGTTGCTCTTGAAGGTGAACAGCTTCTCGTCCGCGACGCCGAGCGGCGTGTCGACGCCGAGCACGAGGCCGACGGTGCGCCGCACCTGCGCAGCGGTGAGCCTCCGCATCGGCACGGGGGCACCGGGGCTCGCGGTCGAGGCGCATTCTCCCGGCTCGCCGGTGTCGGCGGTGGTGTCGCCGCCGCTGCTGGCGTCGACCGTCGCGCTGCCCGGCCCGGAACCGTCCGTGGTGTCACCACTCTGCGCGGTCGCTCCGGTGTAGCAGCCGCCCGCGAGCGAGACGACGACGAGGCATGCGCGCGTCGGCAGCATCTCGTTTTTGTACTCGCCGCGCGCGCCGGGTGTCAACGCGCGCAAACGCGTCCGCCGAGTCTGCATGCTGCCCTACGGGGCGATCGGCATCATTGCCGCGGGTCGCGACGAGAGCGTATCGGTGGCGACCGTGGAGCGATCGCGACGAGCTGGACTTGCCGCGGGGTCCCGACGCGGCAGACCAGGCCCGAGTCCCCCATCGGTGCCGAGCCCGCCACGATCTTCCACACACTGCGCGGTCGTAACGATGCCCGAGCACCGACGACCAGTCGCCGTGACTCGGTTCGTTCGCGCTGCGGCGCTGTCGGCTCTCGTTTCTCTCTGCGCCTGCGAGCAAGTGCTGCCGATCGGTGGCCCGGAAGGGGCCTGCGTGCCGGCGCCCGTGCAGGCGGCCTTCGATCGCAGCTGCGCGCTCGGGGGCTGCCACGATGCGAACGGTAGCGGTGCGGGGCTCGTGCTCACCGCCGGCGCGAGCAGCGATGTGTTGGGCAAGACGGCGAGCCAGCAGGCGCTGCCGCTCGTCACGCTCGGTGACGCGGAGCACAGCTACATGGCGAGCAAGCTCGTGGCGGATCCGCCGATGCCGATCACGGGCGCGCGGATGCCGGTGGGCTTCGATCCCGCGAACGCGGATCAGGCCCGCGACGTCGCGATCATCCTCGGGTGGATCAATGGCGCGTCGTTCACCGGCTGCGAGCCGGCCGGTGGCAGCGAAGGCTCGTCGGGCGGCGCGATTGCGGAGGGCACGGGCAGCGAGGGGCCGATCGACGAGGAGACCACCACGGGCGGCGTGCTCGGGGCGCGCGAGCTGCCCTGCGAGATCGACGAGCTGCTCGATCGTCGCTGCCGTTCGTGCCACTCCGATCCACCGCAGGGCGCACCGATGCCGCTCGTGACGCGCGACCACTTGCTGGCGAGCGCGCCGAGCGATGCGACGCTGAGCGTCGCCGAGCGGGCCGCACAACGCATGGCCGACGATGCGGCACCGATGCCGCCCGCACCGGGCACGCGCGTCGCGGCGCAGGAGATCGCGGACTTCGAGGCCTGGCTCGCTGCGGGCACGCCGACGGGCGAGTGCGGCGGCGGTGGCGAGGACACGACCGGCGGCGAGCCGGAGCCGAATCCGTTCGACGTCGATCCGGTGTGCTCGAGCGGGCGCTTCTGGGACGACGACGACGACGGCGACCCGCGCATGCATCCCGGGCGTGACTGCATCGGCTGCCACACGCTCGAGCACGAGGATCACCCGGGCGACGAGGACATCCCCGATCTGGTGATCGCAGGCACGGTGTTCCCCACGGCGCACGAGCCCAACGACTGCATCAGCGACGGCGTCGTCGATCTGCGTGTCGTGGTGCAGAGCATTACCAGCGGCGACGAGGTGACGCTCGCGCCGAACACGTCCGGCAACTTCCTGCTGCACCGCTCCGAGGCGCCCGACGGCTTCGCGGCGCCGTTCACCGTGAAGGTCGTCGACGGCGATCGCGAGCGCATCATGCCGATCCCCGCGCCGGCCGGCAGCTGCAACGGCTGCCACACGCAGGACGGCACGATGGGTGCGCCGGGCCGCGTGCTCGCGCCGTAGCGCGACGGAGTGACTGTCACGGCGCGCGACGGAGCCGCCGCAGCCGGAAGCTCGAGCATGCTAGACTCATGCGGAGGTCGAAATGTCGACGTCAGAGATCCTGGAGGAGCTGGTCCGTGAGACCCACAAGAGCGAGGAACAGATCCTCGCGCTCGCGCTGCAGGCGGGACTCCGGCAGCTCCGGCGGGACCATGTCCTGGGAGAGTTCCTTCGCGGGCAGATCTCCAGGGATGCCGCCGTCGATGCGGTCGGGATCGACTGGGTGGAGCTCGCGGAACGACAGTACCGCGCAGCCGGGGAAGACCTCGAATGGGGCCTCCGCGGCTGAAGGCGTGCGTGGCAGACGCTGGGCCGCTGATCCACCTCGCAGAGATCGGCGCATCCTCGCTGCTTGGGATCTGCACCGAAGTCGTCGTCCCTCGCGCGGTATGGGGGGAAACCGTGGGCCGGGGACGCGTGAGCGAGGCGGACGTGGTGTCGCACGCCAGTGTGTCCGACGTTCCCGCCTCGGGCCTCGAACAGGTTGTCGAGAAACACACGCTGCAGTCACTGCAGTCCGGAGAGAACGAGGCGCTATTCCTGTGCGACTCGCTCCGTATCGGAATTCTGCTCACCGATGACCTCGCCGCGCGTGACGCTGCGAAACGGCTGGGCGTAACGCCCGTCGGATCACTGGGCGTCGTCGTGCGAGCCTATCGCGTCGGCGATGTGACCTGCGAGCAAGCAAAGGCGCTCATCGCGGATCTTCAAACGTGTGAGCACGCTGTTCGTCACTGGTCGCATCGTCGACTTGATCCTGGAGGAGCTGCGTCGGCCGCCGCGTTGAGATCCGGCTGTCACGGCGCGCGACGGAAGCCGCCGAGGCGGTCGTCGTAGCGCACGATCGCATCGCCGAAGCGGCGGATCCAGGCCTCGCACTCCGGCGGCAACGGCCCGTGCACGCGCATCTCGAGCAGGCGGATCATCGGGACGATCGCCTCGAACTCGGGCCAGCTGCCGACCATCTGCATGTGCTCGAGCATGCGACCGGCGTCGGAGAACTCGAGCACCGCGCTGACCTCGGCGTCCTGCGGGCGCACCCAGAAGTTGACGGCGCGTAGCGCCGGGATCCCGTCGCGTTCGAGCCGGGCGAGCGCGCGGCCGATCGCGGCTTCGAACGTCGCGACCGGCACGGTCAGCGCGAAGCGCTCGACGAGCATGACGCCCTGGGCGGTGGGCCCGGCCACAGTGGGGTTCGCCATGCCCCCAGCTAGCACGATTCGCGGGGCCGATGCCCGAGTGATCGGATCGCGGGGCCGGCCGTCCTCTGGAACGAAGGCCTCCGCCATGACCGCGAAAGACTGCACGCTCGAGACGCGCCGCCGGATCTGGCGGCACATGTTCACGTCGCTGCTCGGGGTCGCCGCGGCGATCGTCGTCGCGGGCCTGGCGGGCGGGCTCGCCTCGTCGCTCGAGGTCGGCATCCTCCGCTCCGTGCTCGCAGGCGGTGCAGTCGTGTCGGCGCTCGGGCTCGGGGTCGGCGTCGGGTTCTGGTCGGCGTCGAAGAACCTGCGCTGCCCCGGCTGCGACGTGCCGATCTGGAAGCAGGTCAGCGGCCGGCGGTCGTTCGCGGCCGCCCACGCCTCGAGTTACTGCCTGAGCTGCGGCGTGAGGCTCTTCGACGAGCGCAGCAACCGACGCATGCTGGCGCTCGTGCTCGTCGCGGTCGCGCTGGGCATGGCCGGGGCGCTCTTCAACATCGCGATGCAGCGCTGACCCAGGGGCTCGCGCCGGGAAAAAGTCCGAATCGGTCGGCCCGGAACGCGCACTCCCGGGGCGATGCACGAACACACCGCTCCCCGTCCTCGGTTCTCGGCGCTCGTCCTGTCGGCGAGCCTGGCCTCGGCCGTCGCCATCGGCGTCCCGCAGACCGCCGATGCCCATCACCACATCGAAGTGCCGGCGGTGCCGGCCAGCCTCGCCGTGCCGGCCGGCCACGAGGTCTACAAGGTAGCCCATGCAATCGGCACGCAGAACTACATCTGTCTGCCCAGCGCGGGCGGCTACGCGTGGACCTTCTTCGGCCCGCAAGCGACGCTGTTCGACGACGACGACAAGCAGACCATGACCCACTTCCTCAGCTCGGATCCCGCCCTCGTCGCGCGGCCGACCTGGCAGTTCAAGGACTCCAGCAAGATCTGGGGCAGCGTGGTCGCGAGCGCGACGTCGGTCACCGATCCGGCGTTCGTCGAGGCCGGCGCGATTCCCTGGCTGCTCCTCTCGGTCGTCGACTCCGAGGCGGGTCCGGGTGGTGGCGACAAGCTCGTCGACACGACCTACATCCATCGCATCGACACCTCCGAGGGCATCGCGCCCGCGGCCGGATGCGCGGCGGCCGGCGACATCGGCAAGAAGGCGCTCGTGCCCTACACGACCGACTACTACTTCTATCGCGCCGACTGAGAAGCGCCTCAGGAGCGCGTGCGCGCGAGCGCCTCGCGGATCGACGCCGCCATCTCTTCGCGCGCCTGATCGGCGCTGAGGTTGCCGAGCCGGCGCTTGGTCTGCGCGTCGAACAGCATCACGAAGCCGCTCGAGCCGAACACCTCGTCGTAGACGTCGCGCACGCCGAGCGACGAGGCCAAGAGCGCGGCCTGATTGCGCGACAGCGCCGTGCTCATGTCGAAGGTCACGAACAGCACCTCGGACTCGTCGAAGCGCTCGACGACATCGGCATAGCGCGGGTCGAGCTCCTTGCAGGCCGGGCAGTGCTCGTGCCAGAGCTTCACCGCGATCACGCGTGGCCCTTGCACGGTCGCGCTCTGGCTCGGTGTGTCCGTCGGCGGCGGCGCGGTGGCGAGCTCCACCACCGGGCTCAGTGCCGCCGGACGCCCGAGCAGATTCCCGAGCGCGAAGGCCAGTACGAGCGCCGCCGCGATCGCGAGCCACGGCAGCAGCCTTCGTCGCGCGGGCGCACCGGGGATCGCCAGCAGGCGCGCGGCGAGCTCGGGCACCGCGACGTCGCGCAGCGCCATGCGCAGCCGCGTGCTGCTCTCGTCGGCCAGCGGGTCCACATCGCCGAGCAGCGCGCGCAGCGGATCGTCCGCGGGCAGCGATGCGAGCTCCTCGGCATGCGTGCGCAGCAGCTCCTCGGTTTCGTCGCTCATGGACGCCTCCCGTGTGCACGCGGCACGTCGTCGAGCCGCACGACCTGCGGCGCATCCGACGGCTCGGCGAGGCGCGCCCGCAATGCGACGCGCGCCCGGTGGATCCGCGACAACACGGTCCCGAGCGGCACGCCCATCGCATCGGCGGTCTCCTGGCAGGTCAGCCCCTCGAGGAACACGAGCAGGAACGGCACCTTGAAGCGATCGTCGAGCTGGTCGAGCGCGCGCTGCAGTGCGTCGCGCGTGGGTCCGTCGTGGGCTTCGCTCTCGAGCGCGTCGATGTCGCCGCCCAGCGCCGGTCGCCGCGCCGCGCCGCGCTGCTGGTGCGCGTGGCGGTTGCGGAGGATCTGCAGCAGCCACGCGCGTGCGGCCGACGGTCGGCGCAGCTGCTCGAGGCAGCGCCAGGCCTCCGAGAACGTCTCCTGCAGCAGATCCTCGGCGGCCGCGTGCGTGCCGGTGAGGCGGTACGCGAAGCGGAACAGATCCGCGGCGTGCGCCCGCACCAAGGTCTCGTACCGCTGCGCTCCGCGATCGGACATGCCCGCGTCGTCCCCCACGGTGCCCGCATTCCCGGGATTATTCCGCGGCTTGGGACGAACGACGGCGCGGACGCGAGCGCTCGCGCACGCCCTCCGCCACCCCGGGAACCGCGACCTACCGCAGCGTGGGGCGCAGCGCGGGCGCCCGGCCCAGCGCGACCGCCCGAGCTGATACGCTCGTGGTGTCGTGGTGCGTCGTGGATGTGGTGCCCTCGCGCTCGCGGCCCTCGTCGGCTGTGCTGCCCTCGTCGGCTGTGCGGGCGGCGTGCCCTCGCAGAAGGGCCCGGCGGGCACGAGCGTGGGCTCGACCGCGAGCTCGACGGTGGGCGACGCATCGGACGAAGGCGACGAGAAGTCCGACGATCCGACCGACGCCGAAGGCGAGGGCGAGGTCGGCCCGGTCGAGAGCTCGAGCGAGGGCGCACCGGGCGATTCGTCGAGCGAGGGCGAGAGCTCGAGCGACGGCGAATCGTCGAGCGAGGAGGGCGGCGAGCCGCCGAGCTGTCCGCAGGAGGCGACCTGCGCGACCGCGACCGTGATCGGTGCGGTCAGTGGCGACGAGGACTCCGAGCCGATCGAGCTCTCCGGTGCCGAGCCCACGTGGGTGACGTTCCAGGTCACCGAGGACAACGACGCGGTGTCGGGCGAGGCGGTCTCGTTCAGCGCGTTCCTCGACAGCCCGGCGGGCTCCGACTTCGATCTGTTCGTCTACCGCGGTCCGTCGAACGGCACGACCGGCTGTGGTGGCACGGCCGGACAGTCGACCTCGGTCGGCAGCGAAGACGTCGTGCACATGAGCTGGGGTGAGGGTGGGGTCGCGAACGGCGGAGACGATCGCGCCTGGGTCGCGGTCGAGATCCGACCGAAGGCCGACTGCGATGGCGTCGCCGAGTGGACGCTGACGATCGTCGGCGACGATTGAGCTCCGGCTCCTAGCAGGGTGCGGAAGAACGCGAAGCGTTCTTCACACCCTGCTCCGTGCCCGTGCCCGTGCCCGTGCCCGTGCCCGTGCCCGATCACTCGCAGAGCGCGCGCACCATCTTGGTGAGCATCGAGACG
>CAZFKC010000143.1:0-18253 GCA_964519175.1 uncultured Nannocystaceae bacterium
AGGGGGCACTTTTCACACACTTTCCTAGTCGGACGGGCCGCATGGCGCATCATGCGAGTGAGCGTGTTGGCTACCTGCGCCCAAGGTTGCAAGCTGGACACAGTATTCGGAGGTTCTCCCAGGTGGTAAGTCCACCACGGCTCCAAGGAATAATATGATCTCCCTGAAGCAGCCGAATGTCGCGGAGTCTGGTGAACAGCCTCTTGCAGCTCTGGCACTGTACGCCGCGCAGTTCATTGTCGTACAACAAGGCGATCGCTGCGTCCTTCCATGAATTCGGAAAGAGCCGCGCTCGCTCGTCTACGTGAGGCAGCGGTACCAGCGGCGATTGAACCACGGTCCGGACTCCGTACATTTAACCCAGAAGGCGCTTGAGCGCTTCGCGAACGGCGATAAGCTGTGCCTTGTACCCGCGAAGTCCGTCCCACCTACCCTTGCTCTGTGGGAAGTCGATCCCTACCGATTTAGCGGCGTCGCTGGGCGCGTTGACGAACTTGGCGATTTTTGCCCAGTCTTTCGGAACGAGAAGCTCTGCCTCGATCTCCGCTGCATATGCAGCTCCGATAACAGTTGCGACGGTTCGATACTTGGTGACACGAGTTGAGGTGGCGTAAACTCCGGCAATGGACTGGAACATCTGTTGGAAATGCGGCGTGAAACGATCGCGGATCTCGCCGAACGTCGCGAGCAAAGGCGGCTCTGCTGCGTCCTCGCGATCCTGATAACGTAGCTGAGCGCAGAACGCATCAAGGGCGCTGTCGACCGTACGATCGTATTTTACCTTGAGATGTGCGAGTGTCGCAGAGTTGGCAAGCAAATTGTCAAGTTGCTCCGGGGTGCTTGCGACCAGCGCCCACAGGAACATCTCCGAAGCCGTCTGTCCTTTGGCGAGTTCTTTGTCTTCCCACCAATCTCTCCAGGTTGCGAGCTCGGGAGATTTCCAGGGAAATTCAATTGCGTATTTCTCGCGAGCGTTGAGAATGCTCCGTCGGGCGGCCGGTCGCTCTTCGTCGAAGATGCCTGCCAGTCGAACGAATGTTACCGATGGGGAGCCTTCCCCGTAGTAGGCGAGCCTGATATCTTGCCCGCTAAGGGGCGTCCCACCCTGATTAATGCGTCTAAATATCTCAAGGCGATACTCCTCAATTTGTCTCAGCTTAATGGTGGTGAGGCGATATCGACGAAATGCCTGTTGGTACTGAAGGGGAAGATCGCGAAAGAATTTTCCTGCATAGTGCAGGCTGTTCGGCGAGATGTACGCGGCATCGTCTGCAGGTACGAGTGAAAATGAATTCTGATAGTACTGAAGTAGGGTCGTCAATCGTTGTTGGCCGTCAATTACCGCGCTGCGCTCGATGCCGTTGGCGATTTCCACCTCGAAGAAGAATGCCGGAATCGTAAGATTATTGATGACGGATTCTACAAAAAGTGACTTCCTCGTCGCATCCCATTGATCGGCGTCGCGCTGGTATTCGGGCACATATACAATGTCCTGACTCATGTCATCAAGAACTACCTGCACATTTGTCGACTCGGCAGTGCTCGACTCGGAGATGATCGGGCCGATGGTGGGCGATCCAGACGAGACTGTTGGAGATACCGACACGGCGCCACGTTAGCACGCCTGGACGCCGCTCTTCAAGCTCACGTTCGCCATCTGTCGCGCCAAACAAGTGGCGCTACTGCATTGTCGTCCGAGCGCAAGACCGCGGTGGATTGGGTACTCCTCGTTGGTTCGTCCTCGGTCCGGCGCGTGATCGATCGGCCAGCCCCGCGCGGAAATCCCTGCAACACCCGCCCCCCGCGGCCGACTAGTCCTTCATGGCCGTCGAGCTCGACGATCTCCTCCTCGTCCCTTGGCACGAATTCGAGGTCCTACCCACCCCGGAAGACCTCCGAGCCCACCTCGAGCGCCACCTCCCCCACGTCCCCGACGTCGAGCTCGAGATCTCCGACGACTGGGACTTCGCCCAGCGCGTGCGCACCGACGCCGACGGCCGCGTCCGCCTC
Source organism: uncultured Nannocystaceae bacterium (assembly GCA_964519175.1). GTDB lineage: Bacteria > Myxococcota_A > Polyangia > Nannocystales > Nannocystaceae > Xiheibacterium. Next base: position 2,011 of record CAZFKC010000143.1, read on the forward strand.
GACACCACCGTCGAGTGGCCGCACCACGTCGCGATCACCCACCCCGTCACGCTCCCCGATCCCCCCGCCGATCCCCGCGACGCCACCGGCACCCGCATCGATCGCATCACCTCCGCCCCGCTCCGATTCTCCACCCGCTACCCGCACGTCCTCGTCGTCCCGCGCCCACGCGCGACGATCCTCGGCGTCGACGGTTGGGCCGAAGCACGCGCCGTCCTGCTCTTCGGCACGATGCGCGACACCCCCGACGGCCCGCTCACCCTGCGTGGCGCGCTCCGGACCGCGCTCGCCGATACCTCCGGTGGCGAGCTCCACGTCGTCGGCCACGCCGATACCGAAGGCAAGGCCGCCGACAACGATGCGCTCGCGCTCGAGCGTGCGCGCTCGCTCCACCTCTATCTCACCGGCGATCGCCAGGCCTGGGCCGAGCACGCATTCGCACATGCCGACGTCGCAACGCTGCAATCCGCGCTCGCATGGGCCGCGGTCACCTTCGGGATCGCGTGTCACCCCGGCGACATCGATGGCGACTGGGGCCCGAGCACGGCCGCCGCGCTCACGGCCCTGCGCGACGTCGCCGGCATCGACCCACAGCAGCGGCTCGGTCCCGACGACTGGGCCGCGATCCACGAGCTCTACGATCGCGACCTCGCGCAGCTCCTGCTCGTCGACGCCGAGGGGCTCGCGGCCGCGCGCGCTCGTCTGCGCCTCGCCGCGCCGATCTCCATGGGCGAGCGCTGGCCCGTCGAGGCGCCTGAGCTCGACGACCACGAGTGCCCGGCGAACCGTCGCGTCGATCTGGTCATGTGCACCCCGGGCTCGACGCCGCGTCCGGAGACCGACGAGATCTACGACGGCACGTTCGCGCTCCGCCATCTCGCGGTCGAGCCCGAAGCGACGCTGCGCCTGTTCGTCCACCGGCCGACCCTCGCCGCGGTCGCGGACGCAGAGGTCGATGCCACGATCGGCTCGCTCGGCTCGCGCTCGCTCGTGGCCAACGACGATGGCGTCGTCACGCTCACCGTCCTGCGCGGCGACGTGATCACGATCCGCGCCGCGCGTCCGGCCGTCGGTGACGCACGAATCCGAGAAGTACTGACCCCCGAGCTCGAGGTTGGATGATGCCTTCTTTCAATCAGCTACTCGAACAGAGCATGCCGTTCTTCGCCGCGCGTGCGCACGGCGTGAAGCCGCGGCGGATCGATCACGCCTACCGCGGTGGCAAGCCGAATCCCGAGAATCCCGACGACCCCGACGATCGCTACCATCCGGACGACGATCGCAGCGCCGAGCAGGTCATCCAGGACAATCTCATCTGGCAGTTCGACCACGATCCCGCCAGCCCCGCGACGTTCGACGACCTGCGCGTCTGGTCGCGCGGCATGGGCATGAACTACAGCCACGCCGTCTCCGTGATGCGCAAGATCGAGGTCGGCCAGCTCGCGGTCATCCACGAACGCGGCACGCAGTTCGAGCTGCCGCTGCTCTCGGAGTTCGAGGTCGGCACGTGGCACATCCCGGCCGCCAGCATTCCGGCGTCCAACGACGGGCTGTGGCAGCTCGAGGCGAAGACCGATGCGAGCATGCTCGTCGCGTTCGCGTTCGAGCAGATCGACGGCGTCATCGTGCCGATGACCATGCAGAGCATCGAGGCGCTCGGCGACGCGTTCATGCCCGAGCCAGGCACCAAGCCGCCTTGCCCCGACGTCACCGTCGCGGGCACGGGAACCATCCGGATCTGCCTCGAGTCGGTGCGCTACCTCGTGCTCGTCAGCCTCACGACGTGCCGCGAGCGGCCCGACTTCGCGCCGGGCGAGCTCGTCGGCTTCGCGCGCTTCTATCCGCACGTGATGGTGATGTCGAACGACGACCTGCGCTCGGTCGAAGTCTCGATCTTCCTCGACCGCCCGGCGAAGGCGATGACCCACGGCGACCCCGAGATGATGGACGAGATCAAGGCGTTGCTGGTCACCGATTCGAACGTGAACCACAGCATCACGAAGCCGATCATGCCGGAGCTGCCGCTACCGATTACGAGCAACATCTACGACTACTACGAGGTCGAAGCCCACGACGTCCTCGCCACCCGTGCCCCAACGCGACTCTCGGCCGCCGAGCGGGCGCTCATTCCGGCCGCCGAGCGTCGCTTCCACGAGGACCATCCCGAGCAACGGGCCGGCGAGGTGACGTTTGCCGACACTCGGTTCACGCGCAAGCGCACCCTCGAGCGATGTGTCGGACGCGACGGTGGGATTCGTCGGGCGATCACCAAGCAAGCCCGGCAGGGTCAGTTCGACAGCGTACACTTGGCGCCGCGCATGCGGACCGAGTTCGTCGATACCTCCGATCATCCCGATCGTCGTGTCGTGCTCGACGACATCGCCATGGTGTTCGTGTGCATGCACGACTGCGTGCACACGCACATGCGGTGGGCGGCGTGGGCCAGCGACAAGATCGTGCGGGGATTCGACGGCGACCGGCCCTACGCCAAGTCCGGCGCGCCGACGGTGCCCGCGAACCAGAGCGTGTTCATCTCGTTCCCGACCCAGCACTCGATGACGTACCGCGCGATCGCCGAAGGCTGCACCGGTGGCAAGTGGAGCGTCTTCTTCCACCACGGCTCCGGATACGCGATCGGCGAGTGGCCGACGAAGCTCTCCGGGATCATGAGGCTCGCGCTGCGGTCCGGGATCAGCACCGCCGACGGGCCGACGCAGATCTTCCCGAGCATGTCGAGCTCGTGGCCGGAGTTCTACTGGCGCTGCCGCTTCACCGGCGACGGCGGCTCGCCACAGCGACCGATCGAGCGGCTCGACTTCGAGCTCGAGGAGTGCCTGCGATGACGAACGAAGCCCGCAGCGACCTCGATACCGCAGCGAGAGTGCTCGGCATCGCCGCAGCAGCGACCGGCGCGGCATTCCTCGCGTTCGTCCGTGGCCACCTCTCGTACGCGGTCTTCCTGGTCCCGCTCGCGCTCGTGCCGCTGCTGCTCGTCGACTTCGCCGCACGCGTCGCCCGGAGGAACCGCGGCATCGTGCGCGGGTTCGGCGGGCTCACGTGGGCGTTCCACCTGCTCGCGTTCCCGCTCGGCATGCCGTGGCTCTTCGCGTTCGGCGTCGCGACACGCCTCGCGAGCGTCGTCGCGACGCGACACCACTGGCCGCTCGCGGTGATCGCCGTGCTCACACCGATCACCTGGATGATGTTCAACTTCACGTCGCGGCTGGTGTATCGCCCACATGACTGGAACTGGGCGCATCCGACGTTGCTCGCATCGGCGCTCCTGCTCCTCACCACCGCGGCCGTCGTGCAGTGGCTCGCCGTGCGCGCGGACACGCGTCGTCCGCCCGCTCCGCAGCCGACCGAGGAAGAGCTCGAGCGCGCCGAAGCCGAAGCGTTGCGCCGGATGTTCCGGTCGTGACGCGCTGGAAAGACCCACGGACCACGACGCGCGCCGTCGTGATCCTCTCTTGGGTGCTCGCACTCGCCGAGCTCCTCGGCTGCAAGCTGTGGTGGCCCGGGCTGATCGGCGTCGTCGACCTCACGTTCATCACGTTCCTGTCGCTCGTGCTCGTGCTCGGCTACCGCTTCGACGACGGCTCGCCGAGCTTCGCCGTGCAGCGCGCGATGAAGCCGATCCGTCACGCGAGCGTATGGGTGATCACCGCGACCGCACTCTCGTGGTCCGACGTCCTGTGGAGCGCTGGCGCACTCGTGATGGTCGCGCTCATCCAGGCGTTCCAACACCCAGGCCGGCAGCCCATCGTCATCGCCGTCACCGCGGGCGTCGCGTTCATGGGCATCGCGCCCACCGGCGACCGAGCGTTCGACCTGCTGCATCGGTACGAAGATGCGAAGCACTGGGCCGCGCCGATGCTCGCGTGCACGACTACGGCCTTCCTCTTGTTCGCCGCCTGGGCGCAGCACCTCGTGGTGCGCTCGCACGGCGCCGGCGTCTGCGAACAGCCGACGGCATGCCGCCGGCCTTCGAGTACCGAGGCCTGTTCGAGGCGTTGCAGGCAGAACACGGCGAGATCGCGATCGACGAGCTGAGGAGCCCACGATGAACGAGAAAAGCAGTCGACGACGCTTCAATGCCGATCTCGTGCGAATGGCGGCCGCATCGACGGCGCTCGGCGCCGGGTGCTGGCGAATGACGGAGTACGATCACGGGAAGGCTGGTCCGATGAGCGAGAATCCACTCTGGTCTGGGCCCGAATACCCGCTGAAGCATCCCGAGCGCTTGCTCGAGCTCGGGCGACGGGCCATGGCGGGCCGCGAGGATCCGATACCGGTACCCATCGGCCAGCTCGACGCGCGCGACACGACCAAGCTGAGCGACGAGATCACGCCGGGGCGGTTGCTCGTCGGCGATCAGTGCGTCGTCGTGTGTAGTGGGGCCTTCTGTCAGGTGATCGGACCGCTGGGCAAGGCAAGGGCCGAGCTCGACTCCGGTGCCAGCGGACTCTGCCTCGATCGAACCGGTGCGCACCTGCTCGTCACCGGCGTTCCCAGGTATGCCGGCGACCGCGAGCAGGAGTTGCAATCGCGTCGCATGCCCGGCGGCAGCAAGGTCGGGTACGTGTATACCGATCCGCGGCACGAAGCCCTCGAGATCCACCGCTTCGATGACCTCTATCTGATCTGCAGTGTTGCCCCCAGACCGCGGCACAGCAACTCGAAAGCCGAAGCGGGAGCGATGCTGATCCACGCTCCGAGTCTCGGGCTCCCTGGCATCGCAGGCCGGCTCGCCGACGTGCACCGCGTGGCGTTCAGCATGTCGTACGGAGCGAGCATGATCCGCGCCGGCGCGGGACCCTCGGGCCCGGTGTTCGCCACGGATCGCGGCGTGCAGTGGAAGGACTGGGCGCTACGACCGACGGTGAGCTGGCCGATGGAATGTCGACCGCTCGCGTTCGCGGTCGGTCGTTCCGGCGACGCCGCACTCGTGGCGGTCATCCATCGCGAGGCGTGGTTGGTGGCGTTCGACGCGGACGGCACGGAGCGCTTTCGCGTCCAGGTGCCGCAGTCACACGGCGACTACGGTCCGCATGTGATCGTCAACGACGACGGCGGCGTCGTCCTCTCGCCGACGGGGTACTTGCTCGCGTTCGATCGCGCGGGCTCGCGCCGCTGGGCGAAGCAGCGCGACGGGATCAATCCAGCGGTGCTGCTCGCCGATGGCCACGTGATGTTCGGTCATCGCACGGGTCTGTGGGTCGCCGATCCCGACGGCACGGCGCGCGAGGTCTGGCGAGGACCGGCTCCGCTCGAAACGTCGCCGGTCGCCCACGGCGGCCGCTGGTGGGTCGCCACCGCCGACACGCTCTACGAGCTGGGTTGAGCAGGCATCGGATAGATGGATGACACCAACATCGCGCTGGTGTCGTGCGCTCGCGCCTCGAAACGCGACCCGTCGATTGAACGCGACCCGTTCGAATTCCCCGAGCGAACGCGCTCGCTCCTCGAATTCGAACGTCCCGCGCTCGCGCGGCCGGCTGGCCAGTCGCGTACGCATGCGGCATGCTTCCGCCATGGGTCGTGCACGTTGGATGCTCCTCTCCGCGCTCGTGTGCGGGTGCGGACCGCAGGTTCTCGTCGACGGCGACGACACGTCTGACTCCGACGACGGTGCGTCCGGGACGACCGAGCGTCCCACCACGACCGAGCCGCCCGGCACGACCGAGCCGCCCGGCACGCCACCGGCTCCGGTCACCACGGACCCCGCCGATCCCACGCTCGATCCCTCCGACACCACCGTCGGGCCCACGACCGCCGCGGACGATGGTGGCGCCCCGGGCGGCGCGGGACCCTCGGCGATTCCCGATCCGGCCGGTGACGTCGCATTGCCGGAGGCCGACGTGCTCGCCGCCGCAGTGTACACCGACGGCGTGATGCTCGACTTCCGTGCGCAGCTCGCCGTCGCGCCGTTCGGCGTGCAGGCGACCTACGACGTCACGTGGTGTCTCGCCGCCGGGACGGGCGATCGGTCGTGCGCGACCGCGGCGGACAACATCGACTACTACGTCCAGCTGGGGCTCGTGCTCGACGGCATCTTCGTCGGCGCGTCGCCGATCGATGCCTGTCAGCACGCGGCGTACGAGTACGAGACCGATACGCTGCGCGTGCTCGTGCCCGCAGCGCTCTACGCGAACACGACCGACTTCGAGTGGATCCTGACGGTCAACTTCGGCGGCAGCGGTGGCAACGCAGAGTGGGTACCGGCCGTCGGAGCACTGCCGGTGCAACACCTCGCCGATCTCCCGCCGTTCGATGGCACCCCGATGTGCGGCTGACGATCATCCCGCCCCGCGCTTGCGCGCCGCGTCCTGCAGCTCCGCGATCAACTCCTCCGCATACCCCACCCACTCCGCCCGCGGCGGTCCGATCGGCAACCACGCCGCCTTCGCCGACTTCGCCAGCGCGAGCGCCCGATCCCGATCCCCCCCACTCAGGTGCAGCGCCCTTCCGAGCTCGTACTCGATGTCGGCCTTGCGATCGGCCGCCGCGCCCGTGCGCTGCATGATCGCGAGGGCCTCCTCGAGCGGGGGGATCGCGTTCTCCGGGTGTCCGCGGCTGCTCTCCGTCGATGCGATCGCGCTGAGCACCACGGCGCGGTTGTCGTTGTTCTCGCCGAACCGCTCAGCGATGATCCGCTCGGCACGATGCAGATACACGAGGCCTTCCTCGATCGCGCCGCGGTTCACCAGCAGGATCCCCATGTTGCCGAGGATCGGTACGAGCGCCGCGTCATCGGGGCCGCGCCCGGTCTCTTCGATCGCGAGCGCACGCCGATAGCTCTCCAGCGCGCCGTCGCCGTCGCCGGTGCGCGCCTGCACACCCGCGAGCGCCGCGAGAGCAGCCACCACGCGGGGATGGGTGGGCGAGAACGTCCGCTCGACGATTTCGAGTGCGCGCCGATAGCGGTCCTCGGCCTCGTGCTCCCGACCGAAGTGCAGGTCGACGTTGCCGATCGCGATCAGCGTGGACGCATAGGCCTCGTGATCGGGGCCCAACGTACGCTCGGTGATCGCGAGCGCGCGCTGCAACGTGGCGAGCGCGACCTCGTAGTCGCCGCGGTTGTCCTGCTGCTGTCCGAGGCTGTTGAGCGCGTTGGCCAGCGCGGGGTGATCGGGGCCGAGCGTCTGCTCGTCGATCTCCACCGCACGCAACAGCGCCGCGATCGCGGCGTCGGTCTCCCCGCGTTCGCCCAGCCCCGCTCCGATGTCGAAGTACGACGACCCGACCGCCGGATGCAGCTCGCCGAAGTTGTTCACGCGGATCGCCAGCGCTCGGCGGTGCGCAGCGAGCGAGGCCTCGACGTCGGTGGTCCGCAGCAGCGCGCCGAGCCGTGACTCGAGCGTGGCCTCCGCGGGATCGCCCTCGAGCTCGAGCTGCTGGATGTACATCCGTGCCGCCCGACCCCACTCCTCGCCGCGCTCGCGCTGCGCGAGCCGGAAGCCGACCGTGTCGACGAGCGCGATCGCGGCGCGCATCGCCGTGAAGTCGTCGCCCGCCGCACCGCCGGCGTAGTAGGCCGACTCGAACGCGGCGCGAGCATCCGCGTGACGCCCGAGCTCGCGCAGTGCGTGGCCCACTGCGAGCCGGGCCGCTGCGATACCCGGGGCGCCGCGGCCCTCGAGGTCGAGCTCGAGCTGGTGTGCGGCGTCGAGGGCTTCCTCGAAGGCGGAGGTCTCGCGGAGGACCTCGATCTCGAGCAGACGTCGACGATCACTCGGATCCAGCGTGGCGAGCTCGCGCATCCGCGTCGTGCGGGGATCGGCACACCACGCCGGATCGGGCAGCGAGATCGCGGCGCTGATCGAGAACGGCACGAGCGCCCGCGTCGGCGACTCGAGCCGCTCGAGCAGCGCCGCGAGCTGGCTGCGCGCGTCGTCGAGGCAGGCCTCGGAATCGTCGCGCGGTGGCGACGCGAGACACGCCTCGTCGCGCGCGCTCGACCACGCGGCTGCGAACGTGTCGAAGTGGGTACGCGCGCGTTCGAAGGTGCTGGTGGCGTCGATCTCGGCGAACGCGGCCGCCAGACGATCGGCGCGCGCGGGGTTCCACTCCGCCTCGATCGCCGCGGCCTCGTCGGCGCACGCGCGCGTGTGCACGAGCTCGTCGGCCCAGCGCCACGCGAGCCCGGTGCCGAGCAGCAGAGCGCCGCCCACCGCGACGAACGCACGCCGACGCGCCGCGTTCGGATCGCGCTCGAGCTCGAGCAGCACCGCGTCCATGCTCGCCGGACGTTCGACGCGCTCGGGCGCGAGCCCGCGACGGAGGATGCGCTCGAGCGGGCGCGGCAGCGTGGTCGACTTCGGCGGCGCTCCGCGGGCTGCGCTCGAGCTGCCCACGAAGGGATGGCGCCCCTCGAGGATCTCCCACGCCGTCACGCAGAACGCGTAGACGTCGGTGCGCGCATCGACCTCCTCGCCGCGCCACTGCTCGGGGGCCATGTACGCCGGCGTGCCTGCGCCCGAGTCGGTCGAGCGCGGCGTCATGGCGTTGGGCGAGAGCTGCGCTGGCGAGCTCGCGGGCTCGAACGCGCCGCTGCTCGTCGTCTCGCCGTCGACGCGCGCGAGCCCGAAGTCGAGCACGCGCACGCGGCCGTCGTCGCCGACGATCACGTTCTCCGGCTTGAAGTCGCGGTGGATCACGCCGGCGGTGTGCGCAGCCGCGAGCCCACGCCCGGCCTGCACGAGCACGGCGAGTCGGGCGCGCGCGCTCGAGGTCCCGGTGCGTGCCCACGCGCGCAGCGTTCGCCCCGAGACGTGCTCGATCGCGATGTACGTCGCGTCGCCGTGGCGCCCGACCTCGTAGACCTGCGCGACGTTGGGATGGTTGAGGCGCGCCATCACCTGCGCCTCGCGAGCGAGCCGCCCGCGATCGCTCGCGCCCGCGAACAGCAGCTTCAGCGCGACCTTGCGATCGAGCTCCGGGTCGAACGCCGAGTACACGACGCCCATGCCCCCGGAGCCGAGCCGCGCGAGCACGGTGAAGCGCCCGATGCGGGGCGGCTCGGCGTCTTCGAACAGCCGCGCGCGCACGATCGCCGCGAGCGCAGCGGTGTCGACCCCGGGTGCAGACTCGTGCACGGCGACGTCGTCGGGTGCTCAGCCGCCCTTGGCCGCGGCCTCGGGCTTCGCCGGCGCCGTCGGCTTCGCGGCCGGCTTGTTCGGATCCACCGCAGGCGCAGCTGCAGGCGCACCACCTTCGGGCAGCAGCAGCCCCTCGATCCGCACGCCGTCCTTCAGGAACTTGCCGGCGGTCTTCTTCACGTTGTCGCTGGTGATCCGCGCGAGCGTCTTGTCCAGCTCGAGGATCTGCTTGGGGTCGGTCCCGTAGCGATAGTGCTCGGAGAGCTGCCCCATCCAGAAGCGGTTCTCCTTCACCTGCGTCTCGAGCTCGCGGCGGCGCTTCTCCTTCACCTTGTCCAGGTAGTCCTGGGAGATGCCGTCCTTCTTGAGCGCGGACGCGATGTCGAACACCGCCTTCTGCAGCTTCTCGGCGTTCTCGGGGCCGCAGCCGAACCCGATCGTGTACTGGTAGAGCTGCTTCGGGCGCCGCGCGATGTTGCCCCGCGAGAACGCGCCGTAGACCCCGCTCATGTCCTCGCGCAGCACCTCGCGCAGCCGGATCTCCATCACGTCCGCGAGGATCTCCACGTCGTCCTCCGCGTCGGCGCTCCACTTCGTCGCGCCGTGGTAGTTCAGCATCACGAAGGCCTTCGGGTCCTGGCCCTTCTCGACCTTCAGCTTCTTCACGCCGCCCGGCATCTTCGCGCCGACGTCCTTCCACTTCTCCTTGCGGCCCTTGCTGGGCAGGCTCGCGAGATACGTGGTCACCAGCGGCTCCAGCGTCTTCTCGTCGACGTTGCCGACGAACACGAACGTGAAGTCGCCGACGTCGGCGAAGCGATCCTTGTAGAAGTCGAGCGACGCGTCGTGGTTCGCCGCCTCGAGGTCCTCGGCCGTCAGCGGCTGTCGACGCAGGTGGTTGTTCCACGAGAACGCCTGCAGCTTCTCGAAGAACACCTGCTGCGGGTTCAGGTCGCGGTTCTTCACGAACTCGGCCGTGCTCGTCTTCCACGACGCGAACGCGTCGGCGTCCTTGCGCGGCTGCGTGATCGCGAGGTGCACGAGCTGCAGCATCGTCTCGAGATCCTTCGGCGACGCGTTGCCGCGCATGCCCTCCTCGAGCTCGCCGATCCACGCATTCACGCTGACCACCTTGCCCGCCATCATGTTGCGCAAGGTCACCGCATCGTGCTCACCCGCACCCGAGCGCTGCATGATCTCGCCGGCGAAGCGCGCGGCCTTCCACTTCTTGTTGTCGAGCAGCGACGTGCCGCCGGGGCTGAACGCCTCGAGCAGCACCTCGTCCTTCTTGAAGTCGGTGGGCTTGATCACCACCTTCGCGCCGTTGCTCAGCGTCCACACCGTCACGCCGACGCCGTCGACCGTCTCGCGCTTCGTGATCGTGCCCGGCGTCGGCTTCGTCGCCATCAACGTCGCGCCCGCGCCCTTGTCCTCGTAGGCCGCGATCTTGCTGCCGTCGACCGACTTCACCACCGCCAGTAGATCCTGGTCGCCCGGCATCTTGTCGCGCGCCGGACCCGTCGCGATCACGACGCGGTCGGTCCGCTTGGTCCACTCGCCCGCGAGCGAGTTCACCTCTTCGAGCGTGATGCCGGGCAGGAACTTCGTGCCCATCGCGAGCTCGGCCTCGCGGCCCGGCATCGCCTTCTTCTCGAGGTGACGACGCACCGTGTCGAAGGCGTAGCTGCGGCCGTCGACGGTGTCCTTCTCGGTCACCGCGCGCTCGAGCGACCGCTGCGTGCGTGCGCGCTCGCGCTCGAGCTCCGTCGCGAGGAAGCCGTGCTGCTTCACGCGCTCGACCTCGGTCACCAACGTCTTCAGCGCCTCTTCGACGCGGCCGCCCTTCACGCCCGCCGTCAGGTTGAAGACATCCACTGCACGGCCCATCGAGCTCGTGCTCGAGAACGCGAACACGAACGGCGAGTCGCCCTTCTGGCGGATCTCGTCGAGGCGCGCGCGCAGCATGCCCTGGAACAGGTTCTCGACCAGCTGCCTGCGGTAGTCGCCCTCGGTGGACAGCTTGCGGTACGGCCCCTTGATCGCGACCGAGACCTGGGTCGAGCTCGCCTCGGGATCCGTGATCACGGCCGCGCGCGTCTCGTCGAGCAAGGGCACCGGCACCTTCTCGCGCTCGCGCGCCTTCGCCGGGCCCTTGCGTGCGCCCCAGCGCTTCTCGATCTCCTTCAGCATCGCCTTCGGGTCGACGTCGCCGACCACCACGATCGCCATGAGGTCCGGGCGATACCAGTCGTCGTAGAAGCGCTTCAGGGTCGCCACCGGCGCCTTCTCGAGGATCTCGCGCTCGCCGATCGGCTTGCGCTCGGCGTACTTGCTGCCCTTGAGGAAGATCGGCCACTGCTTGTCGAAGATGCGCTGGCCCGCGCCGCGACCGAGTCGCCACTCCTCGACCACCACGCCGCGCTCCTTCTGCACCTCCTCGGGATCGAACGAGAGCGCGCCCGACCAGTCCTCGAGGATGTCGAGACCCTTGGTCACGAGCGCGGCGTCGTCGGTCGGCACCTTGAGCTGGTAGACGGTCTCGTCGAACGACGTGAACGCGTTGAGATCGGCGCCGAAGTCCATGCCGGACTTCTCGAGGAAGTCGATGAGCGTGTTCTTCTCGAAGCGCTTCGTGCCGTTGAAGGCCATGTGCTCGACGAAGTGCGCGAGGCCCCTTTGGTCCTCGTCCTCGAGCACCGAGCCCGCATCGACGGCGAGCCACAGGTACACGCGCTTCTCCGGCTTCTCGTGGTGCCGGATGTAGTAGGTCATCCCGTTGGCGAGCGTGCCGGTGAGCAGGGCCGGGTCGGTACCGAGCTTCGGCGTCTCGTCGGCGGGCTCGGTGCCTTTGCCGGTCGTCGGCCCCGCGCCGACGTCGCCGGGCGGTCGGCTGTCGACTCGCTTCGTGCATCCGGCGGCGAGCACGATCGCGGCCAGCGGAATCGTCAGACGGAGGCTCCAGGGACGTCGCGTGGTGACAGACATGGCTTCGGCGTCGGCAGCGTACGAGCAAACGCGCGCGGTTGCACGCGGCCGGAGGTGCACTGCCGCGCGCCACTGCGCCGCGCTTGCGTGAGTGTGCGCCGGGAACCTCCGCGACCGCTTGCGCGTGCGCACGAGCCGAGCGGACACTGCTCGCTGCCCCAACCCGACGCGCCGCGTCGTGGATATCGACGAACGCCGAGTCTCGGCCCCGGAGTCATTGCGCATGCGAAATCTACCGATGGTGAAGTCGCTCTCGCTCGCCGGCCTCGTCGCGATCGCGGCGTGCAAGGACGACGGTGCGCCTGCGACCGCCGACTCCTCGAGCACCGCTGCGGCCGAGAGCAGCAGCACCACGCTCGTCGAGCCCACCACGATCCCGGACACGCCCACGCTCATGGCGCCCGTGATGGACGAGATCGACGTCGATACCAACACGACGCTGTGTTGGAATCCGGTCGACGAGCCCGGGCTCGTCCGCTACCGCGTGTTCCTCGACGGCATCGAGCTCACGCAGGGCAAGATCGAGGAGAACGGCTTCGAGGGTCCGTGCACCACGCCGCTGTCGCTCGAGTTCGACCGCCCGTACTCGTGGGCGGTGATGGCGTATCGGCCGTCCGACGAGACGCTCGCGTCGCCGATGAGCGATGCGTGGGGCTTCCACACCCGCTGGGACGGCGACAGCAAGGTGCTGTTCGAGGACGACTTCTCCGAGGATCTGGGCTGGACGTTCTCCGGCAAGGCCGACGACGGCGACTGGGAGCGCGGCAACCCGGTGCCGACCGAATTCGACGGGCGCATGGCACAGCCCGACGACTGCGCCGGCGGCAACGACTGCATGTTCACCGGGCAGAACATGGACGCCGATGCGGAGATCGGCGATGTCGACAACGGCATCGTCAGCATGACCTCGCCCGAGTTCGATCCCTCGGGCAGCGTCTCGGTCACCGTCAGCTTCGCGCGCTGGTTCTTCCGCTCCGACTACGACCAGACCGGCGCGTCGCTGCGCGTCGAGCTGCTGGTGCCGGACGAGAACGCCGAGGGCGGCGTGGGCGTGTACGTGCTCGAGAAGCTCGACAACGATGCGTCGGCGGTCGCGGCCGCGGTGTGGACACCGGTGGCGTACAGCGCGTGCGACGTGCCGTACGTGCCGGGCACGAAGGTGCGGATCACCGCCGAGAATCCGGACGGGCTACCCGAGGAGATCGTCGAGGTCGTCGAAGCCGCGATCGACAACGTGGTCGTCACCGGGCACAAGGTCACCGACGACTGCCAGACCGGCATCGGTGCGCTGTGCAATCCCAACAGCCCGATCTGCGACGACGGCCTGCTCTGCTGCGGTCAGGGCGTGCTCAACGAGGGCATCTACCGCTGCTCGGCGCCGGTGGCCGCGATCGATCAGTTCTCGCCGGGTGAGCCGGGCGATCCGCTCACCGGGCCCATGGGCTGCGACGCGCCCGACCTCGCGCTCGACACCTCGATGATCGAGACCGTGTTCGACACCGTCGACGTCGATCCGAACTCGTGCACGATCATCGAGCAGTGCGTCGGTGGACCCGGGCTGCGCGAGCTGTTGCGCTTCGACATGTACACCGTCAACGCCGGGAGCAAGAACCTCGACCTCGGCGTGCCGAGCAACCATCTCGATCTCTATCACTACAGCGACTGCCACATGCACTACCACTTCGACGGGTACGCACGGTATGCGCTCGTCGACGGCAACGGTGACATCGTGGCGCCCGGTCACAAGCAGGCGTTCTGCCTGTGGGACGGCGGCAGCTGGGCGTGGCCGAACCTGCAGGGCTGGGACACCGGCAGCGGCAGCGACACGGTGTACTCGTGCTTCAACCAGGGCGTGCAGGTGGGCTGGTACGACGAGTACTACAAGGAGCTCGACTGCCAGTGGATCGACATCACCGACGTCCCGCCGGGTGACTACAAGATCCGCATCGAGGTGAACCTGCCGCGCGCCGACATGGCCGTGCCCGCGCTCGTGGAGCGCGACTACACCAACAACATGGTGGAGATTCCCGTCACGATCCCGTGAACCGGCCTGCACATGGCCGCCCGCGTGACGCACCCCGGTGGGGGTGCTATGCTGCGGCGCGATGGCAAAAGACGACGACGGTCATGGGCTCGCCGTTGCCAAGGGCGCGCTGCTCGCTCTCGGTGGGCTCGCCGCGATCGCCATCGGCCTGTCGCTCTTGCCCGCCGTGTGGGGGCTCTTCAAGCTCACGATGATCATCGGCGTCATCGCCGGTGCGGGCTATCTCGGCTACCGCGCGTTCGGCAAGACGAAGGAGCTGCAGGCGGGCAAGGAGCGCAAGGCGCTGTCGTCCGCCGACTTCGATCGTCGCATGCGCGAGCTCGATCAGCTCGATCGCCAGCTCGACAACGAGATCCGCAAGCGCTCGTGAGCCCCGGCCTTCGAACCTGAGCGTCGCCTCGGGTTTGGGCCGGCGAAGTCGCCGCCTCGGTGGGCCAAACCGGGTTTCAAGCGGCTTCTGCGGGGCCGTGGAAGGCGAGTTTACAAAGCTGAGCGATCGCTCAGATTTGAGGGACCATGACGACCTCCGCGACCCTCGGCGCGCAGCAGGATGCCCTGCGCGATCCCCCTCGCATCGCGCCGCGTCATCCGCTCGGCGTATGGCCGCGCCTGCGTGCCGACCCGGTGAAGTTCCTCGTCGAGGCCTCGCGCGAGCACGGCGACGTGGTCGCGTTCCGCATCGGCCCCATCCAGGCGATGCTGCTGCGCCATCCCGATGCGATCAAGCACGTGATGGTCGACAACAACCACAACTACGACAAGGCCACGCGCGGCTACGACGTGTTGCGGCAGTTCCTCGGCAACGGCCTGCTCACCAGCGAAGGTGACTTCTGGCGCCGGCAGCGGCGCATCGCCCAGCCGGCGTTCCACAAAAAGCGCATCGCCGGCTTCGCGCAGACGATGGTCGACGACACGCTCGACATGCTCGCGGGTTGGGAGACCACCGCGGGGCTCGGGCGCACGATCGACATGTCGCACGAGATGATGGCGCTGACCCTGCGCATCGTCGGCAAGACGCTGCTCTCGACCGACGTGCTGGACAGCGCCGATCAGGTGGGCAGCGCGGTGACGGTGCTGAACGAGTGGGCCGACAAGGCGCTCGACTCGATGCTGCCGATCGGCTTCCCCACGCCGTCGACGCAGCGCGCGAAGGCGGCCTCGCGACGGCTCGACGCGGTCATCGAAGGCATCATCGCGCAGCGTCGCGCGGGCGAGCCCGGCGAGGATCTGCTGGGCATGCTGATGGCGACGAAGGATGCCGAGACCGGCGAGACGATGACCGACAAGCAGCTGCGCGACGAGGTGATGACGATCTTCCTCGCGGGCCACGAGACCACCGCGAACGCGCTGTCGTGGATCTTCTACCTGCTGTCGACGCATCCCGACGTCGAGCGGCGCGTGCGGGCCGAGCTCGATGCGGCGCTCGGCGGCACGCCGCCCTTGCTCGAGGATCTCGGCAAGCTCACCTATCTCGGCATGGTCATCAAGGAGGCGATGCGGCTCTATCCGCCGGCGTGGATCATCGATCGCCACGCGATCGGCGAGGACGAGGTGCTCGGCTATCGCATCCGCAAGAACACGCTCGTGCTCGTCTCGCCCTACGTCACGCACCGGCACCCGGCGTTGTGGCCCAACCCGGAGGGCTTCGATCCGCTGCGCTTCACCCCGGAGCTGGAGGAGGCGCGCCCGCGGTATGCGTACTTCCCGTTCGGCGGCGGGCCGCGGCAGTGCATCGGCAACGGCTTCGCGATGATGGAGGCACAGCTCATCACCGCGACCGTGCTCCAGCGCTTCCGGCCGTGGCTCGTGCCCGGCCATCCGGTCGAGCTCGGTCCGCTGATCACGCTGCGGCCGCGACACGGGCTGCGGATGGGGCTCGAGCGCGTGGCTCCGGTGGTGCTCGCGGCCGAGTGAGCGGCGCTCGCACCAGGAAGGCCGCCGGAGCGCGCGACGCACCTCGAGCCCGACGTGGCTTTGCCACGGCGGACAGCGAGCAAGACCGCCCGCACCAGGAAGAGCGCCGGAGCGCGCGACGCACCTCGAGCCCGACGTGGCTTTGCCACGGCGGACAGCGAGCAAGACCGCCCGCACCAGGAAGAGCGCCGGACGGCGC
>CAZFKC010000143.1:18353-22462 GCA_964519175.1 uncultured Nannocystaceae bacterium
GACCGCCCGCACCAGGAAGAGCGCCGGACGGCGCGACCAAAGAAAAATACCGTCATGCGATGCCGGGCTGCGACAATCACCATGGAGGGGATCAGAGCTTGGACATGCCGGGGAGGTTCGTGGGGGGAGCTGCCGGTCGGTGGGCGGTGTGGTGTACGGCATTGCTGCTCGCACCCGCATGCTTCGACGCGACCGATGAGCTGCGCGGCAAGCCGTGCACGGCGGATGCCTCGTGCGGCACGCTCTCCTGCGAGTACGGCGTGTGCGGCGGGCCGCAGCGCTGCGAGTCCGGCGCGGGCGTCGGCGACTACTGCTTCGCGCTGACCGAGCAGGAGTTCGCGGTCGGTGATCGTCCGAGCGCGCTCGGCGTCGGGCTCGTCGATCCAGACCCCAACCCCGATCTCGTGGTCGGCAACGCCGGCAACGGCACGCTCTCGGTGCTGCTCAACGACGGCGAGGGCAGCTTCGGCTCGATCACCGAGTCCGGACCGATCGGCGCCGTGCTCCGCGAGCTGGTGATCGGCCACGTCGACAAGGGCGGGCTCGCGGACGTCGTCGCGATCACCGAGAGCGACGCGCTCGTCGTCGTGCCGCTGCTGCGCGAAGGCGGGGGGCCGCCCACGTTCGGGGCGATGGCGACCGCTGCGAGCGGGCTCGTGTCGCCGTCGCGACCGCGCGTCGGTGACTTCGTCGACGATCCGCTGGGGGCGCCCGATGTCGCGGCGCTCGTGCAAGAAGGGCTCGACGTGCGGCGGCAGGATCAGCCGCTCGTGTTCTCCGGCGATCTCGTCACCTCGGTCGCCGGTGCGAGCGACATCCGCCTGATCGGGCAGGGCATGGAGCGGGCGTACATCGCAAAGCCGGACGATCACGCGGTCGTCTCGCACTCGCGCAACCCCACCGGCATCTTCTCCGCGCGCAAGACGATCGACGTCGGTGGCGCACCCGAGCACATCGTGCTCGAGGATCTCGATCTCGACGACTACGCCGACCTGCTCACGGTGAGTGCGACGGGGCAGCTCTGGCTCACGCGTGGCAAGGACGCGGGGCTCGACGGCTGGCACATGCCGGCGCAGGTCTACGACGTCGGCTGGACTCCGTTCCACCTCGCGGCGGCGAATCTCGACGACGACCTGGATCTCGAGCTCGTCATCGCGGGCGGACCCGAGGGGGGGCGGCGCGACGTCTACCTGTTCGACAACGACGGCGACGGCAAGCCGATCTACGGCGGCAGCCTCGGGCTCGCCGACACTGCTGCGGTCGCGCTCGCGGATCTCGAGCCCGATGGTGTGCCGGAGCTCGTGGTGGTCGACACCGAGCGCGGCACGGTTCGCATCGCACGGCGCACCGTCGCGCCGCCGCCACCCGGCGGGGAGGAGAGCTCGGGCGGCACGACCGGCGTCACGTCGATGACGAGCGATCCGACCGTCGATCCCAGCGAGCCGACGACGCCGAGCGAGACCAACGACCCGACGATCGAGACCGAGGATCCGACGTTCCCGATGGAGACCGGCGATCCCGATTGTCCGACCAACTTCTGGATCGGATCGGTCTGCTTCACCTACTACGACCAGTACTCGACCGGCATCGGCATCGCGCACCTCGAGATCGGTGACGTCGACACCGATGGCTACGAAGATCTCGTGGTCGTCGACGCGCTCGATCAGCTGATCTTCTTCATCGGCACGCAGTCGACCTCGCTCGCGACCTACGCGCCCTCGGGCATGCCGCCCTGGATCGCGCCGGCGCCCGCGACGGGGCTCACCACGGGCGTGCTGGACTGGAACACCTCGTATCGTCCGTACGCGATCGTGACGCACGGCGCGGGCATCTCCGCGGTGCCGTTCGTCGATCCCGCGGCCATGGCCGACGCCGCCACGGTCGTCGACAGCTTCTTCGGCCCGACCTCGCATCCGCGGATCGTGTCGGCATTCCCGAGCGAGAAGCCGCAGGTCGCGTTCGAGACCGACGGCGCGCTCGGCTTCATCGAGGGACTCTTGGACGACAGCCCGCCCGTCATCGGCGAGTCGGCGGGCGTCACCGACTTCGACGAGGCGTTCATCTACGAGCAGCTCACGTTCTTGCCGGTGGCGGCGACGCTGGCTGGCGCGACGCCCTACCTGTTCTCTCCCGGCGAGGTGGCCGCGGAGCCGCCGATCGGCGGCATCCCGGCGATCACGAACATCGCGGCCTCGTTCGAAGGCTGGTTCGTGACGACCGACGGCATCGACCTGTACCTGACGCTGCCCGACGAGACGATGAGCAGCGTGGTGCTCTACAGCGGCTCCGATCTCGGCGACATCGAGATCGGCGATTTCGACGGCGATGGTTACGAGGACTTCGTCGTGCAGGTGGCCGTCGGAGGCAAGGCCGGCCAGCTGCTGGCCTGGGTGCAGCTGCCCGGCACGGGCTTCGACGGTCCCTACTACATTCCGACGCCCGGGCTCACCGGCGTGGCGGTGCGGCGCACGTTCGGCGAGCTCGGACCCACGCCGTCGGAGCTGCTCGTGGCCGACAACAGCGGCAACATCACCCATCTCGTGGCGAGCTACCTGGTCCAATGAGACGCGCGACCCGAGTGCTGGGCAGTGCCGCCGTGATGCTGGCGATCGCGATGCCGGCCGCCGATGCGCGTGCGAGCGCGTGGTCGCTGCGGCGCGCGCCCGTCGAGGCTGCGCCGGCGGCGAGCGAGCCGGCCGCGGATCCGCAGGCCGAAGCGCAGGCGCTCTACGAAGAGGGGCTCGCGCAGTACAACACCTTCGACTACGAGAATGCGATCGCGACCTGGACGCGCGCGTACGGCAAGCTGCCGCCGTCCGAGGCGAACCGCGTCGCTCGCAACGCGCTCGTCTACAACATCGCGAGCGCGCAGGAGAAGGCCTTCGAGCAGGACAAGGACGTGGTGCACCTCGTGCGCGCGAAGTCGCTGCTCGAGGTGTACGTGCAGGAGAACATCGCTGCGGGCGGCGCCGACGAGGCCGATCTCGCGAAGGCGCGCGAGCGGATCGCGGCGTTCGACGAGCGCATCCGCGAAGAACAGGCGCGCGCCGACAAGCGCAAGGCGCCGCCGCCGAAGGACAACGCCAAGCCGAAGGACGCGCCTCGCCAGAAGCGCAGGGGCGTGGGGCTCGTGAGCGGCGGTGCGGCGCTGCTCGGGCTCGGTGTCGCGACGGTGGCCGGTGGCGTGACGGCGGGCGTGCTCGAGGGCAAGCGCGCGTCGGAACGGCTCGCGCAGCTCGGTGCGCTGGGCGACGAGCGCGAGCGCCGACGGCAGCTCGATCGCGGGCACCGTGGCGATACGATCGCGCTCGCGACCGCGATCACGGGTGGCGTCGTCGCGGTGGGTGCCGCGGTGATGATCGCGATCGGTGCGACGCGCATGCGCAAGTCCGGCCGCACGCCGCCGCGCACCGCGTGGACGCCGGTGGTCGGGCGCTTCTTCGTCGGCGTGTCCTGGAACATCGGGTTCTGAGCCATGGGTGCCGCCACCGACAACGTCCGCAAGCTGCCGAAGCAGGCGCGCGCCCAGGCGACGGTCGAGGCGATCCTCACCGCGACCGAAGAGGTGCTCGTCGAGGTCGGTTACGACCGCGCCACCACGAACTCGATCGCGCGACGGGCGGGTGTCAGCATCGGCTCGCTCTACCAGTACTACCCGAACAAGGAGTCGCTGGTCACCGCGCTGTGCGAGCGGCACATGTCCGAGACGATGGGCCTCCTGGTCGGCGAGATCGCGGCGTTGCGCACGCGGCCGCTCGAGTCGGCGATCCATGCGCTGGTGGTGACCTTGCTGCGCATGCATGCGATGGCGCCGCAGCTGCACCGCGTGTTCATCGAGCAGATGCCGCGCATCGCCGGGTTCGAGCGCATCGCCCAGCTCGATCGCGTCATCATCGATCTGATCCGCAGCGAGCTCGAGCGCCGCGACGAGCGCCTGCGCCCGAGGAACCTCGAGCTCGCGGTCTTCATCCTCGTGCACAGCGTGCAGGCGATCACCCATGCCGCGGTGCTCGATCGGCCCGACGCGCTGGTCGACACCGAGCTCGCCGACGAGACCACCGCGCTCGTGCTGCGCTACCTGCTCGCCGATCCGCCGTGAAGCGGCCGCC
>CAZFKC010000144.1:0-22251 GCA_964519175.1 uncultured Nannocystaceae bacterium
ATCGTTCGCGGACGAGCGCACGGACTCGATTGGGCGATCGTTCGCGGACGAGCGCACGGACTCGATTGGGCGATCGTTCGCGGACGAGCGCCCGGACTCGATTGGGCGATCGTTCGCGGGGCACTCCTGCGATCTGGGAAGGGCGCTCCTTCGCTGCCGACTCGCCCGGTCTCGCAGCGCCGCTTCTTCGCAGCCGGAGCGGGCTCCGCATCCGCATCGTCGCGTCGCTGCCCGGTCAGAAGGTGGCGCCCACGTCGAAGACGAAGCGGCCGTTGTGATCGTCGGTGGGGCGCACGTTGCCCTTCCAGATGCGGTTCGGGATCAGCACCGCGTAGCCGAGCGACAGGGTGACGATCTTGATGTCCCACTTCACGAAGTTGATGCCGACGCTGCGCCGGAAGTCGCGGTTGAAGACGACCTGCCGCCAGCGCTGCGTCAGCACGCCGAAGTCGAAGAACACCGAGTGCGCCAGGCGGCCGCCCAGGAAGTTGCGCACGGTCACGAGCTGCAGCGCGAGCGTGCCGAGTGCGCGGATGTGGCCGCCCTGTGCGGTCGGCCGCAGCGTGTACGTGCCGAACGGGCCCTCGATGTGCTCGACGTCGACGAGCATCGTCTGCGGCAGGATGCCGCGCACGCCGAGGTCGCGCGTGCCACCGCCGAAGTAGCGCCACACCTCGGGCACGCTCTGCGTGCGGCTGTCGCCCCCGCCGCACGCCCGCGCGAGCGGGATCGGCACCTCGTGCCCGTAGGTCAGCGCGTAGCGGAAGTTGAGCCGTCGGTTCGTGCGCCGCAGCGGGATGAAGTGCTCCCAGCCGAAGTCGAAGCGCGCCCACCAGTCCTGACCGCCGAGGCAGGGCGACGCGAACATCGCGTCGGCGGTCGCGATGATGCCCTTGTCCGGGTTGAAGGCGTTGTCGAGGTTGTGCTCCCAGCGCACGCCGGTCTGCAGCATCGCGGTGCGATCGGGCACGATCGCCTCGCCACGGTTCGGCGGCCGACACGACGCGGTGCCGTCTCGCCCGCACCCGCTGTCGGCCCCGAGCGCCGGCTTCACCAGGTCCTTCGAGATGTTGGCCGCCTGGATCAGATAGCCGGCGTACACCGACCACTCGGTGCTGATCGGCCACGTCAGCCGTGCGTGCCCGAGCGCGCTGTCGATCTGTCCGCGTGCCGGTGTCGCGCGGCGCTGCACCTGTGCGCCGATGTCGAAGGTGAGCGGGCTACCGCCGATGCGTCGCCGCGTGAGCGTGACGCGACCCGAGCGCTCGTAGCAGTCCTCGCCGATGCAGAACAGCCGGTTCAGCGCGGCCAGGTTCGCGCCGACGTGCACGTCGAACGACAGGTCCCACGCCGTGCCCCACATGTTGGGGAAGCTGGGCCGCACGAACCCGTACAGCGGATCGAGCGTGGCGCCGCCGAAGCCCCACTCGAGATCCATGCCGCGGTCCTTCGACTCGGTGATCGACACGACCTCGTGCACCACGCACGGCCGCGACGGATCGCTGTCGAGCCGGCAGTTGCGCTGCTGCGGCCGGATCTGCACGCTCTCGGTGACGCCCATGCCGTCGATGCCCGCGCGTGTGCTGTCGACCTTGCCGACGCTGTAGACGTCGCCCTCTTTCCAGTCGATCTCGCGGGCGATCGCGGCTGGCTTGCCGTTCCTCCGCAGGTAGCGGGTCTTGAAGTTGCCGCGCACCAGCGTCGTGCCGAAGCGCGCGCGTCGGCCCTCGTACACCGCGAGCTCGGCGTCGACCGTGACCGAGGTGTCGTTCGCATGCTCCTCGCACATGCCGACCTCGCGCTCGGTGAGCCGCTCGGCGGTCGCAGCCCGCACCTGTCGTCCGTCCGCCGCCGTGTAGACCCAGCGCAGCTCGGAGTCGGCCAGCGGATACCCGCTGTTCTGGTAGCGGCGCACGACGTCGCGCTCGACGTCGCGATCGAGCGTGAGGTCGAGCGGCACGAGCCCCACCGCGTCGTCCTTGCGGCGGCGCAACGGACCTCCGCGCAGCATGCGAGGCGCGCCCCAGGCCCCGGTGGTCTCGGGCAGCGACTCGACCTCGCGCGACGCGGGGATCTGCACCTCGAGGTGACGGATGCGCTCGGTGCTCGAGGTGACGACGCGCGGACCCGGATCGACCTCGATGACCACCCACGCGCCGGCGCTGCGTCGGCTGCGGATCGCCGCGATCCCGGCGGCATCGAACCCAGCGCCGCTCGTGCGATCGCGCGTGGTGAGCCACGCCGGCGCGCCGCCGTCGTCGAGCTCGGTGGACAGATCGAGTCGCGCATGGGCATGCGGCGTCTGCAGCCCGCCCTTCCAGAACGCGACGCGCACCTGTGCACGCGCGCAGAGGTAGCCGCGCTTCGCGTAGGCCGCGAGCACGACGCTGAGGTCCTTGCGCGCGCCGGCGTCGGTGAAGCGTCCGCCGGACTTGATCTCGCGCGCGCGCACGAGCTCGCGCTCGACGTCGGCGAGCACGCCCGGAGGTACGCCGTCGGGCTGCTGGAGCTTCACGTCACGGATCCGCACTCTCGCGCCCTCGCGGATCGTGAAGGTGAGCTTGTGCAGGCCGCCGAAGTCCTGGAACTGGCCGTCGACCGTCGCGAGCATGAAGCCGCGGCCCTGCAGGTAGCCGCGCAGGTTCGCGGCCTCGCGCACCGCGGTCGATGCGTTCGCGGCCTCGCGGCGCTCGAAGATCTGCAGCTGCGCGCGCAGGCGATTCTCCGACACGCGCTCCTCGTCGAGGAAGCTGGTGTCGACGCCGGTGCCGAGCTGCACGTCGACGACGAGCGGGAACTTCGGCGTGATCGGGGCCTCGGCGCGGCGCAGCCGATCGTAGTTCGTCTCGGCGCGCACGCCGGGGTAGGGCAGCGACAGCGCGCGGCGAGCACGGCCGGTGGTGCTCGTGCGCGGCGTCGCATACTCGTGCTCGACCCGCTCCTTCGACTCCTCGATGTGCTTGCGGGTGATCCGCTTCGGGATCGGGATGATGGGGCTGTAGCGGGGCTTGAACACGCGCCGCACCCACTTCTGATCCTTCGTGCCGAGGTTCCCGGTGATGCGGACCTCGGGCACGCGGTAGCCGCGGCCCTTGTGCAGCACGACGTGCAGGTCGACGTTGTCCGGGTTCTGGGGATCGCACGCGAGCGCGAAGCGGGCCGTACCCCGCAGGTAGCCCTCGTCGAACAGATAGCGCTCGATGCGGGCCCGCTCGCCGCGCTCCCACGCCGCGCACACGCGATCGTCGGGTGCACAGATCGGCGCGAGCGTGGCGCGGGCCTGCTTCGTGCGCAGCTGCTTGCGCGGGACGCAGGCACCCGGCGCGAGCGCACCCGGCCGCGCCTCGACCGACAGCACGCGTCGAAGCTCGCGCTCGTAGAGCGGCGTGTGGCCGTGCACGCGGACCCGGCGGATCGCGCGGCCCGGCTGCACGGTGAGCTCGATGATGCCCTCGTCGAGCGGGCGCAGCGTCGCGCGGTAGCCCACCGGTCGCAGCGTGTCGTTGACCTCGAACGGGATCAGCAGCCCGTCACTGATGTCGACCAGCTTCTCGATGGTCGCGGTGCTCTCGCCGCTCTTGAACTGGCCGTTCACGACGAGCTTGTCGACGTCGATGAAGAACAGGCCGCGTTCCTGACCGGGACGTGCCCGCAGCGCGATGAGCTCGTAGCGGTCGCGACCGGTCGCGCGCAGGAGCACGAGGAAGCCGTCGCCGGCGACGCCTTCGAGCACGAACTGCAGGTACGCGTGCTCGCTGCCGACGACCTCGGTGGTGAGCACGTCGCCCTGCAGCACGTTGGTGCTGCGGTTCGCCGGCGCGACCGTGAAGCCGCCCTCGCGCAGCTGCTCGAGCCCGGCCTCGACCGGCGCGAGCACGTCGGCGACCTCGACACCGCCGGTCGCGACGTCGCCCGGATCGATGTCGCGGATCGTCGAGCCGCCGGGCTTCGGCGTGTCGGGGGCGTCGGGCGTCGGCGTGGCCGGGAGTCCGCCCTCCGGATCGCCGGCCTTCGGATCGCCGGCTTCGGGATCGCCCGGCTCCGGCGGTGGCGGCTCCTCGATCGGCGGCAGCGGATCGCCCGGCGGTCGCGGTGGAGGAGTGGGCTCCTCGACGATCGGCTCCGTCGAGATCGGCGGTGGCAACGGCTCGACCGCGGCGTCGTCGTCGTCGTCGTCGGCCGGGGGCGTGGCCTCGACCGGCGGTGCGCTGGCATGCGCGGGCACGACGTGCGCCGCGACGCAGAGCGCCAGCAAGGCGGTTCGGAACGCACGCACGCCGCTCGAAGAGATCGCACAAAACCGCGCGCGCGTCACCCTGCGGGCCCGAGCTGCGGGTGGACTAGTTGGCACTCGGCACGCTGACGTCGAAGCGCAGCTCGATCGTGCGCTGCTTCAACGGATCGAACACGACGCGCTGGTTGAGGTACGAGCGGATCCGGCGGCTGAACTCCAACGTGATCGGCTCGAGCAGCTCGAGCCTGAAGGTGATCTGCCGGCTCTGGCGCAGGAAGAAGCCGGGATAGCCGCGCGTGTAGTCCCAGCCGAGCGACGCACGCGCCCAGTCGAAATCGAACCAGTTCGACGGCGTCGCGATGCGCAGCTCCGGGCCGATCTGGCCGAGCCGCAGATCGGTGTCCGGGATGTAGCCGCGCAGGCGCGGCACGGCCTTCGCCGCGCGCTCGTCGATGTCGAACTCGGTGACGTGGCCGACGACGCCGAGCGGCTTGCGGGCCTCGCCGATACCGCCGCCGCCGAAGCGCCGCACGTCGGCGTCGGAGATCTCGACGTCGCCGGTGCCGAGCACGAGGTAGTCGAAGCACGTGCGCGCGGTCTCCTCGCGGCCGCTCGTGTCGCCGGTGGAGCAGCGCCAGCTGATCTCGTCGAGCGTGCCGCTGAGGAACAGCTGCAGCTGGTGCGGCGCACCCTGGATGTACACGGGCTCGTTGCGCAGCGCAGAGACGTCGAGCTCCGCATCGTCGATCGCACCGAGCAGGTTCACGCGCCCGTGCTGGATCTCGTACGTGCCGTTCAGGAACGGGATGTCGACGCGCCCGCCCGACTCGAAGTCGATGCGACCGGCGAACTCGGGCGCGTCGTAGTCGCCCGTGACGGTGACCTGCGCATTGGCCTCGACCCCCGAGGCGATGTTGTTGTCGACGCGCAGCGGATCCTCGGTGTCGACGCGCAGGTCGAACTGCAGCGCGCGGATGAGGTCGGGAGGCGGGGTCTCGGGCGCCTCGGTCGCGTCGGTGAGCGCGAGGATGTCGCTGCCCTGGATCGCATCCTTCACGTAGCGCGAGCGCGCCACGCCGATCGCACCCTGCACGACGATCGGATCGGTGCCACGCAGCGCGATGCGCTCGGAGTTCAGCTCGCCTTCCGCGACCGGGCGGCCACGGCCGTCGTAGTTGCGGTAGGCGACGTCGTCGAGCGAGAGGTCCAGCTCGGTGTGCACCGGGGTGCCGTCGGGCGCGACGAAGAGCCGGCCCCACACCGCCGCGCGGCCGCGCGTGCCGATCTCGGCCTCGATCGCGCCGCGCGGCTTGTGCTCGGGCGACGGCGTGCGGTGGCCACCGATGTAGAACGCGATCGCGCCCTCGGGCACGCGCGCGTCGCCGCAGTCGTGCGTCGCGCCGCAGCGCGCGAACACGATCCGACCCTTGCGCAGCTCGATCGGATCGAGCCCGTCGGTCACGCGGAGCTTGAGGTCGTGATCGACGAAGCCGAACGAGCCTTCGGCGCGCGTGATCTCGAGCTCGGGCGACAGCGTGCCGCTGACGATCGCCTGCGGGATGTCGATCGCACCCTCGGCGCCCTCGACGGCGTCGCCCAGCAGCTGGGCCAAGAGGCGCACCGACGCGACGCCCTGCGCGGCGACGTCGAAGTGCCCGGCACAGGCGCCGCCGAACGCGTAGCCGGTGCGCGCACCCCCGAACGAGCCCAGCTGGAAGTCCTCGCCGAGCACGCGCAACGTCGCACGCGCGGCGATCCACTCGTCGTGGACGCCGAGCGAGAGATCGGTCAGCTCGATCGGGAACGGCACGCCGGCGAAGTCGATCGCGAGGCTCTTCTGATCGCGCGGCAGATCGAGTCGGCCCGACAGCTTCGGGGCCGCGACCGGACCGTCGAGCGCGAAGTCGATGTCGACGCGACCCTTGCCGGCCTCGAGCCCGTACGGCGCGAGCAGGGCGCGAATGGCCTGCAGCGCGAGCGTGCCGCGGAGCGTCGCGCGGCTGCCCTGCGTCTCGGCGTGCGCCACTGCTCCGACCTTCGGCGGAGGCGGCGGCGGGGCGCGGCAGGCCTCGGCGGCCATCGCCTTCGCCGCGACCTTGGGAGGGGTCGAGAGATCGAAGGCGCCGGCGAGCTCGGCCGCGGTGCCCTCGGGCGAGGTGAGCTGCAGCGGGCGATCGAGGCGCAGCGCGTCGCCGTCGAGCGTCGCCTGCAGCCCGGTCGCGCACAGCGTGCCGGCCACCTTGCAGGGATCGCCGGCGGCCTTGCGCTGCGCCTTCGCGACGGTCGTGCGGGCCGAGCCGCGCAGCCATGCGCGATCGAGCGAGACCGCGATCGCCAGCGATCGCTCGGCCTCGCCGTGCGTGGCGCAGTCGGACAGCATGGGCTTGCCGACGTCGCAGCTGAGCACGTGCGCGGCCAGCCCCTCGAGCTGACCTTCGACGCCGGGCAGCTCGGTGGAGCTGGCGCGCAGCAAGAGCGGCAACGCGAGCCGATCGAACGTGACGTCGAGCTGCGCCTCGACGGTGGGCGACGCACCGCGCTTCGCGGGCTTGCCGATCGCGGCGACCGCATCCACCGACCAGTCGATGCGGCCGTCGGTGCGATCGCCGGTGCTCAGCTCGCCCTTCACCCACAGCTCGCGGTGGGCGGCCAGCGAGCCCTCGGCCGGCGCGTCCTCGCTCTCGACCTCGAGCGTGCCGTTGCCGAGCGGGATGCCGAACGCCGCCAGCCCGACGAGCGCGACCTTGCCCTCCACGCTCGGCCGCGACAGCGTGCCGCCGACGTCGAGCTGCGTGCCGCCGCCGATCTGTCCCCGCAGCGGCAGCTCGACCTCCAGCAGCGCAGCGACGACGTCGAGCGGGAGGCCCTCGGCGGACACGTGCAGATCGAGCGCCGGATCGCCGACCAGCCCCACCGTGCCGTCCGCGACCACGCGGCCCACCTCGATCTCGCTCGTGCCGGTGCGCGCGAGGCTCGTGCGCCGGTGCAGCGGCAGCACGAGCCGGTCGATCGCCAGCTCCTCGGCCGTCCAGTGGAACGCGAGCGAGGCGTCCTTGTAGCTGGTGCCGCCGTAGCGCAGAAGGGGCGCGCGGGCCGTGCCGCCGACGCGCAGCGCCGACACGCGCGCCGGCTTGCCGTCGCCGTCGCCGACCTCGAGCTCGACGTTGGCGACCCCGTCGACGACGCCCTCGGACAGCGCGCCGAGGTCGACGCCGTCGAGCTTCACGTACGCGCGGATCCTCGGGTCCTTCGACAGCCCGCCCTTCTCGAACAGGTGCACGTCGAGCTCGATGCGCCCACGTCCGCCGAGCAGCTGCGCGTCGTCGCTGACGACCGTGAGCACGCCGCCCTCGAGCCGCATGCTCGCGTCGGTCGGACCCGAGAGGCCACCGGTCGTGGTCACGCGCAGCTTGCCGCCGCTGCCGTTCGGGCGCGAGAGCGGCCCGGAGAACAGCATGTGCGTGTGCGCGTTCTCGATGTAGTAGGGCAGATCGAGCGCGCGCGCGAACGCGACGCCGTCGTCGATGGTGAGATCGACGAACGCGTCGCGCAGCGCCTGCGGATCGCCGAACAGCTCGCCGTGGGTCTGCACGTGGGCGCCGTCGATCGCGACCGTGAGCTCGTCCCAGTCGATGTCGCTCTCTTCGTCGATCGTCACCGCCCCGTCGATGCGGACCCGGCGCGGCATGCCGTCCTCGGTGGGCCCGCGATCGCGGCGCAGCTCGAGCTCCTCGAAGCCGAGCCGCGCGAGCTGCAGACCGTTCTGCGGCTCGGCCGGGCTGCCGTCGCTCTGGTTCGCCGCCGCGAGCACCGGCCCGATGCGCAGCTCGTCGATGCGCACGATGCCGTCGGCGCTGCCCGCCAGCGTGGCTCCGGTCTCGGGATCGTCGGGCACGAGCTGGGCCGGGTTCGCGCCGCGCAGCTCGAGCACGCCGTCCAGCACCATCGGTTCGCCCGGCTCGCCCGCGAGCACGATGGTCGCGCGGTGGTGATCGGCGAGCCGCACGTTGCCGTCGAGCGCGGCGCCCTCGAAGCGATCGAAGCGCGCGACCAGGCGATCGCCGCCGTAGAAGCGAGCGACGCGCTCGGGCGGAGGCATCCGCGACAGCTCGACCTCGACGTCGGCGTCGTCGATCGTCCAGGACGGCTCGTCGAGCGCATCCACCAGCAGGCCCTCGGCGACGACGTGGTAGATCGGGTTCGAGAGCGGGCCCTCGATCCGCGCGAGCGCCCGCGCGCCGCTGCCCTCGAGCGAGTAGGGCGGCAGCTCCAGCTCGTCGCGCACGTGCGCGAGCAGCTCGCCGATGTCCGACGTGGTCGCCTCGAGCTCGACCGTCGGGGCCACGCCCCACGAGACCGGCGTGCCGTAGGTGAGCGGCTCGAGGGCCGGATCGATCTTGCGCGCCAGTGCGTCGCGCAGCCGGCCGGAGAGCGCGACCTCGGAGCCCGCCGCGGTCGCGTCGGCGACGAAGCGCACGTCGCCGTAGTCGGTGTCGCCGGTGCCGCCGCGCAGCGCGAGCGAGTCGAGCTCTTCGATGGGGATCGCGATCTCGTCGATGTCGAGCGCGCCGCTGCCGTGCTCGCCGTGCAGCGTGAACTGCAGCGGCAGCGCGCCGGGGATCGGCTTGTTGGGATCGATCGAGACGAAGCGCAGTGCGAAGCGGGCGCGCTCGAGCTCGGTCTGGAAGCGCCAGCCGGCCGTGGCGGTGAAGTCGACGTCGATGTCGGTGTGGCCGAGCTCGGCGTGATCGACCGCGAACGAGAGCCCCCGGCGGTTGCTCGGGGGGATGCGCAGCAGGAACGCGTCGCGCAGGCCGATGAGCGCGACCTCGGTGCCGTCGTCGCGCTGGTCGCGGTAGCCGCGGACGCGGAACCAGCTCTCGCCCGAGATCGCGACCTCGCCGAAGTGCAGCACCCAGGGGATCTCGAACATCGCCGGGATCGCGAGCCGGTTCCACGGGATGATCTCGTGCAGCACGAGCGTGGCCTCGACGTGCTCGACGTGCACCGTGGGGCGGCGCTCGCCGCCGAAGCTCTGGTAGGGCTCGTAGATCGTCACGTCCTCGACCACGACCGGATGCGGCGTGCCGGTGAGCAGGTCGACGATGAGCCGCCCGTTCCAGTGGATGCTGCGCATCTCGAGCTCGCCCTCGACGAGCCCGCTGACCTTGGCGCTCACGAACTTGCCGAGCACCTCGTCGTTGAAGAAGTAGTACGCGCCGATGTATGCGACGTTGATCAGCGTCAGCACCACCATCACGAGCTGCAGTGGCAGCTTGAGCAGCAGGAAGCTGGCGACGGGGTGGCGCTGCACCTCGGGCTGCGCCGAGGCGATGAGCGCGACGATCTGCGGGTGCAGGGCGACGATCGCCTCGGGCTTCGAGAGCAGCGCGTGCAGCAGCGTCTCGCGGAACTGGGTGAGCGCACGGTGATCGGCGACGACGGTGGTCGCGATCGAGCTCGTCGAGTCGCCCGACGGATACATCGGGCTCTGCGCGCCGAGGTGGCCGCGCACGCGCTCGCGCATCTCCACGGGTAGCGCTGCGAGCGAGTCGTCGAGCACGGCCGGCGGTGCTGCGACCGGCTGGGCGCGCGCGACCGGCAGGCCCCACGCGAGCCGACGGTTGCGCGCGAGCGCATCGCGGGCGACGAGCTGCTTCAGGATCGCGGTGAGCATGCGGGCGTTGCCGCGCGGGCTACGTCCGGCCCGCCCCACCGCCCGTCGCCGATCGAGCTCCTGGTACGCGAGCAGCAAGAGCGAGTAGTCGCAGCCGTCGGGATAGAGGTGGCGCAGCCGCCAGCCGTTGCACAGCCGCTCGAGCCGCTCGCGGCCCACGGCCAGCAGATCGGCCTCGATCTGCCGCGCTCCGCCCCCGGAGGGAACCGGGGCCGTCCGCGCCGGGGGCTTGGATCGCGCCATCGCTCGGTCTGACCGTAGCAGCTTCGGCGCGCCCGCACGTGCGGTTCGGGGCGCATCCGTGTGCGATCCGCCGCTGTCGTGGGCGATGCTACCGGCCGGGCAACCCAGTCGTGGCACGCGAGGATACAGGGCCCCAGGTGATGCCGACCGCCGTGAGCGAGCCGCAGCTCGCACCCCATGACCGGGCACCGAACGGCTGGAGCTGGGCGACGCTGCGGGGCTTTCGCGCGGGCGAGCCCACCGCGCTGCGCGACGTCTACCGCGCCCACGCCGACGACATCGCGAAGCTCCTGCGCTTCGGCTTCTCGTTCGAGTCGTCGGGGCGCGCCCATCGCTTCGTGGGCTACAGCTCCGCCTTCGAGCTCCAGGACGCGCTGCACGAGACGTTTCGTCGCGCGTTCGAGCCGCGCGCGCGCGAGGGCTACGACGGTGTGCGGCCGTATGCGCCGTACCTGCGGACCATCGCCCGCAACGTGGTGCTGCGCGCGTTCCGGGCCCAGCGCCAGCTCTTCCCGATCGCCGACGGCGGCGCCGACGACGAGGGCGCGGTGGTGCTCGAGGACAACGCGCCGAGCCCGGAGCACGCCGCGCTGCGCCGCGAGCTCGACGGGATCGTGCGCGAGTTCATGGACGGTCTGCCCGCCGACGATCGCCGCCTGCTCGAGGTGCGGTTCGTCGAAGGGCTCTCGCAGCGCGACGCCGCGGACGCGCTGGGGCTCGGTCGCCAGCAGGTGCGCAGCCGCGAGGCCCGGCTGCGCGCCGCCTTGCTCGCGCACCTGCGCACGCGCGACACCGAGGAGCGGCTCGGTGGGTTCTGGCTCGCCCCCGGGCTCGGGCTGGTCGAGCTGATCGTGGAGGCGCTGCGATGAGCAAGCGCAAGCTCGAGCAGATCCACGATGCGGTGCTCGGTCGCGTGGGCGGCGAGCGCTGGGTGCGGCTCGCGGAGCACCTGCGCAGCGATGCCGACGATCGGGCGCGCTACGATCGGGCGTCGCTCGCGATGCGTGCGCTCGAGCGTCGCGATGTCGCCGGCTCGGAGCTCGAGCTCGTCGAGCGCTGGCTCGAGCACGATGGCGTCCTGGCCGCACGCAGAGCCACGCGGCCGGCATGGGGGTGGGCGCGGGCGTGGGCGTGGATCGGGCTCGCGTTCGGCATGGCGGCCGCGGCCGTGCTCGCGCTGCGTCCGTCGCCGTCGCCCGAGCCCGACGAACGCTTCACGCCGAAGGGCCTCGGCTACGCGCGGCCGCTCGGGCTGCAGGTGCTGTGCGACGACGGCGGCGCAGGCGTTGCGGCGGAGCGCATGCGTGACGTCGCCGGCGACGCGTGTCCGCAGCGCGGCACGCTGAGCTTCGCGGTTCGCGTCGACGATCGCTACACGGGCGGTGCTGCACTGACGCTGTTCGGCGTCGACGACGGCGGCGAGGTGCTCTACTACGTGCCGGTGCCCGACGATGCGCGTCTGCCGAGCCTCGTGCACGGCCGCTGGCAGTCGCTGTCGCGCGCAGTGAAGCTCGCGGTCAACCATCGCGTCGGTCGCGTGCGCGTGTACGGGCTGCTCTCGCCGACCCCCGCTTCGCTCGATGCGATCGACGAGGCCGCGGCCGTGCTCGCGCGGGCACCGATCGCCGGCGTCGACGATCCGCCGTGGCACGAGCGCTTCGCCGGCACGCTGCCGATGCTCGCGGCCTGCGCTGCACCGGGGCAGTGCGCGAGCGCAGAGCTCGACTTCCGCGTCGCTGGAGACTCGCCATGACCTACGCCGATCGTGCTCGCTGCGCTCCGCTCGTCGCGTCGCTCTTCGTGGCGTGCGTCGTGCTCCTCGGTCTCGGCGGAAGCGCGGCCGCAGCTCCCGGGCCCGCGTCGCCGGCGACGTCGCTGCTGCCGCGCGTGCACGCGAAGCGCTTCGCACTGATCGTGGGCAGCAACCACACGCTCGATCGCAAGCAGGCGCCGCTGCGCTACGCCGACGACGACGCGGCGAAGCTCGCCGAGGTGCTGCGCGAGGCCGACGTCGACGTCGAGCTCCTGGTCTCGCTCGATCGCGACAGTCAGGCCACGTTCCCGGACGACGTCGCCCGTGCCCACGCGCCGACGCGGGCGAACCTGCTCGCGCGCTGGGCCGAGCTCGGCAAGCGCATGCAGGCCGCGAAGGACGAGGGCGCGGTCGTCGAGCTGGTGGTGTTCTACAGCGGCCACGGCGACGTCGGACCGGACGGGCAGGGCTTCCTGACGCTCGACGACGGCAAGCTCACGCGCGCCGATCTGTTCGGCAAGGTGCTGGCCGGATCGATCGCCTCGCACAACCACGTGCTCATCGACGCCTGCCGCAGCGAGCAGTTCGTGCTCTCGCGGGGGCGCTCGCGCTGGAAGTCGGATCAGGCCGAGGGCGGCTACGGCGAGGCCGTGAAGCGCTACCTCGATCAGCACCACCTCGGGGCGTTCCCGAACACGGGCGTCGTGCTCGCGCACTCCGTGGATCAGCAGACCCACGAGTGGGAGCGCTACCGCGGCGGCATCTTCACGCACGAGCTGGTCTCGGGGCTGCGGGGCGGCGCGGATCTCAACGGCGACGGACACATCGAGTACAGCGAGCTCGGCGCGTTCGTGTCGGCGGCGAACAGCTCGGTCGACGATCCGCGGGCGCGGCTGCAGGTGGTGGTGCGGCCACCCGCGAACGACGAGCGTCGGCCGCTGCTCGTGCACCCGGCGCTGCTCGGCACGCGCGTGCTGCTGCTCACCGGCGACACCCCGGATCTGTGGACGGTCGAGGACGGCCGTGGGGTACGCGTCGCCGACGTGCGCCGCACCGGCGAGCGGCCGGGCTACCTGCGGCTGCCGGAGGGCGAGCTCGCGATCGCGCGCGAGCGGCCGAGCGACGAGGGCACGCGGCGCGAGGAGACCACGATCGCCGCCGAAGCGCGCGGGGTCATCCTCGGCACGCGGCTCGCGTTCACACCGGCGACGCAGCAGGCCCGCGGCTCGCTCGATCGCGCGCTGCGGGCCGGGCTGTTCGCGACGCCCTACGGGCCCGGCTACTACGCGGGCTACACCGATCGCACCGGCATCCTGCCCGTGCGCGAGAGCGCGTGGAACGAGCGCATGTGGGCGACGATCGAGGCGGCCGAGTCGGTCGAGGTGGTCGAGCCGCCGCCGCCCCTGCCGGTCGCGCCGCCGCCGACCGAGCCCGAGGCGAAGCCCGAGGGTCCCGAGGCGAAGCCCGACGAGGACGACGACGACGACGTGCCGGTCGTGCGCGTGCGCGACTACACCGCGTGGGGCGGCATCGGCGTGGGCGCGATCATCACGCCGTTCGCACCCGAGGGCACGATTCCCTACGAGGGCACGCGGCGCGTCACGTCGAACCAGTTCACCGGCGCGGTGGATCCGAAGCACCCGCGCAAGACCGCCGCGCTGCGCGGCTTCGATCTGCGCTGGCAGCTGTTCACGACCAGCAAGAACTTCAAGTATCCGCGCTGGCTCGGCTACTTCCGCACGGGCTACACGGCGGGCTACGCCGACTTCGCGCGCAGTGGGCTGATCCCCGGCAACGCCACCGGGCTGTCCTACTTCACGGTGCCGCTCTACTTCGGCGGCAGCTTCTATCCGTTCGCGAACTTCCCGCTGCGGCCCTACCTCGGCATGGGCGCCGGGCTCGACATCGTGCGGCTGTCGTACCAGCGCCACCTGAATGCGCCGGTGCGCGACGTGAGCGCGCGGATCGGCTTCGAGCTGCACGCCGGGCTCGAGGCCCGCATCACGAACCACGTCGCGATCACCGCGGAGATCATGCAGCTGTGGAGCGCGAGGCGGCGCATCGCGAACTTGCCGGACTTCAGCAACGAGGGCTTCACCATCATCACGGGCATCGCGATCGCGTTCCCGTTCCGCACCACCACCATCTCGAGGAAGCCGCACACCCCGCGGGTGATCCACACGGGCCGTTGAGGCGCCCTCGGCGGCGGTGGAGGGGAAGCCCCCGAGGGGCGCCCGAGGTTCCCGCGTGCGTTCGAACGTTGCTCACGACCCCCGGAAACCGGGCAGCGACCGGCGTCCAAGGCTGCGATGTCCCGCGTCGCCCCCCTCGTCGCACTGTTCGTCTCGGCCGCCTTCGCGTGCGGTGGCTCCCATGGCGGGGGCGATACCCGTGGCGAGGGTGCCGACGGCGGGATCAGCATGACCGTCGGCGAGGGGGAGGGCACCGGCCAGACGGACGGCAGCGAGGGCGCCGCGAGCGAGGAGGGCGAGGCCACCGCGGCCTCCGCGGACTCGACCGGCGCGGACGTGGACATCGTCGAGGTCCGCATCGAGCCCGCCGACGCGATCGTCGAGGTGCTGAACGGCGCGGCGCCGGGGTCCCTGCAGCTCGAGGCGATCGCGGTGCTGCAGGACGGCACCGAGACGCCCTTCGCCGGCGTCTGGTCGATCGACAACGACGTGCTCGGCGGCCTCGATGCCAGCACGGGCGAGTTCCTGGCCTCGGGCATCGTGGGCGGCGTCGGGCAGGTCGAGGTCTCGGGTCCGGGCGGCAGCGCGCAGACCTCGGTCACGGTGAAGCTGCACTACACGGAGGATCCGGAGAACGTCGACGACTCGATCAAGATGCTGTTCGACGGCGCGGTCATGCCCGACCCGACGCTGAACGTGCTCTACCCCTACGACCAGACCGTGTTCCCGCACGGGCTCACCGGTCCGGTGATGCAGTGGGACGGCGGCGGTGCGGCGGACATCTACTACGTGCACCTCGACGCGCCGACGTTCGAGTACGAGTACTGGGGCACGAAGCCGCCGCCGTCGCAGCACCCGATGCCGACCGCGCCGTTCGACGTGTGGACGAAGCTGACGCGCTCGGTCGAGGGGCCGATCACCGCGAGCGTGCAGCGCTCGGACGGCCTGCAGGCGTGGTTGCCGGTCGATCGCAGCTGGACGATCGCGAACGCGGACCTGGTGGGCACGATCTACTACTGGGAGGTCAACAACGGCAACGTCGTGCGCCTCAAGATCGGCGACCCCGCGCCGGAGACGTTCATCCAGAAGCCCGCGGGCGTCACGTGCGTCGCGTGCCACTCGGTCTCCGCCGACGGCACGACGCTCGTCGCCGCGTTCCACGGCGGCTACAGCCCGTGGGGCACGTTCGCGACCGCGGACGGTGCGTCGCTCTACGCGACCGACTCGGCGTCGGGCTTCCAGGCGATCTCGCCGACCGGCGAGCACGTGCTGTGGGGGCAGAGCAATCCCGCCGATGACACCGGCACGACGTCGTACATGACGCTGTCGCCGTTCGATCAGCTCACGCAGCTGGCGATGCTGAACACGGGCACCGGCGCGCCGGTGTTCCCCGCGTGGTCGCCCGACGGCGACAAGATCGCGTTCGCGGTGCGCACCGACGGCAACTGGCTCGACTTCACGCAGTCGACCTTGTGGATCACCGGCGTCGACGTGCTCGCGCCCGGCTTCATGGGGCTCACGCAGATCGTGCCCGGCGAAGCGGGGCGCACCGCGATGGTGTTCCCGACGTGGAGCCCCGACTCGATGTGGATCGCCTACGGCGCGGCCACGCAGGCGCGCACCCGTGGTGCGCAGGGCGAGCTGTGGCTGACCGACGAGACCGGAGCGACGCGCATGCAGCTCGCGAAGGGCTGCGGCGTCACGTCGCTCGCGGCCGATCAGAGCAGCGCCTGCTACGAGCCGACCTTCATGCCGGAGGAGCGCGGCGGGTACTTCTGGCTCGTGTTCGTCAGCGAGCGCGTCTACGGCAACACGCTCACGGACACGAACGTGGCGTCGCGCCGCAAGCAGCTGTGGCTGATGCCGATCGACGCGAACCCGACCGCGGGCGTCGATCCCAGCCATCCCGCGATCTGGCTGCCGGGCCAGGAGCTGAACAACCACAACATGCGCGGCGCCTGGACGCTCGACCCGCCCGACGTCGAGGGTTGAGTTGCTCGGAGGCTGTCAGCCCTCGAGCCCGCCGTGGCTCTGCCACGGCGGAAAGCGAGCATGACCGCGCGCGCCAGGAAGAGCGCCGGAGGGCGCGACCAAAACTAGCGTGGGAAGTTGGCGATGAGCGCCTTCTTCATCTCGTGCGCGTTCGACATGATCTTCGAGTACATCTCGAACATCCGATCGTAGAGCTTGCCGGCGTTGGCGAGCTCGGCGTCGCCGGAGCGCTCGGCGGCCTCGAGCTCCGCGGTCTTGCCGGCGAAGGTCTTGCGCACGCTCGTGATGTGCCGCTCGGCCATCGTCTCGGTGGGCACGATCGCGTCCAGGCACGCCGGGTCGCCCTTGCACGCGCGCACCGAACGGATCGCGAGCTGTTGCCCGGTGCTCTCGCGCAGCCCCGCGTGCACGTTCACGGTCAGCTGCAGCACCGCGAGATCGACGAGCAGCTCGAGCGCCTTGTCCTTGCCCTTGCCCTTGCCCTTGCGCTTGCCGAGGCCGGCCTCGCGCAGCGCGGCGCGAACGGCCTCGCGGATCTCCAACGGCTCGCCTTCGCCCGCCGCGGCCGCACGCTCGCTCGCGCGCAGGCGCTGCTCGGCGTCGGCGACGGCGACGGACAGCGGCGCGAAGACGCCCGGGTCGATCGCGGCGATCAGCTCGGCGAGCTGGTCCTGCTCGGGCGGCACGCGGAGCGCCTTGCTCGGCGCGTCGGAGGCGATCGCGGGCAGCGGCGCGAGCGAGCCGAGCGCGAGGACGAGGAGCGGGACGAGGGTGGCGCGAGCCGAGCTGCGGGGCATGGGGCTGTAGACCGATGCGGGGCCCGACCGATCACTCCGCTCGGCTGCAGCCCACCCGCCACGGCCGCCGCGACATCCGGGTAGACTCGGTCGCGCTTGAGCATCGAGACCGCGGCGGACTTCGAGCGCGAGATCTGGCCGGGGACGCAGCGGCCGGGCCACGAGGGGTTGCGGCTCGACTTCAAGCGGCAGCTCTCCGGCGCGCGCGAGGCCGCGATCGACGTGGCCGCGTTCGCGAACGGCGAGGGCGGCACGATCCTCTACGGCGTCGAGGAGGGGCTCGGGCCCGACGGCTACAAGGTCGCGACGGGACTGTTCGCGATCGACGTCGACGCCACGAAGGCGCAGCTCGAGGCGGCGCTCGACGTGTGGCTGCCGGCGGAGCAGCGCCCCGAGATCTTCCCGATCGCGACGGCGGGGCAGGGCGTGTTGGTGGTGCGGATCCGGGCGAGCACGCGGCTCGTCGCGGTGCGGGCCGAGTCGCACAAGGCCGAGGGCCTCGTCTTCGTCGGACGCAACAACCATGGCAAGTACTACATGGGAGCGGACGAGGTGGAGCGCAGGATCCAGGGCTACGCGGCGCGCGCGATGCGGCTGCGCGTGCAGGAGTTCCTCGATCACACGGGGGGCGGGCACGTGCCGGGGCAGCCGATCGCGCTGCGCGTGTACTACGGGCGCCGGCAGAAGGAGCCCGCGGGGCAGCCGCAGAACCTCGTGCCGCACGAGTGGGAGGGCGGCTGCACGCTGGTGGCCGCGAACGAGTGGGGCGCGGCGCTGCGGCTCAAGCTGCGCGACGGGCTGAGCAAGGAGTACGCGGCGGAGATTCCCTACGAGCTGGTCACGCTCGCGTGGTGGCAGCCGACGCCGGGCGTCGAGCATCCCGGACGGCCGGCGATCCTCGTCGCGGCGTACCTCGCGAAGCCGACCGAGCGCGCGGAGGTCGTCGAGGTGACCCCGTTGCTCGCGCGGTGACGCGATCAGAGCTTGCCGATGATCGCGTCGATGGTGTCGCGCACGGTCTTCGAGATCGTCGTGTTCGTCGTCGTCGTGCGGGTGTAGCTCCTGGCGAGCTGCTGGATCTCGAAGTTGCCGAGGCGGTCCGCGCCCTCCAGCTCCTTCGCCTTGCCTTCGAAGCTCGTGCGCACGCTGGCGATGTGACGCGCGGGCATCTCGGCCGTGGGCACGATCGCATCGAGGCATGCGAGCTTGCCGGCGCACGCACGCACGGAGCGGATCGCGAGCTGGCGCCCGACACTGTCGCGCAGCGCGGCGTGCAGGTTCACGGTCAGCTGCAAGACGGCGACGTCGACCACCGCCTCGAGCACCTTGGCCTTGCGCTTCGAGAGCCCGGCGAAGTCGGCCTCGCGCAGCGCGGCGCGACACGCATCGCGCACGTCGAGCACCGCGCTCCCGCCCTCCGCCGCGGCGCGCTGGCTCGCGCGCAGACGCTGCTCCGCGTCGGCGACCACCGCGAAGAACGCGGGATGGAGCTCGGGCCTCATCGCGCCGAGCAGCGCGGCGAGCTGCTCCTGCAGCTCTTGCGACGGCGCGGCCGGGACGCGCAGCTCTTGCGTCGTCGACTTCGTCGGCTCGTCGCCCGCGACCGCGACCGACGGACCGAACGCGCCGACCGCGAGGGTGAAGAGCGCGACGAGACGAAGGCGGGCCGGCGTTGTCATCGGCCCTGAAGACCGACGTGCGGCCGCAGTGATCACTGCGGCGCAGGCTCCGAGGCCGCAATCGCAAGAAGGCCCCGGAGGACGGTGCCTCCGAGGCCTTCTTGGTAGCGGGGACAGGATTTGAACCTGTGACCTCCGGGTTATGAGCCCGGCGAGCTACCTGGCTGCTCCACCCCGCAACGAGGTGCGCGGGTTCTACGTCATGACCCTGGCCGCGTCAACTCCCGGCCGCCACGGGTGGAATGGCGGCCGGTTTCGTGGGTGGGAGATCGCGATGCGGGCGAGGCCGGCGGGCGCGAACGCACCGTGCGGGATTGACCGCGCAAGAGGTGCTCCGTAAGGTCGACCACCCCCATGGACGTGGAAGCCATTCGCGCCGCGTTGTCCGCCCCCGCGCTGGCGCCTCCCATCGCGCGTGCGCTCGAGCTCCCCGCACCCGCCGTGGAAGCCGCGCTCGGCTTGCTCGCCGAAGGCGCGCAGCCGGCGTTCGTCGCGATCCACCGCCCGGATCGCGTCCAAGGGCTCTCGATCTCCGAGCTCGAGCGCATCCAGGCCGCGGCTGCGCGCGCCGCTGCGTTCGAGTTCCAGCGGCAGAGCCTCCGGCAGGAGCTCCGCGATCGCCACCTCGATCATCCGCTGCTCGACGAGGTCGTTCGCGCGGCCGAGCACGCGCTCGATCTCGACGACGTGCGCGTGCTGCTGCGCAAGCGCAAGCGTGGGCCCGCCGCGAAGGCGCGTGGGCTCGGGCTCGGGCCGCTCGCCGATGCGCTCTTGCGGGCCGGGACGAGCGGGGCGCTGTCGGATCCGGGGATCTTGTCGCTGCGGCGATCGAAGCGCGGCGAGGGCCGCCGGCACGCCGGTGCCGACGCGGAGCAGGGCGAGGCGCCGGCCGAGGGCGCCGAGGCCGAGGCCGAGGGCGCGACGCAGCGCGCGGGCGAGCAGGGCGACGCGCACGTCGAGGGCGATGCCCACGTCGAAGGCGATGCCCACGTCGAAGGCGATGCCCACGATCACGACCACGCGCAGGTCGATGGCGACGCGCACGATCACGAGCACGCCGACGCGCAGGATCACGACCACGCGCAGGAGCACGCCGCCGAGGCGGAGCAGAAGGCCGACGCGGAGGCCGAGGCGGAGCACGACGGCGAGCCGGAGCGCGAGGACGAGGCGCCCGACGAGGCGGCCGTCGCCGATCCGCTCGCGCTCGCGGCGTCGCGCGTCGGCGAGGCGCTGCCCACCGTCGAGGACGTGCTCGCGGGCGCGCGCACGATCATCGCGGAGCGGCTGGCGGAGTGGCCCGGGCTGCGCATGCGGCTGCGTCGGCTCGCACTCGACGAAGGCCGGCTCGTCGCGCGGATCCCCGAGGACCGCAACAAGGAGAAGGCCGCCCGCTTCGCGCGGCTGGCCGATCAGCCCGAGCCGTGCGCCGAGATCCCGTCGCCGACGATCCTCGCGCTGCACCGTGGCGAGCGCGAGGGCGTGCTGATCGTCGAGCTCGAGCTCGACCCGGCGCGCGTCGTCGAGGTCGGCCGCGAGCTGCTCGGCGTCGCCGAAGGACCGGTCGGCGATCAGATCGCGCTGGCGCTCGAGGAGGCCTGGACGCACTCGCTCGGTCGCGCCGTGCGGACCGGCGCGCGTCGGCGTCTCAAGGAGCGGGCCGATCGCGATGCGGTCGCGGCCTACGGCGACTCGCTGCGTCCGCTGTTGCTCGCGCCGGCGCTCGGCAACGTCCCGGTGCTCGGCATCGATCCCGGCTTCGCTCCGGGCTGTCGGATCGCGGTCGTCGACGCCTCCGGTGCGGTCGTCGAGCACGACACCGTGTTCCCGCTGCAGCCCAAGCAGGCGGTGCCGCAGACGAAGGCGCGCATCACCGAGCTCGTGAACCAGCACGGCATCGCCGCGATCGCGATCGCGGACGCCGGCGGTGGCCGCGAGCTCGAGCGGATCGTGCGCGAGACCGTGCGCGAGCTCGGCCGGCCCGAGCCGCTGCCGATCGTCATGATCGACTCCGACATGACGGCGTTGCTCGCCGCCGCCCGCAGCACGCGCGACGAGCTCGGCGAGGAGGCCCCGCTGCGCCGCGCCGTCGCCTGTGCGCGTCGCCTCCGCGATCCGCTCTCGGAGCTGGTGAAGATCGACCCGCGCAAGCTCGGGCTCGGCCAGTTCCAGCACGAGGTCGATCAAGAGGAGCTGCGCGGCGCGCTCGAGCAGGTCGTCGGCAGCTCCGTCAGCGAGGTCGGTGTCGACGTGAACGTCGCGAGCGCGGACGTGCTCGCGAAGGTCGCGGGGGTGAGCCACGCGATCTCGCGCGCGCTCGTGGCCTTCCGTGCGGCCCACGGCCCGCTGCGCACGCGCTCGCAGCTCTTCGAGGTGCCGGGCTTCGCGGGCAAGAGCTTCGAGCAGGGCGCGGGCTTCCTGCGCATCGAGGGCGGCGAGCAGCCGCTCGACGCGACCGCGATCCACCCCGAGCGCTATCCGCTCGTCACCCAGCTCGCCCGCGATCTCGGCATCACCGTCGGCGAGCTGCTCGGCCACCCCGAGCAGGTCGAGCGCATCGAGAAGGAGCGCTACCTCGGCAACCCGAGCGTGGCCGGCGAGCCGCTGGGCCCGCGCGCGCTCGCGGCGTTGCTCGACGAGCTGCGCGAGCCGGGCAAGAGCGTGCGGCCGCCGTTCGAGAACGTCGCGTACGATCCGAGCCTCGGCAGCTTCGCGGATCTCACGGTCGGCATGGAGCTCGAGGGCGTCGTCACGCGCATCGCGAGCTTCGGCGTGTTCGTCGACGTGGGGCTGGCCCAGGAGGCGCTCGTGCACGTCAGCGAGCTCTCGCACGGGTTCACGTCGCGCCCGGGCGACGTCGTGCACATCGGCCAGGTGGTGAAGGGGCGCGTCATCGAGATCGATGCGGAGCGCAAGCGCTTCTCGCTCTCGATCCGGGCGCTGCTGCCCCGGCCCGAGCGTCCCGCCGATGAGCGCGCCGCCAAGCCGCGCGGCCCGAGGCGCGACGACGACGCTCCGCGCGGCCGTGGCGATCGTCCGCGCGAGCGCGACGGCGATCGCCCCCGCGGCGATCGCAGAGACGGCGACAAGAAGCGTCCGCCGAAGGGCGGTGGCCCGCGCGGCGGCCGCGGCCGTCCCGACGAGCGCGACGAGCGACCGGCCGACAAGCCCACGCTCAACTTCCGCCTCGACCTGAGCGCGCTGCTCGACCGCGTCGGCAAGGACTGAGCCGCCGACCGCCGATTGCCGCCGTGCGTCGCCGCGGTGGCGTGCGAGCGCGCAGCGTTCAGCGTTCAGCGTGCAGCGTCCAGCGCTCAGCGTGCAGCGCTCAGCGTCCAGCGCTCAGCGTCCAGCGCTCAGCGTCCAGCGCTCAGCGTCCAGCGTCCAGCGTCCAGCGTCCAGCGCTCAGCGTGGAGCGTGGAGCGTGGAGCGTGGAGCGTGGAGCGTGGAGCGTGGAGCGTCCAGCGCGGGCGCTCGACGGTCGAGCGAGTGGGAAGCGGTGACCGGGTCGAGGTCACCGCGAGCTCGATCGGCGGATGTGTTCTACGCGTGCCGCTGCACCAGTCGAACCAGCGTGCCGATGATGCGCCCGAGCCGATCGAGCACGACCGCGTCGGCGCCCTCGAGATAGCCCATCGCGACGGCGACCTCGAGGCAGGCCATCGTCTCGCGCGCCGACCCGAGCGC
>CAZFKC010000145.1:0-21203 GCA_964519175.1 uncultured Nannocystaceae bacterium
ACGGAGCAGGGTGTCCGGAAGAACGCTTCGCGTTCTTCCGCACCCTGCTAGCTCACGGCCCGACCGGCACGAGCCGCGGCGCGGTGATCGTCCAGTCGGTCTTGGGCAGCTCGACGCGCGTCTCGAACACGACGAACTTGCCGTCGCTCGTGAAGTACGGATCGGTGTCGGCGACGCCGTTGCGGGTGAGCAGGCGGCTGCCGCTGCCGTCGACCGCTGCGATCGCGATCTCGTTGTCGCTGTCGGCGTCGGGATCGGTGTCGTCGCCGCGCGTCGCGTAGGCCACCCACTTGCCGTCCGCCGAGACCACGGCATCGGAGATCGAGCCCTTGTGGGTCAACGCCGTCGCCGTCACCGTCGCGACGTCGAGCGGATGCACGGTGGGTCGCCCCGGCAGCTCGAGCGGCGTGACGCCGGCGACGACCGGTGGCGTCGCGAACAGCTGCGCGAGCGGCTGGGCGAGATCGAGGCGGTAGAGCTTGTTGGCCGGACCCAGCGACGCGACCACGATCGCCGGCTTGCCCGGCACCGCCGCGAGCGAGTCCAGCCCGACGCCGCCGGGGATGCCCCCTTCGGCGATCGTGAGCACCTTCATCGGCTCCTTCGTGCTCAGCAGCACGAGCGCGCTGTTGCCGTCGTACTCGTTCACCGCGAGCGCGGCGAGGTGCGTGTCGTCGAGCCACGCGAGATCGGACAGCCGTGTGGAGTCGAGCATGCCGAGCACCTGCTCGGTGCCATCGGGTGCGACCACCGAGACGACCGCGAGCCCGTCGACGTGGCCGATGCGCGCGACGTGGCCGTTGCCCCACGGCTTCGGCGTGCCGTCGAGGCCGGCCCGGTGCTTCGCGAGCACGTGCGAGCGGGTCCAGCCGCAGCTGCCCTGCGCGG
Source organism: uncultured Nannocystaceae bacterium (assembly GCA_964519175.1). Taxonomy (GTDB): domain Bacteria; phylum Myxococcota_A; class Polyangia; order Nannocystales; family Nannocystaceae; genus Xiheibacterium. The sequence goes on from CAZFKC010000145.1 coordinate 889, forward strand.
GATCGAAGCGCCACAGCGTCTCGCCCTCGGCGAGCGTGTCGAGCACCACGACGCTGCCGTCGATCGACCACAGCGCGTTCGAGAGATCGCCGACCTCGAGCTCGCCGCCCGCGAGGGCCGTGCACGCCGTGCGCGCGCCGGGCTCGATCTGCGGCGCACCGAACAGGAAGCGGTGCTGCTTGCCGAGCTCGAGATCCGCGCGCACGGCATCGCGCGTGACCAGCTCGATCGTGCGGCTCACCGTCATCAGGTTGCCGCCCGGCAGCGGATGCGTGGAGCCGCTCTCGAGCGCCTCGCCGACGAGCGTCGGCTTGGGCTCCGCGCGCTCGCCGTCGGTCAGCTGCTCGCGCACCTTCAGCACGATCTTCTCGGCCATCTGCTCGGCCGCCGGCACCTGGTCGAGGCGGTGCATCGCCTCCTCGAGGCGATCGCGCAGCTGCAGGCGCTCGACCGGCACGGTCTTCGGATCGCGCAGCACGGACAGCTGCTCGTGCGCGAACAGGGCCTGCAAGAGCGGCACGGAGCCGTCGCGCAGCACCTTCGACGGCGCCGGGCTCACGGTCATCACGTGCGGGAACGCGAAGTCGCCGGCCGAGAGCACCGCCCACTTCGTGTCCTTGTCGAGTGTGGGCACCTCGTCGATGTCGAGCCCGGAGAAGTCGACCTCGGAGGGCTGCTCGAACGCGACGTAGGCCCAGCCGAAGCGATCGGCGAGCTCCATCACGGCCGCGACGCCCTCCTTGTCGAGCTCGGGCACCTCGTCCTTGGCCTTGTCGACCCACGCGGGCAACGTGCCCTCGGCGGCCTCGAAGCCGACGTCCTTGAGCACCACCGAGTAGCCGATGCGGCTGCCGCTCGTGACCACCAGCACCTTGCCGGGGTCCTCGGGATTGCCGGTCCCGCCGCGCTTCACGAACGAGTACGCCGCCGCCCCCAGTGCGCCCGCGAGCAGCACCCCGAGCACGATGAACTTGCCGCGTCCGCTGCGTTGCAGCGTCTCGAGGTCCGATCGCGAGCCGAGCTCCGTCATGGTGGGCAACCTTCGCATGATTTCGGGCGCACGCCCGTGGGCCGTGGACACGTCCGGGCCCACGCGGGCGCGCACGCGTTCTGCCGGGGTCGAGCGCCGCCGGTCGTGGCACGTGCTCCACCGCGTCAGGCGCGCCCTCGCCGGGATCGCGTCCTAGGTCCGGCTCGCGAGGATCGATCGCACGCCGCTCGCGAGCACGCCGAGCCCGTCGCCCGCGACCGGCACCACCCCACGCGCGCGCCAACGCGCGAAGTCGGGGTGGTTGTGCGGATGCAGGAACGCCTCGGGGTGCGGCATCACGCCGAAGATCCGCCCGCTCGGATCGCACAGCGCCGCGAAGCCGTCGGCGGAGCCGTTGGGATTCTCCGGCCAGTGCTCGGTGGGCTCGCCCTGCGCATCGACGTAGCGCAGCGGCACGAGGTGCTCGGCGACGATGCGTGCACGCGTCGCGTCGTCGGCGAACACGAGCTTGCCCTCGCCGTGGCGGCTCGGCACCTCGAGCACCGCACCGCTGCTGCCGCGGGTGAACGCGCACGGGCTCGCGGGATCGATCGTGAGCTTCACCCACGCGTCGCGATAGCCGAGCCGATCGTTGTCGACGATCGAGGCCTGCTGCGGCGCGAGCTGGCCGCGCGGACGATCGAGCGCGGGCAGGAGCCCGAGCTTCGCGATGGTCTGGAAGCCGTTGCAGATGCCGATGACGTGGCCGCCGTCGTCGACGAAGCGTGCGAGCGCATCGCCCATGCGGAAGCGCAGCCGGTTCGCGAGCACGCGCCCCGACGCGATGTGATCACCGAACGAGAACCCGCCGGTGAACGCGAGCAGGTGCACGCCGTCGAGGCCCGCCGCACCCGCTTCGATGAGCGCGCCGGTGTGCACGATGCTCGCGTCGGCGCCGAGCATGCGGAAGCCCGCCTGCGTCTCGGCCTCGCAGTTGAGCCCGTAGCCCGACAGCACGCGCACGCGCACATCGCCCGCGCCGACGATCGGCCCGAGCTCGAACGACCACGCGCTCGTGGGCCCGTCCACCGGAGCGCTCGCCGCCGCCGCTGCCCCCATCGCGCGCTCAGCCGCTCGTGTCGCTGGAGCCGCTGCCCGACTCTTCGCTGCCCATGCCCGTGGTCATGCCGCCGCCCTCGGGGCACGCGACCGTGATCGGGTCGCCGGGCAGCATGTCGACGCTCGGCACCCGGACGGCCGCGAACGTCGAGCCGGTGAGGTCGAGCATCAGCGGCGCGGTGACCATGCCGGTGACCGTGCCGCAGAAGAGATCTTCGCTCTGGATCGCGCCGACCAGGTTGAGGGTCGCGACGATGTCGCTGCCCGTGATCGGGTTCGCGGCGCCGGTGACCATGACGTCCTGCGTGATCATCACCGAGAAGCCGCCGCTCGCGTCGACCGGCGTGGGGGGCAGATCGAGCGGATCGCCCACCGGCATCCGCGGCGTGGTGGTCGTCTGCGGGTCGAGGCTGAGCGGCTGCAGGTGCATCGCCAGCGTACCGCCCTCGGCCTCGGGGGTGAACGTGACCGTCGTGTAGAACTGCAGCGGGTGCGCGGTGTCGATCACGGCCGCGAGCGCGAACAGGAAGTCGCCGGAGACGTCGGCCAGCGCCCCGCCCTGGTCCATCTTCACGTTCTGCGCGTCGTCGCGCTCCTCCTTCGTCTCCTTCAAGAACGCGTCGTACTTGCCCTCGGCATCGGGCGACGGGCACCCGGCGACCGAGACGATGAGCAGGGCCGCGGCCGCTGCGTGCAGCGCGAGGGGGAGTCGACGAGGTGGGGTCATGGCGAAGGCGTGCCGATGATGCCCCAACTCGTGCTCCCGCGGAAGCCGCCGAGGTTGTAGAGTCCGGGCCGTGGGCGCAAGGCACATGATGACGACCCGACGACGCACGTCATGGCGAGGGGCAAGAGCGGCCGCGGGGATCTGCGCGACCTGGGCGGCCACCTGGCTGGGGGCGACGCAGGCCCATGCCTCGGGCATCGCCGCCGCGCGCTTCGGTGGCGAGCACGGGCATCCGACCACCGACAACCCGACGGCGATCTACTACAACCCCGCCGGCATCGCGCTGTCGAAGGGCACGCACATCATGGTCGACACGACGCTGGCGCTGCGCTTCGCCAGCTACGATCGACCGGCGAGCGAAGTGAACGACATGCAGTCGACCACGCTCGCGCCGGGTGCGAACGACGGCAAGGCGACGCTCTTCAACGCGATCGCTGCGCCGTTCTTCGGCATCACGTCCGACTTCGGCACCGACTTCATCTACGGCGGTATCGCCGCCTACTTCCCGTTCGGCGGATCCGCGGTCTGGGACAAGAACAAGGCCTACCAGGGCAACCAGCAGTTTCCCGGTGCGGTCGACGGCGTGCAGCGCTGGTACTCGATCGACGGCACGATCCGCTCGATGTACATCACGGGCGCGCTCGCGTTCAACATCCGCAAGATCGGGCTGTCGCTCGGTGTGACGGGTAGCTTGATCCGCTCGAACGTCGAGACGATCCGCGCGCGCAATGCCGACGGCACCGACAACCTCGTGCAGGGCAGCCCGCCCGACACGCGGCTCGTCGAAGGTCGCAGCTACATCGACGTGAAGGGCTTCCAGGGCGGCTTCTCGGTCGGTGCGATCTACGACGTGCTCAAGATGAACAAGTACTTCATCGGGCTCTCGTACACGAGCCAGCCGAACGTCACCGGCGGGATGAAGCTGAAGGGCACGCTCGACAACACGCTCGCGCTCGCGCCCCCGTCGCAGAGCCAGGTCGAGCTCACGCAGACGATGCCCGACATCCTGCGGCTGGGCTTCCGCGCGCGGCCCACGGACAAGTACGAGATCCGAGTGTTCGCGGACTACACGCGCTGGTCGGTGTTCGATCGCCAGTGCGTGATGGACCGCAGCATGCCCGATCGCAACTGCAACTTCGCGAACCAGGGCAGCGCGCTCTCCGATCCGGAGAACTACGGCGGCGACGCGCACCCGTCGGTCGTGCAGCACTTGCCGCGCTTCTGGAAGGACGCCGGCGGCGTGCGTGCCGGCGCGAGCTACTGGTTCGTGCCGCAGGTCGAGGGCTACGTCGGCGTCGGCTACGACAGCACCTCGGTGCCGCTGCAGACGCTCGACCCCGCGCTGATGGACGCGCACAAGATGAGCGTGTCGGCCGGCGTGCGCTGGCAGATCATCAAGAACTTCGCGCTCGCGTTCACGGCCACCGAGCTCGCGTTCTTCAAGACCAGCACCAAGGGCAAGAGCGCGTTGAATCGGTTCCAGTCGCCCACGCGGCAGCCGAGCGGCAACGGCGTCTATCGCCAGTTCTTCCAGCTCTTCAACTTCTACGTCGACATCTCGTTCGGCTACGGCGACCGCAAGAACAAGAAGGGCGCCAAGGCCAGCGCCAAGGCGAAGACCTGAGCCGGGCACGGGCACGGGCACGGGCACGGGCACGGAGCAGGGTGTACGGAAGAACGCTTCGCGTTCTTCCGCACCCTGCTAACGACCAGGGTGCAGCCGTGCCACGCAGCCGGGATCCGGCGCGAGCACGTCGCCGGGCTCGACCTCGAACGGCGCGGGGCAGAACAGCACGACGGTGTGCCGCGTCGCCGAGCGCTTCGGCAGCGCCAGCGTCTGCGCCTCCTGGATCGCGCGCGGGCCCGCGAGCACCGCGACGATCTCGGGCTCCTCGTCGCAGCCGGTGTCGCCGAGCTCCTCGAGATCCGCCGCGAGATCTCCAGCGACCGCGACCACCGCCAGCCAGCCCTCGCCGCGCGGCACCGCCGTGAGCTGCTCCCCCGTCGAGGTGCGCACGCTCGACAGCTCGAGCGCGAGGCCGGCGTCGTCGGTCGCATCGCTCGCCACGCTCGTGTACGCGCTCGCGGAGTAGGTCTCGGGCGTCGCCTGCCGAGCGGTGTGCGGGCTCGGCGAGCCGAGCGCGAGCACGAGCCCGGCGGCCATCGCCACCGCCGTGCTCGCGACCAGGTACGCGATCGTGGCGCTGCCGGTGCTGCGCCCGTCGAGCGTGCGCGGCACCGGGACGTGCACGGGATGTGCGATCGCGCCGAGCCGCGTGCGGCACTGCATGCAGCCTTCGACGTGGAGCTCGAGCCCGTGTCGCGCGCTGCCCTGCAGCTCGCCGGCGTCGTATCGATCGAGCAAGAGCATGCTCGGATGCCCATCGCGGGCGAAGAGTTCCTCGTTCATGGCTCCCCCAGGGCCGCCCCGCGGGCGGCGGTGCGCAAGCGTTCGATGCGATTGCCGACGGTGCGCTCCGAGCAACCGACGATCCCGGCGATCTCGGCGTGCGTCATCCCGTCGACGAAGTAGTAGATGCCGACCTCGACCAGCTCGGGGTCGAGGCTGTGCCAGATCTGCCGCAGCGACAGCGCGGTCTCCTGCTCGGCCTGCAGGATCGGCCGGGTCCACAGCGCCTCGCCGTGCTCGCGCCACAGCTCGTCGCGACGCCCCTGGTCACGCATGCGGTTGAGGCAGAAGTTGGTGGTGAGTCGGTACAGCCACGTGGTGGGGCTGGCCTCGGCGCGGAAGCGGCCGAGGTTCTCGATGACGCGCACGAAGATCTCGTGCACGGCCTCCTCGGGGTCGGCGATCGTCCCGAAGCGGGCGACCCAACGCAGCACCCGCGCCGCATGCTCGGCGTAGAGGCGCGCCACATCGGGCTCTGCGGCCATCCCCTGCATTGGACACGCGACGCGGCCGCCAGCGCAACCGACCGCGACGATTCGCCCTCGACGGCCGCGCGCGTGCCCGGGCGAGCCGGTGCGCGACCCGTTCGGCGCAGGCGGCGTCAGAGCAGGCCCGGCAGCGTGTCGACGACCGCGGCCTCGACCTCGTCGAGCGCCGCGAAGATGCCGGCCGGCCCGAGCTCGAAGGCGGCGTCGGTGTGGAAGATCCACGCCGCGGCCCCCGCGTCGCGGGCCTGCTGCGCGGCGGTGACGAACTCGTCGGCCGTGGGGTCGAGCCCGCTGTGCCCCCGGCGCGCCTCCTCCTGCAGGTAGATCGGCATCGGCGTGCCGCGCTCCTGCAGCGCGGTGCGGAGGTTGCCCACGCGCAGGCCGGTCACGCTCGCCCAGTCGAGCGTGCGCGGCAGGTGCGGGGTCGCGACCGCGATGCCGACCACGTCGACCTCTTCGTCGAGCGCCGTCGTCTGCACGCTCGCATCGTCGGCGACGAGGTGCCCGCCCGTGCTCGAGATCGTGACGATGCGATCGGGATCGATCGCGCGTACGGCCGCCACGATCGTCGCGGCCTCGGCGTGATCGATCGGACCGTCCGGATGATCGTGCTCGTTCATGACGTCGAACAGCACGTTGTTCGCGTCGAGCAACGCCGTGGTCACCGACTGCACGGCCACGACGCGGTGATCGACATCGGCAGGGAACACCAGCGTCTCGGGATCGAGGATCGTCACGTCGACGACCATGTCGCGCGCACGCGCGGCCGCCACCAGCTCGAGCAGCGCTGCGCCGCCGTCCGCCGAGAGCGCCCCGTCGGCGCCGAAGAACCCGTCGTCCGACCAGTCGAGCCAGACCCGCACGAGGTTCCAGCCGCGCGCGGCGAGCCCGTCGAAATCGGCCGCTTGCCAGTCGCGGCCGTCGAAGTAGGAGACGCCGAGCAGGAACGTCGGTGCGCCGTCGAAGCGGAAGCCCTCGCCGTCGACGACGAGCCCGCTGCCGTCCCCACCGGTGGTGCCGTCGTCGCCGGTCGTGCCTTCGCTGCTGCCCGCGTCGCTGCTGCTCGCGTCGGGCTCGGTCGTCGGGCTCGACGAGCCGGACTCGGCCGCGGTGCTCGATGCCGTCGTCGGCCCCGTCGTCGTCGGCGTGCCCGTGCCACCGGAGCTCGTCGAGCCGCCGTCGGCGGACGGCTCGGCGGCACACGCGGCCACGAGGAGCACGGACGCGACGCGGGCGCGATGCGAGGGCATCCCGGGATGCTACGGCAACCCGCACGCAAGGACGGCGGCGACGCTGCAGGGGGCGGTCGGCGAGAACGCCGGGCCGCGATCAGCCGCCCGATTTCGACTCGGCCGCGCGCAGCACGTCGCCCGGCACCGTGAAGCGGTTGCGCTCCTCGACCGCGAGCGTGCCGTCCTTCGCGAAGCGGTAGACCACGCGCACGAACGTGCTCTCGTCGGCCATGCCGCTGGGCAGCTGCGTCCAGCCCTCGACGACCACGCCGCCGATCTTGTCGGCCCGCACGTGCACCGGCTCGAACGGCGGTGAGCCCTCGATCGTGAACGCGGTGTGCGACGAGCGGACGAACCCGCCGCCGAACGCGTGCACGACCTCGTCGACCCACGCGCGTGCGTTCGTCTCCTTCGCCGCGAGCCCCGAGCGCTCGAAGCCACGCGTCGCGAGCCCGGCCGCCGAGAGATTGTCGGCGTGGAACGTGCGATCCACGAAGACACCCTCGGGCTCGCAGCCGCGGTCGTGGGCGAAGCCGCCGACGACCACGACGCGGGGGAACGTGCGCGGCCAGCTGAAGCACGCGTGCTCGCCGATGTCCCGGCCGGCCTGGGCGAGCGCCGCCCGCACGCTGGCCTCGTCGTTCGGCGCGAAGGGCTCGACTGCCGGTGCCGCTGCGGCGACGCGCGTCGGGTCCGCCTCGGCGCTGGCCGGCGCGGCGCCGCGCGGCGCGTCGACGGCCGCCTCGCGCCCACACGCGACGAGCACGAGCGCGACAAGGAGAGGCTGCGCTCTCGTCACGCCGCCGATCCTACCTGCTATCGTGCCGCCGTGGGCGACCCCGTGCGGTTCAACGGCCCGTTCGGCGAGATCTACGAGCTCGTCGAGCGCGTCGACGACCGCGGCTGCCCACCGGACTGCGAGGAGCTCGAGCCGTGGAGCGCGGCGACGATCGCCGCGCACAGCGAAGAGCTGCGCGCGGAGCTCGATCGCCGCTGGCCCAGCGACTCCGGGCGCACCGACAACGACGAGCGCGTGGATACGATCGTCCGCGAGCTGGGCCACGGCGCGGCGGGCCGCTTCGCGCTGCGTCGCGTCCGGCTCGCGCGCCCCACCCTGTCGACCGTCGCGCCGGCGCCGATGCTGAGCGAGCTCGCGCGCTCGGCTCCGCCACCGCCACCGCCGTCCGCTGCGCCCGTGAAGTTCGAGGTGCGCATCGTCGACGAGCTGGGTGAGCCCGTCGCCGGTGTCGAGCTCGCGTGGTCGCAATCCGGCGAGACCGGCAGCGTCACGACGGACGGCTCCGGGATCGCACGCTTCGAGCGTCCACCGGGCCCGAGCTTCGCGTCGGTGCGCTTCGCCGATCTCGCGGCGCTGCGCGACACGATGCGACCGATCTGGGACGCGACCGCTCGCTCGCCCGGCGCGACGCCGATCGTCGCGGCCGAGGCCACGACGGTGGTGTTCCTGCGCGACGATCTGGAGGCCAAGAGCTTCCCGCTCGTCGCCAAGACGCCGCACGACATCTCGGTGCAGCCCTACGTGCTGCTCGCGCGGCTGTTCGGGCTCGTGTTCGAGACCTCGAAGTGCTTCCTGCTACCCGAGGCGATCCCGAGCCTCCGCGCGATGCGACGGATCTACGACGCGAACCCCGACACGAAGCTGCTGCTCGTCGGGCACACCGACACCCAGGGGCAGCCCTCGTACAACGACCCGCTCAGCCTCGAGCGCGCGGCGGCGATGGCCGCGTACCTGCAGGACGACGTCGACGCCTGGCTCGCGCACTACGGCAACGACAAGCCGGCAGAGAAGCGCTGGGGCAGCCGCGAAGACGGGCTCATGATGACGGCGCTGGTCGGCGACGCCATCCCCGAGGGCACGTCGACGACGCTCGCGTACCAGCGCTTCCACAACGGCGAGCTCGCGGCCGGCAACGTCGAGGGCGACGCGCTCACCGAGGACGGCGCGATGGGGCCGAAGACCCGACGCGCGCTCGTCACCGACTACATGAAGCAGGACGACACGACGTTGCCCGCGGACGTGGAGCTGCAGCAGCACGGGTGCGGCGAGACGTTCCCGCTCGACGAGTCCGGCGAAGCCCTCGACGCCGCGCCCGCCGACGGACGCGAGGATCGTACCGACCGTCGCGTCGAGCTGTTCTTCTTCGACAAGGCGCTCGGCGTGCAGCCACCCCCGCCCGGCCAGCTCTCGAAGCCCGGCTCGCAGCAGTACCCCGAGTGGCGCGCGCGCGCCCGCGTGGTGCAGGACTTCGCGGCCGGCGTGCAGGTGCCGATCTTCGACTGGGACGATGCGCTCGACGCCGGCATGCCGAAGGATCTCGAGCTCGTGCTGAAGGACGACGAGGCCGAGATGACGATCGCGTGGAAGGCGGGCGCGCGCTCGGGCACGCGGCGCCGGTTCGTGTTCGGTGATCTGAGCGGCGATCTGCCCTGCACGCTCGTCGCGAAGACGGGCGGCGAGGAGATCGTGCTGCTCGACGCGCAGAGCATCACCTCGGCGGAGCTGCCGATCGTGTGGCAGGCGTGGCTCGAGGATCTCGTGGCGATCCCGGGGCCGGCGAACAGCACGACCACGGTCGGCGACACGCTGCGCGAGCTGCTGCCGGAGCCGAAGCGGCAAGTGGTCGTATGAGCGCGCGCGCGTCGGCGCTCGCCGTGCTCCTCGCCGCGTGCGACCCGCGACCCGCGACGACCACCGTGCCCGATGCCGCGCCGCCCCCGGCCGCGCGCGTCGAGCCACCCGCGATCGCGCCGCTCGATGCGTGGGCGTGGCTCGATGCCCCCGCGCAGGTGCTCGCGGTCGAAGGTCCCGCGATGGTGGCGACCGGTGCCGATCTGCTGCGCGAGCAGGCCGACGCGCTCGTGCACGACGGGCTCGTCGCGGACGTGCCGGGGTGCACGACCGCAGAGCCGCTCGGCGACGTCGCGATCGCGGGCCGCTTCCCGGAGCGCGCGTTGATGGTGCGCAGCGGCACCGACGGTCGACATCGACGCTATCGCTGGGCGCGCGATCGCTGGCGCGAGCTCGGGGCCACGAGCGGCGCGCGTCCGCTGCTCGCCACCGTCGCGGGCGCGCCGGTGCTGCTCGTCCGCGTCGAGCGCGGCTACGTGATCGAGGCTCCGCTCGATCGCGACCGGTCGGTGCCCACGCCGACGCGCGACGAAACGGGTGGATGCGCGAGCGTGCTGGTCGAGCCGCATGGTGCGGTCGGCAGCGCCCAGGGCGACCTCGTCGTGTGGGGCACCGGCTGCGACGGCAGCACGGCCATCGAGTGGTTTCCCGCCGACCGGAGCCCACCCCGGATCACGCGCTGGCCCGGGGCCGAGCTCGTCGCGATCGATCTCGATCCCCACGGCAAGCTCGTCGTCGCACGCACGGGCGGCGACACCACGGAGATCCTGGTCGCGAACGCGGCGGGCTGGCGGCCGTTGCCGACGGCTCCACCCGGACGCGTGCGTGCGCTGCTCGACGCTGGCGACGTGGGGCTCTTCGCGGTGCTCGAGCCCGCGGACCGCCCGGCCTTCCTCGCCCTGCTGCGCGATGGCTGGCACGAGCGTGCGATCGCGGGCACCCCACGCGCGCTGGCCCGCGCCACCGACGGCTCGCTGTGGATCGGCACCGACACGCAGCTGTTGCGCACGCGCGCGCCCGCGTTCGCGGCCACGCTCGACCCCCGCGGCTGTGCGATCGCGACGCTGCGCGACGCGCAGCCCTATCGACCACGCGATCGTCGACCGAAGGGCTGGCGGTGCGAGGGCGGAGCGTTCGTGCCGATCGCCACCACCCGTGGCGAGGTGCCTTCGAGCTGGCGCGCGCTGTGGCCCGCGCTGGCCGGTGAGATCGAGCTCGGGTTCGCGAGCGCACGACGTCGCCGTGGCGAGGGCGACGCGCTGCCGGCTCCGGGCACGCCGATCGAGCCGGTCGTCGCGCGCGAGCTCGACGCGGTGACCTTCGGCTTCGCGCTCCACGGGGACGACGAGCTCCGCGAGCTCGCGCTGTCGGAGCTGGCCGGCCACCTGCAGCGACTGCGGCTGCCGCCACCGCATGCGGTGTGTGCCGCTCCGCCCGGCCTGCCCGAGCCCGAGGTACGCCGGCTCGCGCAGCCGTGACTACCAGAACCACTTGGGCGTGACCGTCTCGAGCACGCCGTTCGTGATCGTTCCGGTCTTCGCGAGGATCGCCCAGTCGTTGCGCCAGGCATGGCGGGCGCCGTGGATGTCGATCGCGGTGGTCCGCACGGTGAAGTCCGCCGGCTTGCCGCCCTTGCCGGCCTCGAGCACCTGGGTCTTGCCGCTGGTGTCGACGAACAGCCCGGTGTCGGTGTCGTCGGACTTCGACAGCAGCGCGCAGCGCCCGAGCGGCTTGGCCAGCACCGCGACGATCTTCGCGTTCTTCACGATGTAGAGATGACCGCTGGCGCCGCCGACGGTGTGCGCGACAGGCATCGCGAAGGCCCCCTTCACCGCCTGCTTGCGCGAGAGGAACGCCTCGAATCCGCTCGGCAGCCGCAGCACCAGCCAGTCGGAGAACTCGCTCGACGAGGTCGAGAACGTCGTGCCGTCGTCGGGGATCACCGCGTGTCGCTCGGTGCGCCAGCCGGGGTCCGGCAACGCGGCTCCCTTCAGCTTCGTGTAGTTCACGTAGCCGTCGGGATCGAGCTCGAAGTCGCTGCCGAACTCGCGCTTCCACCACACGTACGGGGCCTTGTTCTCGCCGTCGTCGACGATGACGAACACGTTGTCGCCGTCGCGCATCGCGTAGTTCGAGCCCATGCCGGTGGGGGCCGCGAACACGTCGCAGTTCTTGCCGGCGAACTGCGCCGCCGCGCCTGCGTAGGAGACGATGCCCCGCGAGTCGCCGTGCTCGAGCGGGCGCGCGAACAGGGTCGAGACCACGGCCTGCGCGACGTTGCGCTTGACGTCGTCGAGCGTCGCGCGCTCGCGCCCGCCACCGCCGAAGCCGATCGTGAAGAACTGCGTGCGCGGGGTCTTGGCGTCGAGCTGCCGCTTCGCCTCGCTCGTCTGCGCGAGCACGTTGTTCATGTGCACGCAGCCCCACAGGCGCAGCTGACCGCCCTTTTTGAACGCGCCGAGGAACTCGGGGAACTTGCTGCGAAACGGCGACGTGGTCACCGGTCCGCTCTCGTTGCGACTGCCGGAGACGATCCAGTCCTTCTGCCGGCCGTCGAGATCCTTCGGTGTGGTGGCATCACCCGGCCAGCGCGCCTCGCTCGGGCTGAAGTCCGACGTGCCCCACACGATCGGCCCCTGCACCCAGCCGTGCCCGAAGACCCCGGCTTCGACCAGCGTCCGCGGATCGGTGAAGCCGATCGCGTGCACGGTGTCGTAGAAGTCCTCGATGCCGATCTCGTTCTTCGAGGTCGCGTCGGGCCGCGCCTTGCCGGCGTCGGCGGACAGCGGCTGCTTCTCCTTCTCGGAGATCGTGACCCAGTCGTTGTGCGCGGGCGCGGCCGACTTCACGGTGACGAGCGTGCGGCGGCCCTGGCAGTCGAGCACCGTCGCGATCACGCCCTTGTCGAGCACCTTCTTCTTGTAGAGCTGGTTGCGGCGGCCGAGCGCGAACGGCAGATAGCGCGTGCCGTCGTTGTCGGGCGGTGCTCGCCGCGAGAAGTGGTTGTGGCTGGCGAGCCCGACCCACTCGGTGCGCGCGAGCAGCAGCACGTTGATCGTGGCGAAGCGGGCCTTGTCGCTGGAGGGCGTCGCGCGCTGCCCGACGTCGACGATGCTGACGGTCGCGGCCTGGTGGCCCGCGCCGTGCTTCTTGTTCCAGCCCGCCTTGACCTCGATCACGCCGGACTTCGCCACCAACGTGAGCCGCTGAACCACGGGCGAGAGCGTCTTCTTCTGCACCACCAGCAGGTACTCGCCGGGGTCGATCGGCGCCGCCGACTTCGGCTTGTAGAAGCCGTCCTTGTCGTGATCGTGGGTCGCCTTCAGCTTGGCGTACGGCCACGCGAGCTTGTCCGCCTCGGCGCGGGGCAAGAGCGCCACCGTCGCGTCGGTGACCGGGGTCTTGGTCGTCGCGTCGGGGCTGGCCTGCGTGTAGATCTGGATCTTGATCGAGTCGCTCACACGGTCACTCGAGGCTCAGCAAGAATACGACGAGCTGGTCGAGCTCCGCTTCGGTGAGCCCGCTGGTGGTGCCGTGCAGGTCTGTGGGGTTGTGCGTGACGAGGACGTCGCGCAGCTGCACGGCCGCACCGGTATGTAGATAGGGCGGGCTGTTCCACAGCTCGAGCAAGGTCGGCGTGTCGAGGCCCGTGAGCGGGGCCCCGAGCCGCTGGCCGCTCGCGGCGGTGATCGTGCCGACGTCGTGCAACCGTGGCTCGGCGGGCCCGACGAACGCGCTGTCGGTGAGCCCCGGGCCGGAGTGACAGCTCGCGCAGCCCAGCGCATCGAACAGCGCGGCGCCTGCGACGGCGTCGGGCGTGAGCGCACCGTCTTGCTGGCGGAACGGGCTCGGCAGCGGCGTGTCGAGCGATCCGACGTAGGCTGCGAGCGCATCGAGCTCGGGCGAGACGCCGGCCTTCGGATCGCCGAGCGGCTCGCCGCGCGTGCCGGTCGCGAAGTCCTCGTCGCTCATGAGCCCGAGCCCGCCGAACGCACCGCGCAGATCGTGCTCGAAGTCCTGCACCTCGTCGAAGTTCGCGCTCCAGTGCAGCGGCCCCTGCCCTGTGCCCGCGTGCCCGAGCAAGGCGGTGGTGTTGCGCACGCCCTCGCCGCGGTCGGTGAAGTCCCACGTGCGGCGATCGGACTCGCCGTCGAGGTGGCAGTGCGCACACGCCATGTAGCCGTCCTTCGCGAGCCGCGTGTCGTACGAGTCGTTGAACAGCTGCTTGCCCAGCAGCAGCTCGGCGTCGAGCGGCTCGTCGTCCACGATCGCGAGCCTCGCCGTCGGCAGCGGCAGACCGTCGAAGTCGCCGACGTCGTAGATCACGAGCTCGCGCGACAGGTAGGCGTCGACGAACAGGAAGCGATCGTCGGGCGACAGCGCGAGCCCCTGCGGCGCGAGCCCGACGTCGAGCAGCACCCCGGCCTGGCCGCCGGTGAACATGTCGACGCGCTCGACCGCCCGCGTGCCGCGGTCGGCGACGAACAGGTAGTCGCCGCGGCTCGACCACACCGCGGCGGACAGGAGCCCGCGGTTGTCGAAGTGCGTGCGCGCCTCGAAGTCCTCCGTCGCGCTGGGCAAGTCGAGGAAGCTGGTCACCGCGCGCAGCGTCTCGTCGAACAGCAGCGGATTGCCGTCCAGGAACTCGCCCTGGGCGAAGTTCGCCTGCAACGACGGGATCGCCAGCCGGTCGCCCTGCGGCGAGACCACCAGCTGATCGAGCCAGCTCGGGATCCCCCCGGCCGCGGTGTCGCTGGGCTCGCGCGGATCGAACTGCAGCGTGGTCAGCACCGACGTGCCGTCGTCGCGATCGACGAGCGCGATCTGGGCGACGTCGTCGGGCGAGCGCCAACGCGACACTGCGAGGCGGCCGTCGGGGAGCACCGCTACGCCGCGGGCGTCTGGCACCGCGGGCCAGCGCTCGAGCAGCGCGAGCCCGTCGTCGGTGCCGATGCGCGCGAGCTCGCCGGTGGCCTGCAGCGTCACGAAGAGCTCGCCGTCGTCCGCGACCACGCCGAACGGCCGCGAGGCCCGGGGCAGCGCGAGCTCGTCGGCCTCGCCCGTCGCCGGATCGACGAGCTGCACGGCCGCGCCCGTCGGACACGCGACCGCGATGCTGCCGTCCAGCCACGCGAGCGTGCGCGGACCCTCGCACACGGCGACCCGCGCTTCGATCGAGAAGCGCTCGCCCATCTGCCGCGCGATCGCGATCTCGTCGCTGTCCGGGCTGACGACCGCGATGCGGTCGCTGCCGGGCTCGAGCGCGATCGAGCCGCTCTGCCGCGGCACGTGGCTCGGCGGGTGCGTCACCGAGATCGTGATCTGGCCCGCGACGGCGTCGCCGTCGTCGTCGAAGATCGTGAGCACCGGACGGTAGCGACCCGGCGCGGCGTACTCGACCATCGCGATGGGATCGGGGCCGGGCGGCGGCGCGGCCGAGCCATCGCCCTTGTCCCACTGGTAACGCGTCGCGCCGAGCGAGGCCGAGCCGTCGAGCACGACGAGCTCGCCCACCAGCGCATAGCGGCTCTGTCCGGCGTCGACGTGCAGCGGACCATCGGCGCCGGTGCTGCTCGACGACTCGCTCGTGCCGTCGACGAAGCCGCTCGTGTCGACCGCAGCGCCCGTCGTGCTGCTGTCCGTGGCGGCGGTGGTGCTGCTGCCCGCTCCGCTGCTCGTGCTCGACGCTTCGATCGGCGCGGTCTCGTCGCGACAGCTCGCGAGCGCCACCAGCAGCAGCGCTCGAGCGAAGGCCGCGGCGCGCATCGACGGATCGTCGAGGCCCCGCGCAGACGGGTCAAGGCGCGGCGAATTCGATCTCGAGCAGCTCGCCGGTGCGCGCGTCGATCCAGGCCGTCTCGCGCCCGTCGGACACCTTCCAGCGCGCCGACTGCAGCTCGGCCTGGGCCGGAGTCGCCGTGAGATAGGTCGCCGCCTCGTCGCGCGCGCGGGTCTCCGTCAGCCCGCCGAGCGGCGCCGAGGGCACGGCCAGCGCGACCACCGCCAGGGTGGAAACGCCAGCGATCACGAGGGCGAGGAGGTCGGTCCGCGGCAGTGTCACGCCTGCCATCGTAGCGTCACGTGGTCGTGACACAGCAAGAAAGTGCGCAACGGCGCGCGCGAGCCCGATCGCGTGCGACCCGAGGGCGTCCCGAAACCGGTCTGTGACAATGCGGAGCTCCCGCGCTCCGGCCTGCGCTCGAGGAACTCAGAGACAGTCAGCCAATCGAGCCCGACGTGGCTCCGCCACGGCGGACAGCGAGCATGGCTGCGCGCATCAGGAAGAGCGCCGGAGGGCGCGACCAGAACTCAGCCCTGCGGCGGCACGAAGTCGTCGCAGGCCTTGCCGATCGTGTCGACGGCCGAGGTGAAGAACGGCGCGTAGTCGTCGGCGCAGATGCTGCCGAACAGCCCACGATCGCCCCACGTGCCGATGAACTCGCGCAGGCGCGGCGCAGGCTCGGCGCCGGTGGCGAAGTCGTGCGAGAGCGGCTCGCAGATCCCGTCCGGCTGATCGTTGTCGCCGAACAGCCCGAGTACGACGACCGCATCGTCGTCGCCGTGCTTCGCCTGGGCGATCGCGGTGTGCCAGCCGGCCGGTGAGCCCGTCGAGTCGGTCGGATCGTCGTCCTCGTCGGTGATGAACGTGACGACGAGGATGGCGTCGTCGCGCAGGAAGCCGGCGTTGCAGGCCGCTGCGTCGCCACCCGGCAAGAGCGCGTCGACCATCGCGTCCATCGGCTGCTCGGTGTCGGCCGACGAGCCCGTGCCGACCCTCGCGGCACAGGCGAACGCCGCCGCGAGATCGGGCTCGTTCGCGTCCATGTAGCGTGCACCGGTCGCGAACGCGCACTCGGTGTTCGACGCGGCGCGCCCCCGCGGATGCGTGACGCCGGCGCCCATGACGTCCTCGCAGGCCTCGGGCTGCGTGCTGCCGCAGACGAACGTGCCTTCCTCGCACACGTCGCGCAGCGCACACGGGAACAGGCACTCGTCGGCCGTCTCGCACGTGCCGGCGGCATCGCACGCGACCGCATCGTTGCACGCGGGCACGCACTCGCCGAATACCCACGCGTCGACGTCGGTGACCATCACGTGGAAGTCGTTCGAGTCGCCGATGCGCGCCTCGATCGACTGCATGAACGGCGCGAAGCTGTCGATCAGCGCCTGCTGCTCGTCCGCCATCGAGCCGGAATTGTCGACCACGAACAGGAAGTCGACCTTGTCGCAGCCGCGACCGGCGTCGGGATCGAAGTCGCCGGTGCCGGCCCCGACGTCGAGCACCATCGGCGCGGGGCCAGGGCCTGCGCTGCTCTCGTCGCCCTCGCCCGTGCTGCCGGCGCTCGTGGGGTCGACGGGCTGACCGTCGCGATCGGGCGCGTCCCCGCAAGCAGCGAGGACGAGCACGAGGGCGAACGAGACGCGGCGGGCGATCATCGAGCGCGGGGTTGCTTCCGCGATCCTCGGGGTTCCCGGCGCGACCGTGAGCCAGCACGCGCGCGCGACAGTGACCGCACGCGCTACGCAACTCGCTGTAGCGCGCGACTACTTTCCGCCGAAGGGATCGCGGATGCCGTCGACGAGCGACGGCTTCGGTGGATCGGGTGGCGGCGGTGGTGTCCGCTCGACGGGCGGCACCGGGGCCGGCGCACGACGACGCGCACGCGGAAGCGGACGGGGCTCTGGCGTCGGAAGAGCGACGACGGCCGGTATGCTCGGCGCTGGTGCGGCCGTGCTCGTCGGCGCTCGGGGGGCCGGCGGGCGTGTCGGTGCGGCCGCGGCGGCGCGCACGACCAGCGGCTGCAATGGCAGCGCGCGCTCTGCCAGCCGCGGCGGCTCGAAGGTCGCGATCACGGCCATCGCTCCGCCGGCGAACGCCGCGATCGACACGCCCGCAGCGAGCCGCCAGCGCGACGTCGTCGGTGGCGACGCGACCGTCGTCGACGCGCGTCCGGGCGCCGGCACGGTGTGCTCGGCAGCTCGCGCATCGATGCCGGTCGCACGGATCGCACGCGCGAGCGCATCGGCATCGGCGAAGCGCTGCTCCGGCGACTTCGCGAGCAGCCGCAGCACGAGCTCCGCCACGTCGCGGGGCGTGCCCGGGACGCGCACGTCGAGCGAGGGCGGCTCGGCCTGCACGTGGGCCTCGATGAGCTCGGCGATCCGGCGCGCCTCGAACGGCGGCTTGCCCGAGAGCATCTCGTGGGCGACGCAGCCGAGCGCGTAGAGATCGGCCCGGCCGTCGACCTCGTCGCCGCGGATCTGCTCGGGTGCCATGTACCCGGGCGTGCCGAGCCGCGTCCCGAGCGTCGTGAGGACGCCGGCGAGCTCGGCCTCGGGCAGCGGCTTGCACAGCCCGAAGTCGAGCAGCTTGCAGTGATCGGCCCCGCCCTCGCGCTCGGTGAGGAACACGTTCGCGGGCTTGAGATCGCGGTGCACGATGCCGACGCGGTGGGCCGCCGCGAGCGCGGAGCAGAGCTGCAGCAACAGGCCCGCGACGCGCGGCCACGGCATCGGCGCATGCGCGACGATCTCGAGCGCGAGCGAACGTCCGCGCAGCAGCTCCATCACCAGGAACGGCCCCGCGTCGGGATCGACGCCGAAGTCGTCGACGCGCACGATGTGCTCGTGGCCGATCGCCGATGCGGCCTGCGCCTCGCGTAGGAGGCGGGCCGCGTGATCACCGGAGCGCGCGACCGCGTCGCGACGCAGCAGCTTGATCGCGACGCGCTTGCCGATCGGTGCCAGCTCTGCCTCCCAGACCGAGCCGATCCCACCGCGACCGATCTCGCGGACGAGGCGATAGCGACCGGCGACGAGCTCGCGCTCGGGCGACTGACTGCTCGCACCGAGCGACGCCGCGAGCAGCCGCGCCTTCGCGGCCGCGCGCACCTGCGCCGGCGCCGTCGCGGGCCGCACGAGGTCGATCGCGACCTCGTCTTTGTCGGCCTCCCCGGTGCCCATCCGGACGATCCTACTTCGATCGCGGCTCGCGGTCGCGCGAGCGCCGTTGTACGCTCGATCGCGTGGACGGTAGTGACGACGAGCTGCTGGCCGCGTGGCGGGCGGGCACCGCACCAGCCGCGGAGGCGCTGTTCGAGCGGCACTTCGACGCGCTCTATCGCTTCTTCCGCAACAAGGCCGACGATGCCGCCGACGACCTGGTGCAGCGCACGTTGCTCGCGTGCTTCGAGGGTCGCGATCGCTTCCGCGGCGAGTGCAGCTTCCGCACCTATCTGTTCGCGGTCGCGCGCAACCAGCTGCTGGCCTTCCTCGCCCAGCAGCGCCGCGCGGCGAGGATCGACCCCGGGCAGGACAGCGTCGCCGACTCGGCGGCCTCGCCGTCGGGCACGCTCGATCGACGGCGCGAGCAGACGCTGGTGCTGCAGGCGCTGCGCCGGCTGCCGGTCGATCACCAGGTGCTGCTCGAGCTGTTCTACTGGGAGCAGCTGAGCGGCAGCGAGCTGGCCGAGGTGCTCGGGGTCCCGGAGGGCACGATCCGCACGCGGCTGCGTCGGGCTCGCGAGCTGCTCACGAAGGAGATCGAGGGGCTCGGCGCCCACCCCGAGCTGCTGCACTCGACGATCACGGATCTCGACGGCTGGGCGGCCGCGCTGCGCGACGAAGGTCGCCCGCGATGATCGCCGCAATCGGTTCGGCGGTGGCGCGTACCACCCCCTTCGAGATGTCTTCGTCGCCCCTTCCCCGTGTGCCGCTCGCCCGTCTGCTCTGCGCCGCGCTGTCGCTGTCGCTCGCGCTGCCCGAGGCCACCGCGCTCGCGGCCGCGCCCAGCGAGCCGGTCCCCACCGAGGCGCCCACCGAGGCGCCCGCCGCCGCGGCCACGGCGGACAACCCGGCGGTCGCGCTGTCGCGCGCCCACTTCCAGAGCGGGCTCGCGGCCTACGAGCGCGAGGACTACGCCGAGGCCATCTCGCAGTGGGAGCAGGCCCACGCGCTGATGGGCAGCGTGCCGGAGCTCATCGGCCCGCGCCACATCATGCAGCTCGATCTCGGCCAGGCGCACCTGCGCGCGTACGATCGCGACGGCGACGCGGCGCACCTCGGTAGCGCACGCGGGTTGCTCGAGTCGTACGTGGCCTGGCTCGATCGACCCGGCCACACGCTCACGCCTTCGGAGCACGAGGATCGCCCGCGCGCGGTGAACATGCTCGCGCGCGTCGACATCCTCTCGGCCAGCACTCCCGGCGCGCAGCCCCTGCCGCCACCGCGCGTCGAGCGACGCACGCAGGTCGACCGCAAGCCGAAGAGCGTCACGCCGATCGTGTCGCGCAAGGCGGCGCGCGGGATGATCATCGGCGGTGGCGTTTCGCTCGGGCTGGGTGTCGCCGGCATCGCGGGAATCCTCGTGGGCATGCGCTTCGCCGTCCGCGCGGAGCACGACTACGAGGTCGCGCAGGCCAACGCGCTCGACCGCAACCCCAGCTTCCCCAACGGGGCCACCGACGCGGAGCTGGCAGCCACCGAGGACGCCGATCGTCGCGGCCGCGTCGCCAACCGCGGCGTCATCGCGTCGGCGACGTTCGCAGCGCTCGGCCTGCTCGTCGGCATCCCGGTCCTCGCTGCGGGCCTCGTCGCGCGGCGTCGACACCTTCGCGCCGCACCGGCCGTGGCGCGCGGCTACGCGGGCGCACAGGTCGGCTTCTCGTTCTAGCAGGGTGCGGAAGAACGCGAAGCGTTCTTCCGGACACCCTGCTCCGT
>CAZFKC010000146.1:0-21034 GCA_964519175.1 uncultured Nannocystaceae bacterium
CCAGTGTTGGATCCACACGTCCGGCGGAATCGTGTCGAGCTCGCCGGTCGCCGGATCGCCGTACTGCAGGTAGAAGTCGGTCTGCCGCCACGCGCCTTCGATGACGCCCGCGTACGTGCCGGCGCCCGACTCCACGCAGAGCACGTGCGAGGACTCGACGCCCGGCAGCGAACCGCGGTAGCCGGGGATCTCCGACGTCGTCCACAGCCATCCGCCCGCGCCCGGCCCGTTGTTCACCGCGTCCTTGCCCCACGACCAGCCGTGCGCGCCGAAGCGCCCGTCGGGACCGAACTTGTCGGCGGCCTCGCGCGGCACGTCGTAGTCGAAGCCGTCGAAGAACAGCACGCCGTCGGGCACGTGCGCACCGCCGCCTCCGGTCGAGCCTTCCTCGCTGCTGCCACCGTCGCTGCTGCTCTCGCTGGGATCGACGCCGGTGCTCGTCGTGCTCGTCGGAGCGGGCTCGGTCGTGCTCGGCTCGGACGTGCTCGACACCGTGCTCGTCGTGCTCGGTGCACCGCCCGTGCTCGTCGCATCGCCGGCGTCGGCCGCCGTGTCGTCGTCCGAGCTGGTGCAGGCGACGAACGCAAACGCGAGCAGACAGGTGCGATTCCGGCGGGCCATGCAGCGATCGACACGGTCCGCCGCGCCCTGTCGCAGGCGATCTGGGCCGCGCCATGATCGAATCGCCGGGTGCGGGGTCTGGATCGATGGATGATGCTCGGTCTGCGCCCGATCTCGCGGTTCCTACTCGTGCTCGCCGCCTGCACGCGCACCGAGCCCGTGCAGCCGGGCCACGGTCTCGCGTTCCGGCCGCTCGTTCCCCCGCCAGCGTCGACCGCCCCGGCCGCTCCGCCGGCCGTCGCGATTGCGCCGCCAGCCGCTCCGATCGCGCCCCCGGTCGTTCCGGCACCGCAGCCCGCTCCGTCGCCGGCGTTCGATGTCGACGCCGCGCAGTTCACCCACGATCCGATCTCGACCGCGCTCGCGCCCGCCGATCCCGACACCATCGAGATCGTCGAGCAGGCGCGCGTCGGCAAGGACACGCTCGTGCTGTTCATGCTCGCGCTCGGCGGCGACGACGATCGCTTCGCGTGGGAGCTCGCGCGCGTGCAAGAGCACGGCGACGACGCAGCCGTCGTGCAGGCCCGCGTGCGCGTGTGGGGCCCTTCGTTGCCCGCACCGTTCGGGAGCGAGCCGAAGGTGAAGCTGAAGGTCCACGACATCGACGGCGATCGTCGCAGCGAGGCCACCGTGATCGTGCCGGTCTGGCGCCCAGGCACGGCGCTCGAGGATCCGGGCACGGGCGAGATCGCGGCGATCTTCGATGCGAGCGATCTGCACCCGCAGTTGCTGGTCACTCGAAAGTACGAGCTCTATCGGGAAGACGTCTTCGGCGCGGAGGAGCACGCCGACACCACGTGGGTGACGAAGGACCTCGACCACGACGGCCACGCCGATCTCGAGCTCACCAGCAAGACGATGGCGAAGGACAACGTCGCGTGCGACGTGGACTGCGGAACCCTCGACGAAGACGTGGCGCTGCGACCCCGACGGACGCGCACGAAGCAGGTGTGCCCGTACGACGCGGCCAGCGACCGCTGGGTGTGTCCCTCGCCGCAGCTCGGGCTCGAGCTGCTGTCCTCAGACCAGCAGCTCGTCGATCACGCCGGTGTTGCCACCGAAGCCGTCGACCTCGGGGCCGCTCGCACCGACGACGGTCATGATCGTGCGCCAGAGATCGGCGAGCGGCCGGTCGGCATCGAGCACCCGGCCGGGCGTGATCAGCCCGCCGCCGGTGCCGGCGACGACGACGGGTAGATCGAGCCGCTTGTGCGCGTTGCCGTCGTTCAGCCCCGACGACAGCACGAGCACGCTGTTGTCGAGCATCGGCGCGCCGTCGAGATCGACCGCGCTCTGCATGCGCTGCACGAACGCCGCGAAGCGACCCGCGTAGAAGTCGTTGTACCCCCGCAGCTGCGCGATCTTGCCGGGGTCTTCTTCGTGGTGCGAGCACGTGTGGTGCCCGGTCGAAACGCCGGGGATCGACACCAGGCGGTCGGAGAACTCGAAGTCCATCATGAACGTGACCACCGGCGTCAGCTCGCACTGCAGCGCCAGGAAGATCATGTCGAACATGAGCTGGTTGTGCTCTTCGAAGCCGGGCTCGGCGGTGGGTGCCGCAGGTTGCACGCACGCGTCGGGCAAGGTGCCCTGCTGCTCGACGCGCAGCTCGACCTCGCGCACGGCGTCGAGGTAGTCCTGCAGCCGCTGGCGATCGCCGGTGCCCAGCTGCTGCTGCAGTCGCACGCCCTGGCCGTCGGCGAAGTCGAGGATGCTCTTGCGCTGGCGCAGTCGCAGCTCGGCCGCGGCCTGCCCTGCCGCCGTCGGATCCTCGGCGAAGATCATGTCGAACAGCGTGCGCGGATCCTGGATCTTCGTGGCCGGCGTGGTGCCGCCGCGCCACGAGATGTTGTTGAGGCAGATCTCGACGTCGGTGCAGCAGCTGGCCGCGGGCTGGTAGCCGGGCGCGCTCACGACGAGCGACGGGAAGCGGAAGCCGGCCCCGAGCTGATCGCCGACGATCTGATCGGCGCTCTTGGAGAGGCTCGGGCCCTCGACCAGCATCTCGGCGCAGTTGAGGAAGCAGCCCGCCGCGCTCTCGTGATCGCCCTTGCCCGCCTGCTGGTTGTCGAGGCGGTTGATCCACACGATCTGCTCGGCGATGGTGCCGAGCGACGACGCGAGGAAGTCCGGCACCACCGGAGGCGCGTCGCTGGCCGGCAGGATCCAGTCGTCGCCGTGCGTGCCGTGGGGGAAGTAGAACGTGGCCCAGCGCTTCGCGACGGCGCCGCCGGCCCGCGCCGGACCGGGGCCCAGCATGGCCTCGAGCGCCGGCAGTGGCAGCAGCGCCCCGAGCCCGCGCAGCAGCGATCGACGTCCGAGCCGCAAGCTCATGGGCCCTCCTCCGGCTCGCTCGCCTCGTAGCGGAACACGTCGCTCGTCACGAGCTCGGCGATCACCTCGGCGAGGCTCGCATCGCCATCGGCCGCGACCGCCACGATCTCGTCGAGCGTGCACACGTCCTCGAACGTGGGCAGGCGGCCGAGGCCGTAGCCCAGCAGGTTCTGCGCGACGCAGCGCACGAAGATCTCGTCGGTCGCGAGCATGTCGGCGAGCTCGACGGCGCCGTCGAACTCGCGACCGTCGGGCAGCTTGCCCGAGGCATCGATCGCGAGCCCGTCCTCGAGATCGCGCCAGCGCCCGACCGCGTCGTAGTGCTCGAGCCCGAAGCCGAGCTCGTCCATCGTGACGTGGCAGGCCGCGCACGCCGGATCGGCGCGGTGCTGCTCGAAGCGCTCGCGCTGCGTGGTGGGCTGCGCCGGATCCTCGTCGATGTCGCTCTGGTCGACGTCGGGCGGCGGTGGCGGAGGCGGCGGGAGACACAGCAGGTTGTCCATCGCCCACATGCCGCGCTTGGGAATGGAGGTGCGATCGGGGTGCGCACCCGAGGCGAGCACGCTGCCGTGCGTCGCCACGCCGCGGCGCTGATCGGGCGGGAGCTGCACGAGCACGAGCTCGCTGCTGCCGGGCAGCGGGAGCCCGTAGTGCGTCGCGAGCAGATCGTCGACGAAGCCGTAGTCGGCCGAGAGCAGCTCGGAGGGCGGCAGCCCCTCACGGATCACGTGGCGCACGAGCGCGACCGACTCGTCCTGCATGCGCGCGAGCACGGCCGCATCGACGCCGGGGAAGCTCGCCGCATCGAAGACCTTGGTCGAGAGCGAGTCGATGTCGAGCCACGCACGCGTGAAGTGCTCGACGAAGTGATCGGCCTTGCCGTCCTCGAGCATGCGCTGCACCTGCGCGCGCAACACCGTCGGGCTCGACAGCTCGCCCTGGCGCGCGAGCGCGAGCAGCTCGTCGTCGGGCATCGAGCTCCACACGAAGTACGACAGCCGCGACGCGAGCGCGAAGTCGTCGAGCGCGCGTACGTCGTCGCCGCCCCCCTCGGGGATCTGGTTGCGGTAGAGGAACGACGGCGACAGCAGCACCCCCTCGAACACCAGCGTGACGGCCTCGACGAACGTCTCGGTGTCGGCTGCGGCGGCCTCGAACAGCGCGGCGAGCTCGGTGCGATCGTCGTCGTCGAGGTCGCGCCGGTACGCACGCTCGGCGAACGCGACGAGCGTCGCCTCGACGCACGCGTCGGCGAAGCTCTCGGTCGCGGGCGTGCAGTCGACGAAGCGCGTGGGATCGGCGGCGAGCGCTGCCGGCACGGCGTCCTCGGCCACGGCGAGGTAGCGCTCGTACAGCTCGGGGGTCATGCCGAGCGCGGAGGCGTTGTTGTCGAAGCCGCCCTTGCGCGGATCGATGGGCAGCGCGGCGACGAGCTCGGACTCGACCCCGAGCAGGTCCCGCAGCGTGTTCGCGTACTCGCGGCCGTTCAGCCGCTGCACGCCGACCCAGCCCGGCGCGCAGCCGAGCGGCTCGCCGCCCGTGCTCTCGCCCGAGCCTGCGCTGGCCGAGCCACCCTCGGAGCTGCCGCCGGCGCCCGACGCCCCAGGGCCGCCGTCGAGACCGCGATAGCAGCCGACGGGCAGCACGATCGCCGCCAGCACCCACGCACGCGTGCTCCGTCCGCTCACCCGCTTTCGTTGTACTGCGCATTCGTGCCGCGCGCGATCGCTATGTTGGTGACTCGCGCTACCGACGGCGCTGCGACAGAGCGATGCGCGGATTTCTTGCGGCGCTTCGCGATAGCTGCTCGCCGATCGCGTAGTCGAGACCATCGTCGAGGCGCTGGGGGCCGCGGCTTTTTTGGTCGCGCGTACGCAATCCGTCAGCATCCGGTCCCGCGTGTCGAGACCGCAAACACGACCCGTCACCGCCTCGGCGCTGCACCTGAACTGGCGTGCGGGCACCCGCCGCGTCCGCCTGTTCTGCGCCGAAGAGCTGCGTCCGTCCGCCTGTTGCATCGTCGATGCCCTGCACGCGCGGGGCTGCGAGGTGTCGCTGTTCACCGGCCCCGATGCACGGATGCACCTGCGCACGACCGCGCCGGCCGACGTGTTGCGCGTGGTGTGGGCGCCCGAGGTGCCGGATCGCACGACGCGCGATCGGCTGCGCGCCGGGCTCGATCCCGAGAGCCAGGGCGACGTGCTCGTGCTCGGCGCCACGACGCCGCGCGGCGTGATCGAAGCGGTCGACGCGTTCGGGGCCCCGCCGCGACGACGTCGTCGACGCAGCCACCAGCCGCGCCGGACCTATCTCGCCCATCCGACGCTCGTGGAGCGCAGCCTCGACGCGCGCGGATATGGCAGCGGCGTGATCGCGGGCGTCGCGATCGCGATCGCGCTGGTCGCCGGGCTGTTGCTCGGTGCGCGCCACTCCGGCGTCGAGGTCCCGACGATCGCCCGCGCCGCGGTGGAGAGGTCGGCACCACCGGTGCGGATGCGCGCGGAGCCGGTGCTCGCGGCCAGCATGCAGCGGTTCGACGAGCCGATCATCCTCGACGACGACGAGCCGATCATCCTCGACGACGAGACCGCATTCGAAGCGCGGAGCGAAGACGCGGCGGAGCCGAAGCGACGCAGAGACGATGCGCCGGAGTTGCTCGCCCACGCGCCGCTCGAGCCTGCGCCGCTCGAGCTCGACCGGCCCGCAGCGCGCCCGTCGCTGTTGCCCGCGGCGCTCGCCGCCAGCGCCGACGCGATGCCCGGCGCAGCGCAGCACGGCCCCGGCCGCGTGCGCACGATCGATCCGTTCTGACGGCGATCATCCCGGACGGCCCCGGTTCCTGCGCCATCGGGCTGAGCCGCGGCGCGATCGTGCTATGCGATCGCCCGTGCAGCTACGCGAGTCCGTCGCCCATCACGCCTTCGACGCCACGACCTTCGACGATCTCCGTCGGCGCGTCGTGACCGGTGCCCTCGATCCGGCCGCGAACCGCCTCACGGCCCCGCCGACGCCGCTGCGGGCACCGCCGTCGGATCTGCGTGCGCTCGCCGATACCGATCGTGCGCGCCTCGCCGAGCGCGGGCTCGCGGCGCTGCGGGCGGGCAAGGTCGCGGTGCTCGTGCTGAACGGCGGCATGGCGACGCGCTTCGGCGGCGGCGCGAAGGGGGTCGTGCCGGTGGTCGAGGGCCACACGCGCGCCAGCTTCCTGGCCGTGAAGCTCGCCGAGGTGCGCCAGCGCAGCGCGCAGGTCGGCGGCGCGATCCCGGTGGTGCTCATGCACAGCTTCGCGACCGAGGCGACGAGCCGCGCGCACGTCGACGCGATCGACTGGGCCGGCCTGCGCGCGGACGATCGCTACTGGTTCAGCCAGTCGATCATGCCGCGCGTGCTGCCCGACGGCACGCCGCTCGCGAGCCTGCCGGAAGCCGACCAGCTCGACGACTCGACCCTGTTCGCCGCACCCGGCCACGGCGACACGCTGGGTCGGCTGCGCGGCAGCGGCGTGCTCGCGAAGCTGCGCGACCGCGGTGTCGAGCACATCCTGCTGTCGAACGTCGACAACGTCGGTGCGTCGCTCGATCCGGTCGTGCTCGGTGCCCACCTCGATGCCGCGGCGCTCGGACACGAGGTCTCCGTCGAGGTGGTGAGGCGCATCGCCGGCGATGCGGGCGGCTGCATCGCGGATCTGCCGAACGGGCGCCCCGCGATCATCGAGGGCTTCCGGCTGCCGGTCGGGGTCGACCTCGCCGACTTCCCGCACTTCAACACGAACACGCTGTGGCTCGTGGCGAGCGCGATGGATCGCAGCTTCGATCTGACGTGGTTCGCGGTGCGCAAGAAGATCGCGTGGCCCGGCGGTGGCGAGCGCGAGGTGGTGCAGTTCGAGCAGCTCGTCGGCCAGGTGACGGAGCTCGTGCCGAGTGCGTTCCTCGACGTCGATCGCGACGCCCGGTTCCTGCCGATCAAGACGCGTGAGGACCTCGCGGCGGCCCGTGGGCCGCTCGAGGCGTTCGCGAAGAGCGTCGGATTGCTGGACGGCTGATCGGACGGCGCGAACGTGCATGCGCGGCCTCGGCGGCCGTTGCGCTTCGTCCGATTCTGCCCTCCCAGCGCACGTGGGTCGGAGAGACCCACTGTGTCTCTCCGACCCGGATCTCGGGCAAATCGCTGTGTCTCTCCGACCCGCGTCCGCGAGAAATCGCGGCGTGGGTCGAGGCCTCGACCCACGCGTCGCGCGGACCGAGTGCGCAGCGCGAGCGAGCGCGCGAGCCGACGTTCCGTCGAGATCCAATCGCTGGGCCCGTGCAGGTCGCGAAGTGCGAGTGGCGTCTCGTCGAGCGCCGCTGCCGCGGCGTCGACTCACCACCATCACGAGGTGGGACAGGTGTCCCGAAGAACCATTTGCAAGATCGACAACCCGAGCGGACGATCAACCATCAACGCCATGCGCTTCCCACGGATCCCAGCCGTGCTCCCGGCCGCACTCTTCGCATCGCTCTCGCTGCCGCTGCTCGCCTGCACGACGCTGCAGGCCCAGGAACATGGTGAGGAGCAGAAGCACGAGGCGAGCCACCCGATCGTGGTGACGAGCCCCGCGGCGCAGGACGTGGTCACGACCCAGGAGTACGTCTGCCAGATCCACTCGCAGCGCCACGTGGAGATCCGCGCGCTGCAAGAGGGCTACCTCGAGGAGATCCCCGTTCGTGAAGGCCAGGCCGTGCGACACGGCCAGCTGCTCTTCAAGATCGTCGCGGTGCTCTACAAGGCGCGGCTGGACGCCGACAATGCCGAGCTCGATCGCGCGGAGATCGAGCTGCGGAACACGAAGACGTTGTTCGAGAAGAACGTCGTCTCGGACCAGGAGCTGGCGCTCGCCAAGGCCGGACGCGCGCAGGCCAAGGCCAAGGTCGACCTGGCGGCGGCCGAGCTGAACTTCACCCGCGTGAAGGCGCCGTTCGACGGCATCATCGATCGGCAGTACCAGCAGCTGGGCAGCCTGGTCGAAGAGGGCGACGTCCTCACGACGATGTCCGACAACCGGGTGATGTGGGTCTACTTCAACGTGCCCGAGGCCAACTACCTCAACTACAAGGCGCTGCCCGGCGCACGCGATCCGCAGCAGCCGCAGCAGCTCCGCCTCCCGGGCGCCAACATCGAGCTCCGCCTGGCGAACGGTCAGGTCTTCGACCAGACCGCCGGCGAGACCGTCACCGTCGAGTCCACCTTCGACAACGAGACCGGCAACATCCAGTTCCGCGCCGACTTCCCGAACCCCGAGGGTCTACTCCGGCACGGGCAGACCGGCACGCTGATGATCCACCAGACGGTGAAGAACGCGATCGTCATCCCGCAGCGTTCGACCTACGAGATCCTCGACAAGCAGTACGTCTTCGTGATCGACGAAGACGGCGTCGCACACCAGCGCGAGATCAAGGTCGCCCACGAGAAGGACGATATCTTCGTCATCGAGAGTGGACTGACCCACCAGGACAAGATCGTGCTCGAGGGCGTCCGCCAGATCCACGACGGCGAGCACGTCGAGTTCGAGTTCAAGGCGCCGGAAGAAGTCCTCGCGCACATGAAGCACCACGCTGAATAGCGTGGCTCGCGGTGCGCCGCGCCAGCTCCGTTTCCAGCAGGTGTGACCCATGTTCGCGAAGATCCTCCAGCGCCCCGCCCTGGCCCTCGTCACGTCGATCCTCATCCTGTTCCTCGGAACACTGGGGATCGTGCGGCTCCCGATCGCGCAGTTCCCCGACGTCGCGCCTCCCACCGTCTACGTCAGCATCGCGTATCCCGGCGCGAGCGCGAACGTGCTGGTCGACTCGGTGCTGATCCCGTTGGAGCAGTCGATCAACGGCGTGCAGAACATGCGCTACATGGTCGACAGCGCCACGAGTGCGGGCGAGGCGACGATCGCGATCTTCTTCGAGCCGGGCACCGATCCCAACATCAACGTCGTCAACGTGCAGAACCGGGTCAACATCATGTTGAGTCGGTTACCACCCTTGGTGGTACGCGAAGGCATCCTGGTCAGCCAGGTCGTGCCGAGCATGTTGATGTACCTCAACCTCTACAGCACGGATCCGCACACCGACCAGGCCGACCTCTTCAACTACGCGAACGTCTACGTCATGCCGGTCCTGAAGCGGATCCAGGGCATGGGCATCCCGCGAAACCTGGGCAACCGCAGCTTCGCGATGCGCATCTGGCTGAACCCGGAGCGCATGCGTGCGTACAACATCTCGGTCGAAGACGTGATGGAGGCGCTGGCCGAGCAGAGCATCATCGGCTCGCCGGGTCGACTGGGTCAGGCCACCGGCATGACCTCGCAGTCGAAGGAGTACGTGCTGACGTATGTCGGGCGCTACAACAAGGCGCAGCAGTACGGCAACATCATCCTGAAGGCCAAGCCGAACGGTGAGATCCTGCGGCTCCGGGACATCTGCGTCCCACCCGAGGAGACCGCCGCGGGTGCGGACGCGGATGTCGATCCGGCTCCGTCCGCCGACGACGGCGAGCACGGCGACGAGACCGGCGGGCATCCGCAGCGTCAGGGTATCGAGCTCGGCTCGGAGTTCTTCGACATCTACTCCGACGTCGATGGTCATCCCGCGGCGTCGATCGTGCTCAAGCAGGCGCCCGGCTCCAACGCCGCCGAGGTCATCGAAGAAGTCAAGGCGACGCTCGAGGAGCTGAAGAAGTCGTTCCCGCCCGGGATGGACTACGAGATCGCGTACGACGTCTCCAAGTTCGTCGACGCCTCGATCGAGAAGGTGCTCCACACCCTGCTCGAGGCCTTCATCCTCGTGTCGCTGGTGGTGTACCTGTTCCTCGGCGACGTGCGCTCCACGTTGATCCCGACGCTGGCCGTGCCGGTGTCGCTGATCGGCACGTTCTTCGTCCTGCAGCTGCTGGGCTTCTCCATCAACCTCATCACGCTCTTCGCCATGGTGCTCGCCATCGGCGTGGTCGTCGACGACGCGATCGTCGTCGTCGAAGCCGTGCATGCGAAGATGGCGGCCAAGGACCTCCCGCCCTACCAGGCGACCAAGGAGGTGCTCCACGAGATCAGCGGGGCCATCATCGCGATCACGCTGGTGATGACCTCGGTGTTCGTGCCGATCACGTTCGTGCCCGGCCCCGTCGGCGTGTTCTACCGCCAGTTCGGCGTGACGATGGCGACCGCGATCGTGCTCTCGGGCCTGATCGCGCTGACGCTCACACCCGTGCTCTGCGCGATGATCCTCAAGCCCCACGCCCACGGGGATGCGGGCCATGCCGCCCCGGGCCGCAAGAAGCGGCGGTGGAGCATCCGGGTCGTGCTCACCTACATCTTCGTCGGGTTGCCGATCCTCGCGGGGCTCACGTACCTCGCCTACAAGCTGTGGGGCCCGATCGGCTTCCTGCTGGTGCTCGTGCCCTTCATCCAGGGCCCCTTCAGCCGCGCCGTCGACAAGGTCACCAACATCTACGCCGGGATGCTGCGCCCGATCGTCGCGCGCCGCTTGCTGACCTTGCTCGTGATCGGTGGCTTCGCGTTCGGCATCGTCGCCGCGAACACGCAGATGTCGAGCGGCTTCATCCCCGGTGAGGACCAGGGCATCATCTACGCCGTCCTCCAGACGCCGCCCGGATCGACGCTCGAGTACACCAACGCCAAGTCCCAGGAGCTGGAGAAGATCGCGAAGGAGATCGAGGGCGTCACCTCGGTGACCTCGGTCGCCGGCTACGAGGTCTTGACCGAGGGTCGCGGCTCGAACGCGGGCACCGCCATCATCAACCTCAAGGACTGGTCCACGCGCAAGAACACGGCGCGCGAGATCATCGAAGAGCTCGAGGAGAAGACGATGGCCATCACCAACGTCAAGCTCGAGTTCTTCGAGCCGCCCGCGATCCCCGGGTTCGGCGCAGCCGGTGGCGTCTCGTTGCGCGTGCTCGACCAGACGCAGTCGAGCGTCGCCGACTACCAGCGACTCGGCGAAGTGAACGCGAAGTTCATGGCCGCCCTCGCCGAGCGCGAGGAGGTGCAGAACATGTTCACGTTCTACGCCTCCGACTACCCGCAGTACGAGCTCATCATCGACAACGACGTGCTCATGCAGAAGGGCGTGTCGATCGAGAAGGCGATGACGAATCTCAACATTCTCATCGGCAGCACGTACGAGCAGGGCTTCATCCTCTTCAACCAGTTCTACAAGGTGTACGTGCAGGCATGGCCGGAGTTCCGGCGCATGCCCGAGGATCTGGACGACTTGTTCGTCAAGAACGACGCGGGCAACATGGTCCCCTACTCGTCGTTCATGAAGCTCAAGAAGCAGCAGGGCCTCAACGAGATCACCCGCTACAACCTCTACCCCTCGGCCGCGATCCAGCTCGTGCCGGCCGCCGGGTTCTCGACCGGACAGGCCATCGACGCGGTGCGCGAGGTCGCCGAAGAGACGCTGCCCCGCGGCTACGCGCTCGGCTGGGAAGGCCTCTCGTGGGACGAGTCCTCGAAGGGCAACGCGGCGATCTACATCTTCGTGGTCGTCGTCGTGTTCGTCTACCTCGTGCTCGTCGCACAGTACGAGAGCTTCCTGATCCCGCTCGCCGTCGTGCTGTCGCTGCCGGTCGGCATCTTCGGCTCCTTCTACTTCCTGCAGGCGGCCGGCCTGGCCAACGACGTGTGGGCCCAGCTCGGGCTCATCATGCTGGTCGGTCTGCTCGGCAAGAACGCGATCCTCATCGTCGAGTTCGCGGTGCAGCGACGCGCCGAAGGCCTGTCGCTGAAGGACGCCGCCATCGAGGGCGGCAAGCTGCGCTTCCGCCCGATCCAGATGACCTCGTTCGCGTTCGTCGCCGGCCTGATTCCGCTGGTCGTCGCGACGGGTGCCGGAGCGATCGGCAACCGCACCATCGGCACGACCGGCGTCGGCGGCATGTTGCTCGGCACCGTCATCGGCGTCTTGATCATCCCCGGCCTGTACTACCTGTTCGGACGGCTCTCGGATGGACGCACCATCCTGCGCAACGAGACCTCGGAGCCGCTGAGCGAGGGGCTCTCGCACCACGGCCACGCCGTGCACGACATGCTCGTGGATCCAGTCGCGGAGCCTGCGGCTGCGGCCGCGGAGGTTGCCGCTGCTCCCGAGGAGGTCGCAGCTCCGTCCGCGGAGCCGGCGGCTCCTCCCGAGGAACCCACGCGTCCTCCCGAAGAACCTGCGTGAAGGGACGTGATCCGTGAGTAGCTGGTGGCGCCGAAGTGTCGTCGTGGCGGCAGCATGCACGCTGTCGCTCACGGTCGGCTGCGCACGCATCCTCGGTGACAACAAGGCCCGGGAAGCGAAGAAGGAGGTGCCGAAGTCGTTCGGCACCCTCGAGCATCCGCAGGGCCCGAGCATCGCGACGCAGAAGCACTGGGACACGTTCTTCGCCGACCCTCATCTGCGCGCGTTGATCGAGCAGGCGCTGGAGAACAACCAGGAGCTGAACATCCAGCTGCAGGAGATCATCATCACGCAGAACGACGTCGCGGCGATCAAGGGCGGGTACATCCCGCGGCTCGACGCGGGCGTCGGTGTCGGCGTCGAGAAGGTCGGCGAGCACACGCCGATCGGCGTGAGCGACTCGGCCCACGGCGTCCCCAAGAACCGACCGGACTTCCGCTTCGGCTTCAAGGCCTCGTGGGAGACCGACATGTGGAGCAGCCTGCGGAACTCGCGGAAGGCCGCGAAGTTCCGCTACCAGGCGACGATCCAGGAGCGGAACTTCCTGGTCACCGAGATCGTCGCCGAGATCGCCAACTCCTACTACGACCTCGTCGCGCTCGACAACCAGCTCGAGATCCTCGATCGCAACATCGGCATCCAGAAGGACGCGCTCGAGATCGTCAAGCTGAAGAAGGAAGCCGCGCGCGAGACCGAGCTCGGCGTGCAGCGCTTCCAGGCCGAGGTCGTGAAGAACCAGGGCCGCAGGTACAACCTCGAGCAGCAGCGCATCATCGTCGAGAACCGCATCAACTTCCTCGTCGGGCGCTTTCCCCAGCGGGTCGAGCGCAGCTCGGCGACCTTCGACGCCGCCAAGCCGGACGTCGTGGCCACCGGGCTCCCCTCCGATCTGCTCGAGAATCGCCCCGATGTGAAGGCGGCGCAGCTGCGGCTCGAAGCCGCGAAGCTCGACACCAAGAGCGCCAAGGCGCGCTTCTATCCCTCGCTCAGCCTCGAGGCCGGCGTCGGGTACGAGTCCTTCAACCTCAAGCACCTGGTCGATACGCCGCAGTCGCTGGCCTACAACATCGCGGGCAACCTGCTCGCGCCGCTGCTCAACCGCGCGGCGATCAAGGCCGACTACCGCTCGGCGAACGCCCGCCAGATCCAGGCGGTCTACGACTACGAGCGCTCGTTGGTGCAGGCCTACACCGACGTGTACAACCAGCTCACCGCGATCTCGAACCTGCGGCAGCGCTACGAGCAGCAGGCCCAACAGGTCGCGTCGTTGCAGTCGGCCATCGAGATCTCCAACGTGCTCTATCGCTCCGCGCACGTCGACTACTACGACGTGCTGCTCACGCGTCGCGACTCGCTCGAGGCCGAGATGGAGCTGATCGAGACCAAGAAGCAGCAGATGCAGGCGCTGGTGGCGATCTACCAGGCGCTCGGCGGCGGCTGGCGACGCTGAGCGTGGTGCCGAGCCGCGGGCGGCTCAGCGCCCCGCGACGAAGAGCGTCTTGCGCTCGCCCTTGCGCAGGTAGTCGATGCGCAGCGTCGCGCGGGCGCGCAGGTGCGTGAGCGCGGCGAGCAGCGCCGTTTCGGACTTCGGCGGCTTGCCGTCGATCGCGGTCACCGTGTCACCGTTCTTCAGGCCGAGCTGCTTGAACAGCGTGGCCGCGCGGATGCCATAGACCCTGATACTCGTGCCGTCCTTCGCGGGCACCCAGCGGGCGGCGCTCTCGAGCGCGGCGGGATCGCGTGCGCGCAGCCATGCGCGATCGATCGTGCAGCGATCGCCCGTGCACTGGATCGCGGTGGCGATGCCGTCCATGCGCGCGTCGGTGCAGCTCGAGCGCGGCGGTGCACCGCGGGGCTGCGGTGCATCGCGCGGCGCCACGATGCGCAGCCGCGTCAGCTCGATGTCGCCGAGCGTGGGCGTGTCGACCCACGCGATCTGGCCGACGCGGCACGCGGCGTTGGTGCAGTGCGCTCCGCCCGTGACGACGACCCACCTCGCATCGCCGGACCTCGGCACCACGAGCGGCGACCAGTCCTTGCCGCCGTCGGTCGTCGTGTAGATCTGCTCGCCGTCGTTGCCGGCCGCGATGCCGTGCGTCGGGCTCGCCATCGCGACGTAGCCCACGCCGCCCGGCAACGGGTGGTGCGCGAGCTCGCCGAGCGGCGCTCCGATCACGAGCGTGGGGTGCTCGCCGTCGCCACCCTTCGCATAGACGTGACCCTCGACGGTGCGCAGCGGACCCTCGATCGCGAGCTCGCGCTCGGCACCGTCGGAGCGTCGGCGGACCACGCGTTTGTCGGCGTCGCGCCACACGACCCAGTCGTCGCCGACCGCCTCCATGTCGCCTTTGCCCTCGAGCGGCTCGGTCACCTCGCCGTTGCTACGGAACCAGCGCGAGGGCGCCTCGGGCGTGGTGATCTCGCGGCCGCGGCCGGCGATCCATCCGCTCGTGCCGAGCACGATCGTCGCCGGCTCGAAGCCGATGCCGATCGTCTGCCAGGTGCCGCCCTTCCACACCGCGACGAGCTGCGATGCGTCGTTCGTGGCGCAGCGCGCGAAGACGTGCGCGCCGGCGATCGCGAGCCGACAGTCCTCGGGCGCCCGCGTGATCGCACGACCATCGGGTCGAACGAGCGTGTCGCCGTCGCGACTCGCGAGCGTTCCGTCGACGAGCCGCACGAGCTGC
Organism: uncultured Nannocystaceae bacterium; assembly: GCA_964519175.1. GTDB lineage: Bacteria > Myxococcota_A > Polyangia > Nannocystales > Nannocystaceae > Xiheibacterium. Next base: position 14,852 of record CAZFKC010000146.1, read on the forward strand.
CCGATCCGCGCGAGCGTTGCATGGTGCTCGCCGGCGAGCGCAGGGTCGCCGAGATCGATCGCCGTGGGGCGGGGCGCAGGCGGGGCGAGCAGCTCGCGGCCGGCGTGCATGCGCGCCTCGAGGCCGGCCGCGCTCTGCTCGAGCGCGAGGACGCAAGCGGAGGTCGGCACCTTCACGAACGGCGACGTGCCGCCGTCGGAGCGCTGCACCGTGCCATCGACGTCGAGCACGAACACCGCATCGGCCGACGCGGCGAGCTGCATGACGTTGGTGCGCAGCTCCGTCGTGTGGAGCAGGGAGCGACCGCCGAACGTCCACACGGCGCCGCTTTCGTCGAGTCCGACGAACGCGCCACCGATCGCGACGAGCGTCTCGGTGCGCCGCGGCAACGCGATCACGTGGAGAGAGCCGGCGATCCCACCCGTGCGATAGACCGAGCCGTCGCGCGTGTGGAAGACGAAGCCCTCGTCGGCGCGGAAGACCCCGTCGATCGGCGAGGCCGTCACCTCGTTCGCGACGCGCGGATTGCCGCGCGCATCCGTGCGCACCTGACCGAGCGGGTAGTCGACGATCTCGCCGTCCTCGGGAATCGCGGCCGGCAGGACGTGCACCGTCCAGGTGGGCTCCGGGTGTCCGTGGTGCTCGTGCTCCGGGAGCGGCTGCGCGGGCGGAGTCGTCGCGACCGATGCAGGTGGCTCGCATGCGGCGAGCAGCAGCGCGAAGTAGAACGATCGCAGCACGAGCGCTCAGGATACCCGTCGTCGAGGTCGCTCGACCACCTGCAGATCGTCCTGCGGGTCAGAAGCGCAGCGCGAGCCCGCCCTTTGCGACGACCAGGTTCACCCCGAACGCTTCCTCGACGATCTGTCGCTTACGGACACTGCCGATGGCCAGCACGGTTGCACCGCCCACGATCGCTCCCACGGAGGCCACCAGCATGGCGCCGACGAGCACGCGTCCACCGACATTGGCTTGGTAGTCGACCGGCTCGCCGTCGGCGTCGGTGCGTGCGAACGGGGCCTCGATGAGCGCGACCGCGCCGGTGACGAGCAGCAACGCAGCGCCGGCACCCAGCGTCACGCCGCCGGCGATCTTCATCGCGCGGGCCTGGCGATAGCGTGGCGCGATGTCCGGGTCCTCGCGCAGGATGTCGCGCGTGGTACGGGGCGGCGGCGGCGACGGGTCGGTGGCCGCCGGTGGAGGCGGGATCGGATCGTCGGCCCACGCGTCCGGCTGCATGGGCGCAGGCGGCTGCGCGGGCGCGGGCGGCTGCGCGGGCGCGGCTGCGGGCGGCTGCGCGGGCGCGGCTGCGGGCGGTTGTGCGTGCGCGATGCGTGGCAGCGTCGCGATCGCGAGCACGAGGATCGTGGCGAGCCCGGCTGGTCGGTCGGAGGTCATGGGAGTGCTCTCGTTTCCACCGTGGATCAGAAGCGCAGCGCGAGCCCGCCCCGGCGGATGTCGAAGGAGATCCGCTGGGCGCGCTCGACGGCCTGTTGCTTGCGGATCACCCCGACCGCCAAGAACGCTGCGCCGGCGACCGCTGCGATGGCACCCACCGTGGCGAACGCGACCACGGCGACCCGCTCCTCCTGGTTCTCGTCGTAGTCCACCGGATCGCCGGCGAAGTTGGTGCGCTGCCAGGGTGCCTCGAAGAGCGCGACCGCACCCGCGGAGACGACGAAGCCGAATCCGACGCCCATCGTCACGCCGCCACCCACCGCCATCGCACGGGCATCGCGATAGCGCTGACCGAGCGAGGAGTCCTCGCGCAGGATGTCCCGCGTGCTGGCACGCGGGGCTCGCTCGTCGTCGGTCGCACGCGGTGGCGCGGGCGGAATCGGATCGTCGGCCCACGCCTCCGGCAGCGCGGGCGCGGGCGCGGCCGAGGATGGCGGCGTGGGCTCGGACGGCGGCGCCGCCTCGGATGGCGCCGCCTCGGGCGCCTGCGCGGCCTCGGGCGGCTGCGCGTGCGCACTGCGGCCGAGCGGTGCGCTCACGACCGCCAGCACGAGGATCGAGGCCAGCCTTCCCGGCTTCCGACAGACCACGGACGTGTAGTCGTGTCCGGGGCGAAAAGGATCCACCCGATCGTCAGCGGTCCGGGCCGCGGATCGCCATCCGGTACGACAGGTACACGAACGGCAGCCCGATCACGAAGAGGAGCCCGCCGATCACGAAGAACGGGGTCGAGCCGTCGCTCACGTCGGCGACCTCGAGCGCCGCGTCGCTGGGCGCCGCCGGATCGTAGAAGACCTTCACATTCGCGCCCACCGGGTACTTCGCGACCATGTCGACCGGCTGCGCGATCGCGAGCGACGGTGCGAGCTTGCTACCGGTGTAGCTCTGCCCGTCGACCGTGTACGTGTACGCGAAGTCGACGATCGCCCGCTTGCCGAGCTGACCCGACTTCGGATCGCGATAGTCCACCAACGTACTCGAGCTCTTCACCACCACGCCGTCCGTCGACGGCCACGTGCTCGACGCGGCGACCTCACCCTGCACATGTCGCCCCGCCATGACGAGCGCCCCGCCACCGAGGAGGCAGATGAGCGCGAGCCCACCCGGGATCATGAACATGTTGCTCGACACGGCTACATGCAGCTCCCGCAGCTGGTCTGGGCCAGCTCGACGCAGTCGTTCGACCACGGCGCGCCGTCGGTGCAACAGTCGGCATTCGATGCGCAGACGAGGTCCTCGCAGCCGTCCTCGGAGTCGCATCCGTAGGTGCCGTGGGCCACGCAACAGTCGCCGGTGCCGGGCACGTCGAGGTTCACGTTGAGCACCCACGCACCGGTATCGCCGTCGTAGCCGGCGATCGCGATCACCACCACCTCGCCCGCCGCGACGGCAGTGACGATCCGCGAGTCGCGGTTGTCGTCGAATCCGAGGTCGTCGTTGCAGGTGTACGGCGCCGTCTCGCAGCCCGTGTGCAACGACAGCACCGTGTCGTAGGCCGAGTCGACGGTGTCGAAGCGGTACGTGCCGGCCGCCGGTGCGGTCCACAGCAGCACCGAGTCCACGCCGCCCTCGCTGCCGCAGTCCTGGGCGAGATCCTCGTCCTCACCGACCGTCGAGCCGATCGCGACCGCGTTGCCCACCGCGCTGCCGAGGTTCTGCTCGATGCAGGTCCCGAGGTCGTTGCAGCTGCCGAGCCCGAACGTGCAGTCGTCCGCGCACGCGAGCTCGCCGAACGCGTAGCCCTGCGTGCTGCAGTCTTCGCCGGCCAGATCGATGCCGTCGCACGACTCGCCCACGCCGTCGACCAGGTTGTTGCCGCAGACGTCGGGATTGCAGACGGCGCAGTCGGTCGTGGCCAGCGCAGCACACGTCGCATCCCACGTGTCGCCGCAGCACTCGGGCAGCGCCGCGCACACGACTGCGTCGCATCCGAGATCCGCACAGCCCGGAGAATCGGCCCCGTTGTCGCTGCAGCAGTCGCCCTCGTAGTCTCCGCACGCGGAGAGATCCAGCGTGCAGTCGTCGGCACAGTGCAGCGCGCCGTAGTCGTAGCCGAGCGAGCCGCAGCTCTGTCCGAGCAGATCGAAGGTGTCGCACTCCTCGGCGACCGCGTCGACGACACCGTTGCCGCAGATCCCCGCGCACTCGGGGCAGTTCGCGACCGCGAGCGCGACGCACTCCTCGTCCCACGCGTCCGCGGCCATGCAGCAGGTGTCATCGAGCGCGCACACGTCCGTCTCGCACGTGCCGCCGTCGCAGCCGTAGCTGCCGTGCGGCTGGCAGCACGGACCGCCCGGCGCGTCGGCGGCGATGTTGAGCACCCAGTCGCCGGTGGAACCCTGGTAGCCGTTGACGGAGATCACCAGCACCTGGCCCGCGGTCACGTCGAGCACGATGCGCGAGTCGAGCACGCCGTTGCCGACGTCGTCGTTGCACGCGATCTCCCACGACACGCAGTTCTGGTAGATCGCGAGCGCGGTGTCGTAGTTCGAGCCGACGGTGTCGAAGCGGTAGGTGCCGTCGGCGGGCGCGACCCAGCGGAGCACGTGGTCGACCGCGCCACCGTTCGCGCACATCTGCTCGAGGTCCTCGTCCTCGTCGACCGTGGAGCCGGTGGCGACGTGCTGTCCCACCGCGCTACCGAGATCCTCCTCGTCGCACGAGGGATCGTCGCTGCACATGGTGGTGTCGATCGTCGTGCAGTCCGCGCTGCACGCGAGCGGTCCGCCCTGGAAGCCCTGGCTGAGGCAGGTCTCGCCGTCGAAGTCCTCGCCGTCGCAGACCTCGGTGCCGCCCTGGTTGCCGTCGCCGCAGTTGCTGCAGCCGTCGAAGTCGAACGCCGTGCAGTCGGCCGCGCAGCCGAGCGTGCCGGTGACGTAGCCCTGGCTCGCGCAGTCGTTGCCGCCGAGCTCGCTGCCGTCGCAGGTCTCACCGGGCTCGATCACGTCGTTGCCACATACGCCGGTGCCTTCGCTCGAGCCGGACTCGCTCGAGTCGCTCGCGCTCGAGCTCGACTCGCTCGTGCCGTCGTCCGCGGTCGTGTCGGCCGCGGTGGGGTCGACGGTGGTGCCGACCGTGGTCGTTGCCGAGGTCGTCAGCGACGGATCGACCGACGTGTCGCCGGCGCTGCTGCTGCTGCTGCTGTCGTCGTCGCCCGTCGACGACGCGTCGTCGGAGCAGGCGGTGACGACGGTGAGAAGACAGAGTGCGCGAAAACGTCTCGATCGGATCATGGCAGTCGAGCGCGACTCTACCAGCTCTCGCGCGGGGCCCGGGCCTGCTCGACGCAGGCGCGTGTGCCGATCCGCATGCGTCCGCGCGTTTCGGCCGGACGTTTCGGTGGCGACGGATCGAAATCCGGGTCGCGCCCACTCCCTGCTGCGCATGCCGCTCTGCCCCCTGCGCCTCGCCGCGCTCGTGCTCTGGCCCTTCGCCTCCGCCCTCGTCGGCTGTGCGTCGGAGGACCGCATCACCGAGGCCGACTTCCCTGCGTCCTATGCCGCAGCGCTGTGCGACAAGTACGCAGAGTGCTCGTGCTCGCCGTCGATGGACCTGGATGCCTGTCGCGCGGACGAAGAAGCCGACGTGATGACCACGCGCGTTGCGCCTGCGAGCTCCGGGCTGCGCTACGACCCGTACTGCGGCACGCGGTCCGTGCATGCGATCGCCGACTTCGGCTGCGAGACCCTCGACGAGGTGATCGCTGCCGCGCGCGGGGACGACGATTGCGATCCGTGCAAGCTCTACGTGGGTGACCGTCGCGTCGGCGAGAGCTGCACGGTCCACGGTCCGGCCGACGACTGCGTGCGCGGAGCCGCGTGCGTCGACGGCAGCTGCGTGGACGTCTGCGCGCCGGTGCCGCTGGGCGAGCCGTGCCTGCAGCGGCGCTGCGAGCCCGACCTCATCTGCGAGGTCGATCTCGATACCGAAGGCAACATCGTGCGCAGCGCGTGCGTGCGCGAAGCGGCGCTCGGTGAGCCGTGCATCGACGACGCGACTTGCTCGCAGCAGCTGACGTGCGACCTCGAGACGGAGGTCTGTCGCATGCTGCCTTTCGTGGGCGAGCCCTGCACCTTCTCGTGTGCGGAGGGTTGGTGCGAGCAGACCGGGACGGGCGCGACGTGCCGCGCAGCGCAGGCGAACGGCGAAGCGTGTACGTTCGACGAGCAGTGCGAGGGCGACTGCGATCTCGCGCTCGGCGTGTGCATCTCCGCCCAGGCGCTCGCGTGTGGGTGGGTCGGATGAGGGGGCGCGCTCAGGCGCGCGAGCCTCGGCTCTTCGGGACCGAGTGCTTCGCGTTGTAGGCGATCGCGGCCCGCAGCAGCGCCTTCAGGCCCGGCTCGTCGATGGCGTCGCCTTCGTGGAAGTCGATCGCGCGCCACTTGTTGCCGCCGAGCCCGGCGTTGAACAGGCGCTTGGGATCGGGCAGCTGCGCGCCGTGGTGGAACGTCAGCTTCACCTTGTCCTTGTGCGCGTTCGCGAGGGCGTACATGCCATCGTGCGACCAGACCGGCGTACCCATCCACTTCCACTCCTCGAGCACGTCGGGGTCGACCGCGTGGATCATCCGGCGGATCGCCGCCATCGTCTCGCCGCGCCAGTCGCCGAGCGACGCGATCTTCGCGTCGATCCGCTTCGCGGCGCCGGAGGGCGCGGGCTGCTTCTTCGCGGCGGGCTGCTTCTTCGCGGCGGGCTGCTTCTTCGCGGCGGGCTGCTTCTTCGCGG
>CAZFKC010000147.1:0-3985 GCA_964519175.1 uncultured Nannocystaceae bacterium
AGCGGCGCCCCGCTGCGCCAGCGGAACCTGTGGAGCGGGCCGTTCTGCATGACCAGCGAGGAGGAGCTTCGGCACGCCGCACTGCGCTACCGACGGGGCGAGATGGGGACGCTGACCCCGTCGTTCTGAGACGCGGATGAGCTGGTGCTCGCGCTCGGCTCGTGCGTAGATAGGTCTCGAAGGTCTGGTAGTCGACCTGCTTGCTTTGGGTGAGGCCGCTGCTCGCGGAGAGCGAGACGGAGCCGAAGCCCGCGGAGACAGAGGCGGAGCCGCTCAGCTGCGCGCGGCCTCGCGCAGCAGGAGGTAGCTGCGCTGGGTCTCGAGCGCGATCTCGGCGGACGTCTTCAGGCTCGCCGCGGATGCGCCGACGCACGTGGCGAGGGCGGCGTTGAGGAAGACGGAGCAATCCATCGAGTACGTGAAGTTGGTGTGCTCGGAGTCGAGGAACTCGAACGGGTTGAGCCGGGAGTAGGAGGCTGCGCCAGCGACAGGCTTCCATGTCTTGCCGATCTTCACGCGGTGCAGGGTCGCGCGGATGCTCGCGCCCTCTCGAGGCGGGAGAGCTTGGCGGTGAGGACGTCGTCGGACGGGATCCACGGGTTGTCCTTGTTGAGGCGACGCAGGACGCAGGCGCTTGGCCATGCGCGAGGGGACGGCGCAGCCGATGCGGTCGATCGCGAGATGGTCGCGCTGGAGCTGCGTGTTGAGGATGGAGTTGCCCGAAGCTTGAGTGTCGCAATCGGGCGAATCAGTCACTCGACTCGAACGATTTCTTTTCTCGTGGACGCACGGGTATGCAACGCGTGTTCCGTGGAGCATCGATCGTTCGGACATCGACGCGCGTGATCGGTATCGCGCCGTGATGCGCGGTTCGGATCCGCTCGCGCGTCGTGTCGCGTGCTCGTGACGAACAGAGTATTGCGATCGCGGTTCAGATCGATGATGCTGCTCCGCGATGGATACGGCGACACCCAGTACGAGCGAGCACACGCCGACCACGATAGCCGGCGTAGTCGATCCTTCCGTTTGGAACTTGGGAGTCGAGACGCTGCGCCGCGCACTCGAGGACAACAACGGCTGCGTCAGCAGCCTCGCGCTGCGGCAGCTACTCGAGCAGAAGGGAGCGCCCGACGCTCGCGACTTGGTGGTTCAGCTGAAGTTCTACGACTTCACGAGCCCACCGGACGACGGACGCCCTGTGCCCGCGTTTCGTTGGCACACGCACGCGAAGAGCTTCTACTCCGACGAGCGCTTTGCGAGGTTCAAGCAGCAGCAAGAAGCGGCGGTCGCGAGGGCCGCGTCGAACGAGGTCGTCGTCTCCGAGTCCGCCGAGGCGACCCACGACGAGCCCGAGCCGGCACCACCGAGCGAGCGGAGGAAGATCCGCCAAGAGGAGGCGCGGCTGGGCAGCTACGTCGCGTCGGCGCTCGAGAACATCTATCAGTCCGACCTCGCGCCCGAGGAGGCGGAGTACGTCTTCGACGTGCACAAGGAGCGGCCTGGGGCCGAGTTCGAGAACGTGGACGTGCTCGCGGTGCATTGGCGGAGCGACTCGCATGTCGAGCTGATCGCGGTTGAGGTGAAGCTGGACTTCACCGCGCGGCTGGTGCAGCAGGCGAGGAACTACTCGCGGTTCGCGGATCGGGTGTGGGTCGCTGTGCCGATCACGGCGGACGCTGCGGATGCGGCGGCGGCGATCCGGGAGTACGACCCGCTGCTGTTCGAGCATGTGGTGGAGATCGGACTCGGGATCTTAGTCTGCAGACGGAGACCTGGGAAGAGCTACGAGATCATGCCGGTGCACTGGCCGCGGAGGTTGGTGCCGGATCCGGTGGAGAAGGAGACCTTCCTCGAGCGGTATCGGCGGTCGTTCGAGGCGGCGCGGGTGCTGGCACCACGGGGGCGGGGGCGGTATCCGAGGCTGTAGTAGACCTGTCCGGGCAGCCTCGCGAGGCATTGGCTCAATGCGACATGTAATCAACCAAAAGTCACCATTCCCGACGCACGACAAGTCCTCTCCACCACATCACCGCAGTTCGCTGCCACGAGCGGAGGTCTGCGGATGATGCAACGTGCGCCCAACGATCGGATCCGAATGGCCATCTCAAGAAACGCCGCGAAGCAGCTCTGGCGAACCGCCCCGGTTGCGGTGTTTCTGTGCTGCACGGTTAGTCCAGAGCGAGCCCCTGAGTTTACGATGCCTCAGGCTGAAGTTCCTCCTCTTCCCTCGCTTTCGCACACGCCATGTGCCGCAATGGCGTCACCTCGTCGGCAGCCGCAACCGACAACACAAGAGGCAAGCTCGCAGAATGGCGACTCCGCAGAACCGGTAGACATGCCCCGATTGGCGGCTGATGGTGATTGGCTCTGGACACACGGCCAGAGCCTCATGGTCCACTTTCGGGATGGTGACGCAAAGACACATGCAGAAGTCGAGGCGATCGCCAACGAGTGGACAAAATCCGCAAACATCCAATTCGTGTTTGTCACGAGCTTGCCAAGCCCACCATCCTATCCAGACATTTCCATCACCTTCAATGGCGAAGCTCACAGCTCCGAACTTGGCCGACGAAGCCTAAGGTACACATCACAAGGTCTCCCGTCGATGTATCTAGGGGATCTGCCGCGGTTACGTGTCGAAGACTACGATGAATTCCGCCGCGCCGTGCTCCACGAGTTTGGGCACGCTCTCGGCTTCATTCATGAGCACCAGCGCATCAATCGACCGTTCAAGTTTCTCGAAGATCGCGTCATCGCGTACTTTCTGCAGAAACTTAAATGGCCGGAGCGAAAGACGCGCAACCAAGTACTCGACCTACTTACTGAGTACGATCTCCGTAACAGCGAGGCGTTCGATCCAGACTCCATCATGACATACTACATTCCTCCCGAGTGGACCGAAGACGGATACTCCACACCCTATGTGACAAATCTCTCCGACCGGGACAAAGAAGCATCTGGACGGTTCTATCCAGGCGTACTTTCCAGCCTAGGAGACATTCCCCTAATTCTCCAATCTGATGCGCGAATTCAAAGCTACGCAATCGTACGCCGCAGCGGACGAAAAGAAGTGAACGTCCTCTATGATTGGAATGTCAGTGTTGCCGGTACGGAGCAGAATCTAGATCGTGTCGCCTATGTCGAGTACATACTCCATCCGACATTCTCGCAGAGGGTCCTTGTAAGCCGCGACGTAAATTCCGCCTTCGAGGTTCGGAATCCCGCGCCCGCGTGGGGAACATTCGAGATCATCGCCAACGCGCACCTAAAAACCGGCGAGGTCGTTCGCCTCACTCATGATATTGACCTTTGCAGGGCCTACAACAAGAGCGACAAGAAAACGCTCAGGCTACTCCGTTTTTTTAGCCAGGGCCCCATCGTGCAATCGAAGACCACTCGACAAGGAATTCAATGCCAATGAAACTCACGGGCATTCTCTGGGTCTGTCTATGCCTTCAAGCCTGCGCAGTCGAACGCGATCGCGGCCTCGTATTCCGTTTCGGTCCGATCGAAGCGGAAACCCGGGCGTCAGACGCTGCGCCAGCGTCGCCCGACGAGCTTGTCTGCCAAAAAACCCTCGACGTCGTCAACAAGGAACGGCAGAGGATTGGAACGGCTGGAGAGGTGTTCTTCTGGATGGACATCGTGGTTACGCTTGGCACCGTAGTCCTGGGGTCAGTCGCCTCGTCGACTAGTGCGGGTGAGGATGCAATGGATGTTGCCGGCGCGGTGAATGCCCAGCAGAAGTTCAGTCCCGCAGAAATCGCGAGCATCTCCTTGGGCTCGCTCGCCGCGCTCTCCACAGGAGTAACAGGCGGCCTCGCGGTAGTCGCCGAGAACCGCCGCAAGGAGGCGGAGACGATTGCTGAGGTGATGCGGGATCTGCAAACGCCTGGAACCGACACGCGTTACGCGGTTAGCGCACGCTGCCGCAACCGCACCAAGAAGTAGGCCGCGTGTATCCGCTGGCCCGGGTTTGGAGCGA
>CAZFKC010000147.1:4085-20841 GCA_964519175.1 uncultured Nannocystaceae bacterium
CGAGCGACGAGCGACGAGCGACGAGCGACGAGCGACGAGCGACGAGCGACGAGCGACGAGCGGGGTAGACAACCAACAGTCAACTCAGCGACACCACACCCATCACCCCGAGAAGAGTCTGCGCCCCCGCTCATCTACGTCAAGACGGGATGGTGCGAGCATGTACACCTCAGTCGCCCGGTAGCGGCAGGTGGCGATGCAGCACTCCCACGACCACGCGTTCGTCGAGCGGATAATGGATGTAGATGCGGTCTTGGTGTGACTCCAATTTGAGGTGCCAACTACACAAAATCGCGACCCCGTCAAAGCTCCTCTCTCTCGCCCTACGACACTTAGGATTATCCATTGTTTCATGGTTTTCTGTACTAAGCACGATGTTGTCAGCTTGAAACGCGAGTACAACTTGGATGTGTTTCTTGAGCGCAAAATACTGCGCACCCCTATCATTTAATACAGCAAAATGCCTCACCAGCTCTTCACAGATCTCTCGGTAGGGCTTTGAGAAGTCCCTTAGGCCCTTCAATGCTCCATCGGCCCAGAGGAGGCAAGGGAATGCGGAACGACACAGTCTACAAAACGTTTCCTCGTCAGACCGCCAGTCGACGATGCAGCGACGAAAAAAATCCAAATGAGTGTATGGATCGGCAACGAAAAAGACGCGTTCCGTTCTTTCACCGATGTTCACATCGCACCAAGTTCGCCTGCTGCTGAGTTGCGGCGTCACGCATGCTACGGCTTGTCTGAGCTTGAGCCTCTGCGCTGTCCAGCAAACACTCGGCGCGATGCAATCGACATTCTCGAGGACGACCGAGAAGTCTTCGAGAGCGGCGTCATCGAGCAGACTAGCATGATCGATATACGTAGCCAGCTCGACGCGCTCGTCCCTTGAGAGCAAGGTCCGCTCAAAGAGTGCGCTGTAGAGCGGAGTCTGCGGATCGCATGCTATCTCATAGACAGTCGTGGGCCGCATGAACGTCTGCCCCCGCTCGACGGCCGTCCGAACGAGCATCAGTATTTCCCGGAGGGCCTGACCATGAGTAGCGTCGTCCAGGCGTGCTTGCGACCACGGCAGGTCATCAAGCACTATCGCCGGGAACTTGTCTGTTGCATCAGGCACGCGGCCTCCTTCTGCGAGTCGCAAGCGCAGCAAGGTCATGCTCCGTTTGGTCGAAGAATGCAGTTGGCCACTCCGTCAGATCACCCGAGTCATTCATTCGAATTACACGTGGAGAGGCGGCACCTGTCTCGGCATCAACATCGATAAACAGTACAGTGGCGTCCTGAGACGGCAAACTTGCATCGATAGCAACAGCACGACGCACGCCATTTAAGACGTGGTCGCTGTGGGTCTCAAGGACAACCTGAACGCCGGCACCGGCAACACGAGCCAGAAATGACCCAATTGAACTCTGCGCGCGTGGATGCAAGTGAGCTTCTGGGTTTTCCACAATTAGCATTCCCTCGGGCCGCAACAGGAGGGCAGCAACGATGATTGGAAGGGCAAACGTAAGACCAAATCCGGTGTTGGACGGGCGCATCCATTCGCCTTCCAGACTGTTCTCTCTGAACCGCACCATCGTCGCCGCACTGTTCGGGATCCAGGTTGCATCGAGCTGTACGGGTCGAACGATCTCTGAGAGCCAGAGCTCCGCCTGGTGCAGAAGCTTCTTGGTGGTTCCGAGGGCGTGAGTCTCCGGGTGAACGAGCCCATCCAAGACCTCTACGCCTGCATGACCGACGAGAACGCTCGCGGTAAACTCCCCCTTCGGCCCGACTCCGGGCACGTTCGACTCCGCCGCCGGCAAGATATCGCGGGGGCCGAGCCGCTCGGCTGAGAGATATGAGAATCCAGATCCGTCCGACGCAAAAAGATTGGTTAATGCTATTGGGTCTCCCCCCAGCTCGATCGCAATGTCTGTGGCACGCGTTTCAGGCACCGCCATAGTACACGAGTGAACGGAACCACTCCCGCGGACGACCTCGATCGCAATGGAGTCGGCTACGCCCGCCCCCTGATGAACCAACTCGAGTGCCTCGCCGAGACCAAGAAAGAATGGAGGTCCATTGAGATCGAGACGACGGCCCTCTGTCTTCGCCGCAAGCCGCGCTAGCAGGAGCGCTTGAACTAGGGTGGACTTTCCTGCGCCATTGGCTCCGGCGAGGAGCGTCAAGCGCGAGAGAGGTACGTCAAGTCGCGAGAATCGTTTGAGCGCTTGAACTCGCAGACGGTTGGTTGTCACAATGACGTCTCTACAATCCGCTGACAGAGTTTGAAGCGACACTGAACGTGGTTCTTTTCCCCCGTGCTGTACGTAACGGCATTTAGGTACTCCTGGTTCGTTGTCATGGCCTCGCGCGCGGCCTTTCGAATGCTCGCACCATTGTTTTCGACGATCTCTGAAGAGACGTCGGCTAAGACGGAGGTCCAGCTTTCAAAAAGCGATTTGTTGAATGGTCTCCGACGCTCGCTGTCAGTCGACCACTTTCGGAAGGCGTGGCGTCCAAAGATCTTGCGTGCATTTCGCAGACCGTGCGTGAGCGAGACCGCGAGAGCGTCAAGCGCAGCGTCGGAAATCACACGGGGGTCGTCAAGGTCTTGCGTCACACGCAACAGGAATGCATCGAGCGTTTCGTACCTTTCGTATGCCGCGAGCGATGGGTCCATGCGGCACAGACGGTAGAATGCAATGAACCGCAGCGCGAGTTCGCGATCCCGCATCCTGACTGCTGCCCCGTGGGGCATCGCATGTTTGAACTCGGGCAGGCTGACCAGGCGACGAAGGAAAGCGCGGGACCGCTGCCTCCCGATGCAGTGGCGAATCTCTTGCGGCGTCAGCGGGCTTCCCCCTGTATTGATTCGCTTGAAGATATCGTACTTGACGTCGGGCGGGGTTGTCGGCTCGATGACGTGAACGACAATCTGTGTTTGATTAAACCGCCGTCGCAGTGCTGCCTCAAGCTGACTAAATCGGAGCATCTGCAGGTCTTTGAGGTATTCCAGGTGCGAAGAAAGGGCAAATAGGCCGCCTTCAAAATCACGAATGGTGGATAGACGCTGCACGCCGTCCACGACCTGGACAGTATTATCCTCATTTGCATTGAAGTAGAAGGCTGGCAGCGGGATGCCGAGAAGAACCGATTCAATCAGAAGTGTCTTCTGTCGCTCTCGCCACACAAAGTCGCGCTGGAAGTCCGGTGCCAGGTCGATGCTACCGTCGCGGACGTCGTCGACTACCTGACGCAACGAGTACGCACGCGTTGCCACACGGATCTTTCGTGGATCCCACGGCTTCACTCTGGTCGCCGTCGCGTCCTCGTCCTCCTCCTCGTCGTCGAAGTCGTCCAGCTCTCGGCGGCGGCCGGTCCCGGGTTCATCCTCGTCATCCTCGGCTCCGCTCGCGTCACCCGGCGCCGCCGCAGCCCCCTCGACGGGCTCATCGCAATCTGGATCGTGGTTCTCTGCGGGCACGCGGAGTTAGGCTAGACGGTTCAGTCAGGGGTTGCCATCCATGCGGACCCAGCTGCGAGACCCGCCTGCGAGGGGCGTCGCGTGGCGTCCGAGCGGCGCCCTTCGGAGCTTTCTTGTTGAATTCCTTGCCCCACGCCCCCCTAGCGTGCCAAAACCGCCAGGCCCTGTTCACTGGACACCGGTGTCAGTGACACTCGCGTCACCCGACTCCCGCCCCCGGCCCCCCGGCCTCCGGCGGACCACGGCCCCTCGTCGGCCCCGCCCTCCTCTCGGAGCTCCTACGCCCATGACCAACTTCCGAATCGGCTTCGACCTCGGCTCCACCACCGTGAAGGCCGTCGTGATCGACGACGCGACCGACGAGATCCTCTGGAAGGACTACCGGCGCCACGACAGCAAGCAGCCCGAGAAGGCGCTCGAGATGCTTCGCGACATCGAGCGCGACACGGGCGTGACCACCTCGAACGCCCGCGTCTTCATGACCGGCTCGGGCGGCGGCAACGTCGGCCGCTACATCGGTGCGAAGTTCGTCCAGGAGGTCAACGCCGTCAGCCTCGCCGTCGAGAAGTGTCATCCCGAGGTCAACTCGGTGATCGAGCTCGGGGGCCAGGACGCGAAGATCATCGTCTTCAAGCCCGACGCCGACTCTGGGCGCAAGAAGAAGATCCCGTCGATGAACGACAAGTGCGCGGGGGGCACGGGCGCGGTCATCGACAAGATCAACGCGAAGCTCAAGCTGCCGCCGCAGGAGCTCTGCGATGCCGGGCACGCCGGCAAGAAGCTGCACCCCGTCGCCGGCAAGTGTGGCGTGTTCGCGGAGACCGACATCAACTCGCTGCAGAAGATGGGCGTGCCCGCCGACGAGCTGATGGCTTCGCTCTTCGAATCCATCATCCAGCAGAACCTCGCCGTGCTCACCCGCGGCCACACGCTCATGCCGTGGACCATGCTGCTCGGCGGGCCCAACACGTACATCAAGGGGATGGTCGAGGCCTGGAAGGCCAACATTCCGCCGATCTGGGCCGAGCGCAACGTGCAGCTCCCCGAGGGCTTCGGTCCCGGTGGTCGTGACCCCGCCGAGCTCATCATCGTGCCCAACAATGCCCAGTACTACGCAGCGCTCGGCGCCGCGGAGTTCGGCAAGGACGAGGACGATCACGTCGGGCGCTACAAGGGCACCGAAGGGCTCGAGTGGTACATCAACGTCGGGCGCACCGAGGAGAAGAAGAAGGCCGGCGGTCGCGGGCTCTCGTCGTCCGACGCCGATCTGCAGGCGTTCCTCGAGCGCTACAAGCCGCCCAAGTTCATCCCCGCCACCTTCACGCCCGGCACCACCGTCTCCGCATACATGGGGATCGACGGCGGCTCGACCTCGAGCAAGGCCGTGCTGCTCGATGCCGAAGGCACCGTGCTCGCGAAGGTCTATCAGCTGTCCAAGGGCAACCCCATCGAGGACACCAAGGACCTCTTCGCCGATCTCCAGGGTCAGGTCGAAGGCGCCGGTGCCAAGCTCGAGATCCTCGGCATCGGCACCACCGGCTACGCCAAGGACATCCTGCGTGACGTGCTGCGGGCCGACGCCGCCATCGTCGAGACCGTCGCGCACTGCGAGTCCGCCCTGCACTTCTACGACAACGTCGACGTCGTCTGCGACGTCGGTGGGCAGGACATCAAGATCATCATCCTCAAGAACGGCAAGGTGAAGGACTTCAAGCTGAACACGCAGTGTTCGGCCGGCAACGGGTACTTCCTGCAGGGCACCGCCGTCGGATTCGGCTACGACGTCAAGCAGTACGCCGACGTCGCGTTCAAGGCCGAGAGCATGCCGATGTTCGGCTACGGCTGCGCCGTGTTCATGCAGTCCGACATCGTCGACTTCCAGCGCCAGGGCTGGTCGCCCGAGGAGATCATGGCGGGCCTCGCCAACGTGCTGCCGAAGAACATCTGGCTGTACGTCTCGCAGATCCCCAACCTCGCCAAGCTCGGCAAGCGCTTCGTGCTGCAGGGCGGCACGCAGCACAACATGGCGGCCGTGAAGTCGCAGGTCGACTTCATCGAGGAGAAGTTCCGCCAAAAGGGCGCCACCGCCGACGTCATCGTGCACAAGCACTGCGGCGAGTCCGGTGCGATCGGTGCGGCCAAGGAAGCGCGCCGGCTCCACCTCGAGCTCGGCAAGGTGTCCGAGTGGATCGGCCTCGAGAAGGTGCCGACCATCAGCTACTCGCAGAAGCGCGACGAGAGCACGCGCTGCTACTTCTGCAAGAACAAGTGCCTGCGCACGTTCATCGACGTCGACCTCGAGCTCGAGAACAAGGAGGCCGAGGAGCGCATGGCCGCCGGCCAGCTCGTGCAGCTCAAGAAGGCCAGCGAGACGACGCAGATCGCGACCAAGCGCCTCATCATCGCCACCTGCGAGAAGGGCGAGGTCGAGGACGTCGAGAAGATGCGCAAGATCAAGTCCGGGCTCGATCGCGCGAAGAAGGACTTCCCGAACTACGCGGCCGTCGCGGCCAAGGACATCTGGCGCGCCGTCAATCCGCCGCTCGTCGCCGACGATCCGGCCGTGGTCGAGGCCGGCAACGGGCTGCCCGAGCACGTCGATCTGCCGCCCGCGCTCGAGAGCCTGTCGTCGAAGCTCGACGGCTTCCTCGCCCGCATCAACAAGAGCCCGAAGGTCGCCGAGCTGGTCGGTCGTGCGCAGGATCGTCTGCCCATCGGCCGCGAGCTCGCGAAGGACCTCGCCGAGCGCAAGGCCGCCGCCATCGCGCGCGCGGAGAAGATCCGCAACCGGCCCAAGCTGCGCATCGGCATCCCGCGCGTGCTGAACCAGTACTCGCAGAACCCGTTCTTCTCGGCGTACTTCGAGTCGCTGGGGATCCCCGCGAAGAACCTCATCTACTCCGACTTCACCTCCGAGGAGCTCTACAAGGAGGGTGCGAAGCGCGGCGCGATCGACCCGTGCTTCCCTTCCAAGGTGTGCATCGCCCACATGCACAACCTCGTCGAGGCCAAGCACAAGAAGAAGAAGCTCGACATGATCGTGTTCCCGCAGGTGGACTCGATGGACACCTGGCTGACCAACAACGTCGGTGCACGCGCGTGCCCCACGGTGGTCGGCTCGGCGGACACCACCAAGGCGGCCTTCCTCAAGGAGAAGGACATCTTCAAGGAGAAGGGCATCGAGCTCATCGTGCCGTTCGTGCGCATGCGCGAGCCCAAGCTCTGCAAGCGCGAGATGTTCAAGTACTTCGGCGACATCCTCGGGCTGTCCGAGGAGGAGAACGGGCGCGCGGTCGAGGCCGGCTACAAGGCGCAGCAGGAGTTCGTCGACGAGCTGCGCGCGCAGGGTCGCGAGACGCTGAAGCAGCTCGAGGCCACTGATCGCATCGGCATCGTGCTGCTCGCGCGGCCGTACCACAACGATCCGGGCATGAACCACGAGATCCCCGACGAGCTGCAGAAGCTCGGGTATCCGATCTTCACGATCCACTCGCTGCCGATCGACGACGACATCGTGCGTCCGCTGTTCCAGGCCGACATCGACGCCGGCTTCATCCAGACCCCGTACGACATCTACGACGTCTGGAAGAACAGCTACTCCGAGAACACGAACCAGAAGGTGTGGGCCGCGAAGTACTGCGCGCGCCACCCCAACCTCGTCGCGCTCGAGCTGTCGAGCTTCAAGTGCGGCCACGATGCGCCGATCTACTCGGTCATCGAGGAGATCGTGGAGACCTCGGGCACGCCGTACTTCTCGTTCAAGGACATCGACGAGAACAAGCCGACCGGCTCGATCAAGATCCGCGTCGAGACCATCGGCTACTTCCTCAAGCGCTACCAAGAGGACATGAAGCGCGAGAAGGGCAAGCGCATGAAGGTCGCGGAGCGCGTGCGCGAGTACCAGGCCGAGCTGATGGCGCGGCTCGAGGGCATCCAGGCCAAGCTGTCGGCCGAAGAGGCCGCGCGGCCGGATGTCGTGCTGCGCGAGGCGGGCCTCATGCGCGAGGTGGAGTCGCGCTACGCGAAGATCCACCACGGCAAGCAGGTCAACGCCGCGCAGGCGAAGGTGCTCGCGAAGACTGCAGGCGCAGCGCGCGGCGCCGAGGGGGGTCCGGGGGCGCCGGCGGCCACGACCGCGTCGCGACCGAGCCCCGCGCCAGCGAGCGCACCGCTGGGCGAGCTCGACGACGAAGGGTGATCGGTCGGCGAGCTCGCGTGGTCAGCACGCGAGCTCGTCGGCGCTGCAGACCCCGACGTACAGATCGTAGTTGCCCGTGTTCCCGATCTCGCAGATCCGACACTGCTCGCCCACGGCGCAGTCCGCATCGTCGTCGCAGACCGCCGCGCACACGCCCTCGTTGCAGTAGCCCCCCTGCGCGCAGTCGTCGGTCCACGGCGCCGTGCTCGTGCACGCGGCACCGAGCGGCTGCACACCGTCGGCGACGCACTCCGATGCCGTCCACGGCGGCAGACCGGAGAACGAGCTCGGCACGCAGCGCTGACCGGCGTCGCAATCCGGCTCGACGGGATCGCAGGTCGCCTTCGCACAGACCTGGTCGAACGTGCCGCACTGCTCGGGCGTCGGATCGACGCCGCAGCTCACGTCGCACGGACCCTCGATCACCTCACCGCCCATCTCGTAGAAGTAGTAGCCCAGGTGCCCGTAGGCTCCCGGGCCGCACCTCCAACCATCGATCGTGATCCACGCGTCGAGGCACTCGAGGTAGTCGTTGCCGGGCAGGAACCACGCCGGCTCGCTGCCGTCGCACGGCGCGAACTCGAAGTACTCGAAGTAGCCGGAGTAGCGGCCGACGAAGATGCCTTCGACGCACTCCTCGGCGCCGGTCGACTCGCTCGGCTCGCTCGAGTCGCTCGACTCGACCGGCTCGCTCGACCCGCTCGACGACTCGGCCGATGTCGGGCTCGACGACGTCTCGGCCGACGTCCCCCCGTCGACGGTCGTCGCAGAGCTCGGGCCCGCAGCACTGCTCGACGAGCCCTCCTCGCTGCCCGAATCCGCCGTGCGAGCGACGCACGCGACGGCGCACACGCTCGCCAAGAGCGAGGTTCTCCGACCCATCCCGCGCCTCCTCCCCCGAGAGTGCTGGGCGACCGCGATTCGATCCCCACGGATGCATGGTCAGCGCCGGTCCCGCGCTTCAGCCTCTGCCCGCTGATCATCCCGCTGACCGCACCGTCCTCCTCCACGAGGACGTCGTCGTCGACGGCGCCGTGCGCCCATGCGAGTCTCCCCCGTGCGCTTCCCGATCCGCATCTCGCCCATGTGGCGCCCGCTCTTCGCGGCGTTCGGCTTCCGGCAGGAGAGCGCGAGCGTCGAGCTCGAGGACGACGCGCTGCACATCCGCTTCGGGGGCTCGTTCGAGCGCATCCCGCTCGCGGACGTCGCCGGCGTCGCGCCGCGGCGCTGGCCGTTCTACTACGGGCTCGGGCCGAAGCTCGGGCCCGACAAGGGCGTGTCATGGGTCGGCAGCACCGACGGCGTCGTGAAGATCGACTTCGTCGCGCCGCGGCCGATCGTCGTGTGGGGACCCTTCCGCAGCAGTGCCGCGCAGTGCCTCATCGTGTCGCTCGAAGATCGCGACGCGTTCATCGCCGCGGTGGACGCCGCGCGCAGTCGCCGACGTGATCGCGACCTCGTCTAGATCACCCGTCGATGGTCGATCGTGGCCGTTCGGACAGCGGATCTGCACTGTCGACGCCGCCATCGTTGATGCATGCTCTCCGCGCGCGCGTTCCCGCGCGACATCCAGCCAACCTTCGAAGCGAGCTCGACATGACTGAGAAGAAGAAGCCCACCCCGCTGTTCATCGAAGACCTCGGCCAGGTCCAGGGCGGCAAGCCGCCGATCTACACCACCCTCGCGCTCGGCGAAGAGGGGCCGCACCCCACCACGCTCGCGATCGGTGAAGAGGGCGGCGGCGGATCGACGTACCTCGGCGGCGAAGAGGCCACCACGCTGGCGATCGGCGAAGAAGGCCCCGGCCTGCCGACCGAGTGAGGTAGATCCTCCACGTGCGCGAGGGGCCTCGGCGCGCAGCGCCCGGGCCCCTCGTCGCATCTGCCGCAACGAGCAGCCCGATGACCCACTCCGACACCGCGCCCGTCGTGCTGGTCGGCTCGCCACTCGACGAGCACATCGCAGCGATCGCTGCATGGTTGCGCGAGCACGGCCACGAACCCTTCGTGCTCGATGCGAGCAAGTTCCCCGCCGAGCTCACCGTCACGCTCGGCCCGAAGCCCGAGGCGATCGAGGTCGGCGGCGCGCAGCTCGGTCGCCCCGCCGCCGTCTACCTGCGCAGCATCTACCAGGACCCCGTCGGCTACGGCGTCGACGCCGACGACGAGATGTCGCAGGACTGGCGACGCACGATGATGGCGTACCGCGAGCGCGCGTCGCTGCTCTCGGCGATCCTGCAGCGCTGGGAAGCCGCGCAGGTGCCGATGTACAACGCCCCCGCGTCGCTGTCCGCGGTCAACAAGCCCTACCAGCTCTCGCTGCTGCACCGCGCCGGCCTACCCGTGCCCGCGACGGTGTGGACCAACGATCCGCAGGAGGTGCGCGCGTTCTGTCGCGCGCGCCCGGCGATCTACAAGCCGGTCTCCGGCGGTGCGCTCACCCGCGTCGTCGAGGACAAGGATCTCACCGAGGAGCGCCTCGCCACGCTCGTCGGCGCGCCGGTGTGCTTCCAGGAGCTCTTGCCCGGCAAGGACATCCGCGTGTTCGTGATCGACGGTGCGATCGCGGTCGCGCTGCAGATCGAGACCGACGCGATCGACTTCCGCTCGCACGAGCAGAAGATCGTGCCGATTGCTCTGGCACCCGCCGACGCCGAGGTGTGCATCGCGGCCACCGCCGCGCTCGGGCTGCGCTGGACCGGCATGGATCTGAAGGGCGATCGCGAAGGTAGGCTGCGGATCCTCGAGCTCAACTCGTCGCCGATGTTCCTCGGCTTCGATGCGCACGCCGGATGCGACGTGCGTGCGCAGATCAGCGCTGCGCTGCTCGGACACGTGGGCGTGCGATGAGCCCCGGCGGGGACGGGCCGGCCACGCCCGACGACGCGCCCGATCCCGCGCTCGCCGAGGTGCACGCCAGCGCGAATGCACCCGCCGTCGCCCCACCCTCGCGGCCGCTCTTCCGCGAGCAGGCGATGGCCGCCCATCGTCGCGGCTCGAACCTCGGCAGCCCGCTGCAGATCGTGCCCGCGTGGATCCGCTGGAGCTCGCGCGTCGTCGTGCTCGCGGTCGCGGCCGCGATCCTCTTCGCGGCGCTCGTGCGCGTCGGCGACTTCGCGCGCGGGCCTGCAGTGATCCGCATGGAAGGTCGCACGCTGCTGGCCACCCATGCCGCCGGCAGCGTGGTCGAGATCCCCGTGCAGCCCGGTCAGCGCGTGCGCCAGGGCGCCGTGCTCGTGCGGCTCGACGATGCGCCACAACGCGCCGAGCTCGAGCGCGCGACCCACGAGTACGACCTGCTGCTCACTCGGCTGCTGCGCGAGCCGGACGACGTCTCGCTGCGCAAGCAGCTCGCCTCGCTCGCCGTCACCGCCGAGCTCGCGCGCGCGCACCTGGCCGATCGCGTGCTGCTCGCGCCCGAGGACGGCACCGTGTCCGACATCCGCGTGCGCGTCGGGCTGCAGGTCCAGCCCGGCGATGCGATCGTCGCGATCGACTCGCCCGACTCGCGGCCGATCGTGGTGGCGATGTTGCCCGGCCACGAGCGGCCCCGGCTGTCGCGCGCGCGCGGCCGCATGCTGCTCGAGCTCGACGGGTTCTCGCGCCAGCGCGTGCCGGTCGTGCTGCGCAGCATCGCGGACGAGGTGGTGGGCCCCAGCGAGGCGCTGCGCTTCCTCGGCAAGGACGAGGCCAGCGCGATGCCGATCCGCGGCCCGGTCGTGATGGTCGAGGCGGTGATCGAGGAGCTCGAGTTCGAGGCCGACGGCACGCGCTATCGCTTCTACGACGGCATGCAGGGCGCGCTCGAGATCGAGGTCGACTCGCAGACGCTGCTCGAGTCGGTGCTGCCCGAGCTCGATGGAGGTCGGCCGTGAGCGAGCAACCGAGCACGGACGAGCGCCCGGGCTGGAGCGCGCTGCGTCGGCTCGGCATGCCGCGCGGCGGCCGACGCGTGCCGTTCGTGCAGCAGCTCACCGCCTCCGACTGCGGGGCCGCGTGCCTGTCGATGGTGCTCGGCTACCACGGCAAGCACGTCTCGATCGACGACGTGCGCCGCGTGATGGGGGGCGATCGCGGCGGCGTCGATGCGGTCGCGATGCTCGCGGCGGCGCGCCACTACGGCCTGCGTGGGCGCGGCGTGCGGGCCGAGCTCGACGAGCTCGAGAGCGTGCCGCGCGGATCGATCCTGCACTGGGAGTTCAACCACTTCGTGGTGCTCGAGTCGCTGCACCGCGATCACGTGGTGATCGTCGACCCCGCGAGCGGTCGCCGACGCGTGCCGATGCCGCGCTTCTCCGAGAGCTTCACCGGTGTCGCGCTGTTGTTCGAGCCCGGCGAGGGCTTCCAGCCCGGCGGCGAGCGCCCGCGTACGCCGAGCCAGCTGCTGAAGCAGATCCTCGGCCGCCGCGAGCTGTGGCTGCGCATCGTCTCGCTCTCGGGGCTCGTGCAAGTGCTCGCGCTCGGGCTGCCGCTGCTCACCAGCGTGCTGGTCGATCGCGTCGTGCCGCGCCGCGATCACGAGTTGCTCGCGGTGCTCGCCGGCGGGCTCGCGCTGATGGTCGCGTTCCACTTCCTCACCTCGTGGATCCGCGCGAACTTGCTCGTGCAGCTGCGCACCGTGCTCGACGCCGAGCTCACGGTGGGCTTCGTCGATCACCTGCTGGCGCTGCCGTTGTCGTTCTTCCAGCAGCGCTCGACCGGCGATCTGATGATGCGGCTCGGCAGCAACACGACCGTCCGCGAGATCCTCACCTCCAGCGCGCTCTCGGCGGTGCTCGACGGCACGATGGTGACGATCTACCTCGTGCTGATCGTGGTGGTGAGCCCGTTGCTCGGTGCCCTGGTCGCCGGGCTCGCGATGCTGCTGATCACGCTGTTCCTGCTCGCGCGCGCACGCCAGCGCGAGCTGATGGCCGAGGGCCTGGCCGCGCAGGCGCGCAGCTCGGGCTTCGAGGTCGAGATGCTGTCGGGCGTCGAGACCCTGAAGGCGATGGGCGCCGAGCACCGCGCGATCGATCGCTGGTCGAACCTGTTCATCGATCACCTCAACGTGGCGCTCGCGCGTGCGCGGCTCGATGCGCTCATCGGTGCGCTCAGCACCGCGTTCGCCGTCGCGGCGCCGCTCACCGTGCTCGGCACCGGCGCGGTGCTCGTGCTGAGGGGCGAGCTGACGCTCGGCACGATGCTCGGGCTCTCCGCGCTCGCCGGGGGCTTCCTCGGGCCCGTCACGGCGCTGCTCGACACCGGGTTCAAGCTGCAGCTGCTCGGCAGCTACCTCGAGCGCATCGACGACGTGCTCGGGGCGAAGGCGGAGCAGGCCGGCGTCACCACCAGCTGGTCGCCGAAGCTCTCCGGTGCACTCGCGACGCGCGGGCTCAGCTTCCGGTACGACGAGGGCCGGCCGCCGGCGGTGTGGGAGGTCGATCTCGAGGTGCCCGCGGGTTGCTTCGTCGCGATCGTGGGTCCCTCGGGCGCGGGCAAGTCGACGCTCGCGAAGCTCTTGCTCGGCCTCTATCCGCCCGAGGCCGGGCGCGTGCTCTACGACGGCATCGACATCCGCACGCTCGACTTCGGATCGGTGCGGCGGCAGATCGGCGTGGTGCCGCAGCAGCCGGCCCTGTTCGCGATGTCGGTGCGCGACAACATCGCGGTCGGGCGGCCGGGGACCTCGCTCGAGCAGGTCATCGCGGCCGCGCAGCTCGCCGCGATCCACGACGACATCGTGGCGATGTCGATGGGCTACGAGACCCTGCTCGCCGACGGTGGGGCCTCGCTCTCGGGTGGGCAGCGCCAGCGACTGGCGCTCGCGCGCGCGCTGCTGTTCGATCCGGCGGTGCTGGTGCTCGACGAGGCCACGAGCGCGCTCGATGCGATCACCGAGCACGCCGTGCAGCATGCGCTGTCGACGTTGAAGTGCACGCGCATCGTCGTCGCGCACCGGCTCAGCACTGTGATGAGCGCCGACCTCATCGTGGTGATGGATCGCGGTCGCGTGGTCGAGCAGGGCTCGCACGCCGACTTGCTCGCGCGGCACGGCACCTACCAGCAGCTGTATCGCCGGCAGCTCGTGTCGGCCGCCGAGGAGCGCGAGCCATGAAGCGCGTCGGAATGCTCGCGTCGTGGCTGCTCGCGTGCTCCGCCGCCTCGCCGGTCGAGGGCGACGTCGACGTGCGTGCGCACGTGGCCGAGTCGCTGCCGGTCGCCGAGCCCGCGATCACCGATTCCGCCGCGCAAGGCATGCTCGGTGTCGTCGTGCCGCGTCGCGAGGTGCGGCTCGCGACCGATCAGATCGCCCGCATCCGCGAGATCACCGCGGCGCCCGGCGAGAAGGTGGCCGCCGGCGCGAAGGTGGTGCTGCTCGACGATCGTGCCGAGCAGAGCGAGCTGCGCTCCGCCCTGGCCTCGGTCCGCGCGGCCGAAGCCGAGGCGCGCCGCCTCGCGCTGCAGGCCGAGCACAGCGCGACGAAGGTGGCACAGGCCGAGCGCATCGCCGGCGTGCTGTCGGAGGACGAG
The DNA here is from genome assembly GCA_964519175.1 of uncultured Nannocystaceae bacterium. Lineage (GTDB taxonomy): Bacteria > Myxococcota_A > Polyangia > Nannocystales > Nannocystaceae > Xiheibacterium. The sequence goes on from CAZFKC010000147.1 coordinate 18,265, forward strand.
CTGCGCACGCTGCAGCACGATCGCGGCAGCGCGGCGCTGGGCAGCCGTCGCGCCGGGGCCGATGCGGCCGAGCGCCGTGCGGCGGCCGAGGGCATCGCGCAGCGCATCGCCCAGGCCACGCTCGTGTGCCCGTTCGACGGCATCGTGGTCGAGCGCTTCGCCGATCCGGGTGCCGTGGTCGCGCCCGGCGAGCCGATCGTCCACATCATCTCCGAGGACGCGATGATCCGTTTCGCCGCGCCGGAGAGCGAGCTCGAGCGGCTCGGCGTGGGCGCCCCGGTCCGCGTCGTGTTCCCGGAGCTGGGCATCGAGATCGACACCACGGTCGAGCACGTCGCGCCCGAGATCGACTCCGCGACCCGCATCGTGATGATCGAGGCGCCGCTGCAGCTCGCGGCCGAAGAGCGCGCACGGGTGCGCACGGGTGCAGTGGTGCGGGTGCACGCGAGGTCGGGGTGAACCGCGCTCGACTGGGTCGTTGCGCGCCGTGCCTCCGTGACACGCCCCCCGGCGCGCCGAGTGACGATCCTGCGAGCGTCTGTGCGCGACGGCGCTAGGGTAGCGACATGCGTGGACATGGTGCTGTGCTCACGACGTGGCTGGTGCTGGCTGGGTGTGCACCCGCGGTGGTCGAAGACGCGGAGCTGGGGCGGATCTGCGGCCAGGACGGCCCGGTGCGCATCCTCGCGCTCGAAGCGGACGAGATGCCGGCGGGCTTCGGGCGGGCGATGGCGAAGTCGGGCGATCGCCTCTACTACATGATCGGCGATGCGGTCACCGAGGCCGACGCGCCGTTCGGCGACAGCGAGTACTCGGCCGCATTCCCGAAGCCCGGCCATCCGCGCGTGTGGTCGAGCGGAACGTGTGGCGAGTCGCCGAAGCCGATCGCCGAGGATGTCCAGACGGTGTTCACCGATCGGCGCTGGCCGGGTGCCGTCCTCGCTCTCGGCAAGGACGGCGACGTGATGAAGCTCGATCCCGAGGGTGGCCCGCCCCGCCTGTTCTTCCCGGTCCTGCCGTCGTCGACCAGCACCGATGTCGGCATGGTCGGCATCGTGCGCAGCGAGAGCTCCGCGGAGGCAGGGCGCGTCGTGTTCCAGCCCTATCCCGCGAGCGCCGATGCGCCCGTGCCTGCCCAGATCGAGCTGGAGATCGAGGCGCTGGCCCAGTCGAGTGCGCTGCAGGGCGTGGGGCACGAGGTCTTCGTCACCGACACCCAGGGTCGCCTGCAGGTCGTCGACCTCGACAGCCTCGAGGTCGAGATCCTGCGCGACGACGTCATCTTGGCCACGGTGTCGACCGACGGTCGCATCGTCGTCATGAAGACGACGATGGTCGGGGCGGTCGACGGCGCGCGCCGAGTGATCGCACTCGATCGGGACACCGGCGTCGAGACGGTGCTCGGCGAGGTCGACGAGTACTGGTATCCGTTCGCCAGCGGCGAGTTCATCGAGCTCGAGCTCGCGCCCACCGGTCGACGACTCTTCACCTTCCCGTCGCTGACCGCATACGACCTGCCCGCGGACATCCGACTCAGCAGCGAGATCTCGGAGGGCCTGTACCTCGCGACGCAAGGCGACCAGCGCGTGACCTACGAGCTCGCGACCGGCGAGACGGTGGTGGTCGGCGGCGCGTTCGACTCGTACCAGGTCGTGGACGACGGCGTGCTCGTGCTCGATCTCCAGCCCGACCTCCGCGACGTGGGGCTCTTCCGCAAGTCCGCGCCGATGCATCACGTGCCGTTCTCGGGCGGGTCGCGCGAGCTCGTGGCCGAGCGCGCCGCGCTCACGCGCCTGACGCTGCCCGACGGTCGCATCCTCACGCCGGTCGGCGTCGGCACCGACTACCTCGGCGAGCTCGTGGTCGTCGAGCCCGACACGCTCGACGAGCAACGCATCGACACGCACGTCGTCGCGGTGGACGTGAACCTCGCGGACTCGTTCATCGCGACGGACGCACCGATCTTCGACGAGGGCGTCATCGCCTACGGCGTCCGCGACGGCGACCGCTCGGGCATCTGGCTCGCGAAGCCGGAGTGATCGACCACCGACGTCGACGGTGGTGTAGGCCGACTCCTCAGGCGACCTCGACTCTCGCGCGATGCCCCGCTGCTCTCGCCAGCGCTGCGTCGCACGTCAGGAGCTCCGCCTTCATCGCTTCGGCCAGCGGTCACCCGAGATGCGGGCGGCCACTCTGGCTCCGCGCGCAGTACCGAGCAACAGCTCGACCACCGCCGAAGCGTCGATCACGATCATCGCGCTGCACGTTCGCTGCGCAGGATCTCGGCGGGGCTCGGGCGCAACGCCGGTCGACGCGTCTCGGCGAGTCGTTCGAGCAGCTCGCGCCGACTCGGGCGCTCCGCCACACGTACGAGCTCTGCGAGCAGGAACTCCGAGAGCGAGCGACCTTCCTCGGCGGCCCGCGCCTCGAGTCGGCGATGCACCGCATCCGGCACGTTGCGGATCTGGACCATCTTCGACATGTGCCGAGCATGTTTGCATGCGCAGCACATGTCAACGTGATCGCTACAGCGCCGTGCACACGTAGCCGTCGGCGCACTCGCTGTCGTCGTTGCAC
>CAZFKC010000148.1:0-20525 GCA_964519175.1 uncultured Nannocystaceae bacterium
GCGTTCTTCCGAACACCCTGCTCCGTGCCCGTGCCCGTGCCCGTGCCCGTGCCCGATCGGGGTGGCCGGCAGTCGTGCTCGCTGTCCGCCGTGGCAGAGCCACGGCGGGCTCGAGCGACTTTCGTCTCATCGGCTGTAGAGCGAGCCCTCGCGGACGCGGACGAGCTTGCCGTACTTGCGCAGGCGCTTCGGGTCGACCTTGCGCGGGTCGCCGACCACCATGATCGCGAGCGGTCGGCCCGCGACGTGGGCGCGGTAGAAGCGCTCGATGTCGGCGAGCTCGAGCTCGCGGTAGGCACCGATGAGCTCGCGTCGGGGATCGCTGGCGTAGCCCATGTGCTGCCAGCGCTCGATCGTGTCCTGCAGCTCGCGGAACGGCGGGCTCGCGGTCTCCTGGCTGCGCACGAGCGCCGGACGCACGAGCTCGAGCCGTTCGGCGCGGGCCGGCATGTCGGTGACCAGCCCGACGAGCACGTCGAGCGCGTCGAAGGTCTTGTCGGCCTGGCAGCCCACGTGCCCGAGCAGATAGCCGCGCTGGTGCGGCTCCTCGTCGCGCTCGTAGCGGGCGTGGGCCGAGTACGCCAGCGCCCGGAATTCGCGGATCTCCTGGAAGACCAGCCCGGCCATGCTGCCGCCGAAGTACTCGCTGAACGCATCGGCGGCGCCGTGCTCCGCCGGCGTGATCGCATCGCCTTCGACCGCGACCCAGATCTGCGTCTGCACGGCGCTGCGCCGCGGCACGAAGTAGACCGTGGTCGTGCCCCCGCTCGCCGCGCTGGGCAGCGCGCGCGGGTAGACGTCCCATGGCTCGGCCGGTGCGCCGAGCTGCGGTAGCGGCAGCGCGGCGTGCACGGCCTCGGCAATCTCGGTGGCCGGACGCTCGCCGACGTAGCGCAGCTCGAGCTTGTGGCGCAGCACGTCGGCCCACGCCCGGCGCAGCTTGCCGACCCCGGTCGCACGCGCGCCGCCCGGACCGACCTCGCGCAGGTAGCTCGAGTGCTCGCCGAAGACGACGCGCTCGCGCAGCGCCTGCGCCACGTTCACCGCGTCCTTGCGCTCGATGCGACGATAGCCCCAGATCTCGCGCCGCACCTGCCGCAGCGGCTTGCGCTCGAGCTCCGGCTTTCGCATGAGCTCGCCGAGCAGCGCGAGCGCGCGCGGCAGGTGGCGCTGCGGACCCTGCAATCGCACGACGAAGCGATCGGGCTCGGCCTCCGCCTCGAGCGTGGTCGCGATGCGGAACAGCTCGCGACGGAAGGCGGTGCGGTCGTGGGTCTCGCTGCCGATGCGACCGAGGTAGTCGTCGAGCACATCGAGCTCGCGCATGACATCGGTGCCCACCGCGAAGCGCAGCTCGAGCGTGTAGATGTCGTTGAACGGGTTCGCGTTCGCCGACAAGGTGGTGCCCGGCGCGACGACGGCTTGGTCGACGTCGCCGGCGACGTCCACGAGCGGCACGCGTGCCGGTGCGCTCGGGACCGCCTGCATGTGGCGGTAGAACTCGGAGTGCGCGCCCTTGCGCGGCTTCACCGGCGGCGTGGTGGGCTTGTCGAGCCGCTCCTTGCGGGGGTAGCCGGCGCGCGAGCGCAGCACGAGGTGGCGCGGCCCGAACAGCTCGGCGGCCACGCGCACGACGTCGGCCTTCGTGATCGTGCGCAGGCGCTCGCGGTGGTCGAGGTAGCTCTTCCATCCGCCGCGCGCGACGAACGAGTGCGCGATGGCGAGCGCGCGCTCGCGGTTGTCCTCCCAGCGCAGCGCGTCCTCGGCCAGCAGGCCCTCGCGCAGCGCCTCGAGCTCGCGCTCGTCGAACTCGCCCTTCGCGATGCGCTCGAACTGGCGCAGCACGATGCGCTCTGCGCCGCGGAAGCTCTGGGTGAGCAGGCGCGGCACGTAGGCGACGACGTCGAGGTTCGTGTCGGCGAAGTCGGCGGGCACGTAGAACGCGATGAGCAGCTTGCCGTCGTCGGAGAGCCGATCGACCAGCCCGGAGCGCTGCTCGTTGGAGAGAAGCCGACGCGCGAGCAGGAGCGCGGCATAGTCCGGGTGCGACTCCGGCACGGTGCGGAAGGCGATGGCGCCCACGCGGATCGGGCTCTTGCGCACGGTGGTGCGCGCGCCCTCCTCGAACGGTGCGAGCGGGTACTCGGGCGGATCGGCGAGCGGCTTCGCCTTCCACTGCCCGAAGCGCGCCTGCACGAGTGGCAACACCTCGTCCGTGTCGAAGTCGCCCGCGAGCACCAGCGCCATGTTCGCGGGCACGTACCAGCGCTCGTAGTACGCACGCATCGCCTTCAGCGACGGGCGCTTGAGGTGCTCGACCTCGCCGAGGATGTCGTTGCTGCCGTAGGGATTGCCGGGGAACGCCGCGCGCATGAAGCTGCGGAACAGCTCGTAGCCCGTGGTGTCGATCGCGATGTTCTTCTCCTCGTACACCGCCTCGAGCTCGGTGGGGAACAGGCGGAACACCGGATCCTCGAAGCGGTGCGCGTAGATCTCCAGCCAGCTCGGCAGCTGCGAGGCGGGGAACGTGTTGTGATAGACGGTCTCGTCGTAGGTCGTGAACGCGTTGACGCCGGTGCCACCGATCTGCTCGAGCAGCTGGTCGACCTCGTTGGGCACGACGTAGCGGTAGGTCTGCGCGACGGTCTTCGAGATCTCGCGCTGGATCTGCTTGCGCTTCGCATCGTCGGCGCCGCGCAGCTGCTCGTAGAGCTGCTCGAGCCGCGTCTGCAGCGGGCGCTCGGCCTCCCAGTCGGTGGTGCCGAGATCCGTGGTGCCCTTGAACAGCATGTGCTCGAGGTAGTGCGCCATGCCGGTGTTGTCGGTCGGGTCGTTCTTGCCGCCGGTGCGCACGACGACCGCACCGAAGATCTCCGGGCGCTCGTGGTTCTCGCTCAGCAGCACGGTGAGCCCGTTGTCGAGCACCACCTGTCGCACGCCCTGCGGATCCCCGGCGCGGGCGCTGATCGGACGCACGTCGGGAACGGGCCCACCGGGCGTCGGCGTCGGCGCGGCGCCGAGCGCTGCGAACATCAGGGCCTGCACGAGCAACTGCACGCCGCCCCATGTATCAGGGTGGCGACGCGACAACAACGTCGCCATGAGGCGCGGTAACCTGGAATCATGGCGGCCCGGGCTCGACGTGTCGTGCTCGCGAGCCTCGGCGCGTCGCTGGGGACCGCGATCGCGTTCGCGTGTGCGCCGGGCACGTTCGCGTGCACCGAGGCCAGCGACTGCCGCGCCGGGCTCCGCATGGGCACGTGCGAGCTCGACGGGTGGTGCTCGTTCCCCGACGACGGCTGTCCCTCCGGCGCGCGCTATGGCGATCACGCGGGCGACGGGCTCGCCGGCGAGTGCGTACCGCCGGGAGTGGTGAGCACCGGCAGCGAGGAGGGGCCGGGTCCGACGTCGTCGTCGGGCCCGAGCACGAGCGCGAGCACGAACGAGGCGACGACGACCGGCGATCCGGGCTCGGCGACGAGCGCGGAGGTCACGAGCGACGCGGACAGCGAGAGTGGTGCGTCGCTCTGCGGCAACGGGCTGCCCGATCCCGGCGAGCCCTGCGACGACGGCAACGATCAGGTGGGCGACGGCTGCAACCCGGGCTGCATCGCCGGTGGCGAGATCGTGTGGAGCGTCGTCATCGACGGCGGACCGAATGCGTTCGACGGCGCCTTCTCGCTGGAGATGTTCGCCGACGGCGAGCTGGCGGTCGGCGTCGCGCAGGGCGACGGCATGACCGCGACGCCGGGGGTCTGGCGCATGGATCAGGCCGGCGCGACGCTGTGGAGCTGGAGCTTCGATCTCGAGCTGGGATGGAGCGGCGCGTACACCTGGGGGCTCGACATCGACGAGCTGAACGAGGAGGCGATCGCGGTCACAGCGACGGTGAACGCCGAGCATGCGATCGCGATGCTCTCCGCGGACGGCGAGCAGCGCTGGAGCGAGCTCGTGGAGGGCACCGGGTTCGCGGTCGCGATCGATGCGTTCGGCGAGTCGTGGGCGGGCGGCCGCGACGGCAACGACGAGGGCGTCGTGCTGCACTGGTCGAGCGACGGCCTGCTGCTCGAGACGATCGTCGGCGAGCCCCTGTCGCCCGTGAACGGCTTCCCCTACGACCTCGTCTACGACGGCGGCACGCGGCTCCTGGTCGCGGGTCGCTACACCGCGTTCGACGTGCAGGGCGCGTTCTACCGGCCGGTCGGCGAGGACGTCGATCAGATCGACGTGGTGCTCGGCGCGTACAACGAGGCGCTGGCGGTCGCGTACGATCCGATCGCCGAGCGCGAGTGGGTGGTCGGCTACGCGGAGGACGACGCCGGGGGCCAGGGCTGGGTCGCGGCCTACGAGCACGGCGAGGTCGCGCTCGCGCCCGTGCGCGTCACCCAGCACGCGCAGGCGAACCTCCACGGCGTCGCGGTCGATCCCAGCGGAGCGATCGTCGCGGTGGGCTGGGAGACGCCCGAGCTCGACGACGACCTCGCGGTCCTCAAGGTCGCACCGACCGGCGAGGTGATCTGGTCGCGCACGTATCCGAACGACGGCGACGACGCACTGCGCGACGTGGTGATCGCCGACGACGGATCGATCTTCGTCGCGGGCCAGCGCACCGGCGCCGACGGCAGCGCCGACGGCTGGATCGCTCGTCTCGCGCCCTGAGCGACGCGAGGTCCCGCCGAGCCCGGTGCCCGTGGTAGAGCACCCGCGTGATCACGGTCCATCATCTCGAACGCTCCCGCTCGCAGCGCGTGCTTTGGCTGCTCGAAGAGCTCGAGCTCCCCTACGAGATCGTCCGCTACAAACGCAATCCCAAGACCCTGCTCGCGCCCCCGGAGCTCGCGGCGATCCATCCGCTCGGCAAGTCCCCCGTCGTGACCTGCGACGGAATGACGGTCGCGGAGTCGGGGGCGATCCTCGAGTTCCTGGTCGAGCGCTTCGGGCAGGGACAATTCGTGCCCGCGGTCGGCACGCCGGAGCACCTGCGCTACCGCTACTTCATGCACTACGCCGAGGGCTCGCTGATGCCGCCCTTGCTGGTGAAGCTGCTGTGCTCGCGTGTCCGCAGCGCTCCGCTGCCGTTCTTCGTCAAGCCGATCGCGCGCAAGATCGCCGACGGGCTGGAGGAGCAGTTCGTCGCGCCGAACCTGCGCCGACACGTCGCGTTCCTCGAGGCCGAGCTCGCGCGCTCGACGTGGCTCGCCGGCGAGGAGCTCACCGCCGCCGACGTGCAGATGAGCTACCCGCTCGAGGCGCTGCTCGAGCGCGCCGGCGAGCTCGACACCACGAGGATCCGCGCGTTCGTCGAGCGCGCGAAGGCCCGCCCGGCCTACCAGCGCGCGCTGGCCAAGGGCGGCCCGGTCTTCCCCGTCGTCGACGCGGGTGACCGGTCGACATCGTCGCGATCGTAGGCGATGGTGGCGTGGTGCGGCGGACCATCATCGCGGGCGTGCTCGCGCTCGGCTGTGGCGACGACGCGTCGTCCGACGGCGCCGAGCACTCCTCGTCGACGAGCGTGAGCTCGACCAGCGTGGGCACGACCGGCGCGTCGACCACGAGCAGCGCGACCACGGCCTCGTCCAGCAGCACCACGACCGGCAGCAGCACGAGCTCGGTCGACGACAGCGGCACGAGCGGAGCGGGCTCGACCAGCGACGACACCGGCCCGCCACCCGTGGGCACGCTCGAGATCTTCTGGATCGACACCGAGGGCGGCGCCGCCACCCTGATCGCGACCCCCGACGGGCCGATCGTGCTCGTCGACACCGGCTTCCCCGGTGACCGCGACGCCGATCGCATCGCGGCCGTCGTGCAGGACGAGCTCGGCGCGTCGTCGATCGAGCTCTGCATCATCACGCACTATCACCTCGATCACGTCGGTGGCGTGCCGGACGTCGTCGGGCGCGTGCCGATCGACGCGTTCTGGGACCACGGCGACAGCGTCGAGGCCGGCGGTGGACAGGGGCAGGAGCTCTGGCAGGACTACCTCGCGGTCGCCGACGGCAAGCGGACGGTGGTCGAGCCCGGCCGCGTCGAGCAGATCGGCGGCGTCGAGCTCACGATCGTGTCGTCCGCGACGCAGGTGATCGAGGACGCGCTCCCGGGCGGCGGCGCGGCGAATCCGGCGTGCGACGGGGCCGGCAACATGAACCCGGACAACGGCGAGAACGGCAACAGCGTCGGGTTCGTGCTGCGCTTCGGCGACTTCGAGATGCTCGATCTCGGCGATCTCACGTGGAGCTACGAGGACGAGCTCGCGTGCCCGCTCGGGCGGCTCGGGCCGATCGATCTCTACCAGACCACGCACCACGGGCTGTCGATCTCCGGGGCGACGCAGCTCGTGCACGGCATCGATCCGCTGGTCGTGGTCATGAACAACGGCGCGAACAAAGGCGGCGACGCGTCGACGTTCGAGCGCATCTTCGCCGCGCCGTCGCAGCCGGATCTGTGGCAGCAGCACCGCGCGCTCGGCAACGACGATGCCCACAACGCGCCGGACGACTTCATCGCGAACCTGGCCGACGGCGACGACGACGAGGGCTTCGCGATCCATGCGCGGATCGAGGGCGATGGGGCCATCACGGTGACGAACCGCAGGAACGGCAACTCGCGGGCCTACCGGGCCCGCTGAGCCGGTCGCGATCCACGCCCTTGCGCACGCGGGCGCCGGCCCCATGATCGCGGGCCATGATCACGATCCGACGCAGCGAAGAGCGCGGGCATGCCCAGCACGGCTGGCTCGAGAGCCGTCACACGTTCTCGTTCGCGGACTACTACGACGACGCGCACATGGGCTTTCGCGCGCTGCGGGTGATCAACGAGGACCGGGTGCAGCCCGGCATGGGTTTCGGCACCCACGGACACCGCGACATGGAGATCGTCTCGTACGTGCTCGACGGCGCGCTCGAGCACAAGGACTCGCTCGGCACCGGCTCGGTGATCCGTCCGGGCGACGTGCAGCGCATGACCGCGGGCACCGGCGTGCGGCACAGCGAGTACAACGCTTCGAAGACGGCGCTCGTGCACTTCCTGCAGATCTGGATCATCCCCGCGAAGAGCGGGCTCGCGCCGAGCTACGAGCAGAAGCACTTCGAGCCCGGCACCCTGCGTGGTGCGCTGCGGCTCGTCGCGTCGCCCGACGGTCGTGACGGCAGCGTCACGGTGCACCAGGACGTCACGATCCACGCGGCGCGGCTCGGCGCGGGCGAGTCGGCGACCCACGCGATCGCGACCGGGCGCCACGCGTGGATCCATGTCGTGCGCGGTGACGCGAACGTGAACGGGCACGCGCTCGCGGCCGGCGACGCGGCGGCGCTCTCCGGCGAGCCCGAGGCCCGCATCGAGGGCACCGCCGATGCCGAGGTGCTGGTGTTCGACCTCGCATGAGCCCGCGCGAACGAACCGGCGAGCGGGGCCTGCGCGCTTGTCCGCCCCGGGCGGCGCGCGTTAGCGTGGGCTGCCCATGCACTGCACCGGGATGAACGCGTGGAGTGGGACACAGAGCGGCTGATCGGCACGGTGATCGCGGGGCGCTACCGCGTCGACGCGCGCCTCGGCGCGGGTGCGATGGGCGTCGTGCTGCGCTGCCATGCGATCGAGCAGGGCTACGACGTCGCGGTCAAGCTGCTGCATCCGGATCTGTGCGGGCAGCCGAACGTCGCGCAGCGCTTCGACCGTGAGGCGCGCAGCGCTGCGCGTCTCGAGCACCCGAACTGCGTGCGCGTGTTCGACTTCGGGACCGCGCGCGTCGGCGAGCTCCCGAACGCGAGATACCTGTGCATGGAGCTGTTCGGCGGCACCGAGCTCGCGCGACTGATGACCGCGCCGCTCGAGCTCGCGTTCACGCATGCGGTGATCGGGCAGCTGCTCGACGGGCTCGGACACGCGCACGCGCGCGGCGTCGTGCACCGCGACGTGAAGCCGCAGAACGTGCTGGTGGCCGGGTCGCCGCCGATCGTGAAGCTGCTCGACTTCGGGATCGCGAAGGTGCTGGCCGACGACGCCGCGATCGCCCGCATCACGCGACGCGGGCAGGTGTGCGGCACGCCCAGCTACATGAGCCCGGAGCAGATCGTCGACGGCGAGGTCGACGGCCGCGCGGACATCTACGCGGTGGGCGTGCTGCTCTACCGCATGCTGTCCGGCCGGCTCCCGTTCGAGGCGCCCGACATCGCGAGCGTCATGCAGATGCACGTGCGGGATGCACCGCCCGCGCTGCCGAGCACGGTGCCCGCCACGGTGCGCGCCGTGGTCTCGCGATTGCTGGCGAAGCAGCCCGACGACCGCCCACGCGACGCCGCCACCGCGCGGCTCGAGCTCGATGCGGCGTTTCGAGCCGCGCAGCCGGTGGTGCAGGAGCCTCGGCCGCCGCGCGCCGTTCGGGCTGCGCGCGCGCCCGCCCCACGACCCGCGAGCGAGCCGCGGGCGAGTCGCCTGGGTCCCATCATCGCGTGGGGTCTGTTCGGCGCCGCTGCGGTGGTGTTCTTCCTGTCGCCCGAGCTCGGGCTCACGCGATCCGCGACGCGAGAGGCCGCGGCTGGAGCGACCTCGCGCTCGGATGTCGCCCACGAGCTGCGCGAGGCTGCGACGGCACCGGAACCCTGCGCCGCGATGGCGGCGGTGCTGCAGCGCATCGATGCGGGCAGCGGCGAGCTGCCGGGGCTCGACGACATCCGCGTGCCGCCGGCGCCCGCCGATGCCGACGACGCGACCCGCGAGGCCTGTGCGCGCGCGGCCGCGTCGCTGGACGAAGTCCGCGCACAGCTGCGTGCGGCCGCGCTGCGCTGACGCTCGTCACCGCGCGCGCACAGGCTCCGTCCAGCGCGTGGCCAGCACGGCGACGAGCGCGATGATCGTGCCGAGCGTCGCCGCGACGACCGCGAAGCGCCATGCGATCGGCGCCATCGCGATCTCACCGGCCACGATCGCACCTTGCAGCGCGAGCGCCGAGGCGAGCGCACCGACGAGCCACGCGAGCAGCACGCGCCCACGCAGTGGGGCGAGCACGTGGGTGAACGAGGCGCCGAGGAGCGCCCACGACGGCGGGAGCCAGGCCGGGATGCCGATCGCGTCGGTCGCCCGGAACTGCAGCACGCCGGCCATGGCCAGCGCGGACTCGGCGAGCGTGCCGAGCACCATCGCGCTGGCGAGCAGCCCGAGCATCGCGCGCGTGCGGTTGCCGAGCCCGAGCTGCAGCGCGACCGCGACCCAGGCGATCGCGATACCGACCGTGCGCGCACCGAGGCCGGCCGCGACCAGCGGGACCACCGTCGCGGCCTGCAGCAGCACGAGCCCGAGCACGCGCTCGCGCTTCACGGCACCTCCGCGAGCGTCAGGCGGCGCTCGAGCAGACGATGCGAGACCGGCTGCGACGGCGGCAGCTCGGCGAGCACCGCCGCGCTCGGATCCCACAGCACGAAGTCGACGGTGAGCTCGAGCGCGACCGCCTGGGCGGGCAGGGGCGCGGGCAGCTCGAGCGCGAGCGGGCGCTGCTCGGCGACCGCGAGCGTGGTGTCGACCCCGAGCTCGCGCAGCTTCGCCACGTCGACGCGTCGCTCGATGCGCTCGGTCGCGGTCGCGAGCACCGTGTCGTCGGCCGCGAGCGCAGCGAGCTGCACCACGACGTGGCGCTCCGGCTCCGCGGTCGGGACGCGGTGGCCGCTGTCGTTGACGAGCACGAGCCGGGTCTTCGCGCCGCGATCGCGGGCGCCGTCGAGCTCGACGTCGGCGACGCGGACCCGTTCGGCGACGAACGTCGCGTCGAACGGCCCGGGCAGCCGGTGGCTCGTGCCGGGTCGCGGCTCGCCCGTGCGTGCGGCCGGCCGTGGATCGACGGTGGGCATGTGGCAGTCGACGCAGCGCTCGTCCCTGCCGTGCGCCGCGAGCCCGCGCCACTCCGCGACGGTGTCGAGGATCGGCCGCTCGAGCTTTCGTCCGACCACCTCGAAGTCGAGCTGGTGGCAGCGGGCGCACAACGCCGGGTCGCGCAGATCGACGCGCTGCGTCGGATGTGGGGCGTCGCGCGGGTCCGCGAACGGCCCGACGATGCTCGCGTCGACGACGTGGCACGCCACGCACGTCACGCCCTCGCGCTGCAGCACGGGATCGAAGCGATCGTTGCCGAGCGAGAAGGGCACGAACGACGGCCACACCAGCGCGAGCCCGAGCACCCGCGTGGGCCGCTGCTCCACGAGCGGGGTGTGGCAGCGCTCGCACGGATACGTCGGCTCGGCATGGGCGAGCTCGGCCTGGTAGAGCGGATCGACGAACGCACGCGCGTGCCCGCTCTGCGCCCACTCGTCGTAGATGCTCGCGTGGCACGTGCGACAGAGCTCCGCCGAGACGCCGCCGACGCCTGCGATGGGCTCCATCGGCTGGGCAGGGGGCGGCGCGAGATCGCGGTAGATCGCGTGGGCGAGCGCGAGCTGGGCGAGCACCAGCACGACGAGCACGCACGCGAGGCGACGCGGCCAGGTCGCGAGCAGCTTCATCCGCCGGCGAGCTCCGGGCTGCGCAGGAGTGCGGCGAAGACGTCGAAATCGTCCACGCGCCAGCCGTACTGCGGCGCATCGGGCCACGGACCGCTGCCCCCGAGCACGAGCTTCACGCCCGCCGGCTCGGCGACCCGACGCAGCACGCGATAGAGCTCCGCGAGCGCGCGTGGATTGCTCGATGCGCTGGAGGCCGAGAGCCCGAGCAGATCGATTCCGCCCTCGCGCAAGCGCGCGACCAGCTCGCCCGTCGGCGGGAGTCGGCCCACGAGCTCGCCGGACCAGCCCTCCGCGCGCAGACACAGCTCGGCGAGGCAGAGCCCGAGCGTGTGCTCGTCGCCCTCCGCCGTGACCAGGAGGTACCGACGGGCCGTCGGTGCGACCGGCATCGACGCGCTCAGCCAGCCCAGCGCGCGAACGAGCCGCTCGCTCGCCGCATGTTCGGCCATCACGGTGATCTCTCCGGCCGCCCACCGCGTACCGAGCACGGCGAGTGCACTCCCGACCGCCTGGGCGACGCTCGACCAGGCCCCCAACTCGGAGCGCTGCAGATGCAACAGACCGAGCACGCGATGGATGTCCCGCGCAGCGAGCAGCTCGCTGGCGAGGGTGTCGACGCTCGCGCTCGCGTCGCGTCGCGCACCCGCGAATCGCTCGACCTCCGCGCGGTGGAACCTCCGGTGACCGCCCGCGGTGCGTACGCACGCGAGCACGCCCTCGTCCGCCCACCTCTTCACGCTCGAAGGTCCCACCGCCAAGAGCAATGCGGCTTCCGCCGTACCGATGGTCTCCCGGCTCACCACGCCACGATGAACGATTTGAACGATTGTGCAAGCAAGAGATGCCGGTATCATCGTCAAACGCCGCGGCAAGGTCGTCCGAAACGACCAAAGGGAAGCCCACTCGATGCGGATCCTCCTCGTCCAACCCGCCCCCTTCGAGCCCGGCCGTCTCGGGCTCGAGAACGTCATCTGGATGTCCGAGCCCGTCGCGCTCGCACAGCTCGCCGCCATGGTGCCCGAGCACGAGGTGCGCATCCTCGACATGCGGCTCGAGCCCGACCTCGAGCTCAACCGGGTGTTGCTCGAGTTCGAGCCCGATCTGGTCGGTACCACGTCGATGACCACCGACTGCTACCAGGCCAAGGCGATCCTCGAGACCGCCAAGGGCACGCTCGGTGAGCGCTGCTTCACGATCGTGGGTGGCCACCATCCGACCTTGATGCCGGAGGCGTTCGAGGAGGATTGCGTGGATGCGATCTGCCTGGGCGAGGGCGAGGAGACGTTCGCCGAGCTCGTCGCGCACGTCGCTGCCGCGGGCTCGCGCAACGAGCTGCATGCGATCGCGGGCCTGCGCTTCAGGGGCGGTGACGGTGCGTGGGTGACCACGGCGAAGCGCCACCAGAACCGCGACCTCGACAGCTTCCCGCCGCCGGCGCGACACCTCGTGCGTCGGCGTCCGGGCGACTACTTCTTCATGACCGCGGGCCCGATGGCCTCGCTCAGCACGTCGCGCGGTTGCAGCTTCGACTGCAACTTCTGCGCGATCTGGGAGTTCTACGAGCGCAAGACCCGGTTCCTGAGTGCGAAGGCGATCTGCGATCGGCTGGAGCAGATCGAGGAACAGTGTGTCTTCTTCCTCGACGACAACTTCCTCACCAACCGCCGGCGGCTCGAGCAGCTCTGCGACGAGATCGAGCGCCGCAAGCTGAAGAAGTACTTCCTCACGCAGGGGCGCACCGACTTCATCGCGGACAACCCCGACCTCATGCGAAGGCTGCGCGACGCGGGGCTCGTCATGGTGCTGTCGGGCTTCGAGTCGAACGCCGACGACGGGCTCGCGGCGCTGCTCAAGCGCGGCACCGTCGACAAGAACCGCCGCGCCGCGCAGATCATGCAGGAGCTCGGGATCATCTCCACCGGCATCTTCATGGTGCGCCCGGAGTTCGACGAGGCCGACTTCGATCGGCTCTACGCGCACATCAACGAGCTGGGCATCGCGATCCCGCTGGTCTCGATCCTCACGCCGCTGCCCGGCACGCAGCTCTATCGTCAGCGCCAGCAAGAGCTGCTCACCGAGGACGCGCGCTTCTTCGATCTGCTGCACTCGGTGCTGCCCACGAAGCTGCCGCGGCGGCGCTTCTACGAGAAGTTCGCCGCGCAGCGCGACGCGGTGTGGCCCTCGGTGCGCAAGGGCACGTTCCCGGCGCTGCGGCGGCGGCCGGGGTTCTTCCTGCGCACGCTCGGCGGCACGCGGCGGTGGCTGGAGAAGCGCGCGGCCTACTTCGACATCGTCCGCGATCCCGAGTCGCACCTGCGCGACGAGGTCGGCACGATCCCGGCCGACGTGACGGCGCAGAACCATGTGCCCGCCGCCGAGGCGTCGCGCGTGCGATTGCCGGTGGTCCGCGAGACCGCGTGAAGGGAGCCACGACCATGCTGCGCCTGTTCACCCGATCCCCCGATCCCACCCCGAGCCAGGGCACGCCGCGCGTCGACGCCGGTCCGCGCGAGTTCCTGGCCGCCCTCCGCCGCGACGTCGAGCGACATCCGGCGGTCAACCATCCCTTGCTCGTGCGCGTCGCCCATGTCCCGTTCACGCGCGAGGACTACGGCGTGCTCGGCCTGCAGCACTACGCGCTGGTCGGGATGTTCACCGGCTACCTCGAGCGTCTGCTCGTCAACGCGCCCGACAGCCGTGCGAAGACGTGGCTGGCGAAGGTGCTCGTCGACGAGTACGGCGAGGGCTCCGACGGCAAGGACCACGCCGAGCTCTACCGCGAGTACGTGGCCTCGGCGTGCGGCGGGCTCGACAGGCTCGACAGCACGCCGCTGCACTCCGCGGTCACCGACTTCGTCGAGGAGCACCTGCGGATCTGCGAAGCGGAGCCGTTCCTGGTCGGGCTCGGCGCGGTCGGCCCGGGCCACGAGTGGAGCATCCCGAAGATGTTCGGGTACCTCCTGCGCGGGCTCGCACGCGCGGGCTTCCGCGACGAGGAGATCCTCTACTTCCGGCTGCACGTGCTGCAGGACCAGGACCACGGCAAGTGGCTGGAGGACGCGCTCGCGCTCTACGCCGACACGCCGGAGGCGCAGGCGCAGATCCATCGCGGCGCGATGCTCTCGCTCGAGGCGCGCGCGAGGTTCTGGAGCGGGGTCCAGCGCAAGATCGTGCGCTGGCGTCAGCCGGCGAACGTGCACGCGCGCTCGCAGTCGTCGCGCGATCACTACGACGAGTCGAAGGAGATCACACTGCGGACGTTCCGCGAGCGGTTGGCCGCACGACGGGGCGTGCCGTCGAAGCACTGACCACCGCGCGAGCTCGAACGAGCTGCGCCCGGTCGCGCGCGCGAGTGCGCGCGAGCGTCCTCCATCGGGCCACCGTCGCCCCGCGGCACGTCGCTATGATCTCGCGATGGCACAAGCTCTTCCTCGCGTCTCGTGGTTCGTCTCCGCTGCTCTGCTCGCCGGCTGTCCGTCCGACGGGACGAGCAGCTCCGCCGACAGCGGCACCGACGAGAGCTCGGAGACCGGCAGCATGACGTCGCCCACGACGACGGCGACGACGACGACCGCGACCACCACGACGTCGCCGACCACGACGATGGCGGACAGCAGCACGACGTCGGACGAGTCCAGCGACAGCGGGAGCACGGAGGCGACGAGCACCGGCACGGGCTCGGAGTCGAGCTCGGAGTCGGGCTCGGAGTCGTCCTCGAGCACCGACGCCGTTCGCTGCACTGCGCCGGAGATCGCGTGCGACGGCGAGTGCATCGATCCCGGGACGAGCCAGGCGTTCTGCGGTGCGACCGACTGCGCGATGGGCGATGTCGGCGTCGCGTGTGCGCCCAGCGGCAGCTGCGTGAAGGGCGAGTGCCTCGACACCTGCGACAACTGCAGCTTCGAGAGCGGCGACTTCACCGGCTGGAACACCGTCGACCTCGAGGCGCCGTTCGTCCCGCTCACCGTGGACGACGCTGGGTTCGTGCAGGACCTGGGCACCTGGACGACGTTCACCACTGCGCCGACCGATGGGCTGTACGCGGCGGTCACCGGCTTCGACGGCAACGGCGCGACCAGCCTCACCGGACCGATCCAGATCGGCCAGGACATCACGCTCGACGCCGACACGCCTGCAAACCTCGAGTTCGACTATCGCGTGTCGTGGAACATGGTCGACTTCGTGATGTCGACGGCCGACCGCACGCTGCAGGTGCAGATCGAGCCCGAAGGCGGCGGCGAGCCGATGGACACCGAGGTGATCCTCACCGCGACGGCCGCCACGCTCGAGGACGACACCGGCGATCTCGTGGGCGTCGTCGATCTCGGTCCCTACGCCGGCACGACCGTCTACGTGCGGATCATGTTCATCGTGCCGGAGGACATGTCGGGTCCGGCGCTCGCGACGATCGACGATGTCCGCGTCGTCCCGCAGTGACGCGCTCCACCGGCGAGCTCGTGCGGCGGCGCGGCGAGGCCACACTCGACGCCGCTGGCTCCCGGGTCACCGCGCGAACGTCAGTGTGTAGCGCAGGTCGGCGGGCATCAGCTTCGAGTGGACCCGCGTGCTCATCGTGAGGCGGCCGCCCTTGCCGAGCGTGAGCGTGTTGACGCGCCCGCCGCGTGAGCCGTCCACGCGATGGACGAGCGCGTCGCCCTGCATCGAGAGTCGGCACGTGAGCGAGCTGCCGTCGATGCCCTCGACGTCGGAGCCGGAGCCGTCGAGGTTGCAGGCGTTGGTGTGATCGCCGTAGCTCAGCACGAGCTGGCCACCCTTGCGCTCGATCGCGATCGTCTCGAACACCGGGTTCGTCTCGGCGAGCTTGCCCCGCGCGACGCCGCGGATCATGGCGTTGAGCTGCGCGACCAGCTCCTCGATCGCGTCGCGCAGCGCCGACCGCTGCGCTTCGCCGCCGGCGAACGTGTAGCGCCCCACGAAGCGGTCGGCCTCGGTCTGGCTCACTCCGGCGGAGGCCGCGATCGCCTCCGCCTCCGCGTCGCCGGCCGCGAGGGCCTGCGTGACCTCGCACCCGAGCAGCAGGCCGACCGCGATCGACGACAGGGACGGAGCGGCTCGCATCGCACTTCGATTCTATCGCCGAAATGCGCCGCGCAGGCCGCGGCGCTCGGGACCGTTCGGGTGCGCCCCCGAACATTCGGGTGAGACGAGGGATCGAAAAGTCCGGCCGACACACTCCGCCCCTGGGTCGACGAGCTCCGCGCGTTCCCTGCACTGGGGCGTCGTGCCCACGAGGCACGACATGACCCGCGCATCCGCTCCAGGGCTCCTCCTCGCAATCACCACGCTCGCGATCTCCGCGTGCGACGAGGCCGACGGTGCGACCGGCAGTGCGCCGGCCTCCGCGGCGGCGGTGACCGAGCCCGAAGCACCACCGGCACGCGTGAGCTGTGTCGACCTGCCTGGTGCCGTGCGGACGGCGCTGCAGCTCTCGAGCGACGGCAAGACGCTTCACTACGCGGTGAGCAACCGGCGGCAGGTCGGTAGCGAATCGGTGGTGTCGTACGACCTCCACGCGTTCGACATCGCGAGCGGCACCGACACCCTCGTGGTCGCCGACGTGGGCCCCGACCCCGTGGTCGCGCCCGACGGCACCATCGTGTTCCGCCGCCCCACCGGAAAGCGCGATCTGATCGGCAATCCGAGGCACGCGATCATGATCAAGCCCGTGGGCAAGGAGGCCTTCGCCGTCACCGACGACAAGGTCCAGGTCGGCGAGTTCGCGGTCGATGCCCAGACCTCGACCATCGCGATCGTCATGGGCGAGTACTTCCCGGACGAGCTGTGGAAGGTGCCCCTCGCCGGCGGCAAGCCGGAGCAGCTGGGCAAGGCCTACGGCATCTACGGAGTCACCGACGGCGCCGTGATCATCGGCAGCGAGGGCGGGCTGGTGCGCCAGCCGCTCGCGGGCGGGACCGCGACCGCGCTCGCCATCCCGACCGGCCGTCGCGCGCTCGCGTTCCATCCCGGCGGCGTGTTCCTCGTCGACGACGCCTCCAAGGCGGTGTCGAATGCCGCGCTGTCGCAGCTCGGCACCGCCACCGAGCTCGGCGTCACCAACGAGAAGCTCCGGGTGCTCGTCGGATTCGGGTCCACGATGTTGCTCGCCGAAAAGGGCGCCTCGCACGAGATCCGTGCGTTCGACGGCACCACGGCGGAGCTGCTCGCGACGATGACGGACGCTCGGCCACGCGATGCAATCCGCATCGGTGACCGAGTGGCGTTGCTCGTGATCAACGACACCGATGCCGACGGGGAGGCGACCGCCGACGACGAGACGGATCTGTGCATCGCGTCCGTGGGCCCGGAGCCGTTCTCGGTGCCGAACCGCAGGATCCCGAAGCGGTTCCTCGCGACCGCCGAGCAACTCGCCGCGCTGACCGCGACGGGCGAGCTGGCCGGTGCGACGATGCGCTTCTTCGAGGTCGGCGGCACCGAGGTCGTCGAGCTCGCGATGGCCGAGGGCAGCGGCGACCTCGACGCCCTGCGTGCGCTGGTGCGGCGCGTACAGACCCAGGTGCAGCAGCTCACCGGCTTGCCGAAGCTGTCCGTGGCCATCGAGGTGCGCAGCAGCGGTGCGCGTGCGCTGAGCACTTGGGACGAGGACGCGGGCACATTCTTGGTCAGCGCGGGTCGAGGCACGGCGCAGGTCGTCGATCGCACGCAGTACCAGGCGAAGGTCGATCCGAAGGTCGGCATCGCGCTCTCCAACTCCTATGGCAGCGAGCTCGGTACGGCGACGTGCTCGGGCACCATCGAGAACATCAGCACCACGCCGCTGGTGGACGTCGAGGTGCACTGCACCGGTGAAGCGTTCGGCCAGAAGCGCTCCGTCAACGCGCGACTGTCCCCGAGCACGCTCGCACCCGGGGCGATCGGCAAGTACAAGGTGAAGCTGGGCGAGGTCGACGGCAGCAAGCCGATCCCGCTCTCGGTGTACGCCGGCGCCACGCGGCTCACCTATCTCAATGCGTTCGCCGAGCAGCGCGCCACGGCCATCCTCGCGATGGCGACCAAGCTCCACGAGGCGACGAAGCTGCGCTATCGGATGATGCTGCAGTCGGCGGACCGAGCGGCGTTCCGGGGCGGAAAATCGGTGCACGTCTATCTGCACCTCGACGCGGAGCTCGCGGCCGGCTCGCCGGAGGCGCGTGCGGCTGCCGCACAGGCGGCGCTGCCCCTCGTCAGCGAGTACCTCGCGACCGATCGCAACCTCGAAGGTCCTCCGGTGCTGCTGCTCATGCCACCCGACTCGATGCAGGTCGGCTGGACGTTCGCGAACGGCCGACTCACCGACGGCGCGCCCGAGAGCTGAGCGGTGGAATCGAAGCTCGAGCCACGACCACTCTGGAGATCGAACCATGACCGTCCATCAGCCCTCCCCGCATGCGTATCCCCCCGCGCCGCACGGCCATCCGCCCCAGCCGGGCTACCCGCAGCAGCCGTACCCGCAGCAGGGCTACCCGCAGCAGCCGTACCCGCAGCAGGGCTACCCGCAGCAGGGCTACCCGCAGCAGGGCTACCCGCAGCAGCACTACCCGCAGCAGTCGCCGCCGGCTCCCGTGTCGCCGCAGGCGGCCGAGCACGTGGCGCTCCGCGAGGCCCACATCGACATCGAGTCCAACATCCGCAGCCTCGGCACGCTCTGCACGATCGGTGGGGCGCTCACGGCGTTGTCGTCGTTCGAGAAGATCGGCACGCCCGAGGGCAAGATCACCCTCGCGATGGCGATCATCGCAATCGTCGCCGGCGTGCTGCTGAGCAAGCTGAACCCGATCGGCCGCATCCTCTATTCGTTGATGGCAATCGGCGGGGTCGCGACCAACGTGATCGCGGCAGTCGGGCTGCCGCCCCATGTGAGTGGCGTGGTGGTGGTGCCGATGATCGTGCAGTCGATCGTCGTCGCACTCGTGCTCGCACTGCTGTGGCACCCGAAGGCGGCGACCGTGTTCGACAGCGTGTACGTGCGCACCGTGATCCCCGCGACGCCGCAGGTCAAGGCACGCACGCCGTGGCTCGTGCTCGCGATCCTGCTCGCCTTCCTCGCGACGGTGGTGCTCGCCGCGTTCCTGGCGTTCCGTGCGACTGGGCTGTGAGCGGAGCGCACCGACCGTGTCTGCCCTGCCGCCGGTGACGAATCTCGTCGGTCGCGTGCTCGGCGGACGCTACGACGTCGTCCGTCTCCTCGGCCGCGGGGGCATGGGCGAGGTGTACGAGGGGGTCCATCGTCTGCTGCAGAAGCGCGTGGCGATCAAGGTGCTGAACGCCGAGCTCGCCCTCGACGAGCAGCAGCGACGCCGGTTCCTGCGGGAGGCCCGAGCTGCCACCGCGATCGCCCACGAGAACGTCGTCGCCATCCTCGACTTCGGCGACGACGAACCGACGTTCTTCGTGATGGATCTGCTCGAGGGCGCCGACCTGCAGACGCTGCTGGCCCGCGAAGGGGGCCTGTCGTGGCCGCGCGCGCGCGCGATGTTGCTGCAGATCGCGAGCGCGCTGGGGGCTGCGCATGCCCGCGGCATCGTGCACCGCGACGTGAAGCCGTCGAACTGCTTCGTCACCCACCTCGGTTCCGACCGCGAGCAGGTGAAGGTGCTCGACTTCGGCATCGCCAAGCTGCTCGAGCCTTCGGCGGAGACCCGCCGGCTGACGCGGACCAACGCGGTCATCGGTACCATCGTGTACGCCGCTCCGGAGCAGATGCTCGGTCAGCAGGTCGATGCGCGCACCGACGTGTACGCGCTGGGCATCGTCGCCTACGAGATGTTGACCGGCCGGCCTCCGTTCGTCGGCACGAGCGAGTACCAGATCTTCGATCAGCAGGTACGCCGTGCACCACCACCGCCGTCGTTCCTCGATCCCGCGGTGCCGCCGGGCGTCGCAGCGCTGATCCTGCGCGCGCTCGAGAAGGACCCGAGCCGGCGACCGCAGACGATGGCGGAGGTCGCTGCGGAGCTCATGCGCCTCGATGGGACGCGCTCGGTTGGACCACCGTTGCCGCGTCCCCCGACGGTCGCGCCGACACCTCCACCCGGGACGCGTCCGCCGGTCGTGGTGGCGCCGGCGCGCGCGATCCATGGGGCTTCCGATCGCGCGCGACTCGGCTTTCGCGTCGCGCTGGCGACCGGAGCGGTGCTCGTGCTCGCGACGCTCGGCGTCGTCATCGGGAGTCAGCTCGGGCCCTCGTCGCCCGTCGTGGCGGCGAGCGCGTCGCCGGGCTCACCACCACCGCCTGCGTCGCCGGCCGTCGGGGGATCCGTGCGCGCGGAACCCTCGAAGCCGACTGCTGCGATCCCGCCCGTACCACCGTCGCCCGAGGCCGAGGCGCGGCGATTGCTCGACGACGCACGCGACGCGATGGGCGGCGCGGAGAAGTTCGCGAGCATCGACACCTGGTACCTCGAGGGCTCGCTGACCGTGTTCGGTCGCACCGGCACCTCGAGACGCTGGTGGCGTGACGGTGACTTCTACGAGGAGACCAAGCTCCCGGGCATCGGCTCGTATCGTTGGGGGCGCAGCGGCGACGTGGCGTGGAGCGACGCGCCCGGCGTCGGCGTGGCGCGCATTCCCGCCGACGAGGTCGAGCAGCGCAGCTGGGAGAGCAACCCGATGCTGCTCGCCAGCTGGGAGCGGTACTTCAGCAGCGCCGAGCTGGTGGCGACGCGCAGCGTCGCGGGCTCCACCGAGCACGACGTGGAGCTCGTCTCCGCGAGCGGTGCAGAGCTCACGGTGACGCTCGATGGCCGGACGCGACTGCCGCTGCGCTGGACGACGGGCTCGCCGAGCGCAGAGCCCACGGTGCTCGAGCTCCGCGACTACCGCGAGGTCGACGGCATGCTGCTGCCGTTCCGCGAGGTCTTCCCCAGCACGAAGACGAGGTCGGAGCAGACGATGCGCGTCGGACGAGTCGAGCTCGACGGCTCGGTGGACGCGACGAAGTTCGAGATGCCGAAGCGGTCGGCGAACAAGCGCTAGCAGGGTGCGGAAGAACGCGAAGCGTTCTTCCGGACACCCTGCTCC
>CAZFKC010000149.1:0-20458 GCA_964519175.1 uncultured Nannocystaceae bacterium
GGCACGGAGCAGGGTGTCCGGAAGAACGCTTCGCGTTCTTCCGCACCCTGCTAGAGCTTCTTCAGCTCCGCGTCGTACTTGATGATCTTCGCCTTCGGGAAGACCTGCTTGAGCTGCGGCTCGACCTTGCCGGCATTGCCGACCACGACGACGTGCGGCACCGGGTGCACGTACTTGCGCGCGACGTCCTTCACGTCGCCCACCTGCACCGCCGCGAGCTGGTCGCGATACGCACGCCAGTAGTCGGGCGGCAGGTCGTACACCAACGCCTCGCGCAGTCGCCCGGCGATCTGATCGGAGGTCTCGATCTCGAGCGGGAAGCTGCCGACGAGCTTCTTCACCACCGACTCGAACTCCGCGTCGCTCGGGGCCTCGTTGCGGATGCGCTTGACGTGCCCGAAGATCGCCGCGAGCATCTCGCCGGTCGACTTCGTGCGCGTGCGCGTGTTGATCGAGAACGTGCCGGGCGCCTGGCCGTCGCTCACCTCGGAGCCGATGCCGTAGGCCAGGCCCTTCTTCTCGCGGATGTCGAGGAACAGCCGCCCACTCGCGTCGTCGCCGAGGATCGTGTTGGCGACCTGCATCTTCGCCCAGTCGGGGTGGTTGCGTGCGATCGCCAGGTTGCCGACGATGATCTCGCTCTGCGCCGACCCGGGACGGTCGACGAGGTGGATCACGAGCTCCTTGGGGAGCGGGTACTCCTTGTACTGGTTCAGCGGATTCGGGGGCAGCGCGTTCGCGGCGACCGGCTTCCAGCTCCCGAACGCGCGCCGCACGAGCGGCTCGGCCTCCTTGCGCGTGATGTCGCCCGCGAGGATGAGGAACGCGTTGTTCGAGCGATAGAACGTCTCGTGGAACTTGCGCAGGTCCGCGATCGCGATGCCGTCGATCTGGGCCTCCGTCGCGAACGGCCGCCCGTACGGGTGCCCCTCGGGATAGGCGACCATGTCGAACAGCACGCCGGCGAGCACGGTCGGCTGCGACTTCGCGAACCCGAGCGAGGTCTTGGCCTGGGCCTTCAGCTTCGCCAGCGACGCCTCGGGGAACGCCGGGTTCATGGCCTCGTCGGCCATGAGCGTGAGCGCCAGCTTCGCGTCGGCCTTGAGCACGCGCGCGCCGATGTTCGTGGTGTGCACGCCGGCGCCGGCGGAGAGGCTGCCGCCGACGAACTCGATGGCCTCGTCGATCTTCGCCTTGGTGCGGCTCTTGGTGCCTTCGGCGAGCATGAGCGCCGTGAACTCGGCGACGTGCTCGCTGTCCATCGTGCCCGCGCGGATGCCGAGCTGCATCGCGACGAGCGGCACCTCGTGGTTCTCGACCACGTAGACCTCGAGACCATTGCTCAGCGTGAAGCTCGTCACCGCCGGGTACGCGACCGGCTTCGCCGCGGACGGAGCCGGCGGCTCGGGGTACTGCTTCGCGGGTTCAGCGGGCCCGGGATCCGGCTTGGGCTCGGGATCGGACGGCGGCGCGTCGCCGATCGGCGTCGGCGTCTGGGTGGGCTTCTTGGGCCCGCAGGCGCTGCCGGCGAGCGCGAATGCAGCGGCGAGTACGGCCAGTCGGCGCATACGAAGAGAAGGGATGCGGATGCTGGTCATGGCGTTCACTGCGGCGGGACGATCTCGGCGACCATCCAGTTTTCGGTGAGGTAGGTGTTGGCGACGCGCTTGATGTCGGCGGGCTTGACCTTGCGGAAGCCCTCGAGGTCGCTGAGCACGTACAGCGGATCCTTCTCCATCACGGCGCCGAGGCCGATGAGGATCGCGCGCCCGTTGTTGGTGGCGATCTGCTGCACCGTGTCGACGGTCTTGTTGTTGATCGCCTTCTCGAGATCCTTGGCCGTGACGCCCTTCTTCTTGAGGTTCTCGACCTCGGCGCGCACGACCTCTTCGATCTTGTCGACGCCCACGCCGGAGACCGGCACGAACGCCGCGAACGCCGAGCCGGCATCGCGGCCGCCCGATGCGAACGACGGCAGCGGCACCGAGGCCACCGCCAGCTTCTTCTCGTCGACCAGGATCCTCGTGATGCGCGAGGAGTCGCCCTCGAGCAGGATGCTCATGAGCAGCTCGACCGCGTGACGGTCGGGATGGTTCTCCGGCACCGTCTTCCAGCCGATCATGTAGAGCGGCTGCTGCGCGAGCTTGTCCTCGATGCGCTTCTGCAGCTTCGTCTGCGTGTGGTCGATCGGCGCGAACGGCTGGCGATCGCTGCCCTTGGGGATGTCGCCGAAGTACTTCTCGATCTTGGTCTTGGCCTCGGCGAAGTCGACGTCGCCGACGAGCACGAGCACGCCGTTGTTCGGCACGTAGTACTTGTCGAAGAACGCCTTGACCTCGGGCGTGGTGGCCGCGGCGAGGTCGGCGTCGCTGCCGATGCCGATGTGGCCGTAGCCGGTGCCCTTCCACGCCTCGGCGAAGAACTCCTGCAGCGCCTTCGAGTAGGGCACGTTGTCGACGCGCATCGCCTTCTCTTCCTTGACGGCGTTGCGCTGGTTCTCGAAGTTCTCGTCGGTGATCGCGAGCGAGCGCAGGCGATCGGACTCGAGCCACAGCCCGAGGTCGAGGTACTGGCTGGGCAGCACGTCGAAGTAGACGGTGATGTCGTTCGTGGTGAACGCGTTCATCTGCCCGCCGACGCCGAGCACGTGCTTGAAGTGGCCACCGTCGGGGACGTTGGCGCTGCCCTTGAACATCATGTGCTCGAAGAAGTGCGCGAACCCGGTGCGACCCTCGACCTCGTCGCGCGAGCCCACGTCGAACGCGAGCTGCAACGCGAACGACGGCGTGCTGTGATCCTCGAGCACGTAGACGCGCAGGCCGTTCGCGAGCACGAAGTGCTGCAAGGACATCGTGACCCCGAGCCCGGCGATCGAGCCCGAGAGCGTGGTGACCTCACCGGGCGCGAGCGGCTTCGGCGGCTCGGCGGGCTTGGCCGCGCGCACCCCGGCGGGCTTGCTCGGTGCGCCCGGCTTCGCGCCGCTGACCGGCTTTGCGGCCGGCTTCTTGGCGGGCGCAGGCGCGGTCTCCTTCGCCGGAGCAGGCGCG
The DNA here is from genome assembly GCA_964519175.1 of uncultured Nannocystaceae bacterium. Classification (GTDB taxonomy): domain Bacteria; phylum Myxococcota_A; class Polyangia; order Nannocystales; family Nannocystaceae; genus Xiheibacterium. The sequence continues at coordinate 3,048 of CAZFKC010000149.1, forward strand.
TGGGTGGCCGCGGCGGGCGTGGTCGCGAGCGCGGCCGCGACGAGGGCGACGAGCGGCAATGACGTTTGCGGGGCGTGGGCTCGACGCATCAGGACATCCTTCGTGGGCCCGGACGCTACCACAACCCGCGGAATGGATCGCAAGCCGCCGGGGACCGTGCCCACGTCACACCCGGGCCGGGGCTCGCGGCGGACGACGAATCGCTACTGCTCGGCGAGCCAGGCATCGAGCGCGGCGAGCTCGGGCGCAGCCGCGGGACCGCCGGTCGCGAGCTCGACACGTGCGCGTGTGGCCGCCTCGCGCGTCGCATCGCCGGGGCCGTCCACCTGCCGACGCGCGCGGGCCCACTCGAAGCGTGCGCGCCCGGTGGCCAGCGTGTCGGCGCCGCTCTTCTCGAAGATCGTCAGCGACTCCGCGAAGCGCTCGGCCGCCACCGCGTCCTGGCCCGCGCGTTGCTCGACCATGCCGAGCACGAGCAGCGTCGCCGCGACCGCGTCGTGCTCGTTGCCCAGCGCCTTGCGCTGGATCGCGAGCGCGGCCCCGAGGTCGTCCCGCGCTTGCGCGAGCCGACCGAGCTGCATGCGGATGCGGCCCAGGTTGCCGAGCACGCGCGCGATCTCGGGGTGCTCGGGCCCGAAGCGCTCGGCCTGCCGTGCGCGACAGCGCTCGAACGTCGCGAGCGCGAGCTCGAGGTCCCCGCGCCCCTCCTGGAACAGCCCGATGTTGCAGTCCTGCGCGACGACGTGCGGGTGGTCGTCGCCGAAGCCGGCGGCGAACACTTCACGGGCCGCGATCGCCCGCGCTTCGGCCTCGTCGTAGCGACCGAGATCGCTGAGCGCATGCGAGGCGCCGGCGAGCGCGATGGCGACGAGCGGATGCGATCCGCCGTGCTCGGCGATCGCGATCTGTCCTGCGCGCTCGTAGCTCGCGAGCGCGTCGGCCATCCGCGCCTCGCGGACGAGCACGTTGCCGAGGTTGGTGAGCTGCGCGACGAGCCGAGGATCGTCGGGGCCGTGCTCGCCCTCGATCGCCGCGATCGCGCGCTCGTACGATGCGCCGGCGCGCCGATACTCGCCCCTGCGGAACAGCACGTTCGCCTCGGCCATCTCGACCCCGAACGCCTTGTCCTCGTCGAGCCCGAGCCGCGCGTAGATGCTGCCCGCGACCCGTGCCCAGCGCAGCCCCTCGTCGTACTGGGCGAGCTCGACACCGACGACCGCGACGAGCCGCTCCGCCGCCTCGGCCGCGCACTCGTCGTGGCCTTCGGCGAGCGCGATGCCGAGCCCGTCGACCAGCGACTCCTGCGCGCGCTCGTAGTCCCCGAGCATCTCGTCGGCCGAGCCCTGACGGACGAGCGCTTCGGCGACGACCGGCGCATAGCCGATCGTGAGCGCGCGCGCGTGGGCCTCCGCCGCACGTGCAGCGGCCTCGCGCGGGCGCACGTTCTCCTGCGCGCGCGCGTGCTCGAGCTCCTGACGGATCTCGGCGACGGCAGTGGCGAGCTCCTCGGGCGGCGGCTCGAGCGTCGCGAGCAGGTACTCAGTGTTGGTGCAGGCCGCGATCGAGGGCAGCGCGCGCGTGGTCTGCTGCGCGCGCTCGATCGTCGCTGCGTCGGCGCTCGTGAGCGCATCGACGACGGCGGTGAGGGCCTGCCGTCGTCCGGCGAGACACGCGAGCTGTCGGTCGTAGAGCGTCGACGAGCGCTCGCGTCGGACCTCTGCGGCCGCGCAGGCCTCCGCGCTGGTCGTGACCCACGTGCGCACGTAGTCGTCGAGCGCTCGCGTCACGCCCTCGGCCGCCGTCGCGGCATAGGGCACCTCGGCGGCGAGCATCGCGTCGTGCAGCGCAGCGCGGCGATCGTCGTCCCAGATCCCCGCGATGCGCTGCTCGGCGTCGCCACACGGGTCTTCGGTGCGCCCCGCGAGCAGCCCGACCCCGGCCGCCACGCCGACGGTGAGCGCGACGGCTGCGGCGATGCGCATGCGTCGGCGTCGCGAGCTCGCCGGATCGCGAGCGAGCCGTTCGACCAGCGCACGCATGTCGGGCCAGCGATCGTTCGGATCGGGTGCGAGCCCGCGCAGCACCAGCGCGACGAGCCCGGCCGGCACGCCGCTGTCCGCCGGTGGTGGCGTCACGCGCCCCTCGAGCTTCGCCAGCGCGAGCGCGTCGTTGTCCTGCGCGGCGTAGGGATCCTGGCGGAACAGCGCCTCGTAGAGCGCGACGCAGAATCCGAACTGATCGCAGCGCGCATCGGCGGTCACGCCGACGTGCTGCTCGGGCGCCATGTAGCGCGGCGTCCCGACTATCGCGCCGGCGTGGGTCAGCTGCGACGAGAGCACGGCGCTGGGCTCGTCTTCGGCCGGACGCAGCCGTGCGACACCGACGAGCACGTCGTCGTCGCCGCCGGTGAGGCTGGCTTCGGTGCGCGCGAGCCCGAAGTCGAGCACGCGCACGCGGAGGCCGTCGTGCGGCCCTTCGGGGCTGACGAGCACGTTGTCGGGCTTGAAGTCGCGGTGGACCAGTCCGGCGGCGTGCGCAGCCGCGAGCCCGTGGCCGGCCTGCACGAACGTCGCGACGATGCGTTCGACGGTGCGGGGCTCGGTGTCGAGCCACTGGCGGAGCGTGACGCCGGTGACGAGCTCCATCGCGACGAACACGGACGACTCGAAGGCACCGACGTCGAACACCGAGATGACGTTCGGATGGGAGACGCGCGCCATCGCCTGCGCCTCGCGCTGCATCCGCACGCGCGCGTTGCCCATCAGGCTGCCGCCGCGATCCGCTTCGGGGTGGAGGATCTTCAGCGCGACGCGTCGATCGAGCTCGGGATCGAAGGCCGCATAGACGTCGCCCATGCCGCCCTGACCCACGCGCTCGAGCACGATGTAGCGGCCGACGCGTGCGCCCGGCGGCAGGAGCTCGACGGTCACGACGCGGTGCGAGCCCGGGCTGGTGTCGTTCAGGACCGCGGTGTCGTCGTGGTCGTCGGCCTCGAGGAGGCGGAGGCCCGCCGTGCCATGGTCCATGCCCGGACGGCCATCGACGCCGTGCGCAGAAGCTGCAGCCGGTCGCGCCGCGTGGGTGTCCGCGCGGCGGACACATCTGGGGCTGCCGGGCGTCGGGAGGGAGGCGTTCGAGCTACGCTCGCGCGAGCGAGGGACGCGACCCATGGCAGACCCTTCGGCACGCGGCGATTCGCGCGTCACGATCCACATGGCGGCGAGCCTCGACGGCTTCATCGCGCGCAAGGACGGGCGTGTGGACTGGCTCGAGACCTCGGACGAATACGCGGCCGGCGACACCATGGAGCCGGACTTCGTCGAGGCGTTCCTCGCCACGATCGACTGCTACGTCATGGGCTCGCGCACGTACGAGACCGCGATGGCCTTCGATGCGCAAGGCGCCGGTTGGGCGTACGGCGACAAGCCCACGTTCGTGCTCACGAGTCGTGCGCTCCCACGGATCCGCGACACCATCGAGCTCTACTCCGGCGATCTCGCCGAGCTGGTCGACGCGCGGCTACGGCCGCGCTTCCGCAACATCTGGCTCGTCGGCGGTGGCAAGCTCGCCGCCGAGTGTCTCCGCCGCGGGCTCGCCGACGAGCTCTGCTACTCGATCCTGCCGATCTTGATCGGCGACGGGATCCCGTTCTTCGACGGGCTCGGCCGCGACCTCCCGCTGCATCTCGCCGACGTCAAGGCGTACAAGAGCGGAATGGTCGAGCTACGCTACGAGGTGCGACGCAGCCAGGCGTAGACCTCGAGCTCGCCGAAGTCGTAGGGCGCTCCGATCCGGCCCGATGCGGACCGCTCGGGGCGCGGTCACGCTCGATGCGGCGCACTCGCTTGTCATCGGGCGCCCTGCACATCACGTACTCCCCATGCGTGGTCGCGCTGCATGGGCCGCGGTGCTCGGCATCGCGGGTGCGCTCGCCGGTTGTGCCGGGCACGACGCGGCGAGCGACGGCTCGTCGGGCACGGACGACGATGGATCGATCCACGACGTGCGCGACCGCACCGACTGCATCGAGGTCGATCGCGTCACCGCGGGCTCGGTCGCACCGTCGGGCGTGCAGGTGCGATTCCGGGTGCTCGGCTGTGACGGCGAGCCGGTCCCGCGCATCGCTTCCGATCGCATCCGGGTGACCAACCTCGAGACCGGTGGTCCGTTCGAGCCCGAAGGTGGTGCGACGGTGCTGCCGGCGATCCCGTCCGCGAGCGAGCTCTACACCGTGCTCGTGCTCGACATGTCGAGCTCGATCTTCGACGCCGGCGCACAGGACGAGGTGCTCGCGGCCGCGGCGACCTTCATCGAGCGCCACGTCGAGACCGCACCGCCCGGCTACGACCGCAAGGTCGCGATCATCCAGCTGGGTCGCACCTCCGAGGTGCGGCTCGTGCGTCCGTTCACCGCCGACGTACACCTGCTCTACGCCGCGCTCGAGCAGCTCGAGGCGGGCGGTCCGCTCGGCTCCACCGATCTCTACGGTGCGTATCTGCTGGGTCTGCGCACGCTCGCGCGGGCCGGGAGCACCGGGCTCGTCGAACGTTCGATGTTGCTGGTGACCGATGGTGGGCACGAAGCCGGCGACACCAACGAGTTGCGCGCCGAAGCGCTCGCCGCCAAGGAAAAGAGCGATGCGCGGATCTTCACCCTGGGGATCCCCGGCGACTACGATGCGAAGCAGCTCGCCGAGCTCGCGTCCACACCGGAGTCGTTCGTCTCCGTGACGGCGATCGACGAGCTGCTCGCGACCTTCCAGCAGGTCGGCGACCGCCTGCGTGGGCTCGCCGACAGCAACTACGTCGTGGGCGTCTGCACGCCGGTGAGCCGCGGTGATCCGCATTTGCGCATCGAAGTGCAGCTCGATTCAGCGACCGCCGACTTCATCGTCGCCTACCAGCCCTACGGCCTCGTCGGCGACACGATCGGCTGCGAGCCCGCGCAGGTCGCCGGGCTCGTGCTCGCGTGCAACGAATTCTCGGTGTGCCACGCCGTCTGTGAAGCGCAGCCCTGCGGCAGCGAAGACGGCGTCGACTGTGGTGACTGCAGCGCGGCGGAGTTCTGCGATCCGCACGGCCTGTCGTGTCGGCCGTCCTATCGCGGCCCCGGGCCCGAGTGCGCCGAGACGACGCTCGTGCGCGGCGACGGTGCGACCTGCGAGCAGGCGAGCTGCGACGACGCCGTCGGGGGTGCGTGCACGATCGCGTGCGACGGCGTCTCGGACTGTCCGCCGCTGCCGGCCGAGTACCTGTGGCTGACCGCGCGCTGCCTCGGGGACGCGCAGGGCAGCTGCATGCTGGAGTGCGATGCCGGCGAGATCTGTCCGGCCGGCGCGCGCTGCGTGCCGGTCGGATCGCGCTCGCTCTGCCTGTGGTGACTGAGCTAGTCGCGGCGCAGCCCGGGCAGCCACCAGCGCCACACGATGAGCGCGAAGAAGAGGGCCGCGGCCACGATCGCCGGCACCGTCTCGAACAGCAGCGAAGTGACGAGGTAGATCACGCCGGTGAACGCGATGCCGATGAGGATCGAGCCCGCGATCGCATCGCGGTTGCCCTTGCGCATGATCCTCTCCTTGTCGCCCTCGCGGAAGCGCAGGCGATGGTGGGCCGCCGGCGACATGAGCAGGACGAGCGCCGAGCCCGTGAAGAGCAGCGTCGCGTAGTACACCCAGCACTGCACCCGCGTCAGGCTCGCGAACTCGGTGGTGAAGCAGATCGCGAGCAGGAACCCGAACTGCACCTCGGCACCCGGGATGAGCGCGCGCAGCTCCTGGATCATCTCGCCGTGCTCGCGCTCGAGCCGCTCCTTGGTGCTCTCGGCCTTCTCTTCGCGCGACAGCTCCTGCCGGACCTCGTCGGGATTCGTCACGGCGACGGACTAGCAAATCCTGCGCGGGCGGCGAATCGCGAGGAGCACGAGCAACCAGCCCGGCACCGCGCGGTCGTCGGTTCGGCAGCCGCACCCACCGGCCGTCGAGGCCGAGTCTGCATCACCGTCGCCGCCCTCGGTGGTCTGCCCGTCGGCTCCGCCGCCCTCCGTGGCGCCGTCGCCCGAGTCGCCGCTCGACGACTCGTCGCCCTCGCCCGGTGGATCGCTGCCGACGACATGCATGACGACACGCGGCGCCCACGGGTCGGCGAGCGTGCTCTGGTAGACGAGGAGCCGGCCGTCCGCCGCGAGATCCGGAACCCGCGCCGACTCGAACGTGATCGGCTCGGCATCCAACGGTGCACCGTCGATGTCGAAGCGCATCACGCTCACGGCGTCGATCTCGTCGACCCCGCCGTGCTGCCACGCGAGCAGCACTGCTTCGCCGTCCCATACGGCATCGAGCGCGCTGGCACCGACCTCCTCCATGAGCACGAGCGGCTCGTCGTCGAGCCACGCACCGTTCATGTCGAATCGCCAGGCGCGCATCGTCGAGCCCCCGAACAGCAGGAGCACCCGCTCGCCGTCGCTGGTGAGGGCCGCGAGCCGGTTCCACGGGCATGCGTCGAAGTCGTCGCTTTCCGCAGCCAGCGAACCGTCGGCGTCGAGGAACACGAGCGAGCACGCCATGTCCTCCTCGTCGGGTGGGAACGTGGCTTCGGGCACGCGCATCGTCGCGACCACGAAGCCGTCACCGGCTGCGATCGCGCCGATGGGTGTCGTCGGTGACACGAACAGTGAATGCTCGCCGATCGTGTCGCCGGCGGGATCGAACACCCGCGTGTCGATGCCCTGCGGGGTCGCCCACGTCGCGAGATAGCGATGGGCGCGGCCGGCCAGCACCGGGCGCGCCGGCACGTCGAGGGTGCGCATGACGGCGCCGCTCGGATCGACGAGCTCGATCGCGCTGACCTGCTCGTCGGTGTGCACGCGCGCGTGGTTCACGCGCGACGAGGCCAGCTCTTCTTCCTCGAACGAGAACCCGAGCGGGGTCGGTGCGGCGAGCGGCGTGCCGGTGCCGTCGACGACGCTCGCGAGTGACACCCGGCCGTAGCCGTTCCGTGGATCCGGGATCGACCAGCTCACGAGGCCCGCATCCTCGGCGTGGGTCACCAGCGGTCCGTACTGCGACGCGTGGCCCAGCATCGGGTTCCGCGAGGCGCCGAGCTGTCCGTCCGCCGCGAGCTCGACGACGGCCTCCTCACCGCGGATGCAGGCGGCGAGGTCCGTCGTCGCGATGCCGCCGTACCCGTGCGCGTTCGCGTAGGTGAAGGGCACGAGCTCGTCGATGGCGGTCGCGCCGGGCAAGTAGAGCTGCGCACCGAGCTGCGGATCGACGAGCACGTAGTGCGCTCCGAACCAGGCCCCGGCGTGGAACGGCAGCACATCGACCGCGGTGCCGACGACCTCCGACCCGTCGATGTTCCACAGCTGCTCGCCGTAGTGCAGCAGCCACGTGGGGCCGCCGGCGACGGCGAGCGGGGTGTCTTCGACGTACACGATGCCCGAGAGCACGACGACCGGGACGTCGTCCTGCGGCGCGGCCTCGCTGTCGAAGCGCAACGCGACGAAGTCGAGCGCGCCGTCTGCTCGTGTGCGCGGCCACAGCACCACGTGCGCGTCGCCGGTCCACACCAGCTCCACGGCGTCCCGCGCGACGGCCTCGGGGAGCGACGCGACCTGCTGCACGGCGCCGTCTGCGTCGATGCGCTCGACGGTGAGCGCCTGCTCGGCCCACGAGACTGCGATGCAGCGCCCGCTCGCGCACGACAGTCCCTCGTAGCTCGGGCTGGGGAGCGCGACCGTCTGGTCGCCGAGCAGCTGTCCCATCGCATCGAGCCTGCGCAGCTCCGCGGGTCGATCACCGGCGTAGTCGTGCAGCAGCATCGCGAACGCATTGCCGTCCCACTCGAGCGCGATCCTCGTGTCGCCCTGGGCCATCCCGCCGGTGTCGACCACGCGATCCAGCAGCGGTGTGCATTGCGCATCGAGCGGCATCGCGACGACGTTGCGGAGAAACGGATTCTCGTCGCCGTCGAACGTCCATGCGGTGAGCACGTTCGTCCCGTCGCTCGCGATCGCGGGCGCACCCTGTTCGTCGGACAGCCCCACACCGGCCGCCGGCGGATCGATCTCGATCGCCGGGCCGATCACGAGCGGCTCCGCGTGGGCCGAGCCCGTCGTCACCGTCGCCGTCCCTGCGACACCTACGCCGTACATCACGGCCCACCACCACCGCATGCCATCCAGCATGAATGCGGTACCGCCGCGTGTCCAGGCGCAGACGGTCATCGCCGTGGCCGGCTGCCCAGCTCGCACGTCCGGCGCGGTGCGAGCGCGGCGGAGCGCTCGAAGATTCGTCGCGACCTGCCGATGGGCAATGCGATGACGCCAGTCTCCAGCTCCGGGGGTGTATCGCAGGCCTACGACGTCGCGATGCTCGGCAAGGTGAAGGAACAGGCCGAGCTGCAGGGACGCGCGACGCTGAAGCTGTTGGACTCGGCGGCCGCGACGGCACCACCGCCCGAAGGCACCGGGTCGCTCGTCGACGACGTCGCCTAGCTCGCGCGATCGCGATCGACATCGCGCGCCGATCCGCCCAGACGATGGGGCCGCATACGTTCGCGACGATCGTGACCCGCGATCTCGCGGTCGCGATCGTGCGACGCGTCCGATAGGCTCGTCGCATGCGTCGCCTCTGCTTCGTCGCGTCGATCTCCTGGCTCGGTTGCGCTTCCGAATCGTCCTCGGACGACGGTGGCACGACGGGGGGCAGCGGTGGCTCGTCGTCCGCGACGACGACCGCCGGGGAAGGCCCCTCGACCACGAACAATCCCTCGAGCACGACGGTCGGCAGCGAGTCGCTGACGACCACCGCCGATTCGTCGGGCGGCAGCTCCGACGACACCACCGCGTCGGCGGACTCGAGCGGTGGCACCACCGGCGAGCCCGACGGCCCCGACGTCGACGTCAGCGATCCGCAGCTCTACGAGTTCGAGCTCGATCCGCAGGAGCTCGATCCCACCGTGGTCGACAACATCTCGCTGCAGTTCGCCCACCTCGACACGCGCGCGGAGCCACTCGGCAAGCTGGTGTTCTTCCTGTCCGGCTACACGAACACGCCCTCGTCGTGGCGCGATCACGGGCGCCAGATCGCCGGCTGGGGCTTCCACGTGGTCGAGCCCCACTACAACAACAGCTGGGATTGCGGCGGCCAGGGTGGCACGTGCAACGAGGACACGCGCTGGGAGGCGCTCACCGGCGAGGACGTGTCGTCGGTCATCGTCGCGAGCCGAGCCGACAGTGCGGAGGGGCGCGTGGTGACGATGCTGCAGTACCTCGCCGAGGTGCACCCCGGCGGCGACTGGGGCTGGTACCTCGACGACGAGAACAACCTCCGCTACGAGCACGTGATCATCGCGGGCATCTCGCACGGGGCGTCGAGCAGCGGGCTGTTCGGCACGCGTCGACCGTTCTCGCGCGTGGTCATGCACTCCGGCGGGTGGTGGGACATGCCCGACGACTCGATGACGCCGATCGATCTCTGGTACGGCCTCGCGCACACCGACGACGAGCAGTACGACGGCATCGTCTCGGCCTGGGAGGCCGTCGGCATGTTGGGCGTGCCGACCAGCATCGACGACGCCGACCCGCCCTACGGCGACGCGCGCCAGCTCTTCAGCGGCGTGCCGAACGGCTACCCGCACTGCTCGGTCTGCGTGTCGCCCGACAGCCCGATGGACGGCGGCGGCTACGTGTTCGACCCGGCGTGGCGCTACATGTACGGCGCACCCCAGGCGGAGTGACGCCGGCGCGCGGCTCGATGGGCGACGTCATCATCGTCAACGGCCCACCCGGCGTCGGCAAGACTACCGTCGCGCGGTTGCTCGCGGATCTGCAGCCCGGCAGCGTGTGCATCCACGGCGACGGGCTGCGCGCGTTCGCCCCGCTCGACGCGAGGCAGTGGCTGGGGCCGGGCTCGACCGTGCGTGCCGCGGGCACGTTGGCGACGGCCTATCTCGCGATGGGGGCGTCGCGCGTCGTGTTCGACTACATCCTGAGACGCGCCGAGCACGTCGGGTGGTTCGAGCAGACCTTCGCCGCAGCGTCGACGCCGCTGCACGTATTCACGTTGTGGGCCCCGCTCGAGCTCGTGCAAGCGCGCGCGCGCGACCGCCTCACGCACACGACCGCGCCCGAGAAGGTCGACGCGTGCTGGCACGAGATCGACCGCGAGCGAGCGGCGCTCGGGACGTTCGTGGAGAACATGGCGACGCCGTCGGAGACCGCGCACCGGATCGCCGCGCTCGCGCGCCGCTGATTCGGTCACAGGTTCGCGCCGCTCTCCGCATCCGAGGCGTGTGACCGACCGCGAACGCACCGCTCACCCGCGCGCCCGCGCAGCGACTCTCGCGCTCTTCGCGGTCGCGCTCGCGTGTGGCAGCGACACGCCCGAGGCTGCGAGCGCCGACGCGAGCAGCGAGTCGAGCTCGACCGCGCCGATGTCGTCGAGCACGACGAGCGCCTCCGCCGGCGAGAGCTCGGGGTCGGGCGACCCCGGCAACTCGGGCTCTGCGGCGAGCACCGACGACCCGGGCAGCAGCGAGGGCTCGAGCTCCGACGACGGCTCGCATGTCGGCGAGGACTGCGATGCGCTCGCGCCCGGGCGTGTCGGGGTCTGGGAAGAGATCACGCCGGTCGAGCTGGGTACGCCGGACAACATGGAGGTCGCGACGATCGCGATCAACCCGATCGACTGCAGCGTCTACGCGACCGCCGGGAACGAGACCAATGGTGGCGACGGCGGAACCGGCGTCTACAAGTCCTCCGATGCCGGTGCGACGTGGGCGAAGATCAGCACGGGCGAGAGCTCGGAGAAGCTCGAGACCGGCGTCATCTGGTCGCTACGCATCGACCCCGAGACGCCCGAGCGCATGTATCTCGCGAGCGGCTACGGCAACGATCCCACCATCTATCGATCGGTGAACGGCGGGGTCGACTGGGAGATGCTGGACGCCGACCCCGACGACACCGTCGTCGACTTCGCGCAGGCGATCGGCATGGATCGCGACGACCCACTGCACCTCGCGATCACGTGGCACGAGACCTGCTCGGCCCCGCACACGCCGATGTGTCTCTCCGAGACGCGCGACGGCGGCGACACGTGGACGATCCTCGACGGTCCGCCTTCGCTGCCCGGCTGGGCCGAAGGCGCGAGCATCTCGATCATGGGCGAGACCAGCCTCTTGCTCGCGGCCGACAGCGGTGGGTGGTTCACGCCCGACAGCGGCGCGACCTGGACGCGCGTGATCGACGGCGTGCACTACGGCAGCTATGGCGGCGGCGCGCACTTCGGGCCCGATGGATCCGCGTACCTCGGCATCGCGAACCAAGGGGTCTTCGTGAGCCGGCCGGGTGGCGAGCAGCCGGTCGGTGCGAGCTGGGAGCTGATGCCCGGATCACCGCAGGCGGCCGTGCTGATCGACGACGGCACGACGCTGTTCGCGACCTACCTGCACGACACCTCGGGCCAGCCGTTCTTCTCGACGCCGCTCGACGACGAGACGACGTGGACGCACATGGACTCGCCGAGCATCGGACGCGGCAGCGTGATGCTCGCCTACGACGAGACGCGGCACCTCGTGTACTCGGCGAATCTCGCGGCCGGGATCTGGCGCCTGCGCACGCAGTAGCCTCGGCGACGTCCTCGGCGCAGGCGCGCCATCACCAGCAGCAGCAGCGCCGGGGCGGTGCGGCCTTCCGTCGAGCGGCAGCCGCAGCCGCTCGCGGCGTCGTCGTCGTCGCTCGCACCAGCGTCGCCGGTCTCGGCCGCCGTCGTGGCGCCGAGTGTCGTGCCGCTCGTGTCCCCGCCGGGATCGGGCGCTTCGTCGCCACCTGCGGTCGTCGACGCGCCGCTGCTGTCGCCCTCGCTGCCGCTCGTCCCACCGCCCGTGCTGTCGTCGCCGCCGGTGGAGTCGCCACCGTCGGGCGGCACGCCGGTGCCCTCGCCCATGCGGAAGACGAAGACGTTCGCGTCGGCGTTGTCGACCCACACGAACACGTTGCGCGACGGCGCGTAGCGGAAGCGACCGAACGCGCCGCCCGACGCGGTGATCGGCCCCGGGTCTGCGCCTTCGCCCGCATGCATCGCGAACGCGGCCGCGTCGGGATCGTAGGTGTAGACGTCGCGCCCGCCGCCCCACAGCACGAACTGCTCGGTCACCGGATCGAAGTCGACCCCCGGCGCACCGCCGCCGAAGAGCGTCGGCACGTCGGCGCCCGCGATCGCGACGTCCTGCACGTACGTGTCCGTCGCCAGATCGTAGGTGTCGAGCCGGCCCTCGCCGACGATGATCATCAGTCGCCGCGTCGGGTCGAGCGCGCCCGACGAGTTCGCCGCCCAGAAACCACCGTTGGACTCGGCGCGATCCGTGAACGTGTCGGCGACCGGGTCGTACTCGACCATCCGGCTGTTCGTGCGGCGGAACACGTGACCGGTCTGCGGATCGAACACCGAGGGATCGCCGAAGCCCTGCTCGGCCGGACCCTCGGTCATGCGCGTCCAGCTGCTGCTGCCGATGTCGTAGCGCCACGTCGCCGACGAGAACGAGCCGCTCTGCCACAGCGATCCGCCCATCGCGAACATCGCATCGACGGGTGCGGGCACGTAGCTGAGCCCCGAGTACGTGTGGCGCGAGCCGGGACTGCCGTCGTCGTACACCTCGTGCGTGCCGCCGCTGGGGATCTGCGCGTCGTCGCTCGGGCCCCACACGCGCGACCACGCGAGCGACTGCAGATCGAACGCGTAGACCTCGTTGCCCCAATAGTCGCCGTGGCCACCACCCCACAGCATCAAGCGGCCGCGACCGGTGTCGAGCACGCCGCCGCCCCACGCCGAGATCACGCCGGCGCAGTAGTAGCTCCACTCGTACATCGCCGTGTCCGGCGGGCACACCGCGCGCATCGGCGTGTCGGGGAGCTCGTACCAGGTGCCGGGCTCGAGCTCGTCGATCGCGTCGGCGTGGACGAGGCCGGGTGCGAGCGAGCAGAGCAGGGCGAGGACGACGCGCGACGGCGAAGGCATGGTGGCACCCGCGGAGCAAGGCACGCGCCACGCACGAATCCCTCGTGCGACGCGACGAACGGAGGTCAGCAGGCCCCATGCGGCGGCAGGCTCCACCCCGCCGGCCGACGTGCAGCGGCTCTGCTACGCTGCCGCCTCCGTGGCCGACGACGAGCTCGATCCGAGCGATCCCCTGGCGCGGCACGCCCAGACGTTCCCGCGGCTTCCGCCCGAGCTGGTGGCCCGGGTCGCGCACTACGCCGAAGAGCTCGCCGTCGAGCCGGGCACGATGCTGTTCACCCAGGGCGATCGCGGCGTCGACTTCTTCGTCGTGCTGCAGGGCTCGATCGAAGTCTTCGATCTCGATCCGATCGGCGAGCCCACCGTGGTCACCGTGCACGGCGAGCGCCAGTTCACGGGCGAGGTCGATCTGTTCAACGATCGACGCGTGCTGGTCAACGGTCGCGCCGGCCCCGGCACGCGCGTGCTGCGGGTCGCGCACCAGGACTTCCGGCGCATGCTGTCGACCGAGCCGCAGCTCGCCGAGATCGTCACGCGCGCGTTCATCCTGCGTCGCGTCGCGCTGATCCGTCACGCGCACGCCGGCGTGATCGTCGTGGGCGACATGCACACCGCCGACATGCTGCGGCTCGAGCGGTTCCTGCACGCGAACGGCTACCCGCATCGGCTCGTGGACGTCGACGATCCCAACGAGGCGCTCTGCTTCCGCACGTGCTTCGGGCTCGAGCGCGCCGACATGCCGGCGGTCATCGACGGCGAGCACCGCGTGTTCAGGAACCCCAGCAACTCGGCGCTCGCCGATGCGCTCGGGCTCGCCGAGGAGATCGACGAGGCCCACGTGCACGATCTCGTCGTCGTCGGCGCGGGGCCGGCTGGGCTCGCGGCCGCGGTGTACGGCGCTTCGGAGGGGCTCGACGTCGTCGTGCTCGAGGGCCACGCGCCCGGTGGTCAGGCGGGCACGAGCTCGAAGATCGAGAACTACCTCGGCTTTCCCACCGGCGTCTCCGGCGAGGCGCTGGCCGGGCGCGCGCAGGTGCAGGCGCAGAAGTTCGGTGCACGGCTCGCGGTGTCGCGCCACGTGGTCGCGATCGAGTGCGACGACCTGCCGTATCGCGTGTTGCTCGACGACGGTCGCCGCGTCAGCGCGCGTGCGGTCGTCATCGCCACCGGCGCACGGTATCGGCGACTGCCGGTCGAGAACTTCTCGCGCTACGAGGGGCAGGGCATCCACTACGCCGCGAGCGCCATGGAAGAGCGGCTCTGCGTCGCGCAGGAGGTCGTGGTCGTCGGCGGCGGCAACTCGGCCGGCCAGGCGGCGATGTACCTGTCGCAGCGCAGCAAGCACGTGCACATGCTCATCCGCGGGCCGTCGCTGGCGTCGAGCATGTCGTCGTATCTCATCGAGCGCATCGGTGCGTCGCCACGGATCACGTTGCACGCCGAGAGCGACATCGTCGCGCTCGACGGCGATGAGGTGCTCCGCCTGGTGAGCTGGAAGCACCGCCCGAGCGGGCGGGTGGAGCAACGCGAGGTCCGCAACCTGTTCGCGATGATCGGTGCGGTGCCGAACACCGACTGGTTGAAGGGCTGCATCGAGCTCGACGACAACGGCTTCGTGCGCACGGGCTTCCGGGCGGACGGCGGGCCGGGTGCCTCACCGTATGCCGCGAGCAAGCCCGGCGTGTGGGCGGTGGGCGACGTGCGTGCGGGCTCGGTGAAGCGAGTGGCCTCCGCGGTCGGCGAAGGCTCGGTGGTGGTGCAGGCGATCCATGGTTGGCTCGGTGCACTCGCGCGGTGACGGAGAAGAACGCGATGCCCGACGAGATCTGCGAGCACATCCGAGCGATCGAGACGCTGAAGGTCGCGAAGCAGCACGTCTGCGAAGAGTGCGTGAAGATCGGCGCACGCTGGGTGCACCTGCGCACCTGCCAGACCTGCGGCACCACGCGGTGCTGCGACTCGTCGCCGAACAAGCACGCGAGTGCGCACGCGAAGAGCTCCAAGCACCCGGTGGTCTCGTCGGCAGAGCCAGGCGAGCGCTGGCTGTGGTGCTATCCGGACGAGCTCTTCGTCGAGATCGACCCGTAGCGCACTACTCGTAGTCGGCCACGAAGCCGCCTGCGCCCGCGACGAACAGGTGCTTGCCGTTGGGCGAGAAGCGGCACTTGCTCACGCTCTCGGTCACTCCCTCGGGCGTGATGTTCGAGAAGCTCGCGCCGCCGTCCTCCGAGATCAGCACGAGGCCCGTGCCGCTGCCGAGCGGCTGGCGCTCGCCGACCACGACCACGCGATCGTCGTGCATGCACACGCCGCGCGCCCACGTGCCGAGGTTGCCTTCGCCGACGATGTCGGGAAGATCGATCTGCGCGTACGCGGCCGCGTCGTAGGGATCCGCCCCGCTCACGTAGATCTTGCCGACATCGGCGTCCTGATCGACGCCGACCACCACCACGCGCGCGTCGTTCGCGGCCACGCCCCACATCTCGCCGGTGCCCGCCTGCGGCAGCTCGCGCACCGCGAGCGCATACGGCTCGGCATCCGTGGCCAAGGGCGGCAGGAACACGTACGGCGGCTCGGCGATCGTCGCCCCCGATCCATAGAGGCGATCGTCGACTGCGATCAGATCCTGCAGCTGGTAGCCGGGCGGCGAGCCGGCGTTCGCCCAGTAGTAGGCGTCGTCCCAGGTGGTCGCATCGCTGCCGACTGCGGCGTTCGGCCGGAAGAGCGCGCCCATGCCGGTGAGCGACTCGACGAAGATGCGATCGCCCGAGAGCAGCGCCATGCTGCCGACGTGGAAGCTGGTGCCGACGAGGTTGCCGTTCTCGAGCACCTTCTCGGTCGCGAACGGTGCGCGCGACGTGTCGAGTGCCAGCACCATGTCGCCGTCGCTCGCATCCATGCCCGCGACGTAGAGCAGCCCGTCGTCGCCGCGGGCGATCGCGCTGACGCGGAACGAAGACAGCTCGCCCTCGGGCACCGTCTCGGCCGGAGACCACGCGTCGTCGTGTCGCCAGTGCAGGCCGTAGCCGACTGCGTTGCTGCCACAGCCGATCCACATGCCGTCGGCGTCGGCGTGCAGCGCATCGGTGCGGCTGGGGCCGGGGCAGCTGTGTTGCTCGACGGTCCACACGCCTTCGAGCCCACCCGTCTCGCTGCCGCCGCTGTCGCTGCTGCTCGAGTCGCTGCCGTCGACCGCCGTCGACGACGATTCACCGGTCACGACGCCGATCGAGCCGCTGCTCTCGCTCTCCGGCTCGGGCCCGGTCGACGTCGCGCCCGTCTCGGTCGTCGTTCCGACCGAGCCCGAGTCGTCGTCGCCTTCGGCGCGCGGATCGGCGGCGGCGCAGCCGACGAGCTCGAGCACGAGCGCCACGATCGCGGGGGAGGGCAGGAAGGCCAGACGTCTCATGCCCTCCCCGTTGGCGGCGCGCGCGGCCGCAATGACGCGCGCTCAGAGACTGTCAGCCAATCGAGCCCGACGTGGCTTCGCCACGGCGGACAGCGAGCATGGCTGCACGCACCAGGAAGAGCGCCGGACGGCGCGACCAAGACTCAGCAGCTCGTGCCGGTGGCGACGTCGATCGTCTGCGGCACGCCGGTCGGGTTCGGTGCGCTGCTGGGGATCCGCACCGCGGTGCAGCCGTCGCCCGCACCACCGCCGCCGCCGCCCGCCGCCGCGGCGAGCTGCGCGAGGTTGCCGAGGTAGAGGCCGTCCTCGGTGAACAGATCGCCGGTCGCTTCGAGGATGTAGCGCCCGGCGAACGCCGGGATCTGATCCGCCGGGATCCCGTACAGCGCCGCGACGAACATCGCCTCGGACATCGGCAGCTCGCGGCCGTTGTAGAACACACCGGTCGTCCCCGCCGACGCGTCGGCCGGCGCTTCGCCGAGCTGCGGACCGGGGGCCCACACCTGCGCGGGGTAGCCCATCGGTCCGCCGAGCCCCGAGCGGCTGTCGAACCAGTAGTCGCCGGCGGGGATCTCCGCGTAGAGCACGGACTCGAACTGTGCGAGCTGCTCCGCGCCGATCACCTTGCCGTTCACGCGCACGTCGCCGTCTTGCGGCTCGCCCTCCGACGCTTCGCCGTCCGAGCCCTCGTCCTCACCCTCGTCGATCGCGCCGGAGCCCTCGGCGACGGGCGCTCCTTCGTCGCCGGCGTCGGCGACATCACACGCGAACAGGAGCAGCGAAGCGACGAGCGACAGGAGCTTGGGTGCGTTCACGGACCGCTGCCATCGCAAGCACCGGGCCAAGCGCGGGGCGCAGATTCCCGCGGCGTCGCGGCCCGGGCATGGCAGCGCTGCGCACGATGTCCCCTGGGACACCTGGGACGGCGCGGTCTCGGAGACTGTCAGCCAATCGAGCCCGACGTGGCTCCGCCACGGCGGACAGCGA
>CAZFKC010000150.1:0-6279 GCA_964519175.1 uncultured Nannocystaceae bacterium
ACGGAGCAGGGTGTCCGGAAGAACGCTTCGCGTTCTTCCGCACCCTGCTAGCAGCTACGGGCAGTCGATGTTGCAGTACTGATCGGCCTGCAGCACGCACCACTCGCTCCACGTCTCGGCGAAGAACACCTCCTCGCCGCAGCACGAGCCGCCGGTGATCTGGCACGCGCACGCGGACACGAGCTCGTTGCTGCAGCCGTAGGTGTCGTGCACGTCGCAGCAGTCGCCCGCGGGCTCAGGCGGGCATGCACCACACAGGCCGCCGGCGATCCCGGCACACGCCTCCGGCCAGCCGATCTCGGGGTTGCAACAGTCGGCCGAGATCCCGCACGCGCACGCGACCGCATCGAAGTCCTCGCAGCCGGTCGTGTCGTGCGGCGCGCAGCAATCGCCCACGAGCGGCGTGACCGCGACGATGTCGAGCGTGTACGCGGTGCTCGTCGTCTCCGCGAAGCCATCGACGACGAGCGTCAGCGTCTCGCCGGCTTCTGCCGGGAACGACACCGCCACCCCGCCGTCGCTGCCGGTGGTGAGCTTGCACGCCGCGCGATCGGAGGGGCTGCCGCAGTGACCGCGGTACACCGTGATGCTGCCGGCGAAGCCCGCTGCCGTCGCGCTCGCGGTGAAGATGCCGGTCTCGGGCGCGGTCCAGCTGTACGTCACGTCGGCGATGCTCATCGCGGCGTCGTAGCCACAGCCGCCCCACACCTCGTCGCCTTGGCCGGCGAGGTTGGCCTGCAGCCCGGTGACGAGCTGGCTGCCGAGATCGACCGCGGGCCCGCACTCGACGAAGGGATCGATGTGCAACGTGAACGGCGCCTCGTTGTTCGCGAACATCGAGTCGACGGCGATCATCACGCTCTCGCCGGCCTCGAGCTCTGCCGCGAGCGTCGAGAACTCGTCGAATCCGTTCCGCCACGCGCACTGCAGCGGCGCGCCGCCGCAGCCGTCGAAGAGCGAGATCGGCACGCCGCTCTGCGAGCTCGGCGAGCTCGCGGAGAAGCTGTACCAGCCGGCCTCGGGTGCAGACCACACGTAGGTCGCATCGCTCGCATCGCCCCACGCGAGCTGGCACCCCTGTCCCACGACGGTCGCGTCGTCGAGCCCGGTCGCGGTCGTGCCGACCACGACCAGGGGCAGCGTGCTGCCGAGATCCTCGCAGCTCGTGTGCCCGGCCGTGCTCTCGCCTTCGTCCGTGGTCGACGACGTCGATGGATCGGTCACCGTCGTCGCAGCGGCCGAGCTCTCCGAGCTGCCGGTGACGTCCGCGCTCGTGCTCGAAGGCGGCGCGTCGGTGGTGCTCGGGTTCGCCGTGCTCGAGCTCTCCGAGGCGCCGCTGGACGAGCCTGTCGACGCCTCGGGCGACGACGGGTCCGAGCAAGCGAGCGAGGTGAGGGCAAGGCAGGCGAGGCCGGCGAAGCGGGGCGCGGAGGGCATCGCCGACCCCATTGTCGACGCGCCCTTCCCCGATGACACCGCGCCCCGGAGGCGCTGCGACGCGGGCCGGCTAGGCGTCCGCGTCGGCCGCCGCGAGCGGTCGGATGTCGATCTCCAGCGTCCCGCCCAGGATCGCCGCGTAGGGCCGACACAGCGCGATCGCCTCGTCCATGCCCGACAGCTCGAGCACCGCGAAGCCGCCGATCAGCTCCTTCGACTCCGAGAACGGGCCGTCCACCACGCGTAGATCGTTGTCGGTGAACACGAGCCGCTTGGCCTTCGCGCTCGGCTGCAGCTGCGTCGCGCGCAGCAGCACGCCGGCCTTCGTCATCTCGGTGCGCAGTCGCGTGAGCTCGGCCTTCTGCTTCGCGCTGCGCGTGCCGGCCTCCGATGCGGCGTCGGCCTTCTCGATCAACAGGAACTGCAGCGGCGGATCCTCCGGCGCCGGCATGAGCCCGATGTCCCAGGGCTCGTTGACCTTGCCGAGCTCGAGCTCGGCGGTGCCGAGGATCTTCCCGTAGCGCTCGGCCCAGCCGATCGCGATGTCGCGCGTCTTCACCTTCAAGAGCAGGATCGCGTTCGGCAGCTCGTGCTCGCCGCGGTACGGGCCGTGCTTCACCGTGACGTTGCCGTCGCGGAAGGTGAGCCGCGTGCGCGTCTTGCTGCCGGCCAGGCCGGCGCCGTCGACGAGGCGTCCCGCCTGCGCGTGTCCGCCGATGAACTGGCCCATCTTCTCGACGATCTCCATCGTCGGCGGCTCGCCGGCCTCGGTGTGGGGATCGTTCTTGTGCATGATCATGTACTGCATCGGTCGTCTCCTGCGGACGCGTCGGGGGAGCCCGAGGTCGATCGACGAGGACCGCGATCTTTTCTCAAGCGGCTGGAATCACGCCATAATTTTCTTTGGTCGCGCCGTCCGGCGCTCTTCCTGGTGCGGACAGTCATGCTCGCTGTCCGCCGTGGCCGAGCCACGGCGGGCTCGAGTCGGCCAGCGACCCGAATTCCTCAGGCCAGCACGGCGGACATGTCGCGGCGCTCGGGGAACTCGATGTCCAGCGCCTGCGCGACGATCGAGTAGATGTCCCCTTCGTCGCACAGGATCCCCGGATCCGCGGTGCCCGTGGCGCCGTCGAAGCCGTAGGTCTCGCAGCGCTTGGGATCGAGCCCGCCGAAGATGCGGTTGCCCTTCAGGAGCGGCGACACCATCAGCGTGCCGTTGTTGAGCGCATGCCCGGTGCCCCACGACTCGGCGCCCGCCGGTCGCGCCTTGTCGCGGCCGAAGTCGGTGGCGACGTAGATGAGCGAGCGGTCCCACATCTTGCCGAGCGCCGGATCGCCGAGGTAGTCGAGCTCCTTCAGCAGATCGACGAGCGCATCGATCACCTTCAGCACGTGGCCCCACATCAGGTACTGCGCGATACGGTGATCGGTGTGCGAGAAATCGAACGCGATCGGCGTGGTGATCAGCTTCTGGTTGCCGAAGGTCGGCTCGTGGCGGATGCCGATCGTGGTCGCGCACGACAGCCCGTAGTACGCGAGCAGCACCGAGAGCGCCGCCTGCGACTCCCACGGATCGACCTGCAGCTTCGGGAAGCGCGCCGCGAGCGTGGGCAGGAGCGGGCTCGACGTCACGCCGTACTTCGGGTCGAGCAGCTCGGGCGGCAAGAGCGTGAGCTTGTCGATGAGCCCGGCCTGCTCGAGCCGCGGCTGCACCTCGCGACGGTTGGCCAGGAAGCGCTCGCGTCGCGCCGCGCTCGCGAAGGTGCGCCCGAACACCGAGGCATCGTCGAGCTCGTCACGCACGCCACGCGCGTGCTCGACGAGCGAGCGCGAGGGCACGCCGAGCACGCCCTTCATGCCGTCCATCGCCGCCGCGAAGCCGAGCGGCGAAGCGACGATCTCGGCGCGGGCGAACGAGGGGATCGACGGATCCGCACCGGGCTGGATGTAGCCGTCGTTCGCCATGTTGACGTTCGGGATCACCAGCTGCTCGCCGTGCCGGATCGCCATCGCCTCCATCAGCGTGCGGCCGCCGTTGATGCCGGCGCCCGTGACCGCGCGCTGCTGCCCGACGTTGTGGTTGACGCTGCTGCACTGCTGGCTCAGCACCGTCATCCACGGGTGGTGCTTCGCGAGGAACGTGTCGAGGTAGAAGCCCGACTCGTAGATGCCGGCGAGCAGGCCCACCGACTCGACATAGCCCGGGCAGCGGATGTTGCTGCCCGCGGGCGTGACGATCTGCTCGTCGGGGTACACGTTCAGCGTGTCGGCGAGCGCGTCGTCGTCGACCTCGCTGCGCGTGACCGGCATGAAGCTGTCGACGATGCTCGCGCCGCCGGTGGCACAGAGCACGAACAGCAGCTTGCGGTCGGCGTCGCCGGTGGTGCCCGCACGTTGGTCGGCGGCGCGGCCGAGCGAGGAGCCCAGCGCGGTGACGCCGAGCGCACCGGAGAGCCCGAGCAGGAGCTCGCGACGGGAGAGCTTGCGGTGGATCGTCATGGTCGTCGTCGCTTCGGATCAGAAGAAGAGGAACTCGGTGGAGGTGCCGAGCGCGAAGCAGCTCAGCACCGCGAAGTCCTGGACGGAGACGGGGTTGCCGTCGGCGTCGACCAGCAGGCGCTCGAGCGTGGTCAGCTCCTCGGGCGTGGGGTCGCGCGCGAGCATGCGCCGATAGAGCGTCGTGACCGTGGCGACGTAGGCCTCGTCGGCGGCGGCCGGCGCCTTCGCGTCGCCCAGATCGAGCGCGGTGAACACCACCGCCGGGCCCTGGCGATCGAGCGTCGCGCGGTTCGTGCACGCGCTCAACACGACGCGATCGAGCACGACCGGCGTCGACACCAGCGTGTCGGGCAGCGGCTTGTACAGGCCGATCGTGAGCGGGTCGGCCGCCCCGAGCGCGATGTGATGCACCTGGCGGGTGCACGAGCCGCGGCCGAGCTCGCTGCAGATGCCGTCCGCAGGCAGCTCGAGCGCACGCATCAGGTCGCGCTCGAGCGCCGCGTTGCGCTTCCACTGCAGCTCGGCGCGGTTCGCTTCGGCGATCACGGGCTCGCCGGCGTCGCCGTCGTCACCGCACGCCGCAGCCGCGACGAGCATGCACGAGAGGAGGGTTCGGATGCGCATGGTGGTCCTCACGGCGTCCCGAACGCATCGGTGTCGATGATGCGGTGCAGCAGGCGGTTGGCGGAGTAGCCGTCGGACGGCATCGCGGTCCACACGGCCTCGAGCTCGTCCTCTTCGTCGGGCCGCGCCTCGTGGCCCACGGCGTACACGAAGAACATGTTGGCGAGGTTGCGCTGGAACTCGGGCGACTCCGACATCACGCCCGCGATCTCGACGAGGCTCGACACCGGACGATCGAGCACGACCGACTGCGGCGCGGCCTCGAGCCAGCCGGGGATGTGATCCGCCGGGCGGTCGGCGCGGAACTGTCCGGTGCGATCGAGGTGATCGATGTCGATGCCCTCGTAGTAGGAGAACGCGTACGCGAGCGGGTCGAGCGTCGAGTGACACTGCGCGCAGCCGGCCGCGTCGACGCCCTTGTCGTCGATGTCGAGCGGCTCGCCCGGCACCGGACGCACGCCCTGCTGCAGCGAGAGATCGAGGCCGAGGTACTCGCGATACGCATGACCGGCGGCCACGCGCGGGATGCCGGCGAACATGATGTTGAGGAACAGGTTCCACTGCGTCGTGAGCATGCCGGCGCGGTGCTCCGGATCGAGCGTCTGACCGCCGCCGAAGCTGCCCGCGGGGTTCGGCACCGTGCCGTCCACGCGCTGCCACGAGCCGTCCTTCGCCACCTCGATGTGGTACTGCGCGGTGAGCAGCTCGCGGACGTCGTGATCGTCGCTGAGCACGTGCACCCACAGGCGATAGTCCCAGTTGTAGTCGGCGATCGTGATCTTGTAGCCCATGATCGCGACCTCGGTCTGGGCACCGTAGGCCTTCACCGGGCGGATCTTCGGGTGGGCGAGCTCGGCGAGCCCTTCGACCCGCCAGAACTGCGAGGCGAGGCAGCCGGACAGCGCCTCGTGCAGCGCCTTCGTCTGCGCGTCCGGCTCCTTCGCCGCGAAGTCGGTGGTCTCCTCGTAGGTCGGCGACGTACCGCAGAACAGCACGTGGATGCGCTTGAACGCGTAGCGCGGATCGTAGCTGCCGATCGCGTAGCTGGGGTTGTCGGTCTCTTCGGGCTCGGGGCGCGGCATCCACTGCGAGAGCGGATCGCCGGGCTGGGTGCCGAGCGTGATCTCCTCGATGTTGGGGATGCCGTCGCCGTCGGCGTCCTCGTCCTCGATCGACGCGAGCGCATCGGCGATCCCGTCGGCGAACGGACGGCCGGCGAGCGCCGCCATGACGGCGCCACCGTAGGCGTTCCACCCGACCGGCTGCGTCGACGTGTGGCACTTGCTGCACGTGATGCTGCGGCCCAGGCACTCGGGCGCATCGGCGTAGACCGCACAGAACGCGCGCGGACCCTCGGGTCTCGCGCTCGCGTCGCCCGCGATCGTGAGCGCCAGCGCTGCGGTGGCGGCGGGCCACGACCAGCGCGGCGGGGAAGAGCTGCGGAACCTCGGCTTCATCGTCGTCTCGTGGGGCGCACGACGAACCCGGCCCCCGCGGGGTAGTTGCCCATGGGGGGCGGTGGTTCCTCCAGGGGGCCCGCCATCGTCGCGGGGCATGCTACTGGAACGCCGAGGAGCCCGCGACGATGCGCGCATGCACGATTGCCCTGGCGCTGACCACCGCAGCCTGCTCGTCGCCGCCGCGAGCGACGGAGCGCGAGGCCGGCCAGCCGGACGCGAAGCCGGATGTGAAGCCAGACACGAAGCCAGACACGAAGCC
>CAZFKC010000150.1:6379-12386 GCA_964519175.1 uncultured Nannocystaceae bacterium
GAGGTGAAGCGGGGCGAGGCGATCGACCCCTGCTCGCCGCTCGTGCTCGGGCTCGGCGAGGCACGCCCGGTGACGCCGTGGGCTGCGCCCGCCGAGTGCGCGGCGAAATCGGGGCCGGGACCAAGCACGATCCGCAGCGAGGGGGAGTTCCGCGAGCGCTTCTCGTGCCCGACGGACACGCGCTCCGGCATCGACTTCACGAAGCAGCAGCTCGTCGTCGACGATCGCACGCTCTCACCGGCGAGCACCGGCATCTCGATCGTCGACGACGGCGTGCGCGTCACCTTCATCTCTCGCTTCCGCTCGCCCTGCCCCGACGATCCACGGCCGATGCCGCTCCCCTACACCCTCGCGTTCCTGCAGCCGAAGGGCGCCGCACGCAGCTACGGCGACGCGAGCTGCACACTGCCGCGCACGTGCGGCTGAGCGGCGCGCGAGCATCCCCGTCATCGGGCGGTGCGCCGTCGCCAATGGCGGAGGGAGACGCACGCACCATGAAGACCACGATTCTCGTCAGCTCGCTCCTCACCGTCATGTCGCTCGCCATCGGCGCGCAGGCCTCGGCCGGCGAGGGCAAGAAGAAGGCCAAGGCGAAGGAAGCCTTCACGCAGATGGACACCGACGGCGACGGCAAGCTGTCGCTCGAGGAGTTCACCGTCGGTCACACCGAGGAGCAGGTCGCCCGGCGCACCGAGCTCTTCGCGAAGATCGACGCCGACGCCGACGGCAGCCTCACCAAGGAAGAGTTCAAGGCCGCCGCGAAGGCGAAGAAGGGCAAGAAGGGCGAGGAGACCGCGCCGAGCGAGGGCGAGTAGCCGCGGGCACACTCGCTGCGAACGCGCGACGTCCTGCCGATTCACGCCGAGGGCGTCGCGGTCCAGCGGCCGTTCGTCATCACGCCGACGATGCCGTGCAGCGCATCCAGCTCGTGCAGCGGATTCGCGGCGAGCACGACGAGGTCCGCACGGCTGCCCGGCACGATGCGGCCCCACGGCGCCGTGCCCGGCAGGAACGCGGCGGTCGTCGATGTCGCGGACGCGAGCACGGCCGCGCGCGGCAGCCCGGCGCGCGCGAAGATCGCGAGCTCGTCCGAGAGCGACCAGCCCGGCACGATCCACGGCCCGTGGCTCGCGCTCGCGAGCAGGTTCACACCCGCGCCGTGCAGCGCCGCGATCAGCTGCTCGTGCACCCCGGCAGCCGCACGCGCAGCCGCCCGCTCGTCGGGCGTGATCGTCTGCGCGTCCGTCCACGCGCGCCACTTCGCACGCTGGCTCGCGGGCACGCGCGCGACCCCGGGTGCGTCCTCCCAGCGCGGCGGCTCGGCGAGCTGCCACACGCGCTCGAGGAACGTCTCGGTCGGACACACGCTGATGCCTGCATCCGCGGTGGCCTTCGCGAGCTCGCTCGCCGGCATGCCCGCGGCGATCGCCCGGCGATACGCATCGAGGTGCTCGATCGACTGCCGCGCCGCGAGCACGCGCGCGAGCGGGACGTCCCCCGGCACGTGCCCGGTGAACGGCAGCTTCGTCTCGGCGACCGCAGCCGCGATCGCGTCGTAGGTCGCCGCGCCCTCGCAGTGCATCAGCTTCACGAAGTCGTAGCCGGCCTCCGCGATCGCGTGCACCTGTGCGACGCCGTCCTTCGCCGTGCTCGCGTCGACGAGCCCACCGACGAAGAGGCGCGGGCCCACGAGCTCGCCCGCGGCGATGCGATCGCGCAGCTCGAGCTGCGCCGGCGTACCGCGACAGCTGCGGATCGTCGTGATGCCGGCCGAAGCCGCGAGCGCGAGGTACTCGGCCATCGTGATCGTGTCGTCCGGCTCGGCGTCGGGGGGATGCCCGTGCGCGTCGACGAGCCCCGGCACCACGAAGCGATCGTTCGCATCGACGACGACATCGGTGGGCGACGCGCCGAACGTCGCGCCTGGCACGATGCCCGTGATGCGCGCGTCCTCGACGACGACGACGTGATCCGCGAGGAAGCCCAGCCCGTCGGGGCCGAGCACATTCCCGCCGCGCACGATCGTGCGCGCACGTCGGGCCTCCGCGACGGGTGCGGGCGCGCGATCGCGGCGACAGGCGAGGAGCGACACGGACGCGAGGCCGGCGTGGACGAGACTGCGACGCGAGAGCACGGCGAGTACACCCGGCCGTCGGCGCACGGGTTCCCGACGATCAGCCGCGCCGCGGATCGGCCCAGACGACCTTCGTGCTCGCGATCAGGTCGTGCAGGCAACGGCGCTGCGACGTGAAGATCATGAGGATGCCGATCGTGCCGACGAGCGAGCCGAGCGCGCCGAAGACCCCGAGCACCGAGGTCGGCAGGTAGCGCAGGCCCAGCAGGTGGGCCACGCCCGGCGGCTCGCCCGACTCGACGTCGACGATGCGCAGGCCGAGCAGCAGCTTGCCGACCGTCTGCCCGCGCGCGAGGAACCAGCCCTGCACGAGCGCGAAGCCGATGAAGCTGATCACGGCGACCGGGATGAGCTGCACCGGCCCCGGCGACGGACCCGACAGCGGGAGCAGGTCCGCGCCGAGGAGCAGCGGCACGTTGATCAGCGACACCGCGATGGCGTCGATGAGCGCGGCACCGAGCCTCGCGCCGCGCGAAGCGAGCTGCGCCTCGGCGGTGCCGACCATCGGATCCTCGAGCGCGCTCTTCGGAGGCGCATAGGGATTCGCGGTGATCGCACGCGCGAGCGACTGGCCGCAGCGCTCGCAGAACTTCGCGTCGACGTTGGCGTGCCCGCACGCGCCGCACTCGATCCGCACGGGCATCCGCGTGCCACACTGGTCGCAGAACTTCGCGTCGTGCACGGCCCGACCACAGCTCGGGCAGCTCGCGTGCGCTCCTGCGCGTGCATCGGACTCCGCCATGCACGTGAGCATACGCGATGCCTGCGAGCGACGACGGTCATTCCGGTGACGCGACGTACGAAGTCGACAAGCTCCGGTTCGTCGCGCTTCCGCTACGCTACGCAGCGATGTCCTCGCTTCGCCTGCTCACCATCTCGCTCGTCCTCTTCCCCTCGATCGCGTCGGCCCACGTCGCGCTGACCGATCCCGTCCCGCGAAGCGGCGACAACGGGCTCACGATGGAGCCCTGCGGCGGCGTCGCGGCGGGCACACCGACGGCGCTCATGGCCGGCGACACGGTCACCGTGACGTGGGCGGTGGGCCAGGCCCACGGCGGCTCGCTGACGATCGACTTCTCGCCCGGCGACGACGCGGGCTTCGAGGGCTACGTGCTCGCGAGCGACGTCCCCGACGGCGAGGGCAGCCCGACCTCCATGGACGTGCAGCTGCCGAACCTCGACTGCGACGCGTGCACGCTGCGCGTCGTGCAGGTGAATCCCGATCGCTCGAACTACTACTCGTGCGCCGACATCTCGCTGTCGGGCGCGAGCGCGAGCTCGAGCGGCGACGGCTCGTCCGGCGGCGACACGAGCGGTGGCAGCTCGAGCGGTGGCGAGAGCACGGGCGGTCCGGCCGAGACCTCGAGCAGCGGCGGCGGCGACGAGAGCACGGACGCGTCGGCGACGATGTCGGGCACCGCGACGACCTCGGCGACGAGCGCCACCGCGACCGCGGGCGACACCGGCTCGGGGGGCACCGACAGCAGCGCAGGCACGGACGACGACGACTCGGGCGGATGCAGCTGCAACAGCAGCGCTGCGCCGGCGCCGTGGCTGCTGGTCGGGCTCGCGGGGCTCGTCGCGCGTCGACGTCGTCGCTGAGCCGAGCGATGACATTGCCGCATCGCCCTGCGATGCGTTACCCTCACGACCATGCGATATTCTTTGGTTGCATGGATCGTGATGGGTGCGCTGTGGTCGTGGCCGGTCGCCGACGCGTCGGCGGGTGGATGCCCGGCGTGCGAGAGCTCGCAGGATTGCCCGGACGGCTTCTGCGTCTACTGGGACGAGGGACATGGCTGTCAGATGGCGAACCCGATCTGTTGTCCGGGTCAGGGCTGCAACGTCGGCGAGGATCAGCGGCCCTCGTGCGAAGCCGACGGACTGTGCTGCGTCGTCGAGGATCCGGGGTGCGTGCCCACGGCCGGTAGCACCGGGGCCGACGGCACCGCGGGCGACAGCACCGCGGGCGAGGGCACCGCGGGCGAGAGCAGCAGCGGCGAGGACAGCACGGGGGCCGGCAGCGTGACCGACACCAGCCCCACCGAGACCAGCCCGGGCGAGGGCAACGCGAGCGCCGAGGGCAACTCGGGCGAGGGCACCGCGGACGGGGGCGGCGATGCGGACGGCTCGGCGTCGGCGAGCGCGACCAGCCCGACGTCGTCGACGAGCGGAGGCGACGACGACGACGACGGCTGTGGTTGCACGAGCGCATCGCCGAGCACGGCGCTCGGCCTGGTGATCGCCGCAGTCGCGGGTCGGCGACGCAGGGCAGGGCGCGTGGGTCGGGACGACTCGCGCGGCGAAAACGCGGCGTAAACCCACGGCGCACCCGGTCGACAGCGACGTGGGCCCGCGTCCACCATCGCGGCACCTCGATCGGGAGCTCCTCGACATGACGCGCCGCTTCGCTCGCACTGCACTCGTCCTCGTCGGCTTCGGCTGCGCACCCGCACCCATCCAGCTCGACGACGAGAGCAGCAGCTCGAGCGGCGGCGCGTCGACCACGGTCGATCCCGGCACCGCGAGCATGACCGGGGCCGGCACCACCGCGAGCACCGGGACGAGCACGACGACCACCGATCCGTCGACGACCACCGAGCAGCCGACCACGACCGACGTCGACAGCGGCAGCTTCATCGTCAGCGCCGACGAGAGCGAGGCCGGCAGCGAAGGCCCGCAGCCGCTCGGTGGCGAGTGCATGGATGCCGCGGACTGCGAGTCGGGCTTCTGCCTCGACAACCCCGGCCCCGGCCCCGGCCGCTGCTCCGAGTGCCTGATGGATGCCGACTGCGGCATGGGCACGTGCTCGTTCGAGTTCGGCATGGGCTTCGCGGTGTGCACCGACGGCGAGCTCGGCGACGGCTGCGACAGCGACGAGGGCTGCATGGGCGAGCTGGTGTGCTCGCCGCAGTTCGGCGGCGACGGCTTCTCGCCGACGAACTGCAGCGAGTGCGGCGAGACGGCTCCGTGTGCAGCCGGTGTGTGCTCGCCGTTCTACGACGGCAGCCCGTTCGAGGGTTACCTGCACTGCGTCGACGAAGGCACGGTGGAGAGCGGCGACGGCTGTCCGGTCGACGCCGAAGGTGTCGGCGACGGCTCGGTGTGCACGAGCGGCATCTGCGGCGTCGCGAGCTTCATGATGGGCAACGTGCAGCTCGGCGTGTGCAGCGAGTGCGACAGCGACGACGACTGCGTCGAGCCGATGACCTGCGACGGCGCGCACTTCATGATGATGGCGGGGCTGCTGCCCGGCACGTGCGTGTAGCCCGGTCGAAACGACGCGAAGCGTCGAGCGAGCGGCTCCGCGCCCGTGCGCGCGCCCATGCCCGTGCCCGCTTGCGATCGTCCGCCCTGCTCGTCTATCGTCTGCGCGTCACATGGCGTTCAAGTACGAGCCCGGCATCTATCGCACCAGCAAGTATCTCCCCGGCTTCGAGGCGCAGATCGGCCCCGACCAGCTGGTGCTCATCCGCACCGACGGCGACTTCGCGCCGGCCTCGGTGCTCTTGCCGGTGACGAACACCAACAACCAGTGGCGCTTCCAGATGCCGGGCGTGAAGATCCCGGCGAACTCGCTCAACTGGGGCGAGACGCTGAGCAAGCTGCAGCACGAGGGCTTCTATCGGCTCACGCGCGAGTTCACGTTCGGCGAGTCGGGCAAGTGGATCCAGAACGCGATCGTGCAGCTCGGCTACACGCGCAAGGGCGAGCCGATCCTCTTCATCGCGCAGCGTCGCACGCCGCTCACGAACAACGAGCTGTGGTTCTCCGACAAGGGCGTGAAGATCGAGCCCGAGAAGCTCGAGGATCTGCTCGAGCCGCTCGCCTGGTACCAAGAGCCCGAGAAGAAGGACGGAAAGAACAACTAGC
>CAZFKC010000150.1:12486-20427 GCA_964519175.1 uncultured Nannocystaceae bacterium
GCAGTGGATCGAAGCGCGCGACCAGCTCGCGCAGCTGCTTCGTGCCGAAGGGCTTGTCGAGGCGTAGGCCGCGGTACTCGTCGAGGAACGCGGCGCTGCGGTCGTCGTTGGCGCCGCCGCTCATCACGACGAAGCGGTCGACGAGCTCCGGGCGCTGCTCCTGCAGCGTGCGATAGACGTCGATGCCGGTCTGCCCCGGCATCATCAGGTCGCAGAGGATCAGATCGAAGGTCTCGGCCAGCGCGCGCGCGATGCCGTGCGCGCCGTCGTGCTCCGCCTGCACCTCGTGCCCGCCGAGCACGCGCTTCGTCGAGGCCACCACCATCTCGTCGTCGTCGATCAACAGGATCCGCAGCTTGGCCGGTGCGTGCACCGGCTCCATCCGGGCCGGCGGTGCCTCCTCGTCGACGTTGCTCGTCCCGCGCAGATCCTGCAGCGTGCCGGTCGCCCGCGCGAGCGAGTGCAGCGCATCGTCGAGCAGGTCCCGCGCCTGCTCGTTCGTGGTGGGCGCGTCGCCGTCGATCTGCTCGCGCAGCAGCTGCAGGTTCGTCATCGCCACGGTCAGCGGACCGCCGACGCCGTGCGAGATGCCCTGCGCGCTCGGCAGCCCCGCGAGCCGCGTACCCAGCCGCTCGAGCCGCAGGTCGGCCTCGCGCGCACGCGGCAGCGCGACGATGAGCACGTAGCCGAGCAGCGTGGTGCTCACGGCGCAGAGCGCCACCACGAGCGCGACGACGACGTTGATCGCGTTCCACAGCTCGCCGAGCTGCGCCGAGATCTTCGCGTTCTCGCCACGCAGCGCCCGGATGATCTCGTCGAGCTCGCGCTCGATCGCACGGCGCGGCTCGACTGCGCCCGCATCCGCATGCTCGGTGATCGCGACGAGCTCGTGCCCACGCCGCGCCGCCGTGCCTGCGCGCGCGGCCACCGAGTCGTCGGCCCCCCGCAACGCGACCATGGTGCGCGCGAGCTCGTCGAGCCCCGCTGCGACCGGCACGAGCTCGTCGGGCCGGTCGGCCTCGGCGAGCGCGCTCGTGATCGACTGGATTTCCACCGCGAGCCCGACGCGCTCCTCGAGCTGCTCCCGGAGCTCGGACGCAGCGCGCACCGTTCCCACGCACCACACGGCGACCGCGAGCAAGACGAGCCCGACGACGCCGGTGAGGATGACGGGAACGCGACGCATGCCGGCCACGGGCCCTCTCAGGCTACCGCTGGCCCGAGGACACCGCACCAAAGCGGCGAACGAGGAGACGCCGGGCTAGTAGCGACCGCCGCCGCCGCGACCACGCCGTCCACCGCCGTCGTCGCCGAAGTCGCGATCGCGATCGCGATCGCCTCGGCCGCGTCCGCCGTCGCGGAAGTCGCGATCACCACCACCGCCACCACCACCGCCACGGGGCGGGCGATCGCTGTTGCGGAACTCGCGAGGAGGCCCGGAGTCGCGGGGACCACCGCCGCCGCGCGGACGCGTCTGGTTCTGCGCTTCGTTCACGCGGATGGTGCGCCCGTCGAGCTCTTGCCCGTCGAGCTCCTTCATCGCTTGTTGTGCGGCGGCCGGCTCGGCGTACGTCACGAACCCGAATCCACGCGAGCGCCCCGTCTCGCGGTCCGTGATGATCTTCGCCTCGGTCACGTCACCGAAGCGTGCGAAGGCCTCTTTGAGCCGATCGTCGGTGGTGCCCCAGGACAGCCCACCAACAAACAGTTTCGTCGACATCTCTCTCTCTGACTTCCTCCCCGCTCTACGCCAGGCGCAACATGCATGAAGGGCGAACGGGACCGGCCCCCAGGATAGCATCGGGTCGCAAGGGCCCGCCAGGGAGTGGATGCGTCCGGAAGGTCGCGTATCGAGTCTTACGTCCTGGGGGACACGCCGGGGCGCGCGTTGGCGGGGGCGCCCGCGGCTCACGCCCCTTGCCGCCCGTCCTCGCGCTGGCCTCACGCTGGGCGGAGGGCCGTGGTAGGTAGGGCGTTGCCCTTCGGAGGGCCGCCACCATGACCGACGCGATCGTCAGCGTTTCCAAGGAGTCGCGCCTCTTCGAGCCCCCGGCGGAGTTCGCCGTGCGGGCCAAGATCGGCTCGCGCGAAGTCTACGAGGGCATGTATCGCCGGAGCATCGAAGACCCCGAGGGCTTCTGGGGCGAGCTCGCGGCCGAGCTCTACTGGTTCGACCCGCCCAAGACGATCCGGCAGTGGGACCCCCCCAAGGCGCGCTGGTTCGAGGGCGGCACCACCAACCTCTCGTACAACTGCCTCGATCGGCACGTCACGGCCGGTGCCGGCGAGAAGCGTGCGCTGGTGTGGGAGGGCGAGCCCGGCGACGTGCGCACGCTGACGTACGCCGAGCTCCTGCGCGAGACCAACCGGCTCGCCAACGCGCTGCGCCGCCTCGGGGTGGGGGCCGGCGACCGCGTGGTGATCTACATGGGCATGGTGCCCGAGGCCGCGATCGCGATGCTCGCGTGCGCGCGCATCGGGGCGATCCACAGCGTCATCTTCGGCGGCTTCGCGGCCGATGCCGTGCGCGACCGGGTCAACGACGCCGGCGCGAAGCTCATCCTCACCCAGGACGGCGCGTGGCGCCGCGGCAAGATCGTCGAGCTCAAGCCCCACGTCGACAAGGCGCTCGCGGCCTGTCCGTCGGTCGAGCACACGATCGTGCTGCGCCGCACCGGCAACCCGATCGAGATGAAGCCCGGCCGCGACTTCGAGTGGGCCGAGGCGATCGAGAGCGCCTCCGATCAGTGCGACGCGGTGCCGGTCGCCGCCGAGCACCCGCTCTTCATCCTCTACACCTCGGGCACGACCGGCAAGCCGAAGGGCGTGCTGCACACGACCGCGGGCTACATGGTCGGCGCGTACGTCACCACGAAGTACGTCTTCGATCTGCGCGACGACGACGTGTACTGGTGCACCGCCGACGTCGGCTGGGTCACCGGGCACAGCTACATCGTGTACGGGCCCCTGGCCAACCGCGCGACGGTGGTGATGTACGAGGGCGCGCCGAACCAGGGCAAGCAGGGCGCGGCGCCCGATCGCTTCTGGGACATCATCGAGCGCCACGAGGTGACCGTGTTCTACACGGCGCCCACGGCGATCCGCGCGTTCATCCGCTGGGGCGACGAGCACCCCAAGAAACACGACATGAGCTCGCTGCGCCTGCTCGGCAGCGTCGGCGAGCCGATCAACCCCGAGGCGTGGATGTGGTACCGCGACGTGATCGGCGGCGGGCGCTGTCCGATCGTCGACACGTGGTGGCAGACCGAGACCGGCGCGATCATGATGTCGCCCCTGCCCGGCGCGATCGCGACGACGCCGGGCTCGTGCACGGTGCCGTTCTTCGGCGTGGTGCCCAAGGTCCTGCGCCACGACGGCACCGAGGCCGCGCCGAACGAAGGCGGCTACCTCGTCGTCGAGCAGCCGTGGCCGTCGATGCTGCGCACGATCTGGGGCGACGACGAGCGCTACCGGCAGACCTACTTCTCGCGCTTCCCCGGCAAGTACTTCACGGGCGACGGTGCGCGCCGCGACGAGCACGGCAACTTCTGGGTCATGGGCCGCGTCGACGACGTCGTCAACGTCGCGGGTCACCGGCTCGGCACCGCCGAGGTCGAGAGCGTGCTGGTCGCCCACCCGGCCGTCGCGGAGGCCGCCGTGGTCGGTCGTCCCGACGAGCTGAAGGGCCAGGCGCTCGTGGCGTTCGTGACCCTGAAGGCCGGGCAGCCGCCGAGCGACGCGCTGATGGCCCAGCTCGCCCAGCTCGTGGCCGACGAGATCGGCAAGTTCGCCAAGCCCGACGCGATCCGCTTCGCCGACGCGCTGCCGAAGACGCGCAGCGGCAAGATCATGCGACGCCTGCTCGGCGAGCTCGCAGCGGGCCAGGCGCCCCAGGGCGACACGACGACGCTCGAGGACATCTCGGTGCTCGCGGCCCTGCGCGGCGACGACGAGTAGCGGCACAAAAGGAGCCGACGCGGGCGCTCGGGCGAGCCTGGTAGCATTGCTACGACTTGGGTGAGCCCCTCGACACGCCCTCGGGCGCCGACTTCAGCGCGGACACGATCTCCGACGCGCTGCCGCTGCGGCGCTCGCAGCTCGTCGAGCGCGGCACCGCGATCGGCCGCTACGTCGTGATCGAGGCGGTCGGCTCCGGCGGCATGAGCACCGTCTACGCCGCCTACGATCCCGAGCTCGATCGGCGCGTCGCGCTGAAGGTCATGCGCGCGACCTCGGACGACAGCGACACCGTCCGCGAGAACGAGCGCAGCCGACTGTTGCGCGAGGCGCAGGCGATGGCGCGGCTGTCGCATCCCAACGTCGTCACGGTGCACGACGTCGGCACGTTCGGCGATCGGGTGTTCCTCGCGATGCACTTCGTCGACGGCGGCACGCTGGGCACGTGGGTGAAGAATGCGGGCTCGTGGCGCGAGATCGTCGAGATGTACGGCTACGCCGGTCGCGGGCTCGCGGCCGCGCACAAGGTCGGGCTCGTGCACCGCGACTTCAAGCCCGACAACGTGCTGGTCGACGGCGATCGCCGCGTGCGCGTCACCGACTTCGGGCTCGCGCGTCCGGTCTCGCCGTCGTTCGGCAGCGCGCTCGCGGCCGAGAGCTCGACCCCGGTCGGGATCCTGTCGTCGTCGTCGCGGCTCGAGCGACCGATCACGCTGGCGGGCTCGATCATGGGCACGCCGGCGTACATGGCCCCGGAGCAGTACCTCGGGCAGTCGGTCGACGCGCGCAGCGATCAGTTCAGCTTCTGCGTCGCGCTGTGGGAGGCGCTGAACGGCGAGCGGCCGTTCAAGGGCGAGACGCTCGGCGAGGTCGCGCACTCGGTGACGAAGGGCGAGACGCGCCCGTTCCCGCCGAAGTCGCCGGTGCCCGCACGGGTGCGTCGTGCGCTCGCGCGAGGGCTGTCGCGTCGCCCCGACGATCGCTTCGGCGACATGGATGCGCTGCTCGTCGAGCTGGTGCCGCCGAATCGCACGCGCCCGCTCCTGCTCGCGGGCGCGGCGGTGAGCTTCGTCGCGCTGGGTGCCGCGGCGACCGGGCTCGGGCTGGGCGGCAGCGACGAGGTCTCGTGTGTCGCGGCCGCAGCGGCGCTCGACGAGACCTGGAACGACGCGCGCAGGACGGGCGTGACCGGGAAGCTGCGCGGCGCACTCGAGCCGGCCGCGACCGAGCGCACGATCGCGTTGGTCGAGGACTACGCGGAGAGGTGGCGTGCGAGCGCGACCGATGCGTGCACCAAGAACAAGATCACCGCGACGCAATCGGACACGGCCTTCGACGCGCGCTCGCGCTGTCTGCAGCGGCGCCGCGCGGATCTCGACCTGCAGCTCGTCCGCATCGAGCACGGCACGGCGGCGTCGATCAACGCGGCGGTGTCGGGCTTCCACTCGCTGACCGAGCCCGAGGTCTGCGACGACGCGGAGCTGCTGCTGCGCACCACGCCACCGCCCGACGATCCGGCCAACCGTGCGGCGATCGAGGAGCTCTCGGCGCGCGCGATCCGGATCAGCACCGACATCGACGTGGGTCGCGGCCACGAGCTCGCGGGCGAGGTCGAGGAGCTGCTCGCGGCGGCGCGCCGCATCGGCTGGGCTCCGCTCGTCGCGCGTGCCCACCACGTGGACGCGGAGCTGCGGCAGGCCAACGGCGACAGCGCGGGCGCAGAGCAGGCGCTCTACGAGATGACGCTCGCGGCGGCGATCGGTGGCGATGCCGAGCAGCTGATCAAGGCGTGGATCGAGCTGACGTACATCGTGGGTCAGCTGCAGGGCCGCGTGGCGGAGGGCCTGCAGCTCGCGCGCATGGGCAAGGTCGAGATCGCGAGATCGGGCTACCCCTACGACACGATCCGGCTGTTGACGGCCGAGGGCGCGGTGCACCAGGCGGGCAACGATCGCGTGAAGGCGCGCGAGGCCTGGCAGCGCGCGCTCGCGATGGCGGACGCGGAGGAGCACGGGCGACTGGGCGTGCGCGCGGTGCTGCTCAACAACCTGGGCACGCTGGATCTGGCCGACGGCGACGCGCTCGCGGGGCTGGCGAGGTTCCGCGAGGCGCGGGACATCTCGACGGATCTGTTCGGCGCGGAGTACCCGTGGCTGGCGGACAACTACTTGAACATGTGCGAGGCCCACAACCTGCGCGGCCAGTTCGCGCAGGCGCTGGTGGAGTGCGAGCACGCGCGACGGTTGATCGAGCGCCCGGGCACGGATCGGGCCTCGCTCGCGAGGGTGCTGCACGGGCTGGTGGGTCCGACGCTCGGCACGGGCGAGATCGGGCAGGCGCAGCGACTGGCGGAGCGCGCCCAGGTGGCGCTGCGCGAGACGTACGGCGATCGCAGCTATCCGCACGCGGCCGCGGAGCTCGCGGTGGGTCAGGTGGCGCTCTACGCCGGCGATCGCGCGGCCGCACGCACGCATGCGCTCGTGGCCGACGAGATCCTGCGCGAGCTCGGCCCGGCGTTCGACGGGATGCGGGTCGGACCGCAGTGGCTGCTGGGCGTGACGGCGTTCACGGACGGCGATCTCGAGACGGCGCTGGCCCGCTGCACGGACGCGATCGAGCTCGGCGAGCGCAGCATGGCGCACGATCACCCGACGCTGCTCGAGCCCCTGGCGTGCAAGGGCGCCGCGCTGGCGGGGCTGGGCCGGGCACCGGACGCGAAGCCGGTGCTGGAACGAGCGCTGGAGATCCGCGCACGCACGGGCGGTGATCCGCTGGCGGCGAGCCACGCCCGGTATGCGCTGGCGGAGGTGGTGCTCGCGACGGAGGGGGATCGCGAGCGTGCGCGCGATCTGGTGACGGCGGCGAGGCGGGATCTGGATCCGGTGAACGCGAGGGTGGAGCGCTACGCGAAGGAGCTCGACGCATGGCTGGAGGCGCACCGATGAGCCTCGGCCTCGCCCCGGGCCAGCGCTACGGCGCGTTCGAGATCCTGGCGGAGCTCGGGCGTGGATCGTTCGCGGCGGTGTACCGCGTGCGCGCGCCGGGCTTCGAGAGCGACATGGCGCTGAAGCTGTCGCTGCGGGCGCTGTCGGATCCGGACGTGTCGGGACGGGCGCTGCGGGAGATCGCGGTGCTGAAGACGCTGACGAACCACCACGTGGCGCGGGTGCACGACTCGGGGCAAGGCGAGGACGGGCGCGTTTGGATCTTGATGGACTATCTGCAGGGGCAGCAGCTCGACGAGTTCCACGACTTCGACGAGCCGATGCCTGCGGCGCAGGCGGTGTGGATGATCCATCAGGCCTGTCTCGGGCTGGCGGAGGCGCACGCGCATGGGATCGTGCACCGGGATCTGAAGCCCGCGAATCTGTGGGTGGAACCGGATCACAACGTGCGGGTGCTGGACTTCGGGCTGGCGCGCGCGTGGGACACCGGGAACACGATGAGCAGCGAGGTGACGATCGGGCGGATGATCATCGGGACGCCGCACTATTCGCAGCCGGAGCAGCTGTATAACCCGCGGCTGACGCCGGCGAGCGATGTCTATAGTTTGGCGACGGTGCTGTACGAGTTGATCAGCGGGCGGTGTATTTTCTTTCCGGATCGGGTGTTCTCGGACGTGCGGGACGCGTTGCGGGATGATCCCGTGCCGTGGTTGGCGGCGCATCGGAGCACGCTGCCGGTGCCGTTGGATCGGTATCCGCATTGCCGGGATCTGCCGCCGGCGTTGGTGGAGCTGGTAGGGTCGTGCTTGGAGAAGATGCCGGAGCTCCGGCCGGCGGATGCGGGGGCGCTGGCGAACGCGCTGGGGTCGATCCTGCATTATGACTTCGGCGTGGCGGTGGCTGCGACGTTGAGGATCGAGCTGCCGTATGGGGGGTTCGACGAGGTGTTGCTGCTGCCCGGGATTCATCGGATCGGGAGCGGGAAGGATGTGTAGATCTCGGTGGTCGCCGTATCATTAAAAAAAAAAGTGGGGGGGGG
>CAZFKC010000151.1:0-2007 GCA_964519175.1 uncultured Nannocystaceae bacterium
GATCGCCCAATCGAGTCCGGGCGCTCGTCCGCGAACGATCGCCCAATCGAGTCCGGGCGCTCGTCCGCGAACGATCGCCCAATCGAGTCCGTGCGCTCGTCCGCGAACGATCGCCCAATCGAGTCCGGGCGTCGCCGTCCAGCGTCGGCCATTTCTCGCGCTACGCCGCGTGCGCCATGCCGCTTCGCATGCGCGGCACCTGCACCGCGCGGACATGGCCGCCGCGGCCAGCTTGTGCGTCGTCGAGATCGATCGCAAATGCTCGGCCGTGAAGCGACCGCCCGAGCCCAGCAAGCCGAATCGTCCCAAGAAGCTGCGTGCGCTGAAGCGCCCGCGTCAGCTCGCGTTGCCCATGCGCACGCATGGCGGCGCGCGCAAGGGCTCCGGTCGCAAGCGCGTCGCGCCACGCCCACGCGTCGTGCATCGCACGCGACCGCAGCTCGATCGCAACCACCCCGTGCACGTCACGATCCGCATGCGCGCCGAAGTGCCGAGCCTGCGCTCGCGCGGTGCGATGCGCACGATCGTCGGCGTGCTCCGCGACGCGCGTGATCGCTTCGGGCTGCGCGTCGTCGAGTACGCGGTCATCGGCAATCACATCCACTTCATCGTCGAGGCCGAGGCGAAGGAAGGCCTCACCCGTGGCATGCGAGGGCTCGGCACGAGGCTCGCGATCCATCTCAATCGCCACTTCGGACGCAAGGGCAAGCTCTTCGACGATCGCTACCACGCGCGCGCGCTCACCACTCCGCTCGAGGTCAAGCGCGGGCTCGGCTACGTGCTCAACAACTTCCGCAAGCACGCGGCGCAGGCGGGGCGCATGCTCGCGACGCGGTGGATCGACCCGTGCAGCTCTGCGCGTCGTTTCGGCGGCTGGCGGCGCCCGCACGAGCTGCAGCTGGATGCGTCGCTCGATCTCGGCACGCTCCCGCCCCGCACGTGGCTGCTGCAGGAGGGCTGGCTGAAGCATGGCCGGCTGGATCCGGGTGCGGTGCCAGGTGGTGTCGCGGTCACCGCCGCCGCGAATGCCCCGGCAGCCGCGGTGCGACCGACCGGCTGACGCGTCTTCGACGCATGCGTGATGCGACGGGTCGCCCGTCGCGGAGCTCGAGGCAGGACACGAATCGGATCGAAGGCGAAGCCGCCGCGGCCCCGCGACGACATCGACGTCGCGCGCGTGGTGTGAGCCGAGGACGCGCCGCGGCGCTTCGGCGACCGGCGCTCGCATCTCGATTCGGCGATCCTCCGCGCGACCGCGCCCCGAGCCACCACCGGCGCTCGTTCGCACCGCTTCGCCCGCATCTCGATTGGGCGATCCTTCGCGCGACCGCCCCCCCCGAGCCACCACCGGCGCTCGTTCGCGCCGCTTCGCTCGCGTCTCGACTGGGCGATCCTCCGCGCGACCGCACCCCGAGCCACCACCGGCGCTCGATCGCGCCGCGGTGGTGTCACCGCTTCGGCGGTGGGGGGGCGCTCTGGACCTTGCCGGACTCTCTTTCGGCCGCCGTCGCCGCGCGCACGGCCTCGACCTTCACGCTCATCGTGATCTTCTGTCCGGCCAGGGGGTGCACCAGGCGCACGGTCACCTCGTCGGCGTTGCTGTCGATCACGCGCAGCTTCACCACCTGGCCGCCGCCCATGCCGGCCTCGAACTCGCTGCCCACGTCGAGCTTGCTGCCCGCGGGGAATTCCTTGCGGCCGATCGTGCGGGTCGGGCCGTCCTCGACGCGGCCGAACGCTTCCTCCGGCGGGAACTCGAAGGTGTCCTCGGCGCCGCTCTCCATGCCGGCGAGGCGCTTGTCGAGCCCAGGGATCATGCCCGAGCGACCGGCGAGGAACGTGATCGGACCGCTGATGTCCGAGCTCTCGATGATCTCGCCGGCGGCGTTGGTGATGTCGTAGCTGAGGGTGACGACGGTGTCGGGCGCGACCTTCATGCGATCGCGAGTATGCCAACGCCCGCGCGCGTCGTCACTCGGTCACGACGATCGCGGAGCCCTTGGCGTT
>CAZFKC010000151.1:2107-17183 GCA_964519175.1 uncultured Nannocystaceae bacterium
GGACGGCGAGATCGCGTGCCAGCCCTCGGGCAGCGCCGGCTCGGTGAAGCCGAACAGCCACCGCGCGTCGGCGGGCGAGAGGTTCACGCAGCCGTGCGAGCGCTCGATGCCGAAGCCCGCGTGCCAGAACGCACCGTGCAGCGCGACGCTGCCCTGGAAGTACTGCGTCCACGGCACGTCGTCGATCGAGTAGGCCTCGTCTTCGATCGGTTGATCGCGCATCGAGGTGGCCACGTGCTTGATCTGCACCCGGTGCACGCCGACCGGCGTCATGCCCGGGGTCTTGCCGGTCGACACCAGGGTCGCGAACACCGGCGTGTCGCCGTCGTAGGCCACGAGCACCTGCTCGGACAGATCGATGTGGATCCACTTCTCGCCGGGGGCCACGCCCGGCGGACGCTTGAGCTTGTAGGCCTCGCCCACCGCATACGCGCGCATGAGCAGCCCGCTCTCGTCCTCGTAGTAATCGACGGTGCCCACGTGCAGCTTCTTGACGAACTTC
This sequence comes from uncultured Nannocystaceae bacterium, assembly GCA_964519175.1. Lineage (GTDB taxonomy): Bacteria > Myxococcota_A > Polyangia > Nannocystales > Nannocystaceae > Xiheibacterium. The sequence goes on from CAZFKC010000151.1 coordinate 2,610, forward strand.
CACGTGCCGAGCCGCTCGGGCATCGTGTCGGTCTTCACGAGCACGTCGCTGCCCGCGGGCTCGCGCTTCATGAGCGGCATCTCGCGGCGGATGAAGTAGATCGGCAGGTCCTCGGCGCTCGCGACGAGCTTGCCCTTGAACTTCGCGGGCGCCTTCTGACCGAGCTGGTACTTGCGCGCGTACGAGCCCCGCGTCGTGCGCAGGAATCGACGCTCGCTCTTCACCTCTTCGCCGGCCTTCGTCACGTAGAAGCCGGCGTTCATGTACTCCTTCACGACCGCGGGCACGTCCTCGGGACGATCGGCGGGCGCGGTGGGCATCGGCACGCGGCCGTGCTCGGCGAGCCACGCCGCGCCGGCATGATCGGCGGCATCCTGCTCGCCGAAGCTCGGCAGCCGGTGGAAGAACGGCGTCATGTCGGCGTTGACGCGCCAGTACTCGTAGGGCAGCGGCGACTCGAGATCGGGCTCGACCACCGTCGCCTCTTCTTGCGGCGGCTCGGTGCCGGTCGACAGCCCCGCAGCGAGACAGATCCAGCCGCGCGGGAACACCTTGTGCCAGCCCTGCGAGCAGCCACCGCCGAAGCTGCGCTCGGCGTCGACGCGGATCCGCGTGCCGCCGCGCAGGATGCCGAGGATCGGCGAGTCGAGCTCCGCACGCTGACGCACGATCACCGCGAGCGACGTCACGAGCCCATGGCGCGGGAACTCGAGCTCCTCGTCGGGGGTGAGCGCCGGCACCGGCACGAACACCGGCGGGTACGCGGCATACGTGCCGGTCTCGTCGGCGACGCGCCACGGCGGGATCTCGCCGGACGGGGCGATCGCCGGCTCGCCCTCGGGCACCTCGCTCGGCTCGCCCTCGGGCGCCTCGGCCGGCGCGCGGGCGATCGCATCGCCGTCGCTCGCCGCGACCGCGGCGCTCGCGGAGTGGCCGTCGCTCTGCGCCGCTGCCTCGGCGACCACGGCATCCGGCGTGGCGCCGCGCGAGAGCTCGTAGCCGACCGCCACCACGCCCCCGCCGAGCAGGAACGACCCCGCGATCTCGAGCCACCGGCCCTGTTGCCCGGACATCGGGCGCGGAACGTAGGGCATGCGCGCGCGCTCGGCAAGCGGCGTTGCGGTGGCCTGCCTGCGCGTGCAAGCTCGCCCTCGATGCGGATCCTCGCCGTGCTGCTCGGCGTCGCGCTGGCGAGCGTGGCGGTGCCGTGCGCGCAGGCGGCCGCGCCGGCCGCGGCGGCCGCGACGACCGAGCCAGCGCCGAGCTCCAAGCGAGCGCGTGGCGAGAAGGCGGCGTGGCGACTGCCGCCGGTGCCACCGCGCATCGACGGCGCCTATCTCGGGGCCTCGATCTACGGCATCGCGACGTGGGCGCGCGTGAACGGGATCGATGCGCAGGGCAGCCCGTTCGCCGGCTTCGGCGGCTACGCGCGCGTCGGGCAGATGGTGCTGCCGTGGCTCGGGCTCGGCATCTCGCTCGGCGGCGAGCTCGGCTATCGCAGCGAGCGCGAGATGATGGGCCTGCGCCAGCGCCTCGGCATGGGCCAGCTCACCGTCGACGGCACGTTCGTGCCGGTCCCGAAGATCCCGTTCTCGCTGCGCACGAGCTTCGGCTTCGGTGGCGGCGCGGTCCGTCAGGCCGGCAAGAGCGGCCGCAGTGGCTTCGGCGGCGCGCTGTTCTCGGCCGCGGTGCGCTACGAGTGGTTCCCGTTCGCGAAGCGCTTCCGCCCCACCCGTGGCGGTGGCTTCGGCGTGGGCCCGGAGCTGGGCTGGATCGGCGCGACCCCGGCCGCGAAGGGCCGCCCGATGGCGAACGTGCTCTACGTCGGCCTGTCGACGACGATCTACTTCGGGAGCTGAGCTGTGGTCCGGCAGCCGAGCCGCGCTCAGCGGCCCTCGCCGGGGATCGCGAAGATCACGTACACGACGTGCTGGCCCCACGCCGATCCACTCGGCCGCCACTCCGCGATCTTCGTGATCACCACGATCTCGCGCGCCTCCACGAGCGGCCCGTCGAACTCCGGCCGATACCCGTCGAGCGACAGGGTCGTGTAGACCGCCCCGCGCATCGTGTGCCCTGCCCGCTCGCTGAAGTGCTCGAGCATCCCCTCGAGCTCGTCCATCGGCGCGCTCTCGCCGGCGCGCACACGGTCTGCCGCCGCGTCGAGCACCGCCCGATCGCCGGCGTCCCCGACCCTCCGTACGGCCGGCAGTCCCTTCGCCGCCCGATCGGCGTCGAGCTGATCGAGGAACGCCTCCTGCGCCGCCGTGTAGTCGCGCGGCTCGAACAGCTCGTACGACACGAGGGCGAGCTGCGACGCATTCGCATCGACGTGATCGGTGACCGCGACCGCAGCGGTCGCGCTCGCCGGCGCCAGTGCGCACGCGCGGAACGACGGCGACGCCATCGCGGCCCCGACCACGCGATCGAACGGGACGTCGCGCGGCAGCGCGGCGAAGCGCATGTCGCCGCTGCTGATCGTGCCGTCGACCTTCCAGCCGGCGAGCATGCCCAGCGCGATCTCGTCCTGCAGCCCACGGTCGTCGCGCGCGGCGACGAAGTGCGGCAGCAGCCCGCCGACGAGCTCGCTCTGCGCCGTCGCGTGCGTCCACGCGCGCAGCCCCAGCCGCTCGCGCACCGCATTGATCGCGGTGAGCCACGCCAGCGCCCCGCGCTCGTCGCCTGCAACGGGCACCGTCACGGCGCGCGCCGTCCAGGTATCGCCGAGCGCTCCGCTGGGCGAGACCCACAGCGACAACACCTCGCTGCCGAGCAGCGCACCCTTCGGCGCGATCGTCACCTCGAGGTTCGCGCTCGTGTCGTCGGGATCGATCGCGCACGCGAGCGCGAACGCGTCCGCGCCCCCGCCCTGGGTGCCCACGGGCCGGCACCGCGAGAACCCGTCGTCGCCGCGCGTCGCGAAGCCGAGCACCCAACCGATCGGCACCGAGCTCCGCCCGCGCACCACGACCTCGCCGGCCTTCGGCGCCATCGCGACGTCGTCGATCGCGACCTGCCGCTGCACCGCCGCCACGACCATGATGCCCTGCTTGCCGTCGTCGACGACCGCGACGCCGTAGTCGCTCGCCGCCGCGATCCGTTGCGCGGCCGCCTCGAGGTGCTCGCGATCGCGCTTCGCATCGAACAGCGGTGCACGTGCGCTGCCGCGACGCGACAGCAGGAGGGTCGCGCCGGTGTGGCCCACGCCGCATCGCGCCGCCATCCACTTCTTCAGATCGATCGCGGGCTGGGCATCGTGCGCGAGCATGAAGCGCCCGAGCTCGCGGGCGAAGCACGTCATCGACTCGGTGACGCGCCGCTCGCCGTCACCCAGCACGTCGGCCAGCGCCCGCGCGCGCGTGTCGGTGGCGATCGTCGACGTGACGCTGGTGGGCAGCGGGCCCTGCAGCTGCCAGCTCGCGATCCCGTGCACGCGCTCGAGCTTCGGGGGCGGCGGCGCGGGCTGCTCGGCGATCCGCTCGAGCCGAGCCTCGTCGGGGAACGGCTGCGCGATCACGAGGTCGCGCGACGGCCCCCGCACGCGCTCGCCGTTGCCGAAGCGATGCATCCGCGGCGCGGGACGGGACCAGCACGCGACTGCAGTGGCGAGGAGCGCGAGCGCGAGCACGGCGGATGGGCGCGACATGACCCCAAGAAGTGCCGCGCGGGCCGCGAACGATCCGCGCGTCCGCGAAATCGCGGCCGGAACGCGCCGTACGGCGTCAGGCCCCGGCGCCGCGCCGCGAGAACGCGATCGTCGTCTCGGGCCCGATCGACTGTCCGGGCTCGCCGATGAAGCGCGCGATGACGACCGTGACGTTGTCGGGCCCGCCCGCCGCACACGCGGCCTCGGTGAGCGCCCGACACGTGCGCACCGGATCCTGGTGCTGCAGCATCAGCTCGAGCACGCGGCGATCCTCGAGCGGCCCGGTGAGCCCGTCGCTGCAGATCATCAGCACGTCGCCGGCCTGCACGCGCACGCGCACGAGATCGGGACCGACCTTCTCCTGCACGCCGATCGCCTCGAGCAACATGTTGCGCTGCTTCACGTTGCGGGCCTGATCGGGCGCGATGCGACCGCTCGCGATCATCTGTCCGACGACGTTCTGATCCATCGTGAGCTGCTGCAGCGTGTGGCCGCGCCGCAGGTACGCGCGTGAGTCCCCGACCTGCACGATCGCGAGCTCGCTGTCGAACAGCACCGCCGACGTCATCGTCGTGCCCATGCCGCGCTTCTCCGGGTGCGCCTTCGCGTGATCGAGAATCGATCGGTTCGCGGCCGTGACCGCCTGCAACAGCGCGCCCTCGGCCGCCTCGATCGATCCGATCGGGGCGTTCGCCCGCATCACCTGATCGAGCGCCTGCAACGCGAGCTTGCTCGCGAGGTCGCCCGCCGCGGCGCCGCCCATGCCGTCGCACACGCCGAGCACCGTGCCCGGTGCACCGAGTGGTTGCACGCGCGCCTCGGGCAACAAGCCCGTGTCGCCGGTGCCGAGGTTCAGCACCAGGAAGGAGTCCTCGTTGCGCTCACGGGCGCAGCCGACCTCCGTGCGTGCGAACACCTCGAAGCGGAGCATCAATCCGTCCGCAATCGTATGATCTGATCGCCGATACGGAAAGTGTCGCGGTTGTGGAGCTCTGCGGAGCCGCGCACGCGGATGTAGGTGCCGTTGGCCGAGTTCAGATCCTCGAGGAACACGGACATCGTCGCGCCGTTCAGCTCGAGCCGCAGCTTCGCGTGCTCCCGGCTGAGGAAGGGGTCGTGCGGGAAGACGACGTCGCCGGACTCGCGGCCCAGCACGATCCGTGCCCCTCGCATGCCGTAGTGATCCCCACGGATGCCCCCGCGGCCGATCAGCACGAGCTTGCCCCACGCGGGCTGGAGCGGCGTGCCGAACAGGCGGGTGCCGAGCTCGTCGGGCGGCTGCTCGTCGGTCGGGCCGTCGACGTTCTCGACCCGCAGGAGCTGGTGGCCGACCATGAAGGTGTCGCCGGGGTAGATCGCGGCGGTGCCGCGGATCCGCAGGTAGACCCCGTTCTGCGAGCCGGTGTCGACCAGCCAGAAGGTCTCGCCCGATCGTTCGATCCGTGCGTGCGTCGGCGAGATGAAGTCGTCGTCGGGGAACAGCACGTCGGCCGCACGACGGCCGAGGGTCAGGCGGTCGCCGACCACCGCGAACTTGTCGCCCTCGGTCCCGTCGCGCGCGACCAGCACGAGCCGCGCGATCTTGCTGCCCGGATGGGTGGGCAGCGAGGCCTGGCCGCGCTCGCCCACGACCGGGTTGCTGGGCGACGATGGGCTCCACGGACCGTGCGGCGGCACGCCCTCGTGGGTGTCGTCCTTGCGCGGGCGCTCGGCCGCCGCCGCAGCCGCGGCCGCGATCACCTGCTTGCTGTCGAAGGCGGTCGTCGGATCGTTGTCGCCGCTCGGCCGCACGCCGCCGGGGTGCGTCGGGTCGTCCTCGCTCGAGCGCGTGCGCGAGCGACCGGGCGCCGGCACGGTGCGATCGTCGTCACCGACGTCGGGCCGGCGCAGCATCACCGGGGCGGCGACCGTGCGGTCGGGTGACTGCGCGGCGAGCCCGGGATCGAGCATCGGTGGCGGCGAGGGATGAGGCGGGGCCTCGGGCGCGGCGACGGGCGCGGCGGCGACGGGTGCAGCCGCGAACGGCGCGGGTGCGCTGCGTCCGGGCGCCGGCACGGTGCGGTCGGGGCTCGCCACCGGCTGGATCGCGTCGGGTCCCCCGTAGCCGACCGTCGCCCCGACGTCGGGCGCGGGCCAGACCACCGCGGGCATCACCGCGTCGGGCACGAGCGGCACCGGCGGCCCGGGCGCAGGCACGGTGCGATCCGCGGGCGCCCCCTCGGCGTCGATCTGGATCACACGGGTGTCGGGTCGCGCCAGTCGTTCGCGTTGGTTCTGTCCGCAGATCGGACAGAAGTCGAAGCCATGCTCCACCTGCGATCCACAGCGCGCGCACTTCATGCCGCCGAGGTTGCTGGGGCTGCTGCGTCCACGCGCATAGCCACAGACCCCGCAAGAGGCCGCATCGCCGGGCAGCTCGGAGCCACACATCGGGCAGGGGATCGTCCCAGCCATCGTCCCAGAGTCTCTTCGGAAACCTCGACCGTGCGCGCTTGCGAGTCCGCCGCGCGTGGGATAGACCCGCCTCGCGTTCCGGCAACTCAGCGTATCGACCGGGCGCGAGTCCGTCAATTGCGGGCGACACCAGGTCCCGCCGCGAGGACGCCCCGGCCCATGCCAGATTTGCCCGCGCGCCACGAGCTCCGAGGGCGGCGCCACCACTTCGGGCGGCGCGGCGACTTCGGCTGGCGTGGCCACTTCGGCGCGCACGGGCGGTCGCTGACGCTGCCGGGCGCCGTGCCGGGCCCGCGCTTCGCTCGGCTGGTCGGTCGGCTCTTCGTCGGGCTGTTCGTCGGGCTGCTCGCCGCGTGCACCCCGATCGTGCGGCCGCCCGAGTTCGCGGGCGCGCGCGATCACGTCGCGGAGACGAGCCTGGTCGGTCCGTTCGACGGGCAGATCACCGACGGCACCACGAACGCACCGATCAGCGACGCGACGGTCGTCGGGGTGTGGTCCTACGATCGCGGCGACGGGCTCATCGGTCCGCAGGGCTCCGAGACGATGGTCGTGAAGAGCGATCGCGCGGGCCGCTACCGCATCGCGGGCGCGCCCGAGGCCGTGCGCGGGCGCAGCGTCCGGCTCGTGTCGTTCACGCTCTTCGTCTACAAGCGGGGCTACCTCGGCTACCGCTCCGACGTCCCGTACGACGGCGGCAAGCGCAGCGAGTTCGTCGGGCGGCACAACGAGATCGCGCTGCGGAAGTGGTCGAGCAACGACTCGCACGCCGAGCACCTCGTGATGCTCGCACCGCCGCCCGAGATCGAGCGGCTCACGGACTGGGAGCGCGGGCCCGCGAACGTCGCACTGTGGCGGGCGCAGCGAGGCGCGATCACGACCGGGCCCGACAAGCCCGCGCAGCCCACGATCGATCTGCTCGACGCCACTGCGCTCTTGCCCCCCGAAGAGGTGCGACGGCGGACGCAGTTCACCGATCCGTTCGAGGTCTCCGACTTCGTCGACCTCGCGCGCACGCACTTCTACCACGGCGTGCACCTGCGGGCGGTCGATCGCGAGGAGGCGTGGGACGTCGGCTACCGCGTGTGGAGCGACCCACCGGGTGGGCTCGATCCGGTGCTCGCGACGTTCAACGAGACCTTGCCCGGCGTCGAGGCCTCCGGCGACATCACGCCCGAGACGTTCGTGTTCGACAGCGAAGCGGTGCGTGCCGTCGCGTTCCTCGATCGCGAGCGCAAGATCGGCGTGCTGCTCACCTGCGGCGGCATGCAGTGCGTCGACGTGGAGACCGCGCTCGTGCTCGCCCGCTACATCCACGATCACCTCGACGCGCTGACCACCGCGCCCGCGCCCGCCGACGGGCCCGCCGCGCCCGCGACCGGCACGCCGACCCCGGGCACGCCCAAGCCGAAGGCCACGCCGAAGCCGGCAGCGGAGCCGTCGCGATGAGCTGGACCAAGCGACTCCTGCTCGGGCTCGGGCTCGCGGCGCTGCCGGCCACGTCGGCACAGGCCTGGGATCCCTCGCGCACGCACGTCGGCATCACCGAGCGCGCGGTCGGCAAGAGCGAGGTGCACAGCCGGTGGATGGAGGCGAGCGCGCGGCAGCGCGGGTGGTTCACGCCGCTGCGCATCGATCCGAAGACGCTCGATCCCGAGGTGCGTCGTCAGCTCGTCGTCGCGATGCGGCGCGCGCACGCCGACGTCGGATCGATCGCGGGCGGTGGCCCGGGCGCGTGCCCGCCCCTGCCCGCCCCCGCCGAGACCCGCCACCGCTGCGTCGACGGCGATGCGTGGGAGACCACCGCGCTCGGCTGGGTACGCATCGGCATCGCGCTCGAGGTGTCGGCCCGCGATCGACTGCTGCACCACTTCGTCGACGGCAAGGATCCGGGCAAGCCGCGCTGGCAGGTGCGCGGCTCCGGCAAGGGTCGCTGGCGTCGCGTCGAGCGACGCGCGGGCGGTCCGCTCGCGGCGAAGGTGGGACGCAGCGGCTTCGGCGGCGAGGGCACGAGCGCGATCGGCTGGCTCGACGATCGTCGCGATCCGTTCGCACCGCCGGCCTTGCACGGCCACCTCGTCGGCGCCGCGCTGGCCGAGCGTGCGAGCGAGCGCGATCGCCAGCTCGCGCTCGCGATGGTCGGCGTCGGTGCCCTGCTGCACGTCGTGCAGGATCTGACGATGCCCGCGCACGCGCGTGGCGATCTCGCGGGGATGATGGTGCCCTTGTCGCCGCAGCGGGGCGATCGCGGCTCGCCGCTCGCCGAGGCCGCCCGGCTCGCATTCGGGCGCGCCGCCCTGCCCGATCCGATCGCGCTCGCTGCCCGCAAGGACGAGGCCGGCGTCGCCCACGATCTGCACGCGCTCTTGCTCGGCGACGGGCAGCGCGAGGGCATCATCGCGTTCGCCGGGCGTCGCTTCCTCTCCGACGGCAGCCTGCCCCCGCCGCGGGTGATCGAGGAGGAGCTCGACGCCGCCGCGGCGGCGCAGCTGCTGCTCGGCGAGGACCGGGCCGGGCTGCTCGAGGTCGAGGTCGAGGGTGCCGTGCTCGCGCCGTGGCCCGCCGACGCCGGCTACCTGCGCAACGGCGCCGGCCGTGCGCTCGCTGCCTTCGCGCGCGACGACGACGGCGTCGTGCGGCTCTACCTCGATCGCCACGTGCTGCGGCAGCAAGCGCTCGCGCTCCTGCCCGTCGCCGTCTCCGCGAGCGAGCGCGTGCTCGACGTGCTGTTCCCCGCGTGGCCCGAGAGCACGTGGGACGAGGCGAGCGACGTGCTCGAGATCGAGGCCGATCCGCGGCTGCACGACCCCGAGCTCGTCGTCGCGATCGAGCGGCCCGACGGCACCCGCACCGTGCACCGCCGCGTGCGGCTGCTCGACCAGCGCAGCCGCATCCGCGACGTCACGCCGGCGTCCTTGCCCGAGTCGGCCACGATGGTGCTCGTGCTCCGTGCGAAGCGCGACGACGGCATGCCGATCGTCATCGAGCGCCGCCTCGACGCCGAGGTGCCCGAGCCGCCCGCCGAGGCGCCGCCCACCGAGGCGCCGCCCACCGAGGCGACGCCGACCGAGGCGACGCCGACCGAAGCGACGCCGACCGAGCCCACGCCGGCCGAGCTGCCGCCGCTCGAAGAAGCGCCGCCGACCGACGCGCCGCCCGCCGAAGCACCGCCCGCGAAGGCGATCGCGACCCCGCCGACGAAGCCCACGACGACGCGCCCGCCCGCCGAGCCGAGCGAGTGATCGCGCCGGCGATCCGCACCGCGACCTGGCCCGCGACCTGGCCCGCGACATGGACCGCGATCCGGCCCGCGATCCGGCTCGCGATCGGGGCTGCGCTCAGGCCAGCGACGCGCGCAGGCGCAACAGCTCGACGTGGGTCGGCAGCACCGCGAGCCCGAGCTCGAGCTGCTCGCGTGCGGCGTCCGGCTCCTCGCGATCGATGAGCGCCTGCGCGGCCGCGGCCTGCTGCAGCGCGAGCTCGGGGCGCACCGCGAGCACGGCCGCCGCGAGCCGCGTGCGGGCCTCGCCCTCGGCCGCCCACGCGGCCCACATGCGATGCCAGCTCGCGAGCTGCGGCTCGTCGGTGCAGTCGGCCGCCTCGAGGAAGCTCTTCACCGCGAGCTCGCGCTGACCGAGCCCCACGAGCACGCGCCCGAGCTCGTGGTGGGCCCACGCGAAGCGCGGCGCACGGTGCAACACCGCCGCGAGCTCCTGCTTCGCACCCGCGAGCTCGCCGGCGCGGCGCAGCAGCTCGGCCAGCCGCATCCGCGGATTCGGGGCGTCCTCGTCGAGATCGAGGCGGCGTCGACACAGCTTGCGCTGCACGGCATCGTGCAGCTCGCCGGTCGCCTCGTCGAACAGATCGTCCTGCCAGTCGCCGTGCGCGTCGAAGAGGATCGCGCACTCGCCGAGCCAGCCCATCACGAGGTGCGCGACGCTGCTGGCCTCGGGGCTGCGATCGCCGGCCTCCTCGACCATCACGACGGCGGCGCCCTCTTCCCAGGGATCCGCGGGCAGCACGAAGCGATCGCGGCCGCGCTCCGCGACGACGCGATCGCCGTCTTTCAGCACGTCGGCCGCCTCGGCGGTCGCGGTGGCGATCTCGGCCAGCGACAGGAGCCGTGCCTCGCCGGCGCCGAGCTCGATGCCGTCCCAGCGCGCCCACACCCCGCGCTCCTCCTCGGGCAGCCCACTGCCCGCGAGCGCCGCCGGATCGGCGGGTGGCCGCGCGTCGTGGAAGCCCATCTCCGCGTCGTGCAGGCGATCCTCGATGCGATCGAGCAGCGTCTCGAGCTTCTTGGCGCCCGACTGCGGCTTCGCTCCGCGCGCGCGTGCCCGGCTCACGGCTGCACGCGCTCCCTGTCCACGCCGGCGTCCGGGCTCATGCCTGGAAGATCCGCATCGGCACCGCGATGCCGGCCTCGGCCAGCTTGCGGATGAACGAAGGCACGGTGCCGGTGGCCTTGAACTCCGTGACGTCGCCCTCGCCGCGCTGGGCCCGGAAGACCGGCATGTGCACGAGCTCGCCGCCGTCCTTCACGCGCGGCTCGATGATCTCGATGACCTGCATCGGCTCACCGGAAACGCCGACCGACAGCCGCACGAGCAGATCGACCGAGCGCGCGAGCGAGGTCATGAGCGCCGAGATCGCGCCCGAGGCGACGGTGGAGAGGCCCGCCATGCGCCAGAGCCCGTGCGCGGAGTCGATGCCCCACAGCGAGACGATCGCGCCGCGGGTCGCTCCGGCGAACGCGTCCATCACCGTCGCGGCGTCCTCGTGTCGGCAGCGCTGCGAGACCAGCAGATCGATGCCGCCCCGCAGCAGCACGCCGAGCGCGTCGGAGAGCGCAATGGTGTCGGCGACGTCGGCGATGCGCCGCACCTGCACCCAGCCCGGCCGCAGGGCCCCGAGCGTGCCGGTGTCGGAGATGCACGCGACCCGCAGCTCCTCGGGGATCTCACCCGCGACCGCGTTCATGAAGCGGTCGAGGTTCGCCGCGCCCGAGGCCACGATGAGGATGCGCCGGCAGCCCTTGATCGCGGCCTGCAGCAGCTCGCACATCTCGGAGCTCAGCACGCGCTCGTCGACCAGCGCGTTCAGCGTGTTCGCATCGGTGCGGTTGCGCCGGAAGTGCACGATGGCCTGCCGCACCTGCGTCGGGGGCAGGAGCGCGTACATCGTGAAGCCGTCGTCGACCTTGCCCTCGAGGATCTGGGCGCCCTCGCGGAGGAAGCCCCACTTGCGGGCGAGCCGCTGCACCGCGAGCGTGAGCGCCCGGTCGCCGCTGAAGCGCCGGTCGCAGATCTCCACCGACTGCGCGCCGCCGCCGTCGCGCACCACCCGGATCGGCGCGTTGCCGACCACCTGGATCTCCTGGACCTGGGGGTCCTTCATCAGCTCGCCGAGCGGGCCGCACTCGAGCAGCTCGCGGACGATGATCCCGCGCAGTGACGCGACGTCGAGGCCCTCCTCGAGCTCGCCGCCCTGGCGCATCTGCGCGAGCAGCCCGTCGACCAGCGCGCCGGCCTCCTCGCGCTCGCGCTCGCCGATGTCGCCGCCGCCCAGCGGGTCGAGCCCGTGCAGGTTCACGAGCACCGCCTGCAGCACGCGGTTCGCGATGCGGTCGAGGTAGCTGCTCTGCACGCCGGCCCCGGGCATGCGACGCGCGGAGGTGAAGAGGCCGCTGTCGTCGCCGCCGTCGCGCACGAGCTTCGCGATGTGCGGCGGCAGCGGGTCGTCGTTGGCGACGTCGGGGGGCAGCGCGACCACGCGGGTCTGGGGCCGGCCATCGTTGCCGGTGACGATCACCTCGGCGCGCTCGAGCGGGGCGATCGAGTCGTCGTCGCCCTCGAGCATGAGGATGTAGTCGCCGACGTAGATCCGATCGGAGCGGCGGACGTCGCGGGGCGTGCCGACCTTGCGCCCGTTCACGTAGGTGCCGTTCGTGCTGCCGAGATCGACGACCTCGACCGCGCCCGAGTGCCGGCGGAACCGCAGGTGGTGCTTGCTGACGTTCACGCGGTCGAGCACGAGGTCGTTGTCCTCCTCGCGGCCGACCGAGAAGTGATCGCCCTCGAAGTTGAACCGCTGGGTGCGCCCACCCTTTTCGTGCACGACGACGCGCAACACGAAAGATCGCTTACCCCGGCGACCCCCGACCTGCCAAGCCCCACGGCGGACCCCATGGCGGGACCCGATGGTCACACCCGGGCGGGTGGCTAGAACTCGTCCATGTCGTCGAGCGCGTCGTCGAGCCGCGCGCGCTCGGCCTTGCTCGGTGCCTGGGCACCCCCGGCGGTGGCCAGGCGGGCCCCGGCGAGCTCGGGCGCGGGCGTGCTCGCCCCGGCGGCCGGTCGACGCAGCCACTTGCGGGCGGCCCAGGCGACGACGAGCAGGCCACACACGCCCGCCGCGGTCGCGCCCCACAGCACGATCGGCTGCGGCGCATACCCGACGATCTGCGGACCGAAGCGCTCGACCAGCGACTGCTCGATCTCCTCGCGCGTCTTGCCCGACTGGGCCTGGACCAGGATCTGATCCTCGAGCTTGCGCGCCTGCTCCGAGGGGCAGCTCGCGATGGTGCGGCCCGGGCAGTACGGGGACATCAGCTCGTTGCTGAGGTCCGAGAGCACCCGCTCCGGCTCGCCCGATGCTGGCGCGAACATGGCCAGAGCCTATCAGCTATGTCCGGCCGGGCCAGGCCCGGGCACGGCCGCGGCCACTGCGGTCCCGGCGATCACTGGGTGACGTCCCGCTTCTTGGCGGCCTTGCCCCGCTTGGCCTTGCCGCTGCGGTCCGGGGGCGTGAACGCCTCCTCGCACATCTTCTTGTGGGCCTCGAGCTGCTTGGGGTCGTTGGGGTCGTAGTCCTTCCACTCGAGCCCGAGGTTCTTGGCGTACTTCTTCATCTTCTGGTCGACGATGATCCAGTTCGCCTCGACCTTCTCGAGCGCGGTCTTGTCGCCCTCGTTGTAGGCCTGGGGGTAGTTGTTCATCACCGCCTCGTGGCCCTCGAGGATGTTGCCGATGAACTTCGACTTCTCCAGCACGCGGGGCTCCTCGGCGAACAGGCGCTTCTGCCAGCCGTCGAGGTGCACGACGTAGGCGCGCTTGAACTGGAACCACTGCTCCTCGGCGGGGCTGCCCGGCTCGGCGCCGAAGGCCTTCTGCCCCTCCTCCATCACCTTCTCGCGGAAGCAGCCCAGCTCCTGCCAGTACTGCAGCATCCGCGCGCCGTTGGCCTTGTCCCACTTGTAGAGGTGCTTCTCGCCCTCGGGGTCCTTGCGGTTCCACGCCGCGAATTCGGCGTCCGTCGGCGGCTTGAGATCCTCGGGCCGCGCCTTCGGGTTCGGCTTGTAGTCCGCCGGCACGTCGGGCGCCTTCGAGGACAGGGCCTCCGCGACGGAGGGGGCATCCCCCTTCTGATCGCAGGCCAGGCCGAGCAAGGCGACGGCGAGGAGGGGGCGAAGGGTACGGAACGACTCGGGCACGGCGACCTCCACAGGGCCGGCATCAGGGCCGCATTCGCGCCCATCGTCGGCGAGACACTCTAACGAGGGCTGCGCCGCTCTGTCCAGTCGAGCCAGCCGCGGCGCGCACGGGTCCGCGAGGGCGATCGGCATCGCCGCCACGCCGGGACGAAGCCGACGGCGCCGCGAGCAACGAGCGCTGCGGCGGCCCGCCGATGCGGCTGCCGTCGTCGTGCGGGGGCAGCCGGAGCGCGCTCGCGGATCTCCTCTTCGCGGCGCGCAGCATCGGCGTCGTGTCGGCACCGTTCGGGGCTGGGCAACGCCCTCGCGCCCGGCTCGGCGAGCTGCACTCGGGCGGGTTGCAGCTCGACCGTCGTCGTACACGCGAGCACTTCGAAGGCTCGTCGACCGCCGGCGAAAAACGACGCGACGCGATCGATCTTCGTCGCACGATCGCTTGTCGCTGCGAGGGCGAACATGGCAGTCTCGCACCGAACTGGAGCAGCACGCCCAGGAGCGAATCGACCCATGGCAACCACCTCGAATCCGAAGCGGGGCAGCGCGACGGGTGCCCCAGCACCGGCCTCCTCCTCCACCCGTGCACCGAAAACCTCCACACCGCCGGCTTCGCCGGCTGCTCCCGTGAAGGGAAAGAAGAGCGGCAAGAAGGCGAGCGCCGCCGAAGCGAAGAGCGCGAGCGCTGCGAAGCCTGCGAAGGCGAGCGGCAAGAAGGCGAGCGCGAAGAAGACGAGCGCCGCCGATGCGAAGAGCGCGAGCGCTGCGAAGCCCGCGAAGGCGAGCAAGAAGGCGGGCGCGAAGCCGGCTGCGAAGGGCGCCGCGAAGGCAGCACCTGCGGCCGAGTCCGCGAGCGCTTCGAAGCCCGCGAAGGCGAGCAAGACGAGCGGCAAGAAGGCCGCGAAGGCAGCACCCGCAGCGAAGGCGGCACCGGCTGCGAAGCCCGCGAAGGCGAGCAAGACCGGCGGCGCAAAGAAGGCCGCGAAGG
>CAZFKC010000151.1:17283-19912 GCA_964519175.1 uncultured Nannocystaceae bacterium
GGCCGCGAAGGCAGCACCCGCAGCCGAGCCCGCGAAGGCGAGCAAGACCGGCGGCGCAAAGCCAGCTTCGAAGAAGGCCGCGAAGGCCGGCAAGCCCGCGAAGGCGAGCGCACCGAAGTCGGACGCCGGCGGCGGCGACGAAGGTGGCGGCGCACCGAAGGGTGGTCGTCGCTCGTCGGGCGCAGGCGCAGCGGATGCGACCGGCGGCGGCGGGAAGAAGGCGAGCAAGAAGGCCCCGAAGGCCGAGAAGGCTCCGAAGGCCGAGAAGGCCGCCAAGGCCCCGAAGGCCGAGAAGGCGCCCAAGGCCCCGAAGGCATCGCGTGGCAGCGCGGTGGCCGACGCGAGCTCGTCGTACGCGGACACGCCGTACGGTGAAGGTGGCGGCGCGAAGGCTCGCACCGCGAAGCCGAAGCCGACGCGCGCGCTCGCGAGCGCAGTCGGTGCGTACACCGGCGGCGAGTCGGACGACGACGACGACGACGGCGACGACGATCTCGGCGGCGACGACGACGACGACGGCCCAACCGAGCCGTCGTCGCCGCGATCCGGCGCGCGCACGTCATCGCGTGCGAAGCCGGCCGCGCGCTCGAGCGATGCGGGTAGCTCGTCCACTGCAGGCAAGCCGAGCGGCGTGCCGCAGCGCGGCGATCGTGCACCCACGTTCGAGCTCGCCGGCGACGACGGCACCACCTGGTCGACGGAGCGTCTCGCGGGCGAGCGCTTCGTGCTGTACTTCTATCCGAAGGACGACACACCGGGATGCACGCGTCAGGCGTGCGACTTCCGTGATCGTCACGCGCGCTTCGAAGCGGCGGGCGTGCGCGTGTTCGGGGTGTCGTCCGACTCGCTGAAGAGCCACGAGAAATTCCGCAGCAAGTATCAGCTGCCGTTCACGTTGCTCTCCGATCCCGATCGCACCGTGGCCACCGCGTTCGGCGTGGTCGGTGAGAAGTCGATGTACGGGCGCAAGACGATCGGCGTCATCCGCAGCACCTTCGTGATCGGGGCCGACGGCCGCATCGAGCACGTGGTGTCCCCGGTGCGCGTCGACGGCCACGTCGAGGCGATCCTCTCCGCCGCGACGGCGTGAGCCGACTCGCCTGCGGCGGGGCCTGCGACATCCCTGCGCCCACATCGGCACCTTCGCTCGCAGCGCTCGTTTCCCGCGAGGGCTGCGAGCGCGCGCGTTCGTGCGGCGATCCGTGCCGGCGCGGCGCGGTGTCGCTGGATCACGTGGGCGCGCGGTCGCCTGCGGCCCGGCCGCGGGCCGTTCGCCTTGCACCGACGGGCCCCTGCTGCAGGCCTCCGCTATGCTGCCCCGCGTGCCCCGGCACTCCTCCAGCCTGTCGATCCCGCGGATCGACGGCGACGGCCCCCGCACCCCGCGGCGGCTGCGGCTGCGGGCCGACGCCCAGCTCGCGGCGATGCTGGCGCCCGGCGAGACCCCGAGCGAGTGCGCACGCCTGCTGGCCCCGTCGCGCGAGGCGGTCGCGATCGGCGATCGCGTGCGCATCGAGATCGGGCTCGGCGCGCTGGTCGACGAGGTGGAGCTCGACGGCACGGTGGTCGAGCTGCGGGCGCGACCCGAGGGGCTGGCCCCGCTGGTGGTCATCGGGATCCCGCCCCGCCACGCCGCGCAGCTGACGTACGTGCAGGGCGTGGTGAAGGGCGACCGCCCGGCTTCGGCCCGCGCGCACCGGCGCGTCCCGGTCGACACGATGGTGCACTGGCGCTGCGGCGAGCTGCTGCAGAGCACCCGCGCGCGCGACCTCAGCCGCGGCGGCGCGTTCATCCTCAGCCACATCCAGCCGCACGTCGGCGCGACGGTGACGATCGAGATCGACGGCACCGCGACGACGCCGATCCTCCGCCTCGCGGCAGTGGTCTCGTGGATCCAGCGCCAAGGCCCCGAAGTCGGCTTCGGCGTCCGCTTCCTGGTCCGCTCCCGCGGCGAAGCCGAGCGCCTCCAACAGCTCGTCCGAGTCCACGAACGCGGCCCCGGCGAAGCCCACGCGCGCTGACCGATCGTGGTCGTTCGGTCGTTCGCGGGGGTCCGTTGTCGGTTCGTGGTCGTGGTCATTCGGTCGAGGCTCGTGGTCGTTCGGCCGAGGCGCGACCGCAGGGCTGACGGGGCTGTTTAACGGCCGGATCCCTTCCTGCACGTGCTCGCCTCTCGAGCGGCGCCACGGGCTTGCGGTGCATCTCGCTTCGGGCTCCGCGCGAGCAGGCGACCTTCCGGCCTACGCGCCCCGTCAGCGCATGACTCGGAGCCCCAGAGAAAGCACCCGCCGCCGCGCTCGACCGACATCGTCGGCTCGAGCTCGAGCGCGATCGAGACGCTGAGCCGACGCTGACGCTGATGCTGACGCTGACGCTGCATTGGCGGATGCGACGAGCGACTCGGGGCTTCGAGCGGGGCGGCCGTCGCACTCCCGTCGTCTCCGAGCTATGCGCTGACGGGGCGCGTAGGCCGGAAGGTCGCCTGCTCGCGCGGAGCCCGAAGCGAGATGCACCGCAAGCCCGTGGCGCCGCTCGAGAGGCGAGCACGTGCAGGAAGGGATCCGGCCGTTAAACAGCCCCGTCAGCCCTGCGATCGCGCCTCGGCCGAACAACCACGAGCCTCGACCGA
>CAZFKC010000152.1:0-19594 GCA_964519175.1 uncultured Nannocystaceae bacterium
CAAGTCCAAGTGGTTTCCGCATGCCGATCCCCGCGGCCAGCATACCGAAATCACCGCGGCTCCGTGGCGTGGCGTTGCAGCCAGTCGCGCATCTCGTGCGTGCGTGGATGGTCCGCGCCGAGCCGTGCTCGCGCGATCGCGAGCCCGCGCTCGGCGTCGCGACGTGCGCTCGCAGCGTCGCCGAGCGCGAGTCGGCAGTCGGCGAGATCCTGCAATACGTAGACGAGGTCGGCGTGCTCCGGGCCCTGGATGCGCTCTTCTATGACGAGCGCGCGCTCGAGCGAGACGAGCGCCTCGGCGTTGCGCCCTGCGAGGCTGAGCACCCGGCCGACGTTGCCGAGCGCGAAGCCGACGCGCAGATCGTCCGTGCCGTGGCTCGCGGTCCAGATCTCGATCGCCTGCCGGTAGTGCACCAGCGCGAGCTCGCGCTCCGCCTGGCTGCCGCTGCCGAACGCGTTGCCGAGGTTGTTGTGCACCATGCCGAGATCGGGATGCCCCGGCTCGAGCGTCGCGCTCCAGATCTCGAGCGCGCGCTCGTACTCCGCAATCGCCTCCTCGCGCTTGCCCGCGTTGAACAGCGCGCTGCCGAGGTTGTTGTGCACCATCGCCGTCGCCGGATGCTCGGATCCGAAGATCTGCTCGCGGAGCTCGAGCGCGTGGTGCTGCGCGGCGATCGCCTCGTCGTAGCGACCGAGCTCGTTCAGCACCGTGCCCCGCGTGCCGTGCAGCGATGCGAGCACCGGATCGTCCGGGGCGGAGATGCGCTCGCGGATCTCGACGGCACGGTCCTTCGCGGCGAGCGCAGCTTCGTAGTCGCCGAGCGCGTAGTAGAGGTTGCCGACGTGCTCCTCGAAGCCGGCGAGCTGCCGCTCGGGTTGCCCGGCGCGCGCGAGCACGGCGCGGCCGAGCTCGACCCAGTCCGCGGCCTCGTCGGTGCGACGCAATCGCTCGCCGAGCGTGGTGACCACGCGCGCGATCGCATCGATGCGCAGGCGATCGAGCCCCGCCGCCTCGGCGGCCCAGGCCGCGGCCTTGCCGGCCTCGAGCGCCTCGGGATAGCGCCCCGCGCGATCGTAGATGGTGGCGAGCACGAGCTGCACCCGCGCCTCGAGCTCCGTGCGACCGAGCGCCTGCACGCGCGCGAGCAACGGCTCGCCGCGCGCGAGCGCATCGCTGAAGCGGCCCGCGAAGCGCAGCGCCTCGAGCTCGGCGAGCTCGTCCTCGATCGCGTCGAGCTCCCTGCGCAGCTCGGGATCCGTGGGCAGGTCTTCGCGAGCCAGGGCCTCGGCATCCGCACAGGCATCGAGCGCGGGCAGGCGATGGCTGGCCTCGACCGCGCTGCCGACGAGCTTCGCGTCGGCCTCGCCGAGCAGGCGTGCGAGCGCCCCGAGCTCGCGCTGTCGACGGGCGAGACACAGCATGCGCGCGTCGAGCAGCTCGGCCGATTGCTCGCCCTGCGCCGTCGCGAGACAGGCCTCGCGGTGCGCCGTCGCCCACTCCTGCGCGCGGCGATCGAGCACGCCGATCACCGTGCTCGCCGTGGTGTCGGCCTGGCGCGCGCCGCTGGCCGCAAAGGCAGCGCCGATGCGCGCGCGCGTGTCGTCGTTCCACACCTCGGCGATGCGATCGGCTCCGCCCTCGCACGTCTCCGGGCCGCCGGTGGCGAAGAGCGCAGCGCTGGTCACCGCCACGATCGCGAGACCCGCGACGATCGGGCCGCGGCGTGGACGTGCGTCCCCGCGCTCGATCTCCGCGAGCAGCCGATGCAGGTCGGGCCAGCGCGCCTCGGGCTCGACCGCGAGCGCACGCAGGAGCGCCGCGTGGATCCGCGCCGGCACGTCCTTGCGGTCGCGCGGCAGGACGATCGCACCCGTCGTCACCGCGAAGACGAGCGCCGGCAGTGTGCTCGCGTCGAAGGGGCGCTGGCCGTAGAGCGCTTCCCAGCACGCGACGGCGAACGAGAACTGATCGCTCTTCGGATCGGGCTCGCGGCCGAGGTGCTGCTCGGGCGCCATGTACATCGGCGTGCCCAGCAGCGCGCCGCTCTGCGTGAGCGGCGTCTGCACGAGCGAGCCGAGCGCGAGCCCTGGCCCCGAGTGCTCGCGCTCGCCGCTGGGCTGCGCACGCGCGAGCCCGAAGTCCGCGACCACCACCCGCGGCGCCGCGGCGTCGCCGGCGACGAGCACGTTCTCGGGCTTGAAGTCGCGGTGCACGAGCCCTTCGGCGTGCGCCGCCGCGAGCCCGCGACCAGCGGCGCACACCAGCGCGAGTGCGTCACGCCACGCGCGCGGCTGCGCGAGCCACTGTCGCAGCGTGCCGCCCTCGACGAGCTCCATCGCGATGAACACGCGGCCGCCGAACGTGCCGACGTCGTGCACCGCGATCACGTGGGGATGCGCGAGCCGGGCGAGCGTCTGGGCCTCGCGCACGAGCCTGCGGTTGCGCTCGCCCACGTCGCTGCGTCCCGCGCCGGCGTGCAGCAGCTTGATCGCGACCTTGCGGTCGAGCTCCGGATCGTAGGCCGCATGCACGACGCCCATGCCGCCACGACCGAGCTCGTGGAGCACGAGGTAGCGGCCGATACGGGTGCCCTCCGGCAGCCCGCCCTCCGCGCGGCCGACGTCGCCGTCGTCGGTGGAGCCGAGGGTCTCGGCACCGGCGACGAGCAGCGTGCTCTCGAGCCGCTCGACCACGCTTCGTCACGATAGCACGCGCGAGCTGGAGCCCGCGGTCCGAGGGTGTCGCGTCGCGGTCCTCTTCGCTAGGATGCCGAGGTGTCTGGCGAGCGCGGGAGCACGACGGAGTACGCGGAGGACGAGCGCACCGAGCTCGGTACGCCGTACCTCGAGATCCTGCGCGGTGCACCGCCCGGGCCTCCGCACCGGCTCGCCCCCGGTGCGTTCGTGGTCGGCCGCGAGCCGGGTGTCGACGTGCGGCTCGACGTGGACGGCGTGTCGCGCAAGCACGCGCGCGTGACGGTCGAGCCGAGCGGCGACGCGCGCATCGTCGATCTGAGCTCGCGCAACGGCACCTTCTTGAACGGCCGCCGCATCAGCGACGCGTCGCTGCGCGACGGCGACGAGCTGCGGGTGGGACCCGTGAGCCTGAGGCTCGTGTACATCCCCACGCCCTCCAAGGACCAACCAGCTTCCGCTGAAAGGGATCGCAGCCCAACCGGACCGAAGGAAATCCAACGCACCGCTGGTAGCGCTGGTGCGCCGCCAGGCGCTCCTGCGCGAGCAGTGCCAGCACCAGGATCACCGAATCCGGATCCACTGCCGCTCTCCCCCCGCGAGCTCGACGTCGCGAAGCTCGTCGCCGAAGGCCTCACGAACGCGGAGATCGGCGCGCGCCTGCACATCAGCCCCGCGACCGTCGGCCGCCACCTCTCCAACGTCTACGAGCGCCTCGGCATCCACTCCCGCGCCGCGCTCGCGGCCAAGCTCGGCATCGCGGCACGCGGATGACCGCCGGCCATCGCTCGCTCGAGCACACCGCCGATCTCGCGCTCGAGATCTGGGCCGACGATCTCCCCGCGCTGCTCGTCGAGGGCGCACGCGCGGTGCTCGAGATCCTCACCGACGGCGCGACGCTCACCGCGGTGGCCGATCGCACGATCGAGCTCGACGCGATCGACGACGAGGACTGCCTGGTGCGCTGGCTCAACGAAGTGATGTGGCTCGCGCTCGGCGAGGGCTTCTTGCTGGTGGATGCCGACCTGGAACGCACGGCTGCGGGCCTGCGTGGCCGTCTGCGTGGCTCGCTCGATGCGCGCGCGCTGGTGACCGAGGTGAAGAGCGCGACCTACCACGACCTCGCGCTCGTGCGCGGCCCCGACGGCCTGCGTGCGCAGGTGGTGCTCGACGTATGAGAGGGCCAAGGCGATGTCCGAGCTGAAGTTCGAGCGACTCGATCAGTATCGCGTGCGGATCCCTCCGCAGGGCGGCATGCGCGTGCCGGGGCTCGTCTTCGCGGACGAGCAGATGATGCAGGTCATCAAGCACGACAAGAGCCCCGAGCAGGTGGCCAACGTCGCGCACCTGCCGGGGATCATCGGGCACAGCATCGCGATGCCCGACATGCACTGGGGCTACGGATTTCCCATCGGTGGCGTCGCGGCGTTCGACGAGCACGAGGGCGTGCTCTCGCCGGGCGGCGTCGGCTACGACATCAACTGTGGCGTGCGACTGCTGCGCTCCGATCTGCGCAAGCACGAGGTCGTCGATCGGCTCGAGGCGTTGTCGCTCGCGCTCTACAAGGCGGTGCCGTGCGGCGTCGGCAGCCGCAGCGAGGTGCGGCTCACGAAGCGCGAGCTCGACGACGTGCTCGAGGGCGGCGCGGCCTGGGCGGTGGAGCAGGGCTTCGGCACCGCGGACGACCTCGAGGTGATCGAAGAAGGCGGGCGCTTCGCGGGCGCGACCCCCGAGAAGGTCTCCGATCGCGCGAAGGATCGCGGACGCCCGCAGCTCGGCTCGCTCGGCTCCGGCAACCACTTCTGCGAGCTCGGCTATGTCGCGGAGATCTACGACGACGAGGCCGCGGCCGCGTTCGGGCTCGAGCGAGACGCGATCACGCTGCTCATCCACTCGGGCTCGCGCGGGCTCGGCCACCAGATCTGCGACGACGCGCTGCACTCGATGCTGAAGGCGTCGAGCAAGTACGGCATCGAGCTGCCCGATCGCCAGCTCTGTGCCGCGCCGCTCGGGAGCCCCGAGGCGCGCAGCTACTTCGGACAGATGGCCTGCGCGATCAACTTCGCGTTCGCGAACCGCCAGACGATGACGCATTTCGCCCGCGAAGCGCTCGCGAAGTTCTTCGCGGGACGACCCGGCGAGCTGGGTCTGCGGCTGGTCTACGACGTCTGCCACAACATCGCGAAGTGGGAGCAGCACGAGGTCGACGGCGAGCAGCGCCGCGTGTGCGTGCACCGCAAGGGCGCGACACGTGCGTTCGGTCCCGGTCATCCCGACGTGCCTGCGCGCTACCGCGAGCTGGGCCAGCCGGTGCTCGTGCCGGGCGACATGGGCCGCTACAGCTTCGTGCTCGCCGGCACCGGCGGGGCGATGCGCGAGAGCTTCGGCTCGAGCTGCCACGGTGCGGGCCGACGGCTGTCGCGCGTGAAGGCCAAGAAGCTCGCGAGCACGCGACCGATCTTCCAGGAGCTGCGCGAGCGCGGCGTGTTCGTGCGCGCGGACAGCAAGGCCACCGTCGCCGAGGAGATTCCCGATGCCTACAAGGACGTCGCCGACGTCGTCGACGTGGTCACGGGCGCCGGGCTCGCCAAGAAGGTCGCGAAGCTCGTCCCGCTCGCGGTGGTGAAGGGCTGAGCGAGCGACGCGAAGCTCGGAAGGGTGGGGTCCCGCGACAGCTTCGCTGGCGCGGGGAGGGACGCGGCAGTGTCCCTCCAAAAAGGAAGAGCGTTCGTGTTAGAAGCGTCGGGTGGCACCCGATACTTCGGTGAAGTCCTCGCCCACGCCGGCGGATCCGTCCGACGAGCTGTTCGGCCATCCACGCGCGCTGTGGATGTTGTTCATGACCGAGTTCTGGGAGCGCTTCTGCTTCTACGGCATGCGCTGGGCGCTGACGCTCTACATCGTCGCGGGGTTCTATGCCGGCGATCCGTCCGGCGAGCAGCCGGCGAGCCACACGTACGGAGCCTATCTCGCGCTCGTCTACGCCACCGGCGTGCTCGGTGGCTGGGTCGCGGACAAGGTGCTCGGCTACCAGCGCTCGGTGTTGCTCGGTGCGATCTTCATCGCCGCCGGGTTGTTCACGTTGCTCGTCCGCGAGCACACGATCTTCCTGTTCGGGCTCTCGCTCATCATCGTGGGCAACGGGCTCTTCAAGCCGAACATCTCCACGATGGTCGGTGGGCTCTACAAGCAGGGCGACTCGCGTCGCGATCGCGGCTTCACGATCTTCTACATGGGCATCAACGCGGGCGCATTCTTCGCCCCGCTGCTCACCGGCTGGGCCGCCAATGCGCTGTTCGGTGGCACGACCGAGCACCCGAACTACGGTGTCGTGTTCGCGACCGCCGGCGTCGGCATGCTCATCGGCCTGGTGTGGTTCACGTTCGGGCGCGGGCAGCTGCGCAAGGTCGGCCTGCCCCCCGCGGGCAAGGAAGCGATCGCGAACATCGGCATGATCACGATCGCCGGCCTCGCGCTGACGCCGGTCATCTACTTCATGCTGAGCCAGCACGCGATCCTCGACTACGTGCTGTGGGCAATCTTCGCGGGTTGCTGCGTCATGCTGTTCCGCGCCGGGCTCGCGGCCGATCGCATCCAGCTCGACAAGATCTTCGCGCTGCTGATCCTGTTCCTGTTCAACATCCTGTTCTGGATGTTCTTCGAGCAGGCCGGTGCGTCGTTCAACTTCCTCGCGGCCGGCATGGTCGATCGCAAGATGTTCGGCGGCTGGGAGTTCCCGATCGGGTGGTTCCAGTCGGTCAACCCGGCGGCCATCGTGTTGCTCGCGCCGGTGATGACGATGGTGTGGGCGTTCCTGTCGCGCAAGAACGCCGAGCCGTCGATCCCGCGCAAGTTCAGCCTCGGGCTCATGGGCAACGCGCTCGGCTTCGCGCTGCTGATGTTCGCGCTGTCGTCGCTGGTCAATGCCGACAACCTCATCCCGTTCTGGCCGCTCGCCTGCTGCTACGTGATCCAGACCTGCGGCGAGCTGTGCCTGTCGCCGATCGGGCTCTCGATGGTCACCAAGCTCGCGCCGGCGCACATGGTCGGCGCGACGATGGGCGCGTGGTTCATGAGCATCTCGCTCGGCAACAAGCTCGCCGGCAACCTGGCCGCGAGCATCAGCGGCGAGACCGGCATGACGCTGGCCTCGGCGCTCGACGGCTTCAGCTTCAGCTTCTATCTGCTGGCCGGCGCGGGCGTGGTGCTGTTCTTCGTCTCGCCGCTCATCAACAAGCTGATGCACGGCGTGAAGTAGGCCTTCAGAGGCCTCGCCGCTACGGCGCTACTCCTCGAGCGACTCGGGCGGCTCGGGATCCGCGGGCTCGGGATCAGCGGTCGGCTCCGGCGGCGGGCAGCCGTGGCGGATCGGCGCGAGCCCGCCCGCGTCGAAGGGCAGCCTCGTCCACTTCGCGCCCTTCTGTTTCGGGGCCACGAAGAGCACGCCATCGTTGCCGTCGTGCGCGACGAGGGCGTAGGGCTCGTCGCCCACCACGAACGCCCCGAGCTCCGTCCACTGTGCGTGCTCGGCGGGCAGCACCGCGGACCACACGCTCGCGATCGGATCCGCATCCGGACACGCGGCGACGCGCCACCGCAGCGCCATCGGCTGGCGCTCGACCACCAGCCCGACCGGCGCCCAGGGACCCGGGCCGCAGCCTTCGGCCGGCCAGCGCAGATCGAGCAGGTGCCCACCCACCACAGTCGAGATCACGCGCGCACGTCCACGCATCGCGATGCACTGCCGCGCCTCGCCGACCAGCACCACCAGGCGTTGCTCGTCGGCGAAGCCGTGCTCGAGCAGGAGCTCGTCGTCGTCGAGCTCCGCGCGCTCGCCCGCGGCCGGCACGTGCTGACCGAAGGCCTGCCGCCGGATCGCCAGCGATGCGCGCCCGGACTTGCCGTCGTCGAGGCGATCGATCACCGGACCGATCCACAGCGTCTCGCCACCGGCGTCGACGTCCGCCCAGCCGCTGCCGACACCATCGGCGATCGGCACCAGCTTCGCGGCCGCGAACACGTCGGCGAGCTCGGGCGCCGGCGTGGGATCGGCGGCCATCGGGAAGCCGAGGTACTTGCGCGGCACTGCAGCGCGCGGCGGATGGGTGGCTGCGGCCGCGGCCGCCTTTGCGGCCGACTTCGACTTGTCGCACGCGAGCGCAGGCACGAGCGCGAGGGCGAGCAGGCAGCCGCTCGCGCGCCGTGTCACGGTGCGCTGCCCTCGGAGACGTGCTCGGCGACGCTGGCGACCCATGGATCGACCTCCAGCTTGTGCTCGTTTGCCAGCGCGCGCACCTTCCCGGCGAGCTCGAGCGATCGCGGCCGTGACGTTTTGTCCGACCACAGCGCGCGCGCGAGCAATCCCTGCGCGAGCACCAGCCGGGCCGCGGCGTCCTTGCGTTCCTCGGGACTGCCCGTGCGAACGGCCCCCAGGTGGGCCGCCTCGCAGGTCTCGGTGGCGCGCGTGAGCAGCGGGACCGCCTGGCGATCCCGGCCCAGCGCGAGCAGCGTGCGGGCCTGGTCCACCAGCACCGCGACCAAGAGCGGCTCGTCGCGGGTGGGCTCGCGCTCGACCGCGAGCAGGGCGCGCCGGTCGTAGTCGAGCGCGGAGATCGCGTCGCCGTCCTCGCGCAGGCGCGTCGCGATCGAGACCAACGCGCGCACGACCGGAGGCGCATCGGAGCCGTGCGCATCGCCGAGCACGACGAGCGCCTGCTCCCACGATGCCTGCGCATCGGAGCTGGCCTTGCGCGACGACTGCAGATCACCGATGCGCAGCAGCGGATACGCGAGCGACGGATGGGCCGCACCGAGACGATCGCGGGCCGCTTCGAACGCGCGCGTGAAGTAGCCCTCGGCCGCCGCGGCGTCGCGGCTCGCGACCAGCTCACCGAGCGATTGCAGCACCTGGATGCGCGCCCAGGTCGGCGTGGGCGCACGATCGAGCTCCGCGAGCGCCTCGTGGTAGCGCGCGAGCGCCTCGGTGGTCTTGCCGCCCTTCGCCGCGATGCGAGCGCGCACCATCGCGATCTCCCAGCGACGCTCCTCGTCGTGGATCCGCTCGAGCAACGTGCCGGCGTAGTCCACCGTGTGGGCGGCCTCGAGCAGACGCGTGGGATCCTGTGCGAGCAGCTGGGCGAGCTCGAGCCACGCGAGCGCGAGCGCATAGTCGAGGTTGTCGCGCGTCGCCCGACGCACCGCGTCGCCGAGCGTCGTCTCGGCGGCGCCCGGGTTGCCGATCGCGAGCTCGCTGCGGCCCTGCAGCCGCAGCGCGGCGGCCACGAGCCCGGAGTGCTGCAGGCCGTCGGCCTCGCGCAGCAGATCGCGGGCCAGCTCGAGCGCCGCTGCCGGCCGCCCGAGGTGCACGAGCGTGCGGCCGCGATCGATGCGCGCGCGGGCATCGGTGATGCGCTCCTCGTCGGCCAGCTGCGTGTGATCGACCTCGGCGAGCCCGGCCTCGCGCGTGCACATGCGCGGTGACTGCAGGCGCGACGCGGCCACCCAGGCGTCGTCGAGCGCGCCCGGCTCGACGCTCTCGAGCACGCCCAGGAGCGAGCGCAGCTCGGCGAGGTGGGCCTCGAGGCAGCGGCTGCGTCGCGCGTAGAGCTCCTCGGACGCATCGCCGCGCACGCGCGTGGCCTCACACGCGGCGACGTGCAGCGACGCCCACTCCTTCGTCCACGCGTCGATCGTGTCGGCGACGGCGCGGAAGCTGTCGGCCGAGTAGGGCCGGGACGCCGCAGTCCGACCATCGCCGCTGGCCGCGAACACGCGCTCGAGCTCGATGCGGCGCTCCTGATCCCACGTGCCGACGAGCCCGGTCTCGCCCGCGGCGCAGCGCTCCTGCGTCGCGGCGCTCCACCACGCGACCGCGGCCGCGGCTCCGCCGAGCACGCCGACCAGCAAGAGCCCGCGTTGCCACCGTCGCCGGCTCGCCGCGGGATCGCGGTCGAGCTCGCGCAGGAGCTTCTCCATCGAGACCCAGCGATCGCCGGGCCGCACCGCGAGCCCGCGCACCACGACCTTGCGCAGCCACTCCGGCACCTGCGTGCCGGGCGGGGCGTTGCGCAGCCGGCCCTCGGCCATCTCCGTCGCGATCGCGGTGCGCTGCTCGCCGGCATACGGGCGCTCGCCATAGAGCGCCTCGTAGAACGCGACGCAGAACGAGAACTCGTCGGAGCGCGGATCGGGCGGCTCGCCGACCAGCACCTCGGGCGCGGCGTACTGCGTGGTGCCGCCGATCTCGCGCGGCGGCTCGTCGCTCTGCGGCGGCAGCTCGAGCGTCTCGCGCAGCCGCTCGATGGGCGAGAGATCCTCGGCGTCGTCGACGTCGGCTCGTGCGAGCGCGAAGTCGATGACCCGCACCTGGCCGTCCTTGCCCATCAGCACCTTGTCGGGCGTGAAGTCGCGGTGCAGCACGCCGCCGGCGTGGGCCGCTGCGAGCGCGCGACCGGCCTCGCGGAACACCCGCACGACCTCGCGCCACGGGAATGGCTCGTCGCGCGCCTCGATCCACTTCGCGAGATCGATGCCGTCGAAGAAGTCCATCGCGACGTAGACGCCACCGCTCCACACGCCGACGTCGCGCACCGAGACCATGCACGGGTGCGAGAGCCGACTGATCTCGGTGAGCTCCTCGACGAGCACGACCTGCGACGCGGCCGACTCGGGATCGTCGCCGGGTAGCGGGAGCAGCCGCAGCGCGAGCTTGCGATCACCCTCGTGATCGTACGCGGTGTAGATCGGCCCGAGCTCGTCCTCGCCGAGCCGACCGAGCAGCACGTGTCCGGCGATCATGGTGCCGCGCGGCAACGCGGCGATGTCGTGCACGGGGCCGAGCTCGAAGGTCTCTTCGTCGGCGGTGCCGAGCTCGACCGGCTCCATCGCGCCGGAGTCGGCCGGCGGTGGCGGGAGCGGACGGATCCGGACGCCGCGCCGCGAGATCGGGCCCGAGCTGTCGGCGCCCGGATGCGAGTCGGACGAGCGCTGGCTCGCGCCGCGCGGCGCATCGGCGTCGCGCACGGGCGTGCCGAGGATCGGCGTCGCCTCGGTCGGCGCGTCGTCCTCGTCGTCGTCGCCCGGCTTCGCATCCGCGGCGGACTCCACGTCGGCGCCGCGTCCGACGTCGTCCTTCGCGGCTTCACGCGGGCCGTCCTCGGCGCCGCGATCCTCTCGATCTTCGTCGCCCTCGTCGTCGCGCCCGGCCATCTGCGCCGCGGACTATAGCGCGAGCACGAGCGCGTGGGCGTGCACGCCCAGGCGATCGCGCGCGGCCGGAAGGACATGCGTTCACGACCGCGCATCGTCAGCCGAGCGCCTCGATCTGCACGCGCGCGTCGTTGAAGGTCGCGCCGCCGCCGAGATCGGCGAGCGCATCGGGACAGAGCGCGTTCGCGGTCGCCCCGTTCTCGGTGTGGTGCGACCACAGGCCCTTGGCGAGCGACACGACGCCGGGGCGCACGTCCGCAGTGACCGACACGCGGCAACGCACTTCGCCGAGCTGGTTGAAGATGCGGACGCGTGCGCCATCTTGTAGCCCCCGCGCCGCGGCGTCGTCGGGGTGCACGAGCACCGCGGCGGGACGGCGATCGAGCTGGCCGAAGGTCGAGCTGATCTGCTTGGGGGTCGCGGGCGAGATGAGCGCGAGCGGGTGCAGGGCGGTGGCGGGGTCGGGGCGGAAGCCGTGCAGGGCCCCGGCGGTCTCGCGCACGAGCGCCTCGGGGCACAGATGGATGCGACCGTCGGGGGTGAGCGGGTGGATGTCCTGCAGCTGGATCCGCGCGCCGGGCAGGCTCGAGATCCCCTGCTCCGCGAGCGCATCGGCGTGGGGCTCGAGCCCGCTGCCGGCGAGCACGGCCGCGCGCAGCTCGTCGGGCGTGCACGGGTCGTCGGGTTGCGCGAGCCCGAGTCGCGCGACGAGCTCGCCGAACACGGCGTAGTTCGGACGCGACTCGCCGACGGGCGAGACGACGGGCGCGGCGGACTCGAGCGCGATCGCCCCGTAGCTGGCGCGCAGCTCGTGGTGCTCGAGGAACGTGGTCGCGGGCAAGAGCACGTCGGCGTAGCGCGCGGTGTCGGTGAGCACTTGCTCGTGCACGACGGTGAAGAGATCGTCGCGCAAGAGGCCCGTGCGCACGAGCTCCTGATCGGGCAGCGTCACGAGCGGGTTGCTGCCGTAGACGAAGAGCACGTCGATCGGCGGCGTGGTGCCGGGCGCGAGCGCGCGACCGAGCTGGTTCATGTTGATGGTGCGCGTCGCGGGCTCGGGGGCGGCGATCGCTCGCTTCGCGTCGAGGCCCCACGCTCGCGAGTTGCTCATCGTGTAGCCGCCACCCCTCACGCCGAATTTCCCGGCGACGGCGGGCAGGGCGAGGATCGCCGCGATGCCGCCACCGCCGTTGCGGTTGCGCTCGGGGCCCCAGCCGCAGCGGATGACGGCGGGGCTGCTGTCGGCGTAGAGCCGTGCGAACGCGGCGAGCTCGGCCTCGGGCACGCCCGCGACGTCGGCCGCACGCGCGAGCGGCCACGGCGCGCACGCGGCCTCGAAGGCCTCGACCTCGCTGCAGTGCTCGGCGAGGAAGCGGCGATCGGCGCGATCGTTGGCGAAGAGCCACTGCGCGATCGCGAGTGCGACGGGCATGTCGGTGCCGGGTCGCACGGCGAGGTGCAGATCGGCCTGCTTCGCGAGCGGGGTGCAGCGCGGATCGACGACGACGAGCTTGGTGCCGCGCGCCTTGGCCCGCTGCACGACGGGCACGAGGTGGATGCCGGACGCGTGCGGGTTGCAGCCCCAGATCACGATGAGCTGCGCGTGCTCGTAGTCGGGCAGGGCGACGCCCTGCATGCGCCCGTACATGCCCTGCGCGGCGCTGCCGGACGGCGCCGCACAGACGGTGCGCGCGAGGTTGGAGGCGCCGACGCGGTGGAAGAGCCGCAGATCGACGCTGCCGTCGGTGAGGATGCCGTTGCTGCCGCCGTAGTTCAGCGGAAGGATGCTCTCGCCGCCATGGCGATCGATCGCGGCCTGCATGCGCTGGGCGACGAGCGCGAGCGCGTGATCCCAGGAGACGCGCTCGAAGGCGGCCTCGCCCTTCGGCCCCACGCGCACGGCGGGGTGGAGCACGCGCTCGGTGCCGTACATGTGCTTGGTGAAGCCGCGGACCTTGCCGCAGACGATGCCCGCGGTCATGGGATTGCGATGATCACCGTCGATGCGAACGACGCGATCGTCTTGCACCTCGACCGCGAGCGTGCACGCATCGGGACAGTCGAGCGGACACGCGCTGGTGTGGATGGCCATCGAGCAGGCGATCATCGCGCGGATGCCCGGCGCGTCGCAAGCGAGGCGGGATGGACGCCCCATGTCGCGCGAGGGCGCCGGGCGCGACGCCGCGAGAAAATTGCCGCGAGGTGTCGGGCGGCCGCGGGCCCGCGCGTCTTCATCGTGAAGACTCGAGGAGGACACCCATGCAACGGCTCGATCGACTGGTGGGCGACTGGACGACGGAAGCGACACATCCGGCGATGCCGGGCGTGGTGGTGCACGGCACCGCGAAGGTGGAGTGGCTCGAGGGCGAGCGCTTCCTGATCCACCGCGCGCGCACGGATCACGCGGACTTCCCGGACTCGATCGCGATCCTCGGATCGACGGACCAGGATCGCGTGGGCAAGGACGGCAAGGCCGCCGAGTCGTCGCACCTGACGATGCACTACTTCGACTCGCGCGGCGTCTTCCGGGTGTACGACGCGAGCGTGGAAGCGGAGTGGCGATGGTGGCGGACCGCACCCGGCTTCTCTCAACGCTTCGTCGGCACGTTCAAGGACGGCGGGGACACGATCGTCGGCGTCTCGCAGGTGTGCGAAGACGACGTGCAGTGGAAGGACGACCTCGCGATCACCTACCGACGGGCGAAGCGGGCAGGGTGACGGGCTGTAGCCGTCGCACGCTCGCGACGCGGCGACGACCGCAAAAAAAAACGGGCCGAGCCCGGAAGGCTCGGCCCGCTTCGGGGCGACCGCGGATGCGGCCTAGTTCTGATCGATGGTCAGGGTGATCTGGTCGACCGTGCCGGTGTCGCCACCGGCCGAGTCGGCGAAGCACACCTGCCAGTTGCCGACGGCGCTCTCGCCCGCGAACGCGGAGAAGTCACCGGCGGGCACCGCTGCACCCGGGTTCGGGTCGTACGCGCACAGGCCGTCGTTCTGGCAGACGACCTGGGAGGTGGTGAGCGTCGAGCCCATCAGCTCCGCATCGGTTGCGCCGCCATTCACGTAGGTGAGCGGGAACGCGACCGCGAGGTTCGAGCTGTCGCCGGCCGAGCCGGCGCCGTCGTCGAGCTCGACCATGCCGGGACGGCTGAGCACCGTCACGACCGTACCGCTCGGGCTCACGACCTTGATGGTCAGATCGCCCACCCAAGTGTGCGACATCGCGACCGCGAGCTGTCCGCCGGTCACGTTGTCGGTGCCGTTGGCGACCAGCGGCAGCGTTGCGCACTGCATCGACGCGAGCGCGCCGGTGTATGCGTCGTCGGTCACCGCCAGGCCGAGTGCCGGGCCAGCGACGAGAGCTTCACTCTCACCGCCACCACCCGTGCAGGTCGAGTTGTCGGTCGCGTCGATGGTGCCGGGGCAGACGTCGTCGCTGCACGAGCCGGTGTCGTCGCAGAACTCGCACGATGCGAGCGTTGCGTCCGCGCAGTCGGGATCGACCGCTCCGCAGCCGCAGTCGCAGCCGTCGTCCGCGCCGTAGAACGTCGGGCTGCAGGTCCACTCCGCCGGGACTCCACCCTCGCAGGTCGAGTTGTCGTCGGGGTCGATCGTGCCCGGGCAGGCCTCGGTGTTGCACGAGCCGGTGTCGTTGCAGAACTCGCACGACGCGACCGTCGCGTCGGCGCAGTCGACGTCGAGCGCACCGCAACCGCAGTCGCAGTCACCGTCGCCGTAGAAGATCGCGTTGCAGGTCCACTCGGCCGGCACTCCGCCGCCGAGGCAGACATCCTCGTCGGCACAGTCGACGCAGCTGCAGCCCTCTTCGTACGGATCGCAGCTTCCGTCGTCCGTGCAGCCGTCGCCGGTGCAGAACGTCTCGGCCGCGCAGTCGTCACAGGTGCAGTCGTCGTCGAGGCCGCAGACCCCGTCGTCGTTGCAGCCGACGCACACGCAGTCGTCGTTCGGATCCTGGCACGTGCCGACCTGGGGCTCGATGCAGGCAGGCGGCGGAACCACCTCGCACTCCGCGTTGCAGAGCGCGACCGCCTCGTCACCACAGTTCGCGGTCCACTCGGTGTCGCAGCAGGCCTGATCGAAGCCGCACACGCACTGCTCGACCGGCGGAGCATCGCAACCCGCGACGCCGACCTGCTCGGTGCAGCACGAACCGCCGTCGCCCGCAGCGGGGACCGCGTCGATGTAGAGCTCGCCCATGCCGGCGTTCAGGTTGTAGCCGTCGACGATGATGAGGATCTCTTGATCCGCCACCAGGGTGACCTGGACGTACGACGTCGTGCTGACGCCCGCATCGTCGTCGCACGCGAGCTCTGCGCCTTCACAGCCGTCGAGCACCGTGACCACAGTGTCGAAGTTGGTGGCGGTGCGGCTCGTGGTGACGAAGTACGTGCCGGCGACCGGCGCGGTCCACGAGTAGGTGAGGTCACCCGTGTTGCTGACCGCCTGGCACGAAGGCACGAAGTCGTTCGACGCCATGGTCGTGTCGAACGCAACCGAGGTCGGCACCGTGTTGCCGAGGTCGGTCTCGGCGCAGCTCACCGTGCCGGACTCGCTGCTCGAGCCGCCCGTCGTCGGGTCGGTCGGATCGGTGGAGCTGCTCGACTCGGTGCCCTTCGTCGGGTCCGTGGAGCTGCTCGACTCGGTCGCGTCGGTCGGATCCGTGGAGCTGCTCGACTCGGTCGCGTCGGAGCTGCTGCTCGACTCGTCCGTGTCGCCCGTCGTCATCGTCGTCGTGGTCTGCGTCGTTGCGTCGGAGGACGACGAGTCGGGATCCATCGTCGTCGACGACATCGTCGTCGTCGTCATCGTCGTCGACGGATCGTCGCCGGTCGACGAGCTGCTGTCGCCGTTCGTCTCCGTCGGAACGGGATCGTCGGGACAGCCCAGCGGCAGCGAGGCCAGGGCGAGCAAGGTGAGCGGTCTACGAAGTTGCAACATCTTCAAGAAGTCCTTCCGGGGTGGCACAAGCGGTGGTCGACGCTCGTTACCACAGCCGACACCGCAGCGGAACCCGGACGTAGCGTTGAGCGCACTCACGGTCGCACCCGCGCAACCTCGATCGCGCTCGTCCGTCTGGTATCGCGCACGGTCTCGCGTTCGCGCGCGCGGCCGAGCGGCCGCACCGGCTAGTGCCGGTCGCGGGCGCGCAAGGTCAGCACCTCGACGCCGTCGTCGGTGACCAGAACGGTGTGTTCGGTCTGTGCAGACAGCTTTCCGTCGCGGGTAATCGCGGTCCAACCGTCGTCGAGGATGTCGCAGTGCGGCGTGCCCTCGTTGATCATCGGCTCGATCGTGAAGGTCATTCCCGCGCGCATCCGCAACCCGGTGCCGCGCTTGCCCACGTGGGAGATCTGCGGCTGCGTGTGGAACTCGCGGCCGATGCCGTGCCCGCAGAACGCCTCGACCACGCCGTAGCCGTGCTGGCGATGCGCGAACTCGAGGATCGCCGCGCCGATGTCGCCGATGCGCTTGCCCGGGCCGACTTCCTGGATCCCCAGCCACATCGAGCGCCGGGTGACGTCGATCAGCTTGCGCGCGCGCTCGCTGACCTCGCCCACGCAGAACATCTCCGAGGTGTCGCCGTGGTAGCCGTCGACGATCGTCGTGATGTCGATGTTGATGATGTCGCCCTCGACCAACCGCCGGCCGTCGGGGATCCCGTGGCAGACGACCTCGTTGATCGACGTGCAGATCGACTTCGGGAAGCCCTTGTAGTTCAGCGGGGCCGGCACCGCGCCCGCCTCGACGATGTAGTCGTGGCAGAGGCGATCGAGCTCCCCGGTGGTGATGCCCGCACGCACGTGGGGCTCGATGAAATCGAGCACGGACGCGGCCAGCTCGCAGCTGCGGCGCATCTTGTCGATCTCGGCTCTGGACTTGATTTCGATGGCCACGGCAAGACGAGCCGCGCGCGCGTGGCGCTCGCGGACGTCGACTCTACCCGAATCCGCGACGAAGCGTGGCTGCACGAGCAGCTTGGCACCCTCGGCCTTGCTGTGCCAGGCTGCGGCCGACGATGTCTGAACGCGCTTCGGGGCTCTCGGTGCGGACCGCCGAGTCCGTGTTCGACGACCTCGCCCGTACGAGCTTCGTCATCGTGAGCGGCAAGGGCGGCGTGGGCCGCACCACGATCGCCGCGCTCGCCGGCCTCGCGCTCGCCGAGCGCGGGCGCAAGGTCCTCGTGGCGACGACCGGCCACGACGATCGGCTGGCGTGGATGCTGGGCGCGCGCGAGCTCGGCGACGCGCCTCAGCTCGTGCTGCCGAACCTCCACGTGCAGCGGCTCTCGGCGCCCACCTGCGTGCGCGAATATGGTGCGCTGGTCCTGCGCAGTCAGCGGCTGTCGAAGGCGGTGTTCGACAACCGCGTCGTGTCGCGCCTGCTGCGGGCGATCCCCGGGCTGGACGACTTCGCGCTCGTCGGCAAGGCCTGGCACGACGCCTTCCGCGGCGGCGTGTTCGACACCGTCGTCTTCGACGGACCCGCGACCGGGCACCTGCTCTACACGCTCGGCGTGCCGCGGGCGATCCTGCAGACCATCGCGCCCGGTCCGCTCACGCGCGAGGCCGAGCTCATGCAGAAGCACTTCCAGGATCCGCAGCGCACCGCCGCCGTGCTGGTCGGGCTGCCCGAGCGCTGGCCGCTCACGGAGCTGGGCGAGCTCGGTACGGCGCTGCGCGAGCAGATCGGCATCCGCGCGGCCGCGATCTTCGTGAACCAGCTCTGGCCCGGCGACGTGCCCACCGGCGAGCCGCTCGGCGAGGACGCCGCGAGCGCGCTGTTGCGTGCGACGGCGCGCATGGCTGCGGTCGGCCGCCGCCAGCGCGAGGAGATCGCGAGCTGGCGCGCGGGCTCCGGCGCCCCGGCCGACACCTCCGCGGTCATGGTGCCGTGGCGCGCGGGCGGAGTCGACGACGTCGCGGCGCTGCGTAGCCTGCTCGAGCCCGCGCGCGTCTATCCCGACGAGCGGCCGGCCTCGCCGGCGCCGGAGGGAGTCGGGCTCGCATGAGGATCGAGCTCGCAGAGCACCGCGCCCGAATCGACGGTGGCGCCCGCCTCGACCGCGACGCGAGCGACGCGACCGGCGACGGTGGTGCGCACCTCGTTCTCCATCTTCATCGCCTCGACGATCACGACGGGCGTGTCGGCCGCGACGTCGTCGCCCTCGGCCACGAGCACGCGGACGATGCGGCCCGGCATCGGCGAGCGCAGCGTGCGGCCGTCGTCGCCGCGTCGCGAGCCGCGACCGATGTCGGCGAGCGCGGCTTGCTGCGCGGTCATCACGGTGATCTCGTGCACGCGACCCTCGACCGCCGCATGCCGCAGCTCGCCCGCTTCGGGCACGGTCACGAGCGTGCGCGTGCTCGTGCCCGTCGGCCACACCGCGACGCGACCACCGGGGCCGATCGTGGTCTCGAGCTCCAGCGTGCCGACGCGCACGCGACCACCTTCGCCGAGCACGACGTCGTGGTCGCGACCGTCGACCCTCACACGATACCTGCGCACGTGCTCCACGCCGGGCGAGCCTAGGCGATGCCTCCCAGCCCGTCCACCGCGAGAGCCCCCGCGCTCGACCTCCCCGCCGAGCGGCGCGTCCAGCTCGTCGTGGGTCCGGGCGGCGTGGGCAAGACCACGGTCGCCGCAGGGCTGGCCGTGCGCGCGGCCGAGGTCGGGCGGCGCACCATCGTGGTCACGATCGATCCGTCGCGGCGGCTGGCCCAGGCGCTCGGCATCGACGGGGCCGACAAGGCCGGCGAGATCGTGAAGCTGCCGCACGTCGGGCGCGGGCTCGACTGCCTGCTGCTCGACACCGCGAAGACCTTCGAGACGATCGTGCGGCTGCACTCGCCCAGCCACGCGGCCGCCGACGCGATGCTGAAGAACCCGATCTACGGCGCGACGGTGCGCTACCTCGGCGGCGCGCTCGAGTTCGCCGCCACCGCGCAGGTGCACATGATCCACGCCGAGGGATCCTACGATCTCATCGTGCTGGACACGCCCCCGACCGCGAACGCGATCGACTTCCTCGAGGCGCCCGCGCAGATCGCCGAGGTGGCGAACAACCCCGCCGCGAAGTTCCTCTCGCAGTCGGGACGCATCGGCATGAAGTTCCTCGGGCTCGGCAGCGGCATCATGCTGAAGGCGCTCGAGGCGATCGGTGGCGGTGCGTTCGTCGGCGATCTCGGCCGCTTCCTCGGCGACTTCGGTGCGGTGCTCGGCGAGTTCCAGCGCCGCGCCGGGGCCTTCGCCGATCTGCTGATCTCGCCCGCGACCGGCACGGTGCTCACCACGACCACCACCGGCTTCAGCGTGCGCGAGGCGCTGTCGTTCCTCGCGGTGCTCGCCGATCGGAAGATGCGCATCGACGGCGTCGTGCTGAACCGGGTCGATGCCCCGCCGCCGCCGTGGCCGGGCGACGAGGCCGTGCTCGCTGCGCTCGCCGCCAC
Source organism: uncultured Nannocystaceae bacterium (assembly GCA_964519175.1). Taxonomy (GTDB): domain Bacteria; phylum Myxococcota_A; class Polyangia; order Nannocystales; family Nannocystaceae; genus Xiheibacterium. Next base: position 19,370 of record CAZFKC010000152.1, read on the forward strand.
GCATCCGCCCGGCGCCGAGCTCCGCGAAGAGCTCGAGGCGCTGCGACGCGCGCACGCCATGCTCGCGCGGCAGGCCCAGCGCGCGCGCGAGGGCAAGGACGAGCTGCACCTCAACTGGCCGGGCACGCCGATCTGCGTCGTGCCGCGCATGGATCCGCCGCCGACCACGATCGAGGAGATCGGCGAGATCGGCCGGCTCCTGTGGCCGGACGCGCGGCGCTAGCC
>CAZFKC010000153.1:0-19451 GCA_964519175.1 uncultured Nannocystaceae bacterium
GTTCCGGGCCGCCGTGCCTGGTCGGACCCGATCGCCCACGTTACGGTGCAGAGGTGATCCGCATCGCCGCATTCGCAGCACTCGCCTCGCTCGCGAGCGCGTGTGCAGTCGGCGCGCTCGGAGCCCCGTGCGACGTCGACAACGACTGCAACGACGGGCTCACCTGCGATCAGCACGACCACGGGGGCAGCTGCCAGCGCGCGCACGTGCACGACGAGCCGGACATGCCGGACTGCTCCACCGACGATCGCGACGACGAGTACGCGCTGGGCCTGCGCCACGCGGGTGCGTGGGCCACCGTCGAGTTCGTGGGCGCCGACCCGGCACCCCCGCAGCGTGGCGACAACACCTGGACCGTGCGCGTGCTCGATGCGCAGGGCGGACAGCGCGACGACGTCGCGATCGACGTCGATCCGTTCATGCCCGACCACGGGCACGGCTCGACGATCCGCTGTGACGTCGAGCCGGGCACCGAGCCGGGCACGTACGTGCTCGCGCCGGTCGACCTGTTCATGCCCGGGCTCTGGGAGGTGACGCTGCACCTCGCGGTCGCCGATGCGCCGCCCGACGAGGTGATGTTCGCGTTCTGCGTCGATCCGTGAAGCGCCGGCCGCTCACGGATGCGCGGCCAGCCAGTCCTCGACCGTGCGGGCCTCGGCGACGCGACCCGCCGCGCGGTGATCCGCCAGCGCCTGCTCGGCCAGCACGCGCGCGCGCTGCCGGACGTCCTCGTCGGGGCTGTCGATGCTCGCGCGGGCGAGCTCGAAGCGCGCCTCGGCCTCGCCCGGCTGCGCACCCTCGGTGAGGTCGTAGATCCGCACCGCGCGCGCGAACAGCTCCAGGGCGCCTGCACGGTCGCGTTCGAGCAGTGCGCTCGCGAGGTTGCCGAGGATCGCGGCGGTCAGCGGATGCTGCGGGCCTGGGGTCTCTTCGGCGATCGCGAGCGCGCGCTCCTGCGCCGCGATCGCGGCCGCCGTGTCACCCGCCGCCGCCTCGATCACGCCGAGGTTGCTCAGCGCCGCCGCGACCTTGCGGCTCTTCGACCCGAACGCGGCCGTGCGCACCGCCAACACGCGCTGCATCCGCGCGCGGGCCGAGTCGAGCTCGCCGAGCTCCTTCTCCACCGTCGCGAGCGCGTCGAGCGTGTCCGCGACGTCGGGATGCTCGGGGCCGAGCGCCGGCTCGCGGATCGCGAGCGCGCGCTCGAGCAGCGGCTTCGCTGCGGCATGGTCGCCCATCGCGTTCTCGGCCAGCGCGAGGTTGTGCAGCGTCACCGCGACGTCGGGATGGTCGTCGCCGAGGACGCGCACGCGCAGCTCGAGCGCCTGCTCCTGCAGCGCCACCGCAGTCGCGTAGTCCCCCCGCATCGTGTAGGCGACCGCGAGCGAGCCATCGAGCTGCGACTCTCGCAGACCACCGTTGCTCGGCGCGTGGCCTCCGACCATCCGCGCGTGCTGGCCCCACGCGATCGCGTCGTCGAGCTCGCCCATCGCCGACTCGACCGCGATCAGGTTGTTGGCCGCGTTCGCGGCCACGTCCCAGGCGCCCACGCGGCCGGCGTCGAGGTAGGCCTCGACGAGGATCGTCTCGGCCTCCGCGTTCTTGCCCAGGCGGCTCGCGATCGAGGCCTCGAGCACCCGCGTCGACGCGATGACCGGCACCCAGCCGAGCTCGCGCGCACGGGCGACCTCGAGCCGGGCCTCGGCGAGCGCCTGCTCGTACGCGCCGGCGGTGCGCAGCGCGAGCGTGCGCGCCACGTCGATGCGCAGCTCGGCCACCGCGTCGCGCTGCTCCACCGGCGGGACCGACATCGCCGCGAGCTCGGCCGGATCTCGACAGCCGTCGAGCGGGCCCATCGTCGCGACGGCGATCACCGCCCCTTGCAGCATCGGCGTGTCCGCCTGCGCGAGCTGGCTCGCGATCGCGTCGAGCTCGACCTTGCGGGACTCGAGGCACCAGTCGGCCCGCGCCGCCAGCTCGGGATCGAGCCGCGCTCGCACCGTCGCATCGAGGCAGGCCTCGCGCCGCTCGGTTCGCCATGCCTCCGCCCGCCCGTCGAGCCAAGGGATCACCCGCTCCGCGGTCGCCGCGGCGTAGCTCGCCGGGCTGGCTCCGATACCCGCGCGCACCGCTGCCCTGCGCGCCTCGTTCCACACCTCGTCGATGCGCGCGGCCGCGGTGTCGCACGCGGCGAGCGTGCGTCGGCGATCGAGCTCGCGCGCGAGCCCGAGACCCGCGACGACGGCGAGCCCGGCCCCGAGCACGACGAAGCGCCGTCGCCGGGTCCGGGCACCCCGGCCGCGCTCGAGCTCGGCGATCAACGCCGGCATCGACGGCCAGCGCTGCTCGGGCGCACGCGCGAGCCCGCGATCGAGGACGCGGCGCAACCACGCCGGCACGCCGGCGGCACCGGGCATCGGCGCACGGCGTCCCTCGAGCACCGCGGCGCACAGCTCGGGTAACGAGTCGCCTGCGAACGGTCGTCGACCGTGCACGGCCTCCCACAGCGTCACGCAGAACGCGAACTGATCGGCCGCGGGCGTGGCCTCGGCACCGACGAGCTGCTCGGGCGCCATGTAGGCCGGCGTGCCGGCGAGGCCATTCGCGCGCGACCACGTGGAGGCGAGCTCGGCGATGGCCCGCTGCGACGAGCTGTCCGCCGTGTCGTCCGGCTCGGCACGGTGCTCGAGCGGGGCAGCGAGCCCGAAGTCCATCACGCGCACGCGCGCGGGCCCGGGATCGGCGGGCGCGTCGCGATCGATCATGACGTTGTCCGGCTTGAAGTCGCGGTGCACGAGTCCGTGCGCGTGCGCGGCCGCGAGCCCGCGGCCGGCGTCGATCAGCACCCGCAGGATCGCGTCGGTGCTCCGCGGCTTCGCGCGCAGCCACGCCGCGAGCGTGAGCCCGTCGACGAGCTCCATCGCGATGAACATCCAGCCACGGCCGGCCGGCTCCGGCTCGTCGCGGTCACCCGTCGTCGTCGCGCGCATTCGTACCGGCGGCGTCGGTGCGGCGTCGAACATCCCCACGTCGAACACCGCGACGACGTTCGGATGGGCGAGCTTCGCCATCGCCTGCGCCTCGCGGAGCAGTCGCGTGCGTCCGCCGTCGCCCGGACCGAGCGCCGCGCGATGCAGCACCTTCAGCGCGACCTTGCGGTCGAGCTCCGGATCCCACGCGGCATACACGACGCCCATCCCGCCCTGCCCGATCCGCTCGAGCACGAGGTAGCGGCCGACGCGGAGCGTGCCCGGCTCCTCCCGCAGCACGTCCGCGCGCAGCCGGGCGCGGGCGAGCTCGGTGGCCAACGGGTCCAACGCCGCCCGATCGCCACGGATCGCCGCGGCGGCACGCTCGCCGAGCTCGTCGCCACCCATCGTCGGGTGCGGCTCCATCTCCCGGCCAGCCATGGTCCTGGACGGATGATCGCCGCGCCGCGGCTTTTGATCACCGCCATCGTAGACTCCCGTCCCGGTGGGCGAGACGACCGACCTCGAGCTGGTCCGGGCCTGGCAGGCGGGCGATGCCAAGGCCGGCGGCGAGCTCTTCGACCGCCACTTCGACGTGCTCTACCGGTTCGTCGCGAGCAAGATCGGCGACGCGGCCGACGATGTCGTACAGCAGACCTTCGTGGCCTGCATCCGCGGCGGAGTCGGATACCGCGGGGAGTCCAGCTTCCGCGCCTATCTGTTCGCGATCGCGAAGCACGAGCTCTACCGGTTCGTCGAGCGGCAGGCCCGCGACCGTCCGGCCTGCGATCCCGGCGAGCTCTCGCTGCACGATCTGCAGACGAGCCCGAGCGGTGCGATCGCGCGGCGCGAGGACGAGCGCCTGTTGCTCGCGGCGCTGCGACGACTCCCGATCGAGCAGTATCTCGTCGTCGAGCTCTACTACCTCGAGCGGCTGCGCGGGCAGGATCTCGTGGCGGCCCTCGGCATTCCGTCGGGCACCGTGCGCAGTCGGCTGCGGCTCGCGCTCGCGCGGCTGCGCAAGGAGATCGAGGCGCTGGCGGAGTCGCCCGAGGCGCTCGCCGACACCCGTTCCACGATCGATCGCTGGGTCGCTGCGCTCGATCGCGACGACGACGAGGCGTAGTGTCCGAGGTAATGCCGCCGTCGGTCGTCCGTCTGCCCCACCATGAGTGACCCAGCCCCGAACGTCGAGACCGATCCGGTCTGTGGCATGCGTGTGGATCCGGCGACGGCGAAGCACTCCGCGACGCATGCAGGACGGAGCTTCTGGTTCTGTTGCGGACGGTGCCGGGAGCGGTTCGTCGCGGATCCAGACGCGTTCCTCGCGCGGCACGAGCCCGCCCACGCCCACGCGCACACCCACCACCACGCGCCCGCGCACGCGCCCGCGCCCACGCCCACGCCCGCGGACGCGTCCACGCAGTGGACCTGTCCGATGCACCCGGAGATCGTCCGCGCCACCGCGGGCAGCTGCCCGCTCTGCGGCATGGCGCTCGAGCCGATGCGGCCCACCGCGACGGAGCTGCCCAACGCAGAGCTCACCGACATGACGCGTCGCCTCGTCGTCGCGGCCACGCTCGGCCTGCCCGTGCTGCTGCTCGCGATGGGCGAGATGCTGCCCGGCTCGCCGCTGCAGCACCTGCTGTCGCCGTGGAGCTCGCTCGTCGTGCAGGCGCTGCTCGCCACCCCCGTCGTGCTGTGGTGCGGCGCGCCGTTCTTCGCGCGGGGCTGGGCGTCGGTCGTCAACAAGAGCCCCAACATGTTCACCCTGCTCGCGCTCGGCATCGGGGTCGCGTGGGCGTTCAGCGTCGGGATGCTGCTCGCCGCATGGCTCGCGCCCGCGGCGATCCCGGCCGCGTACCGCGGCCACGGCGGAGCGCCCGCGGTCTACTTCGAGGCCGCCGCGATGATCACGGCGCTCGTGCTGGTCGGGCAGGTGCTCGAGCTGCGCGCACGCGCACGCACCGGTCGCGCGCTGCGGGACCTGCTCGAGCTCGCGCCGAAGCAGGCCCGCCGCATCGACGCCGGTGGGCACGAGCACGACGTGCCGCTCGCGGAGGTGCGGGTCGGCGATCGCCTGCGCGTGCGGCCGGGCGAGCGGATCCCGGTCGACGGACGCGTCGACGAGGGCGCCTCGGCGGTCGACGAGTCGATGATCTCGGGCGAGCCGATCCCGGTGGAGAAGACCGCCGGCGACACGGTCATCGGCGGGACGAAGAACGGCACGGGCGGGCTCGTGGTCGTCGCGGAGAAGGTCGGCGCGGACGCCATGCTCGCGCAGATCGTCGAGCTGGTCGCGAAGGCGCAGCGCAGCCGCGCGCCGATCCAACAGCTGGCCGATCGGATCTCGGCCTGGTTCGTCCCGACCGTCGTCCTCGTCGCGCTCGCCACCTTCGTCGCCTGGCTCGCGCTCGGCCCCGAGCCGCGCCTCGGCCACGCGCTCGTCAACGCGATCGCCGTGCTGGTGATCGCGTGCCCGTGCGCGCTCGGCCTCGCGACGCCGATCTCGATCATGGTCGCGACCGGGCGTGGCGCGGGCGCCGGTGTGCTCGTGAAGAACGCCGAGGCGCTGCAGCGGCTGGCCGAGGTCGACGTGCTGCTCGTCGACAAGACCGGCACGCTCACCGCCGGCCGGCCCGAGCTCGGCACGGTGGTGGTCGCGGACGGCCACGGCGAGCCCGAGGTGCTCGCGCTCGCCGCTGCGCTCGAGCGGGGCAGCGAGCATCCCCTCGCCGCCGCGATCCTGCGCGCCGCGCTCGACCGCGAGCTCGTGCTCCCGGCCGCGCAGGGCTTCCGTGCGATCGCCGGTGCAGGCGTCGTCGCTACCGTGCTCGGGCGCAGCATCGCGCTCGGCAACGACCGGCTCATGGCCAGCGCGCACGTCGATCAGGCCGCGCTCGCGGCCAGGGCCGACGAGCTGCGTGCCGAGGGCCAGACGGTGATGTGGCTCGCCGTCGACGGGCAGGCCGCGGCGCTCCTCGGCGTCACGGATCCGATCAAGGACACCACCTTCGCCGCGCTCGACGAGCTGCGCAAGGACGGGCTCGAGCTCGTGATGCTCACCGGCGATCACCCTTCGAGCGCCGAGGTCGTCGCGCGTCGCCTCGGCATCGCGCGCGTCGAGGCCGGGCTGCAGCCGGCCGACAAGCAGCGCATCGTCGAGCAGCTGCGCGCGCTCGGCCGCGTGGTGGCGATGGCCGGCGACGGCATCAACGACGGCCCCGCGCTCGCAGCCGCGGACGTCGGCATCGCGATGGGCACCGGGAACGACCTCGCGATCGAGAGCGCGGGGATCACCTTGGTGAAGGGGGATCTGCGGGCGCTCGTACGGGCGCGCCGGCTGGCCCGCGCGACGATGGCGAACATCCGCCAGAATCTCGCGTTCGCGTTCGGCTACAACGCGCTCGGCGTGCCGGTCGCGGCCGGGGTGCTCTACCCCGTGCTCGGCTGGTTGCTGTCGCCGATGCTCGCCTCGGCCGCGATGAGCTTCAGCTCGGTCTCGGTGATCGCCAACGCGCTGCGGCTGCGTCGCGCACGGCTGGATTGAGCAGCGCGAGCGCGCACGGCGCAGACCAGCACGGCGCGCGATCACGGGGTACCATCCCGGGCGATGCCGGATACGCGGTTGGTCGCGGGCGTCTTCCTCGCCAGCCTCGCCTACGCGATCGTCCGCTACCACGTGTTCGCGGGCGTCGACTGGGCGCAGCTGCCCGTGTTCATCACGAACAAGGCGATCTCGGTGGCGAGTCTGGTGATGCTCGGCATCTCGCGCGTGGTGTTCGACAAGGCCCGCCGAAAGCGGCTCGGCCTCATCGGCGCCGCACTGGCGGGCCTTCACGTCATCCTCTCGGTGATGTTGTTCGAGCCCAGCTATCTCGCGAAGCTGTACAAGCCGAGCGGCACGATGACGGCGAGCGCCGAGCTCTCGATGCTCGCGGGCGCGGTCGCGACGACGCTGCTGGGCTGGTTGCTGTACTCGAGCGTCGCGACGCCGCTCGATCGTCAGAGTTCCGGGACGAGCCTCGTGCCGGGGCTCGGTCGCGTCGTGCTGATCCTCGTCGCGGCCCACGTCGCGGCCATGGGCTGGGCGGGCTGGCTCGACGTCGCGGCGTGGCCGGGCAAGCTGCCGCCCATCACGTTGCTCTCGTGTGCGATCGCGGTCGGGTTCTTCGTGGTACCGCGAGGAAGGTGAGCCGCGAGTGACCGCGAGGCGCTCGCTGCTCGTGCTCGGCTACCTCGCGATCGTCCTGGTGGTGCTGCGTCCGCCGGCCGGCGTGCTCGAGCGCAGCATCGTCGCGGGCACCGAGCCCTGCGACACCGTGCCGCTCTCGCTGGCGTGGACGCTGGGCTGGGGGCTGTCGCGCATCGACGCAGGCGGCGTCGGCTGGTGGGATGCACCGATCTTCCACCCGACGCCGGGCGCGTTCGCACTGTCGGAGCCGATGCCGCTGTTCGCGATCGCGGCGTGGCCTGCCCATGCGCTCGGGGCCTCGCTCGCGCTCTGCCTCGCGCTCGTCGTGATCGCGACGCTGCTCGCCAACGGGCTCGTGATGCGCCGCTGGCTCGCGTCGCTGCGGGTCGGGCCGGGGCTGGCGACGACCGGCGGCGCGCTCGCGATCCTGCTGCCGTTCGTCCACCAGGAGCTCGGCGTGCTGCCGCTCGTCGCGACCTGGCCGCTCGTCGCGATGATCCACACGACGCAGCGGATGCTCGGCGCCTGCTCGGTCCGCGGGGCGCGGCGCGGCGCGATCGAGCTCGGGCTCGCGACGGCGGCGGCGTTCGCCTGCAGCGGACAGCTCGTGCTGCTCGGCGTCCTGGCGCTCGCACCGGCGGCGGTGTGCCTGCTGCGAGCCCGTCATCGCGCGCCCGCGTTCGCCACTGCCCCGCTCTTGTCCGTGGCGATCGGCGCTGCGGCGATCCTGCCGCTCGCGCTGCCGCAACGCGCGACGCTCGAGGAGCTGGGCCTGCGCCGCTCCGATCGCAGCCAGGATCGCGGGGCCGCGCGCCCGCTGCAGCTCGTGCGCGTGCCGTGGCCGACGCTCGAGCCGTTGCCGTCCGCGTGGGTGGCGAAGCGCGCCGAGGCGCGTGCGCTCGATCCGGGCCCGCTGCGGGTGCTGGCCGCTGCCGGCGGCGTGGTGCTCGGGCTCGCCCGCACCCGACGTCGACGCGAGGTCGCGATGCTGCTCGTGCTGGTGTTCGCGGCGATCGTGCTGGCGATCGCGCCGCGCATCGAGCTCGGCGACTGGCAACCGACCCAGCTGCTCGTGGAGCACCTGCCGGGCTACGCCCACATCCGCGCGATGTTCCGCGTGCTCGTGCTCGCGCAGCTCGGCGTCGTCGCACTCGCGATGATCGGGCTGCGCTGCCTGCAGGTGCGGCTGCGTGCCAGGCGTCGTCGCGGGTGGCCGGTGGCGCTCGTGGCCGCCGTGCTGCTGGTCGAGCTCGTGCCGGCGCCGCCGCGTTGGACCGAGCTGCCGTCCTCCGAACCCGCATGGGTGCAGTGGCTCCGCGACGACGCCGAGCCCGGCGCAGCGATCGCGCTCGTGCCGTTCGCACCGAGCGGCGACGTCTGCGATCACGAAGCCACCGCGCGCGCGATGGTCCTGGGGCTCGCGCACCGGCACCCGCTCGTGAACGGCTACTCGAGCTTCTTCCCGCCGCTGCACAACCGCACCTCGACGGCCGCGCGCGCGCTGCCGCACGGGCGCGGCATCGTCGCGCTGCGCATGGTCGGCACGCGCTACGTCGTCGCGCCCGATGGCGGACCTCTGGACGACGTGGACGAGGCTCGCCGGGAGCTGCTCGGCATCACGCCGATGCTGCGCGACGACGACGCGGCGGTCACGATCTGGGCCATCGCGCCGTGAGCCGTGGCTCGCTCACGCCGTCGCGTCGAGCTCGACGACGTCGTCGACGAGCGGCCCGAGGTCGCGCTCGTCGTGCGAGATCAGCACGAGCGGCCGATCGCCGTGCTCGTTGCGCACGACCTCGATCGCGCGCGCCCGTAGCGAGCGGTCGAGCGCCGAGAAGGGCTCGTCCAGCAGCAACAGTGCCGGCCGACGCAAGAGCGCCCGCGCGAGCGCGACGCGCTGACGCTCGCCGCCGGAGAGGTGCCTCGGCGCCCGATCGAGGATCGCCGCGATGTCGAGCGCCTTCGCGAGCCGCAGCAGCGCATCGTCGACGTCGGCCAAGCCCCAGCCGATGTTCTCGCGCGCGCTCGCGTGCGGGAACAGCCGCGTGTCCTGCGGCACCCAGCCGAGCGCGCGCTTCCACGGGGGCACGAACACGCCGGCCGCGTGGTCCTGCCACGTATCCGTGCCGATGCGCACGCGGCCACGTGCGCGCCGCTCGACGCCCGCGAGCACGCGCACGAGCGTGCTCTTGCCGATGCCCGAGGGCCCCACGAAGCCGACGCGGCCGCTCGCGCTGCGATGCGCGACCCGGCGCAGCCCCCACGGCAGCGCGAGCTCGAGCTCGATGATCGCTGCGTCGCTCATGGCGGCAGATCCAGCTTGCGACGCTGGCGGCGCGACAACCACTCGTAGCCGCCGAGCGCGACCACGCAGAGCGCGATGCTCGACCACGCGAGCACGCGCACCTCGGGTGCGCCGTCGGGACGCTCGAGCAGCCCGTAGATCGCGATCGCGATCGTGCGCGTCGCGTCGGTGTTGCCGGCCAGCACGATCGTCGCGCCGAACTCCCCGAGCCCGCGTGCGAACATCAGCACCGCACCACCGGCGAGCCCGGGCAGCGCGAGCGGCAGCGTGACCTTGACGAACGTGTCGCGCGGGCGGTCGCCGAGCGTGGCCGACAGCTCGTCGTAGCCGGGATCGACGGCCGCGAACGCGGCCCGGGCCGACATCACGAAGAGCGGGAGCCCGACGACGAGCGCGGCGATGACCGCCCCCGCGAGCGAGAACGGGATCGCGAGGCCGAGCCGTGCGAGCGCGCCGCCGAGCACACCGCGGGTGCCGAAGAGCTCGAGCAGGATCAGCCCGGTGACGACGGGCGGCAGCACCATCGGGGCGAACAGCAGTGCGGAGAGCAGCGCCTTGCCCGGGAGCTCGCGGCGCGCGAGCAGCCAGCCGAGCGCGATCGCGACGGGCGCACCCAGCAGCGTGCACCAGGCCGCCACCTGCAGTGACAGTGCGATCGCCGAGCTCGCGTCGGTGCTCACGGCGAGGTGAATCCTGCCGCACGGAAGCGGGCCTGCGCCACCGCGCCGAGGCAGTGCTCGACGAACGCTCGCGCGCGCGCCGGGTCGGCGGCGCCGGCGAGGACGGCGATCGGGTACACGATGCGCGGGTGCGCGTCCGCGGGCAGCTCGAACGCGACGCGCACCTCGGGCTGGATCGCAGCGTCGGTCGCATAGACGATGCCCGCCGCGACCTCGCCCCTGCCGACCCAGGCGAGCGCGGTGCGGACGTCGTCGCCGGCGACGATCCTCGGTGCGAGCGCGTCGAGCACCCCCAGCTGCGCGAGCGCGGCGCGGGCGTACTTGCCGGCCGGGACGGCCTCGCCGGCGAGCGCGAGCCGCTCGACCGTCGCGAGCTCCGCGACCGAGCCGGGCACGACGACGGCGTCCTTCGGCACCACCACGACGAGCCGATTGCCGACGAGCTCGTGGCGCGTGTCCGCGAGCACGAGCGCATCGTCGGCGAGCGCGTCCATCCACTCGAGATCGGCGGAGACGAACACGTCGGCCGGCGCACCTTGCTCGATCTGCATCGCGAGCCGCGAGCTCGCATCGAAGACGAGCTCCGGCCGCGCCCCACCCTGCGCGGCGACGAAGTCGTCGGCGACGAGCGTCAGCACGTCGGTGAGGCTCGCGGCCGCGAGCACGCGCAGCGGCCGTCCCGCGTCGTCGCGTCGGCACGCGCCGAGCGCGACCGTGGACGCACCGAGGACGAACGAGCGCCGCGAGACGCCGAGCACCCCGTCCTCTTAGCACGCACGCGTGTCGACCCCCCGTCCGATTCGGCACGCGCGTCGATGATCCCGATTGTTACCTCGGACGCACCGGCACAGTCGCGAACAAAGCTCAATTCGGGGGCGTGAACGAGGCGCACGTCGAGACGCCGGCGCCGGTGATGTGCAGGCCGGTGTCGGCGTTCACCACGTCGAGGCCGCCGCCGTCGGTGCCGTCGTAGTCGAGCCGCGTCACCTTGCTCGAGCCCGAGCCGCTGAACGTCTCGGTGAAGAAGTAGACGTCGCCACCCCAGAACGCGAACGCGAAGGCGTTGGTGATCTCGAGCCCGACGAGCGGCGTCGAGGCCAGCTCGCTGCCGTCCTGCTTGTCGAGCTCGACCAGCACGGTGTCGCCACCCTCGAGCGTCGCGAACCCGAACAGCCGCGCATCGCCGGTGCCGCTCAGCTCGGCGACCGGGTAGTCGGCGTCGCCGATGACGTCGAGCTGCGACGCAGCCTCGTCCCAGCGCGCCAGCTCCGAGCCGCCGACGAAGTTCGGGTTGTTGATGTACTGGTCGGACTTGTAGAGATAGAGCGTGTCGCAGCTCCCGTCGGGCACGTCGACCGAGTAGCCCATGCCGAGCAGGAACCAGTCGCCGTCGCTCGTGTAGCCCTGATCGAAGCAGCTGCCCAGATCCTCGAGCGACGCGCGGTAGATGAAGCCCTGGTTGTCCAGCCCGAGCTGGTAGTAGTTGATCCACGCGTAGCCCTCGCGATCGATCGCCATCGAGTTCGCGGTGGCGCCGAGCGGCGCGGGGCATCCGAGCATGCCGACCTGGGTGAAGTCGTTCGCCGGCGGATCGTAGAACCACACCGACGCAGGCGTGGTGGAGTGCAGCACGTAGATCCCGTCGTCGACGTTCTCGCACGGGCACTCGTCGACGTTGCCGCTCTCGCCGCTCTCGCTGGCGACACCACCGACGTCGAGCTTCGGCGCCTCGCCGTTGTCGTCGCCGCTCGAGCTCGTCGTCGCTGCGCTCGGATCGATCGTCACCGGCCCGGTCGAGCTGCCGCTGCCCGCCTCGCTGCTCGCTGGACCGCTCGACTCCGCGGGCATCGTGGTGCTGCTGGGGCTGCCGCTCGTCTCGCCCTCCGCGGGCGACGAGCCACACGCCGCACACACCACCAACACCTTCGCGATCCGCATGCGCATCGCACGATCATACGCCGCTTCGGCAGGGCCAGAGCAGCGTGCAGGTGCGCAGCTAGAAGCGTCCGACGATCGCGAGCCCTGCGCCGGTGGGCACCACCGTCGCGCGCGCGCGTTTGCGTGCGCGATGACGATCGACGGCGATGAGCGCGAGTCCCGTGACCAGCGCGGCCGTGCCCACGCCGACGAGCACGATGCCCGCGACGTGCTTCGGTCTGGGGTCCTTGGGGGGCTCGAGCCCGTCCACGCCCTTCGGGGTGATCGCCGCGAGTGGAATTCCGGCCGCCAGCGCGACGACGCCGACCACCGACACCGCGATGCCGGCCTTGCCGAGCGGGCCGAGCGGCTTGCGGCCGTCGGTCGGCCCGGGGTCGACGCGCGGCGCGACCTTCGGCTCCGCGACCGCACCGGACTCGCGCGGCACGTTGGCGACGACGCGCTCGATCGCGGCCTCGACGTGATCGACGAGCTCCGTCTCCGTGCAGAGCTTGCAGACCGACACGCCGTCGCTGCCTTCGACGAGCGCTTCGTCGCGATAGACGCCGAAGCGGCAGCGGTAGCCCGGGCCGTCGTCGCCGAGCGGCTCGACCGCGACGACGATGCGCGGATCGTGCTCGGCCTTCGCCGGCAGCACCTCGTGCTTGCGCAGCAGCGCCTCGCCGCGCACGCGGATCTGGCCGGAGACGAGCTCACCGTCCTCGCCGAGCGCCTTGGTGTCGAGCTCGAGCCCGGCACGCACGACCGACTCGTCCTTCTTCGTGGTGGGCTCGGCCGCGCGCAGCGATGCCGGCGAGGTGGCGCCCATCGCGACCGACACCGCGACCAGCAGACGAAGAGTGCATCGCGCCCAGGGCATGCGTGGGCGGATCATCGGCGAAAGCGCAGCGCGGGGCAAATCACCGCCGGCGATCCGGCGATCACTTCGCGTCGTCGAGCCGCTGCTTGCAGCCCTTCACGAGCTCCTTCGTCTGCGGATCGGTCGCCGAGCCACCGGCGCGCACACAGTCGCTCCAGCGATGCAGCTCGAAGTGCGCCTTGACGCGGAGCGCCGCAGCGCTGCTGCGGTGCGCACCCGTCCAGCACCGCCGCGAGTCGAGCTTGCCGAGCACGCCGGACCAGTCGTGCGCCTTGCGGGCCGCCTCCGCCGCCGCGCGGTTGCTGCGACACGCCTCGCTGTCGACCACGGGTGGCCCCTTCGGCTCCCCCTTCTTCGGGTCGACGACGACCTCGGGCGGATCGTCCTGCGGCGTGGGCTTCGGCACCTCGCCCACCGCGCCCGTCGTCGCGGGCTCGGGCACGGTGCCGCCGTCGCCGCGTGGGGGGATCGGCGGCTCGCCGGTGTCGCTCGGCAGCGGCGTCGGCACGGGCTCCGGCATCGTGGTCGGTACGGCCACGAGCGGCGCCGCGTCGTCCGCTGCGATCTCCTCGGACGTGTCGTCTTCCGACACGATCGCGGCGGGCGCCTCGGTCTGCGGCAACGCGACCACGCCGGGCCGCAGCTCCCACAGCCCGATCGCACCGACCATGAGAAGGCCGATCGCCGCCGGCCACATCCACGGCTTCGTCGGACGCACGGGCGGCGCAGTGATCGTCGCGATGCGCTGCTCGCCGACGCGCACGAGCTGCGCCGGTCGCGAGCGGGCAAGGACGTCGATCGGCACCAGCGCGCCGGATTCCTCCACCCGGCTCTGCGCCGCGTCGAGCCGCGCGAGCAGCTCGGCCGCGCTCGCGGGCCGCCGCGAGGGCTCGATCTCGAGGCAATCGTGCACGAGTCGCACGAGCGCAGCGGGCAGATCGGCGCGCATGCGATCGAGCGGCGGCGCGGGCTCGGTGGCCTTGCGCGCGAGCACCTCGACGAAGTTCTCGGAGACGAACGGCGGCTCGCCGGCGAGCATCTCGTAGGCCATCACGCCGAGCGCATAGATGTCGACGCGCTCGTTCGGGGGTCGGCCCTTGGCCTGCTCGGGCGCCATGTACTCGGGCGTGCCGAGCGCGTGGCCCGGCTGCGTGAGCCGGCGATCCTCGGCGACCCGATCGGCGGAGGCCGAGATCCCGAAGTCGAGCACCTTCACCAGCGCCTCGCCGCCGCGCGAGACCAGCATGACGTTGTCGGGCTTGAGATCGCGGTGGATGATGCCGACCGAGTGCGCCGCCCCGACGGCGCGGGTGATCTCGCGCAGGATGTCGCACGCACGATCGACGTCCATGCGTCCGTTCGCGACCAGCTCGTCGTAGAGCGAGCGCCCCACGAGGTACTCCATCACCAGGTAGAGCCGTCCGTCGGGCAGCCGTCCGGCATCGAACACCTCGACGATGTTCGGATGCCCGGCGGCACTCGCTGCCCGGGCCTCCTCCTTGAAGCGGCGCGCGACGGTCTCGTGCGCGCTCCACTCGCGCGTGAGCACCTTGACCGCGACCTTGCGCCCGACGGTGACGTGCTCGGCGAGATACACCGTGCCCATGCCGCCGCGCCCGAGCGCCTGCTCGACGCGGTAGCGCTCGGCCACGACGCAGCCGATGTCGAGCTCCTCGGAGAGCTGCATCGGCAGGATCTCGCGGGTCGGCTCGCGCGTGGCGCCGTGGTGGAACACGCCGGTCTGGTTCGGCTGCGTCATCGCCTCGAGCAGCGCGCCGTAGGACTCGTGGTCGCGCACCTGCGCGTCGCCGAAGAGCAGCCGCATGAACTCGGCCAGCGTCTCCTGCGTCGTGTGCGGTGCGTTCGCGGCCAGCCACTCGGACAGCGCACGCATGAACGCGCCCGCGTCGGCGAAGCGATCGGCGGGGTTGGTCTCGAGCGCGCGCACGACGATCGCGTCGAGGTCGGGATCGACGCGACGGCTCAGCATCGACGGCGGGTGCGCGGCGAAGCGTGCGACGGTGCGCGTGTCGACGCCGCTCTCGCGCAGCGGTCGTCCCGTGAGCAGCTCCCAGAGCACGACGCCGCAGCTGTACACGTCGGCGCGCGGATCGATGTCGCCGCGCGTCGCCTGCTCGGGCGCCATGTAGCCGACCTTGCCGAACACCATGCCGGGGATGGTGGCCGTGGCCTTCAGCGCCGACGTCGCGAGCCCGAAGTCCGCGACGCGCACGGCACCGGCCCAGTCGACGAGCAGGTTCGACGGGGAGATGTCGCGGTGCACGAGCGCGAGCCCGGGGAACGTGTGCGCGTAGTGCAGCCCGCGCAGCGCCTCGCGGACGATGTGCACCGCGAGCGGCACCGGGAAGGCCTTGCCGACCTCGGCGCAGCGATCCCACACGTCGGCGAGATCTCGGCCCTCGCAGAGCTCCATCACGATGAAGAGCTGACCGTCGCGCTCGCCGGCCTCGCGGACGTCGACGAGGTTGTTGTGGTGCAGCCGCACGACGACCTTCGCCTCGTCGAGGAAGCGCGTGCGGTAGTCGACGTCGGGCGCGCCGGCGCGCAACAACTTCACGGCGCAGAGCCGCGCGAGCGAGCCATGCCCCATCGCGGCGACGTAGACCGTCGCCATGCCGCCCTCGCCGAGCCGCGCGAGCAGCGTGAGCTTGCCGAGCGCTTGCGGCGGATCGAGCCGCTGGAGCGACTCCATCACCATCGTCGTCGAAGCTAACACGTGCTCGCGGCTTCGAGTATGCTCTGCCCCGCGCGCAGCATGACTGCACACGAGCCCAGCGACGCGTCGGCTTCCGCAGCTTCGGGGTCGCGCTCCACCGGCAGCTCGGGGGGCACGGGGGCCGGCGGGGGCAGCGGAGCCTTCCCGCTGCCCGTCGGGGCGCCCGGGGTGCTCTACTTCGATCCCAACCCGACGACGGCGAAGCTGGCGATGGCCGGGCTACGACTCGCCGGATATGCAGTGCTGCACGCCGCGACGCCCGAGCAGGCGGTCGAGCTCTGCCGCGCCCACGGCCCGGGGGGTGATCGCACGATCGTCGCGCTGTTGCTCGACACCGCCACTGCTCCGGCGGTCAGTGCGGCGGTGCTCCGCGCCCTCGTCGAGGTGCCGGGTGCCTCGGAGCTGCCGGGCGTGCTGCTGGTCTCGCGCGCGAACCCGACCCCGTTCCCCGGCAGCGAGAAGCTGCCCTCGCTCAAGCGTCCGTTCACCACGCCGGCGCTGCTCAAGGTCGTGCGCGACACGATCGATCACCCGCCGCCGCCGAAGGCCACGCGTGCACGGCAGGCGCCCGACGACGCGGTGCTGCGGCTCGAGATCGCGTTGTCGCAGTTCTTCCCGGACCTCGAGCCCGACACCGAGACCCTGCGCCGCTTCCTCGGCATGTTGAACTCGATGGCCGAGCTGCCGCGCCCCGCCGCGGGCGTGACGCTGCAGGCCGAGCTCGGACCGGCGCGGCTCGAGTCGCTGCTCGACTTGCTCGACGCCGACGGTGCGCGCGGCGTGCTGACGATCGAGCGCGACCGCGTGCGCGTGCGCCTGCACGTCGATCGCGGGCGCATCCGCATGGCCGAGGTCGACGGCGACGACGCGAAGGGCGATCTGCAGGCCGACCTCGGGCTCGCGCGCTTCGTCATCGAGCAGGGTTCGATCGGAGCCGACGACTACCGGCGCATCGCGAGCGCCGAGGATCCGCGGCAGCGCCCGGTCGGCGTGCGCCTCGTCGAGGACGGCGGCATGCGCGTCGACGATCTCGAGCTGGCGCTCGTGAACCAGGCGCGCGAGGTGGTGTGTCAGGTGCTGGCGTGGACGCAGGGCCGCGTCAGCTTCGCCCCGAGCGAGGACCTGCACCCCACGGTCGTCCAGCTCACCCGCGGTCGCGGCGAGCTGCGGATCGCCGAGGCGCTGCTCGTCGCGCTGCGGCGGCTCGACGAGAAGGCGGAGATGGGCCCGCAGATGGCCGGGCTCGACGACGTCTACGTGCGCGTCGACGAGGAGGTCGCCAAGCTCGGGCGCCACGCGTTCTCGCGCGACGAGTTGGGCGTGCTCGAGCTGCTGAACGGCCGCCACAGCGTGAAGGACATCGCGCGGCGTACCAAGACCGGCACGTTCGCGGTCGCGAAGGTGCTCTACCGGCTGGGCAAGAGCGGGCTCGCGCGGCGACGCACGCCGACGGTCCGCGCCTGAGGAGCGACGACGTGACCGACGACGGCACGGCGACGGGCGCGACGCGGGTGCTGGTGGTCGAGCCCGACCTCGCCTTGCGCGCGCGGCTCGTCGAAGCGTGCGAGCGCGTGGGCCAGCAGCTCCAGCGCGCGCTCACGATCGATCAGGCCAGCGACGGCACCACGGCGTTCGCGATCTGGTCCGAGCGCCGCCCCAAGCTCGTCGTGTCCGAGGTGCTGCTCGAGGGGCTCTCGGGGCTCGCGCTGCTGCGGCGCATCGTCGCCGACGACGCCGACCACCGCGGCGACGGCAAGCCCGCACCGCGGCGCGAGCCCGACACCGGCACGTGCGTGGTGTTCGTCAGCTCGATGGCGCGCGAGAGCGATCGCTACTGGGGGCTGCGCCAGGGCGCGGTGGCGTACCTCGGCAAGCCGACGACCGACGCCGCGATCGAGGCCGCGATCCACCGCGCGCTCACCGAGGGCCGACGCGGACGCCAACTGCGTCCATGATCGAGCTCCGATGCGCCCGAGCAACCGCCGGCTCCTCGTGCTCGCGGCGAGCGTCGCGGCCGTCGTGATCGCGGCCGGCGTCGGGCGGCGCTGGTACGACGCGCACACGCGGCTGCCGGAGATCGACACGCTCGCGCTGGTGCAGGCAGAGCCCACGACGCGCCTGTCGCTCGCGATCGTCCCGTTCGGTCGGCACGAGCCGAGCGCGGGCGAGCTGCTCGAGCAGCGCCTGGCCGGGCTCGCGGCGGACCTCGAGAGGCGTCGGCGCGCGCGTGGCCCCGCGGGGCTCGTCGAGTTCGACGTCGAGGGGCTCGCGCGCGACCTCGCGGCGATCCTCGACGACGTCGGCGACGCGGCGCGGATCTCCGTGCACATCCGCGACCTCCGCACGGGGCACGTGCTCTTCGACGCGTTCGGCGACACGCCGATGATCCCGGCGAGCAATCAGAAGCTCCTGACTTCGTCGGCCGCGCTCGAGCTGCTCGGCCCCGACTACACGTTCCTCACCCGGGTGCTGCGCGACGACACGGCGCTCTACCTCGTCGGCGAGGGCGACCCGGCGGTGTCGCTCGACGATCTGCGCGTGCTCGCCGGCGAGGTCGTCGAAGCGGTCGAGCCGACCGGGCTCACCCGACTCGTCGTCGACGACAGCGCGTTCACCCACGATCGCCTCGCGCCCGGCTACGATCCCGGCGGACCGGGGCTCGCGTACGAGGCCGAGAGCAGCGCGCTGTCGCTCGGCTACAACTACGTCGAGGTGACCGTGGGCGTGCAGGCCAAGCAGGTCGTCGTCGCCACGTCGCCGCGCACGCGTGCGATCGTCGTCGACAACCGCGGGCGCATCGGCAAGCGGCGCACGATCGAGGTGAGCACGCGCGATCGCGACGGCGACACGGTGGTCGAGGTCCGCGGCACCTTGCCGGCGCGTGGGCCCGCTGCGGTCGTGCGCCGCCGCGTGCACGATCCGGCGCGCGTCACGGGCTCGGTGTTCGCGGAGCTCGTCGGCGAGCTGACGGCGAGCGAGCCGCTGCCGGTCGTCCGCGGGGTGGTGCCCGCGGAGGCCGAGCCGGTGGCGCAGCACGAGTCGGCCACGCTGCTCGAGATCCTCGATCTCGGGCTCGCGTACTCGAACAACTTCATCGCCGAGCAGGTGCTGCGCACGCTCGCGTGGCGCATGACCGGCGAGCCGGGCGACTGGGCCGCCGGCCAGGAGATCCTCGTGGACTACTGGTCGGCGCTCGGCAACGACCCCGAGCAGGTCGTGGTGGAGAACGGCTCGGGGCTGTCGCGCACCGGACGGCTCACGACGCAGGGCCTGGTCGATCTCATCGCAGTGGCGACGCGTGGCACCGGCAGCGGGCTCATCGACGCGCTGCCGGTCGCCGGCGAGGAGGGCACGCTGCGCTCGCGGCTGCGGCTGTCGGGCAAGCGCGTGCGCGCGAAGACGGGCACGCTCGCGGACACGAGCGGGCTGTCGGGGGTGATCACGGCCGAGGACGGCACGGCCCTGCTCGCGTTCAGCATCCTCATCAACGCGATCGACGTGGCGGAGCTCGACGCGCGCGTGCGCAACGCGATCGAGGATCGCATCGTCACGGTCACGCTCGCGGCGCTCGACGACTACGAGGCGCGGCTCGCCGGCATCGCGCCGCCGCGACGCGTCACGAAGCCGGCGAAGAAGTAGCGGCGAGCGAGTCCTACTTGGCTTCGCTGCGGCGGACAGCGCGGGCGCGGGCGCGGGCGAGCAGCGAGGAGCGCGGGCGAGCAGCGAGGGGCGCGGGCGAGCAGCGAGGAGCGCGGGCGAGCAGCGAGG
>CAZFKC010000154.1:0-7145 GCA_964519175.1 uncultured Nannocystaceae bacterium
TCGGCTTCGCGGCGGCGGTCGGCTTCGCGGCGGTGGTCGGCTTCGCGGCGGTCGAGGCTGGCGCGGTCGTGGTGCTAGCGCGCGCGCCCGCACCGATCGGCGGAGCGACACGCACGGCCGGGCGCGGCGGATCGCCGGGGCGTGCGGCGACCGGTTGCGGGCCCGTCGGTGCAGCCGCGCGCGCTCGCGTCGTGCGGAGGCGCTCCGCGAGCGAGCGCCCCTGCGCGTCGACGGACGACGGCGCAGGCTTGGCGACGGGCAGCGGCTTCGCACGCACCGCGGTCGCGTCGGTCTCGGGCTCCTCGAGCGTCGGCAGCGGGACATCGACGTCGCTGCCGACGAGCTCCGCGACGGCGAGCGCCGCGAGCTCGGCCGAGTCTTCGTCGAGCACGGCGTTCACGATCGGCGGCAGCGGGTTCGCGGAGCGCGTCGTCATGCTCGCGTCGAGCTCTTCGCTGTCGTCCGCACCCGCGTGGAACTGCGGCGGTGCGGGCACGTGCCAGCTCGCCGCGACCCCGTCGAGCGCGCGCTCGCTCGGATCCTCGACGACCGGCGCGGGCGTGCCCATCGTCGGCACGGGCGTCGGCCGCGGTCCACCCAGCGGCACGATCGTCGTGCGCCGCGGGGCCTCGGTGGGCACGACGGTGCTCGGACGCGCCGCGCTCGCCCGCGGGGCCTCGGTGGGCACGACGGTGCTCGGACGCGCCGCGCTCGCCCGCGGGGCCTCGGTGGGCACGACCGTCGAGGTTCGCGGCGCTGCGGTCGGCACGACCGTGGTCGGACGTGGCGCGGAGCTCGGTACGTGGGTCGAGCGACGCGCGAGCGCGGCCGCTTCGGCGCGCGCGACCGACTCTTCCGTCGGCTCGGCGCGCGGCACCGCCGGGATCGCACCGGGCACGTACGGCACGCCCTCGGGCGTGAGCAAGAACGTCGCGATCACCATCGTGCCCTCGACGTCGCGCACCGGGGCCTCGACGGCGCCGGCCTCGAACGCGCCGGGCGCGAACAGCTCCGGTGTGGTGCCCGTTTGCGCCGGCATCTCGCTCGCCGCGTCGGCCTCCTGCCACTCGTTCATGAACTCGAGGATCGCGATCGCATCCTCTTCGCGATCGGCGACGAGGTAGGCCTCGGCGAGCCCTTCGAGCCGTGCGAGCGCCGCCTCGCGTCGCCCCGTCTCGGCCTCGAGCTCCGCGATGTCGACGTGCAGATCGATGCGCTGCGGATCCGCCGTGAGCGCGTAGCCATAGACGATGAGCGCGTCCTCGGCAGCGCCACGTTCACGCAACAGCTGTGCGGCGCGCACGAAGTGCTCGTGCGCGACGTCGTGCTGCCCGCGTCCGACCGCGCACTGTGCCAGGCCCATGTGCGCCTGCACCTCGTGCGGATCGATCTGCAGCACCGCTTTGAAGGCACCGGCCGCCTCGGCCAGTCGCCCCGCGGCGAGATGTTCGGTGGCGCGCGCGAGGGGTCGACTGGTGGGAGGGGTCACCACAGCACCATTGGACATCGATCCCACCGCCTTCTTCCAGTGGCATCGCACCTTTGACCTCATTTGCTGCGATCCCCCGGGAAATGCCCGCGCAACGCCCCGGAGGAACCCGGTCTGTCATTTTCGAGCCGCCGCGGCCGGGCCGCCGCCCGAGGCGCGCCGGGGACTGAAGGCGGACCGTTCGCGGGCCGATGGTCCGCGCATGGCCCAGACGCAGCTCGCAATCGCACATGTCGCCCCGGTCGAGGCGCCGCGCTTCAGCCTCGGCCGCGAGCTCCGGCTGGCCGGGATCCCCCACGTGCTCGAGGCGATTCGCGGGCTCTTGGCCGGCAAACCGTCCCGCATCGAGCTCGACGCCACGCACTTGCGGCTCATGACCGAAGGCGCGCGTCAGGTGCTGGTCGCAGCGACGCAACACCTCGCGATGCGCGACGTCGAGCTGATCGTCGTGGGTTGCGATCCGTTCGACTGAACCGATCGCACGGACGTCGCCGGCGTGCCGGTTTGGCGCTTGTGCTCGGCGCATCGGATGCACCATGCTTGCCGCCGCCACGCGCCTCCGCGGTGGCACGCCGCACAGCCGATGACTGCCATCCTCGGGATCTCCGCCTACTACCACGACTCTGCTGCCGCCCTCGTCATCGACGGTGAGGTCGTCGCTGCCGCCCAGGAAGAGCGGTTCACTCGCATCAAGCACGACCCGGAGTTCCCCCGGAACGCGGTCGAGTACTGCTGCAAGCACGCGGGCATCAAGCCCGAGCAGCTCGACTACGTCGGCTTCTACGACAAGCCGCTCTTGAAGTTCGATCGCCTGCTCGAGACCTACGTCGCGTACGCGCCGGCCGGCTTCAAGTCGTTCCTCGCCGCGATGCCGATCTGGATGCGCAAGAAGCTGCACCTGCCCCGGGTGCTGCGCAACGAGCTCGGCGGCGCGTACACGAAGCGCTTCGTGTTCCCCGAGCACCACGAGTCGCACGCCGCGAGCGCGTTCTTCCCGTCGCCGTTCGAGGAAGCCGCGATCATGACGCTCGACGGCGTCGGGGAGTGGGCGACCGCGAGCTGGGGCGTCGGCCGCGGCAACAAGATCGAGCTCACCCACGAGATGCGATTCCCGCACTCGATCGGCCTGCTCTACTCCGCGTTCACCTACTACTGCGGCTTCAAGGTGAACTCCGGCGAGTACAAGCTGATGGGCCTCGCGCCCTACGGCGACCCCAAGTACGCCGATCTGATCTTCGAGAAGGTCATCGACCTCAAGGAGGACGGCTCGTTCCGCATGGACATGTCGTACTTCGACTACTGCGCGGGGCTCACGATGACCTCGCCGAAGTTCGACACGCTGTTCGGCATGCCGCCGCGCCCGGCCGAGGGTCGGCTCGAGCAGATCCACATGGACATCGCGGCCTCGATCCAGAAGGTGACCGAGGAGATCATGCTGCGCTCCGCCCGGCACGTCGCGAAGACGACCGGCTGCAAGAACCTCTGCCTCGCCGGTGGCGTCGCGCTCAACTGCGTCGGCAACGGTCGCGTGCTCCGCGAGGGTCCGTTCGAGAACATCTGGATCCAGCCGGCCGCCGGTGATGCCGGCGGTGCGCTCGGCGTCGCGCTGCTCATCTGGCACCAGCTGCTCGACAAGCCGCGCACCACCGTCAAGCCCGACGCGCAGCGCGGCTCGCTGCTCGGCCCGGCGTACACGCCCCAGGAGACCGCGGGCTTCTTCGACTCCGTCGGCGCCGTCTACAAGCGCTACGAGAACGTCGACGAGCTCTGCCGCAACGTCGCCGAGCTGCTCGCCACCGAGAACGTGGTCGGGTGGATGCAGGGCCGCATGGAGTTCGGCCCACGCGCGCTCGGCAGCCGCTCGATCATCGGCGACGCACGCAGCGACAAGATGCAGTCGACGATGAACCTCAAGATCAAGTTCCGCGAGTCGTTCCGGCCGTTCGCGCCGAGCGTCCTGCGCGAGCGCGTGCACGACTACTTCCAGATGCGCGAGAACGAGGACAGCCCGTACATGCTGCTCGTCGCGCCCGTGCTCGAGCACCGACGCACGCCGGTCTCGCCCGAGACCGAGAAGCTCGAGGGCATCGAGAAGCTCAAGGTACCGCGCTCCGAGGTGCCGGCCATCACCCACGTCGACTACTCGGCGCGCGTGCAGACCGTCGACGACAGCCGCCACGGCCAGTACTACCGGCTCATCAAGAGCTTCGAAGAGCGCACTGGCTGCCCGGTCATCATCAACACCAGCTTCAACGTGCGCGGCGAGCCCATCGTGATGTCGCCCGAGCACGCGTACCGCTGCTTCATGGCGACCAACATCGACGTGCTCGTGGTCGACGACTTCGTGCTGCTCAAGAAGGAACAGCCGAACTGGCAGGAAATCGACCCCACCGCGTACCTCAACGAGTTCAAGCTCGACTGAGCCGACCGCACAGGATCACCTCATCATGGCGATGATCGAAATCAACAAGAACCCGTCGGCCAAGGAGCTGAACTGGTTCGGCATCCTGCTCGGCATCTTCGCCGCGCTCGTCGGCGGCTGGCTCTGGTGGGGCGGCTCGCAGTTCGCCGCCCAGCTCGTGTGGGGCATCCTCGGCGGGCTCACCGTCGTCTACTTCGTCGTCCCGCCGCTGCGCCGCTACATCTACCTCGGCTGGCTCTACGCCGCGTATCCGATCGGCTACGTCGTCTCGCACATCATCATGGGCGTCGTCTACTTCGGGGTCGTGACCCCCGTAGGTGTCATCATGCGTGCGCTCGGCAAGGACCCGATGCAGCGCGGCTTCGACAAGGCCGCCAAGAGCTACTGGGTCGAGCACCGCACCGCGCGCGAGGCATCGCGCTACTTCAAACAGTTCTGAGCTCCCGAGGGATCCCATGGCCGACGACACTTCGAACAAGGGCCGCGATTTCGAGGCCGGTGCGAGCGCGAAGAACAGCGGGCTCTTGTCCGAGCTCTTCGACTTCCTGAAGACGAACAAGAAGTGGTGGCTCCTGCCCATCGTGGTGGTGCTGCTGCTCGTCGGCGTGCTCGTGGTGCTCGGTGGCAGCGTCGCTGCGCCGTTCATCTACACGCTGTTCTAGGCCGCGTCGGACCCCCACGTGGCCACCATCACGCTCGAACCGCGCCGGCTCGGCGGCGGCATCGTGATCACCTTCGGGGTGATCGCGGTGCTGTCCGGGCTGTGGCTCAACCCCGTCGTCGGCAAGATCACCAAGGGCCCGCTCGTCGTCGACTTCGCCGACGTGCTCTCCGGCTACTTCTGGTGGTCGATGATCGTCGGCATCGCGCTCGTCGTGCTCGGCCGCCGTGTCGCGCGCGGAAAGTCGCGCGCCGACGGCTTCGCCGTGCTCGCGATCATGCTGGGCGGCATCGTGCTGTTCGATCGCTTCCTGCTCACCCGCTTCGGGTTGCCGCTGTGGAAGTACGACGCCGAGATCCGCTACCACCACCGGCCCAGCATCACCCGCACGCTGGTCGGCGCCGGCCGCCCCGAGGACCACGTCGTCATCGACAAGTGGGGCTTCCACGACACCGAGTTCCCGCTCGAGAAGCCCGCGGGCGAGCTGCGCGCGCTGATGCTCGGCGACTCGGTGACGATGGGCTTCGGCGTCACCTATGCCGAGACCTTCAGCGCGCACCTCGAGGGCCTGCTCGACGCGAAGGACCGGAAGTTCGAGACGCACCAGGTGATCAACACCGGCGTCCACGGGTACTCGACCTTCCAGGAGAAGAAGGTCCTCGAGCGCACGCTCGTGTTCGGGCCCGACGTCGTGTTCGTCGGCTTCTGCCTCAACGACGTCACCGAGCCGTTCGTCGTCGACACCGAGTTCGGCGGTACCGGGCTCGACTACCACGGCGTCTCGCAGACCCCGAACCCGATCGTCGGCTGGCTGATGAACGAGACCGGGCTCGGCCGCCTCATGCAGACGCTCGCGGCGCGGGGCAAGACGCTGCAGGCCGAGAAGCGGCTCGAGGTCTACAACTCGCGCGCGATGGCAGCCGACTCGCGCACCGATCCGAAGATGCAAGAGGCCTGGCGGATCGTGCTGCAGCAGATGGGCGAGCTGTACGCGGTCGCAAAGGGCAAGAACATCCCGGTCGTGCTCGTGATCTTCCCGTACACGTTCCAGCTCGCCGACGAGAGCCTGCGTGCACCGCAGGAGATCCTGAAGGCGCATGCGGCCGAGCACGGCGTGCCGGTGATCGACACCACCGACGACTTCGCGAAGGCGGTCTTCGACGACCCCGAGCTCGTCGAGTACCTGCGCAAGAAGGGCAAGACCGGCGACGAGATCCTGGCGTACCACCGCCTCCTCGCCGACAAGTTCTTCTTCGACGAGGATCACTTCACCGACGCCGGGCATCGCATCGTGGCGCAGCGCCTGTACGACTGGCTGCTCGCCGAGGGTCTCGTCGACGACGCGGGTGGGTGATTCCCCTCGCGCGTCTGTCGATTGTGCAAGTCAGCCGACAAACGCGGCAGTCACGATCGCGTGCGGGCGTGCCGATCTTGCTCGCGCACGCCGAAGGGTCCAGGCTCGATCGCATGCGCGCCAATGCAGTGGTCGTGCTCGTGCTCGTCGCGTGTGGCAACGACCGCCCGTCCGAGGGCGAGTCCGAGGGCGGACCCGGCATCAGCGCCTCGATGACCGCGGAGACCGGCATCGGCGAGGTCGGTGACGGCAACGACGACGGCTTCAAGCTCGACATCGTCGGTGGTGCCGACGGCACCGGCGCGGGTGAGGGCAGCAGCGATCTGGGCTGCCAGAAGGTCGACTTCCTGTTCGTCATCGACAGCTCCCCGTCGATGGAGGACGAGCAGGACAACCTGCTCGGCAGCTTCCCCGGCTTCATCGGCGCGATCGAGCAGACGCTGAACATCGACGACTTCCACCTCATGGTCGTCGATGCCAGCCAGATCCAGGGCGGCGGCTGCGACGGAGAGCTCGGCGCGGGCCTGCGCGAGAGCGCCGCGGGCCAGGACTGCATGATCGTCGGCAACCAGCGCTACGCCACGCAGGACCAGCCCGATCTCGCGGATGCGTTCTCGTGCATGGGCGCGCGCGGCTTCGACGGCGATCCGAACGAACAGACGATGAACTCGATGACCGCGGCGATCGGCACGCTCGTCGAGCCCGGCAAGTGCAACGAGGGCTTCCTGCGCGACGACGCGGTGCTGGTCGTCACGATCATCACCGACGAAGAAGACAGCCCCGGCGATAGCGTCTTCAACCCGTCGCTCGACGGCACGTGCGAGCCCGTCGACGACGACGAGAACTCGTCGGGCGATCCCGGTGCATGGCGCGATGCGGTGATCGCCGCGAAGAACGGCGACTCGGAAGCGATGGTCGTGCTCGCGCTGATCGGTGACTGCGATGCCGGCGGCGCGTGTCCGGGGATCGCCTTCGATCCGTTCGACGACGACGCCCCGGTCACCGGGGCCGAGCCGGCGCCACGGATCCGCGAGTTCGCGACGTCGTTCACCTACGGCAGCGTCGGCCCGGTCTGCGCCGACGACTACACCGGCTTCTTCTCGGATGCGGTCAGCGTGATCGCGAGCGCCTGCGACGGCTTCCAGCCGCCGGGCTGAGCGCGCGCGTTGGGACGGTTTCGCTGAAAGTCGCGTGCGCGCGCGCCGTTGCCCGCGCGCGC
>CAZFKC010000154.1:7245-19300 GCA_964519175.1 uncultured Nannocystaceae bacterium
CGTTGGGACGGTTTCGCTGAAAGTCGCGTGCGCGCGCGCCGTTGCCCGCGCGCGCGATGCCTGCGTCGCGTGGAGGTCCCATGACGCGCGCGATCCCGATCGTCTTCTTCGCGATGTGTTCGACCGGCTGCGGCGGCGGGTGCGACGGCGGCGGCGGCCCGGAGCTCGACATCGGCGGCGACGGCCCGACGTCGGCGCGATCGCAGCCGTTCCGCGACGACTGGCGGGTGATCCACGAGGGCCGCTTCCAGATCGCGGACGAGTCCGGCGACCCGACGATCACGCGGCTCACGATCGGCAAGGGGCTCGGCTACAACGACAACTTCATCAACCGCGGCGATGTGATCGTGCAGTTCGACGGGCCGCCCGACACCATCAAGGTCGAGCTGCGTCGCTTCACGTTCGCGCGCGATCAGGCCGACGCGGACGAGGACTACGCGAAGCTGCAGCTGTGGGCCTACAACGCCAAGATCGGCGCGCCCGATCGACCGGAGGACATGGACGACGACACGCGCTGTGGCGGCGCGGGCGAAGACGGCCTGCCCGACCCGTGGCTCGACGACTGCGGCGTGTTCGTCTACTACGAAGGCCTGAACCAGCTGCAGCGCTCCGGCGCCGACATCCGCATCACGCTGCCGCCGGACTATCGCCAGCAGCTCGAGATCTCGACGGGCGACGCGGTCGCCGAGGACAGCTATCCGAACCGCGGCAACGTCTGCGTGACGGGACTCGATGCGACGCTCGACGTCGACATCGGCTCGGGGCTCGCGTTCGTGCAGCTCGCGTCCGGCACGACGCCGTCGCCCGAGTGTCCTGCCGATCTCCGCGCCGACTGCGAGGGCTTCGACGATCCCGCGACCGAAGGTCCGGATGCCTGGGCCGCCGAGTGCGGCTGCTTCGCCCAGGGCTACGCGCTCGGCCACGTGAACATCATCTCGCGCGCACCTTCGCCGTCGACGATGACGGTCGACGTGCCGCAGCCCTTGTGGGCATTCGTGAACGCGAACAACACCGGCAGCAACGAGCTCGCGGGCAAGCACTGCACCGCGACGCTGGCCGGGCTGGGCCCGCTCGAGGGCGACCCGCACGACGACGCGCGTCCGTGGGAGCAGAGCGGCGTGGTGAACCGTCCGCCGCGTGCGCCGGTCACCGGCTTCGGTGTGACGCTGGAGTCGAACGGCTGCGATCCGGTCGCGGCGATCGAGTCGCCCGAGGAGTGGCTCGGCCCCGACGACGAACCGGTCGGTGAGCTCCGCGGCGATCTGACCGTGTGCGCCGGTTGCCTCGCGGCCAAGACGTGCGACGAGCTCTTGCCCGGCAACGAGTGATCGAAGCGTGGGGGCCGCGGTCTACCGTGGCCGATGAAGCGACCCCCCACGTTCCTCCTCGCAACGCTGGCGCTCTTCGCCTGCGATCCCGAGCAGCCCGCCGACGAAGCCCCGTCGTTCCGCGGGCAGCAGCTCGAGTGCATCGCTCCGGAGGGCTACGAGCCCCATGTCGAAGAGCACTTCACGCTGCACTCGCCCAGCCGGCTCGAGCTCGACGACGACTACGGCTTCTCGATCGACGAGAAGAACAACGTCGTCTACCTCGACGACGAGAACACCTTCACCTGTCGCTGCGACGGCGGCTGTGGCGGCAGCGCGTGCACGATGGAGATCACCGACACGGTGGCGGTCTGCCGTGGTGACTGCGGCAACGTGATCAACGACGACGGCGGCATCTGCTGGGGCTGCGAGTGGCACAAGGCCGCGACGCTCGACCCCGGCAACGGTGGCGGTGCAGGCCCGAAGCTGCCCGCGGACCCCACGGCCGGTGAGGTCGATCCGACCGGCTTCGATCCCCATCTTCCCCCGCTCGATCCCACCGCGGGCGAGCTCGATCCCACCTGGTGAGGAGCCGCGACCATGCCACGATCCACGACCCTCCTACTCTCCGCGTCCATCCTCCTCTGTGCGCCCATCCTCCTCGGTGCCTGCGCGGTCGAGCCCGACGACGAGCCCAGCTTCCGCGGCGTCGAGCTCGAAGCGAGCTCGGGCGAGCCGATGTGCAGCGATCCGAGCCAGCTCGTGCCCGGCGAAGAGACCAAGCTCTACACCGTGATCTCGGCCGACGTCGTCGAGCTGCACGACGGCGTCGAAGCGACGACCGATCCGAAGACCGGGGTCATGTACCTCGCCAACGGTCTGCTCGGCATCCAGTGTCGCTGCAACGGTGGTTGCAACGAGATCATCCCGTGCAGCTCGAGCGGTGACGGCCCCACGAAGACGTGCTCGGGCGACTGTGTCGGCACCGACAGCGACGGCCAGACGTGCGGTGGCTGCACGTGGCACCTGGTCGACGTGCCGTCGCCGACGGGCACGCCGGGTGGTCTCGACCCGACCGGCAACGACACCGGCAAGCCGCCGGGCATCGATCCGACCGCCGGTGAGATCGATCCGACGTTCGGCGGCCCGTATCTCCCACCGTTCGATCCACCGCCGGGCGAGCTCGACCCGACGCGGTGAGCCGAGCGCTCACGCGGCGACGATGTCGCCGTGCGTGCCGATCTCCGTGGGCACGCACGGCGACGGTCTTCGGTCTGGCGCGGCCGCGTCGCACCCCGCGCAGGAACCCCCCACGCGCTCGCGCGTGGAAACGGGGCAGGACCATGAAGATCGTACGCGACGAGGGTGGTGCGGGCGCGCCGAGGCGGCACGACGCGGAGAGCTCGATGGTGTTTTCGTTGGCGAACCTGCGCGCGATCGCGGATGCGGACGCCCAACGCGCCCAGCCGAAGCGGCTCGCAGCGTTGCCGAGCTTCGCGGGCACCGAGCTCGTCGGTGCTCCGACGCCGCAGGCGCCGACGGTCACGATGCCGATCGCGCGGCCGGTGCTCGCGCCGACCTCGAACACACCGCTCGTCGCGATGCTCGGCATCCTGCTCGTCACCACGATCGCGCTCGCGGCCTACGTGGTGATCGAGCCGCGACCGCAGCTCGTGATCACGCGCGTCGTGGCGGCGACGCCCGACGACGCGAGCGAGCCCGCGCCGGAGATCGAGCCGAGCGAGGTCGCCGTGGTCGCGCCGCCGCGCGTCGAAGCGAGCGCGCCGCCGAAGTCGGACGAGCCGCCACGCATCGCGGAGCCCCGCACCAACGTGCGCCGCGATCGTGCACGTGATTCGCGGACGCCCGAGCGCACCACGATCGTGCTGCCCAAGCAAGCCGAGCCCGCGCCGAAGCAGGGCGACGTGCCGCTCGAGTGCGTGCTCGATCCGAACCTCCCGGGCTGCGGTGGTAAGGCCAAGGCTCCGCCGCCGAAGCAGCCGGACCAGACGCCCGCGATCGATCCGTCGCTGCCCGAGACGCTGGGCAACACGGCGATCCGCGACGGGATCGCGCCGGTGAAGGCGACCGCGAAGCAGTGCGGCAGCAAGCACGGCGGGACGGCGGGCGAGAAGGTGCGCGTGAAGCTGTCGATCGTCGGCGCGACCGGGGCGGTGTCGTCGACCGCGGCCGAGGACGCGCACCGGGGCACGGCGCTGGGCAACTGCGTCGCCGCGGCGCTCAAGAAGGCCACCTTCCCGAAGTTTCGCAAGTCGGTGATCGGGGTCGAGTACACGATCACGCTCTAGGCCCGTCACACATCGCGCGCGGGCGACTCTGTACGTGTGCGCCCCGCGGACCGCGGGTGCCGGGCGAGGGTGGCGAACCCAGGAATGCCCGTCGCCGCGTGGTCCACCCGTCCAGGACGGACGGGTGGCGCGATCGTGCGCCGCCACCTGGCGTGGTGGCGCGATCGTGCGCCGCCACCTGGTGTGGTGCAGCTGCGCGAACGCGCGCTCGCGGGTTTCTCGTCGTGACCGCGTCACACGCCGACTCGGCCGGGCACCGATGCCGCGGTGAGGTCCGCGCCCAGGGGCGCCCCACCGATCGGAGATCCCCATGCGCTCGATGACGCTGCTCCCGTTCCTCGGCCTCGTATTCGGTGTCGGTGTCGTCGCCGCGGCGCCCGGTCCCATGAAACCCGCCGATGCGGGACGTGGCGACCGCGCGCGCGGATCGACGCCCGGAGTCATGATGACGATGACGCCGGAGTGCCGCGTGTGTCTCGGCAGCGGCACCTGCTCCACGGCGAAGCGCGCCGACTGCAAAGAGGAAGCGAACCGCCTGCTCGAGTCGCACTGGAACGAGACGGCCGCGCCGACGCTCCCGATGATGAAGGTGAACGGCACCGAGCTGCCGCGCGATCTCAATCCGGCCGGAAAGTACTTCAAGTACAAGAAGGCGCCGACCACGTTCACGACCGCGGTGTGGCCGAAGGGCAAGCTGCAGGCGGTGCCCGTCGATCGGCTCGGCAAGGTGTCTGCGACCGACGCCGCGAAGGCCCATCGTCAGCCGGACTGGGACGCGAACGGGCAGAAGATCGCGACCTGCGACGAGTACGCCTACGAGGAGATGTACGACGTGATGCGGTTCCTCGACGCCGCCAACGCGTGTCGTGGTGATCGCGATTGCGTGATGGACGTCGCGTATCTGCCGTCGACGCCCGGCATCGCGGAGCGCACGCTGAACCGCAAGGACGGCACGCCGTTGTCGACGTTCGGGCCGTTCCCGAACCAGCTCGTGCCGTTCACCGGCACGATGCCGAAGAACGAGATGTTCCAGCTCGGGGCCAAGTACCTCTACGCGAACGGCAAGCCCAGCTCGCGACCCAAGCTGGCGAAGATCCCCGCGCTCGAGAGCGCGCTCGACACCGGCGAGCGCTACTACACGATCGGCAGCGGCAGCGCCGACAACAAGCGGAAGTTCGCCAATGAGTGGAAGTGGCACGCAAAGCTGCGCGAGAAGACGCAGGCGGTCTCGCAGGCGGAGCGCGAGGAGTACGAGCGACGCCTCGCGAAGTTCCGCGAGCTCACGGCGCAGCACGCCGCCGTGGCCGCGGCCGAGGAGGCCGCGATCGCGGAGAACACCGAGCCGGGCGAGAACCGGTACGTGCTGCCCTACGACATGCAGACCTCGGACATCTTCGAGCGCTACGATCGCGTGTCGCAGCTGAAACAGCAGGTCCAGCGTGGAGTGACGCGGGTGAACCGGGCGGGGGCGAAGGGCGGCGGAGCGACGAAACGACCCGGCGCGGTGCCGCAGCAGCAACGTCCGCAGGGTGGTGCGCAGCAGCAGCACGGCGGCGCGCAGCAACAACACAGCGCGCGCGCTCCGATGCCGGCGATCGGCATGCTCGGCGCGCTCGGACCTGCCCCGCAGACGTCGGCCGACAAGCCGATCCCGAAGAAGGCCGGTCCGCGACCCACGAAGAGCACGCCGCACACGCCACCGACGGCGAGCCAGTGCATCCTCGGGAGTGACGACGACTGGGGCCTCGAGCTGCACGGCCACGGCCGCATCAGCTGCAAGATCGGGGAGTTTCTCCGTCAGGAATGGGAACGCAAGCTGGCCGGGCACAAGAGCTGCCTCGATCTCGACAACCCCGACTGCGACTGGAAGCCCGAGACCTTCACGACCCGCATGCTCGACAAGGTGCCGAGCCTCGACAAGTACAAGTACTTCGTCACGCGCTGCAAGGCGTGGACGAGCGGCACCTTCAGCCCGCCGGCGAAGAACCTGACGAAGGCGAAGGAGATCATCGACAAGGCCGAAGAAGAGATCGGCGAGGCGCGCAAGATCCTCGAGCCCTACTACCAGGGCAACAACGATCACGGCCGCATGTACAAGGGCGAGTGGGGCTCCACCGAGAACTACGGCGACAAGGACTGGTTCGGTGCGAAGCTCGAGTACAAGGTCGGCTGGGATGTCTCTGCCGCCAACTCGAGCAACGGCAACGTGTGCTCGCTCGCCGGCGGTCTCCAGGGCAAGCTCGATGCGAAGGCCTACATGGCCAATCACGAACGCAAGCTCGTCTACGGTGACGTGTACGCGGAGGTCAACAAGCCGGGCGCGCCCGGGCAGGCCCGCTTCAAGGCGCAGCTCTCGATCCTCGGTGATCAGGTCTATCCGAGCAGCGGCGGCCCGGCCTGGGTCGTCTCGCAGGTGACCGACGGTGGCGACTTCGCGACCTTCGACACCCCGCATGTCTCCATCACCGTGCCGGTCGGCCCCGTGCCGGTCACCGGCTCGCTGTGGGGCACGTTCGGGATGGGCTACGAGCTGTCCGCGAAGGGCACGTCGCCGAGCGGCTGCAACACCAACAGCACCGCCTTCGGCGTCACCGGCGGGTTCGGGCCGGTACTGTTCGCCCGGGGCAACGGCCGTGTCGGCGTGGGGATCGCGGGCATCGTCAGCGCGGGCATCAGCGCCACGCTGACGCTCCTGCAGATCTCGCTGCCGCTCGAGGTCGGCATGTCGATGAAGTCGGGCGAACAACCCACGATCGTCTTCGACTCGTCGCTCGAGCTCATGCTGGCCACGCTCGCTGGGCGCGTGTCGCTCTACATCGAGTTCCTCTTCTACGACGAGGAATGGGAGCTGTTCCGCTGGAGCGGCATCGGGCCCACCACCGTCCATCTCATGCCGAAGCTCACTGCGGAGCTGCCGATCAGTGGGATGAAGCCATGAGCACGACGATCCTCCGCCGTCTCGTGCTCGCCACATTGCTCTCGGCCGCCTGCAGCGATCCGCCAGCGCCGGCGGTCGACGCTGCGCCGGTGGCCGCTCCCACCATCGCGAAGCTACCCATCGGACGCACGCTCGTGTTCGAGCTCGACTGGACCGTCGACGCCGGCTTCGACGAGGGCTCGCCGATGTCGCTGCCGATGGCCGGTGGCCTGCACCTCGTCGGCGATCTGCGCGTGCAGGCGATCGGCGAGCGCGAAGGCGGCACGCTCGCAGCGATCTGGTTCGACGGGCTCGACACCGGAGAGCTCACGATCAACCGCGAGCCGCTCGCGCTGGAGTCGGAGATGCTGGTCGGCCCGCGCGCGTGGTTCGTGCTCGACGCCGACGGTGGCATCGCGAAGACATGGTTCGCACCCGAGGCGCAGCCGTTGTTCCGCCACGTGATGGGGGGCGTGCTCGCGCGGCTCGATCTCCGCGGAGCTGCGGCGCCGACCGGTCCGCAGGTCGTGCCGACCGCCCACGGGCTCGGCAACGTCGCCTACGTGCGCGACGGCGACACCACGCGCCGCGAGGTGCAATCGTTCGCGCGCTTCGATGCGCTCGGCGGGATCCACTCCGATGCGCCGGAGATCGCCGGCACGTTCGAGCTCACCGTCGACGCCGATGGCGTGCCGCTGCGCATCGCAGGCGACGAGCGAGCGTCGGCGTCCGACGAAGGTTGGGCCTTCGGTGCCCACGACCGCTTCCACGCGACGCGCGTGCGCATCGACGACGGTGCCGCGCTGATCGAGCCGGAGCTCGCGGGCTGGGATCTCCACGACCCTGCCGCGGCGCCGGACTACCGCGAGTCCGAGCGAGTGTTCGCGCAGGGCATGGCCGGCGAGCTCGTCGCAAAGGACATCGCGCTCGCGATGCACGCCCAAGACGGCGGGCTCTTGCCCAGCGGCGAGCTCATCTCGCAGGCGACCGGGCTGCTCCGCGGCTGGCCCGACGAGGCGTGGTCGATCGCGCCCGAGATCCTCGCGGCGCGCGGCAACGGCCGTCAGCTCGGCTTCGACGTGCTGAGCTCGGCGGGCACGCCCGAGGCGCAACAGGTGATGTGCGAGCTGCTCGCGCGCGACGACGTGCGCAGCTGGGACGAGCTACCGCTGCTCGTCGGACGCTTCGCGTTCGTGCGGCGGCCGACGAGCGCCACCGTGCACTTCGCGTTGGCGATGCACGAGTGGGCGCGCGAGCGCGGAGACGAACGGCTCGCGGGGGCGATGCTCTATCCACTCGGCTCGCTGGCGCGCAACGTCGAGCACACGGATCCATGGCTCGCCGAGCTGCTGCACACGGAGCTCGTCGACGAGCTGGCGGCGGCCGACGAGCTCGACACGCGGCTCGCGGCGATCGCCGGGCTCGGCAACCACGGCCGCGCGGACGATCGTGGGCGGCTCTTGCCGCTGCTCGGGGACGACGACGATCGGATCCGTGCGGGTGCGGTCGTGGCACTGCGGCATCTCGAGGCGGCCGAGGTCACCGACGCGCTGGTCATCGCATTGCGCGACCCGGATCGCGCCGTGGCCACGCGCGCGCTCGACGTGCTCGAGGAGCGCTGGCATGGTGCCGACGGGGCGGCGAAGCTCGCTGCGATGGCGGCCGAGGGCGCGCACAACCCCGCGATCGAATACTCGATGGCCACCAAGTTGGGTGCGCGCATCGGCGAGGACCCGAGCGTGCGCGTGGCTCTCGACGCGCTCGCGGCCCGCACGGAGGATCGCGAGCTCGCGTACCGTATCGCCGAGCTCGTCGCGTCGTGATCACGACCGGATGAGCACCCCTCGTGCGGGCCGTGCTAGCGTGCGCGACCGTGGGACTACGCCGCCTCGGCTTCGCGTGCGTGCTCTGTCTGGCGACCTCGACCGCTGCCGCCTCGCCGCGCGATCGCCTCGTCGAGGTCGACGTGCGCGACGGCGACGCGCTCGCGCGCTTGATGACGCTCGGGCTCGATGTGTGGAGCGAGCACCCGCGCACCGGCGCCGTCCCGGTCTTCACTTCCCACGACGAGCGGGCCCGTCTGACCGTCGCAGGTCTGCCGTGGCGCACGCTGCCCGTCGACGTGCTCGCCCGCGCACGAGCGGAGCGCGAGCGGCTCGCCGCGGTGATCCCCGTTGCGCACGGCGGCGGCTTCTTCGACGACTACCGCCCGCTCGCCGACATCGAGGCGCAGCTCGACACCTGGGCCGCAGCCGATCCCACGCGCGTCAGTGTGTTCGAGATCGGCCAGTCGCTGGAGGGCGCGAGCATCCGTGCGATCCGGATCTCCGCCGACGACACGCCGCGCCCCGGCGTGCTCGTCACCGCCGGTCAGCACGCGCGCGAGTGGCTCAGCATCTCGTCGGCGATGTGGCTGGCCGACGCGTTCATCACCCACGCCGACGAGTCGCCGTATGTCGAGCTGCTCGAACAGGTCGAGCTCGTGATCGTGCCTGCGGCGAATCCCGACGGCTACGCGTACACGTGGACCGACGACCGCTACTGGCGGAAGAACCGGCGCGATGGCATCGGCGTCGACACCAACCGCAACTTCGGTGTCGCGTGGGGCATGCCGGGCGCGGGCGCGATGCCGACCAACCCGGACTATCGCGGTACCGCGCCGTTCTCCGAGCCCGAGACGGCGGCGATGCGCGACTGGATCACCGCGCATCCCGATCCGCGCGTGTACGTCGATCTGCACACGTTCGATCAGCTGGTGCTGTACCCGTGGGGCCATCAGTCCGCGTACCCGCCCGACGCCGATCGCTACGAGGCCGAGTCGAAGCAGATCGTCGAAGCGATGACCGCCGTCGACGACGCGCACTACGTCGGGTTCCAGGCCTTCCAGTTCTATGTGACCTCGGGCAACTCGATCGACTGGGCCTACGGCGAAGCGGGCGTGATCGCCTACAACATCGAGCTGCGGCCGGGACAGGAGGCCACACAGCCCACCGGGTTCTCGCCAGGGCCCGATCAGATCCCCGTCACCGGTGAAGAGGTGGTCGCGGCGATCCTCGTGCTCGCCCAGGCCGTCGCCGACGAGGTCGACGATCCCACCGGCACCTCGAGTGGCGGCGAGAGCACTTCCGGCATGGCCGACACGACGGTCGGTGAGGCCACCACGTCCGGGAGCACGAGCACCGGCGTGGCGACGACCGAGGACAGCGGAGCGCAGAGCTCGTCCTCCGGTGAGTCGAGCGGCGGCGCGGCTCAGGAGGGCGGAGCGGGATGCGGATGCACGAGCACCGACTCGCGCGAGACGTGGAGCGCCGCGTGGATCGTGCTGCTCGCGATCCTGCGACGCCGCGCGCTCACGAGCCGGTGATCACGTCGCCGGTGTACACCACCTCGAACGCCGCGCCGGTGATGCCGTCGATGTCGTGGAGGTTGTCGTCGCTCCAGCGCGGATCGGGCGCGCCCGACAGGTACCAGTTGCTGCCGTTGTCGGCGACGAACATGCCGTAGGTCTTGAGCGCGGTGCAGATCACCTGCACCTCGGACGCGAGGCCCGAGCAGTCGTAGTCGGCCTTCATGCGCACGCGCAGACCCATCGGCGGCAGGTCGGCGTCGGTGTCGTCCGAGGCCTGGTGCGTGGCCGGGTGGATGTAGCCGGCCTGGCTGTTCTCGACCGTGAAGCGCAACGCGTGGGGGATCACGCCGTTCTCGACCACCTCTTCGTAGCGCACGAGGCCGGGGAAGATCGGCAGGCCCGCGGCATCGGCGGAGGTCCAGCCCTCGGGGCGCAGCTCGTTGCTGGTCATGTCGAAGATCGCCCCCGAGCCCGCGCTCCACGACGCGCCGCCGTCTTCGGTGTACGCGGCGAAGAGCTCGTAGAGCATGCAGTTGTCGAGGTCGACGGCGAGGATGTGGCGATCGCCATCGGAGTCGGGTCCGCCTTCGATCGGTGCGTCGGGCGGGATGGGGTAGGGACCGGGATCGCTGTCGTCGTACTCGAAGGTCACGGGCACGCGCGCTTGATCACCGGGGACCTGCACCCACGGGATCCCGATCGGCGCGCCTTCCCACTCGGTGCCGAAGTCGGCGTGCATGCCGGTGTCGAGGCCGATCGACGCGATGAACGCGTCGGAATTCTCGTGCACCGGATAGCCGGAGATGTCGGTGTTCCAGGGGTTGTCGGCCGGGAAGATCGTGCAGCCGGTCGGCGTGCCGGTCTCGTCGGTCGACGTCGTCATCGCGCTCGAGGTGTTGCCGCTCGTGGTCGGGCTCGACGTGTTGCCCGAGGTCATCGCCCCCGTCATCGAGCCGCTGTCGCCGCTCTCACCGTCGCCGCTGCCGCCGCTTCCACACGCCGCGATCACGACCACGATTGCGAGCCGATGCCTCGACGAAGCCATGGACACCTCCGACCCGACGAGCGTAGCCGACTCGACGAAGCGTCCGTCGATCCGCTTCGCGATTGACAAGCTGTCTCGCGCGCGGTTGGCTGAACGTGTGCTCGGGTGCAGGACCACAGCGCGATCCGGCTGCGCACGCCTCGTGCAGCGCCGATCGCCCATGCGTCGGTTGTGCACGGGCCTGCTCGCGGTCGCGGCGTGCGTCGCCGATCCGTACGAGCCGGTCGAGCCCGCCGAGTCGGTCGAGCAGGCCGAGCTCGACGACGCCGAGCCCGTCGCAGCCGCGCCCACACCGGCCGCCGAGGTGCCGAATCCCGCGACGCCGGCCGAGTCGGAGCCTTCGCTCCCGGTCACCGCGTTGCCGCTCACGCTGCTCGCGACGCAGGTGCCGGCCGATCCCACGCTCGCGCGCGCGACGATCCGCGACGGCGAGGCCGGCACGATCGCGAGCTACCGCCCCGGCGATGCGATCCGTGCCGATGCGATCCTCGCGAGCATCGCCGACGGTCGCGTGACGCTCGTGCACGACGAGCGCGACGAGCTGCTCGCGGTCGGTGTCGAGCCGGCCCAGCTCGATCCCGACGACGTGTTCTACGCGGACCTCGTGGACACGTCGCTCTCGGACACGATGACCGACGGCGTGCAGCTCGACGCGGCCCCGGGCTGGCAGATCAAGCGCCCGAACAACGCCTGGGGCACGCCGCGCACGGTGCATCGGTTGCGCGAGGCGCTGCGAACGTACGTCCGGCTGGCCGACGGCGGCCCCGACGTGCACGTGGGCGACATCAGCCGCTCGGGTGGTGGCGCGTTCCCACCGCACCTTTCGCACCGCGACGGTCGCGACGTCGACATCGGCTACGTGCTGCTCGGGAGCCAAGCGGATCAGCCGCGGTTCCTGCACACGCATGCGGCCAACATCGATCGCGCGCGCACGTGGACGCTCGTGCGCATCTTGCTGGAGTCGCGCGCGATCGCCTACATCTTCATGGACTACGAGGTGCAGGCGCTGCTCTACGAGCAGGCGAAGCGCGAGGGTGTCGCGCAGGACAAGCTCGACGCGTGGTTCCAGTACCCCCACGGCAACCGAGCATCGCGCGGCATCATCCGCGACTGGCGCGGCCACGACGA
>CAZFKC010000155.1:0-18651 GCA_964519175.1 uncultured Nannocystaceae bacterium
CGCTGCGCGTGGTCGCGGCGGGGCGTGGGGCCGTGGGGCTCGGGCACGTCGGGCGCTCGCGCGGCGTCGAGCTCGGTCGCGTCGCCGACGGCGAGCACGTCGACGTGGACCGCGACCACGAGCGCCACCGCGTCCGCGACCGTCGCACACGCGGCGCCGTCGATCGTGCGCGTGGTCGAGCCCGCGGCGCCACCCAGCCGCACGAGCGCGGAGAAGCGTCCGGCGGTCTCGCTCACGTCGACGACGGCGATCGTCGCGGGGGCCGGCGCGTCGCTGCTGCCGAGCAGCGCATCGATGCGCGCGGCGACGTGCGCCCCGTCCGGGCATGTGGGCGGTGCGTGCCACTGCAGCTCCACGGGCCCACGGTCCGCGAGGAGCGCGACCAGCTGCATCGCCACGATCACGGACGTGCACGCAAGATAGCGGGTCGTTGAACCCTCGGCATCGTTGCGCCATAGTCCGCCCGTGCCCCGCGCCCATGCCCTGTTGCTCGAGAAGGTCCACGCCAGCGCCGACGACGAGCTCGCGCGGCACGGCGTGACCGTGCGCCGCATCGACAAGGGGCTCGACGAGGACGAGCTCATCGCCGCGCTCGCGGCCGCGCCGGACGGCCCGGTGGTGGTCGGGATCCGCAGCAAGACGCGCGTCACCGCGAAGGTCATCGAGTCCGCGCCCGAGCTCACCGCGATCGGGGCGTTCTGCATCGGCACCGATCAGATCGATCTCGTCGCCGCCCGCCGCGCCGGTGTCGCCGTGTTCAACGCGCCGTTCTCGAGCACGCGCAGCGTCGCCGAGCTGGTCATGGCCGAGCTGGTGATGCTGTCGCGACAGATCTTCGCGCGCAGTCGCGCGGCGCACGAAGGCCGCTGGGCGAAGAACGCCGCGGGCTCGCACGAGATCCGCGGCAAGACGCTCGGGATCATCGGCTACGGCCACATCGGCAGCCAGCTCAGCGTGCTCGCCGAGGCCTTCGGCATGCAGGTGATCTTCCACGACATCGTGGCCAAGCTCTCGCTCGGCAACGCACGCCAGAGCGTGGGGCTCGAGGATCTGCTCGCGCGCAGCGACTTCGTCAGCCTGCACGTGCCGGACACGGAGAGCACGCGGCAGATGATCGGCGCGACCGAGCTCGCCGCGATGAAGCCCGATGCGTACCTCGTCAATGCGAGCCGCGGACGGGTCGTCGATCTCGCTGCGTTGCGCGAGGCGCTCGACAGCGGGCACATCGCCGGCGCGGCGCTCGACGTCTATCCGCAGGAGCCGGCCGGCGAGGCCGATGCGTTCGCGTGCGAGCTGCAGGGGCTCGACAACGTGATCCTGACCCCGCACATCGGCGGCTCCACGCAGGAGGCCCAGGCGAACATCGGGCTCGAGGTCGCGGGCGCGGTGGCGCGGTTCCTCGGCGACGGGCGCACGCTCGGCTGCGTGAACCTGCCGCAGCTCGATCTGCCGCCGCCGGCGGCGATGCGCGGCAAGCCGGGCTGCCGCGTGGTCAACATGCACCGCAACGTGCCGGGCGTGCTCTCGCAGATCAACCGCGTGATCGCGGAGAGCAACGTCAACATCGCCGGCCAGGCGCTCGCGACCCTCGAGGACGTGGGCCTGCTCTTCGTGGATCTCCAGCTCGGCCTCGGCGATCCGGCCGCCGCCCAGCTCTGCGCGGGGATCGCAGCGCTCGACACGAGCGTGCGGACCCGGCTCGTCGGGCTCTGAGGCCTGCCGACCCGACCGCGCCCCGCGATTCACTCGAGGCCGAGGCGTTGCTTCATCGCCGCGAGCTCCTCGTCGACGGCGCGCTCGCGCTCGGCCTCCGCTTCGCGCTTCGCGGTCGCTTCGCGCTCGGCGAGCTCGCGGGCGGCCGCGCGGGCGGCCTCCGCTTCGGCGCCGAGCGGGAGGTCGGGCTGCTCGCCGTGCCAGTAGTCGAGCGAGAGCGGCGGCCACGGGACGATCGCATCGAGCGCGCGCAGCTTCATCTTGCCGCTCTCGGGATACACCGCGATCTCGTCGGCGACGCGGGTGCCGATCGCGAGCAAGCGACACGGCTCCGCGTGCGGATTCTCGAAGGCATGCGCGACGCGGGTGCCGGCGGGAAAGCACACGTAGTCGCCCTTGGCCATCGCGTGACGCTCGTCACCGCTGCGCAGCACGCAGCGACCGTCGAGCACATAGAAGTGCTCTTCCTCGCGCAGGTGCCAGTGCAGCGGACAGCTCTGGCGGCCCGGCGCGAGCTCGACGAGGTTCACGCCGATGTCGCGCGCACCGCCGAGTCGCGCGAGCGGCAGCTCGGCGCCGCCGAAGCGCACGCCCTCGTGCCACACGTCGAAGGCGAGCTCGTGCGTGCGGATCGGAACGTTCGGCGTCGGCGTGCGCCAGCGACTCGGCTCGGCGTCCGCCGAATCCATGCGCGTGTGCTTGGGGCCCTCGTCTCCGCCGCGCGGCGTGCTCGTCATGCGCCGCAGGGTACGACGGCAGCGGCGACGACGGCGGAGGCCGAGCCGCGCGGACGCGCGGCTGAAGGGACGAGTGGCACGTGAGCGCGGGCCTCCGGGCCCGCGCCCAGGGCCGGGCAGCGCGGGCTCAGCCGAGCATGATCGCCGCGATGGCACCGATCTGCAGGCCGAGCACCGCGAGCGCATGCGCGATCACGGGCAAGGAGCGCGACCCCTGCCGCGCGCCGATGAGGGCGATCGCGTCGGTGGTGCGGAGCAGGGCGGGGTGCTGGGGCTTGGCGTTCATGGCGTCTTTCGTAGTCTCGAAGCTGAAGTGTCTCGCGCGCCCCGAACGGATCTCGGCCGGTCGAAGTTTCACGCGGCGGGCCCCCTACCGGGTCCGTGCCGCCGCTATGCCCGTCGCCGTGCGTTGGGTTGGCCGCCGGTGCCACCGCCGATCGCGTCGATGGCGCCGAGCACCTTCTCGGGCGTCGGCCGATCCGGGACGTACTCGCCGACGTGGCGCCACGCGATCGTGCCGTCCTTCGCGATCACGAACACGGACGGGATCGCGAGCTCCTCGATCGACATGCGCACGCCGTAGCTGTCGGCGACGACCGCCGCCTCGTCGTGCAGCAGCGGGAACGTCAGCCCGAGCTGTCGCGCCATCAAGCGCGACTCGGGGGCTTCGTCGGTGGAGATCCCGACGAGGCTGGCCGCGCGCTCGCGCAGCTCGGGTAGCGCTGCCTGCAGGCCGGCCAACTGCCGGCGACAGAAGGGTCACCAGTGCCCGCGGTAGAACACGAGCACCGCAGGCCCGCGCGCGAGCAGCTCGGTCGACGTGACGATGCGGCCGTTCGTGTCCGGCAGCGTGAGCGCGGGCGCGCGCTGACGCACGGCCGGGCCGGAGGCGTGCGATCGCAGGCGACAGGCGGCCATCGCCAACGAGCCGACGAGGAGGAGGCGGCGGGAGCTCGGCACCCCGTTTTCATCGCATGGCGGACGGCGAAAGAAAAATCGCGACATGCCGAGGGGCTCTGCGTCGACGGGTGCCGCCCGAGCGCGGCGGAGACCCCCACGATGTTTCGCAAACACTCCAGCTTGTGCCTGCTCGCCTGCCTCTTCGTCGCTGCCCCCGTCGCGTGCGAGGACGACGACGACGACAATGGTAGCGACGACGGCAACGACGACGGGAACGACGACGGCAACGACGACGGGAACGACGACGGCAACGACGACGGCAACGACGACGGCAGCGACGACGGCAACGACGACGGCAACGACGACGGCGGTCAGTGCGTCGAGGCCGGCCAGGACTGCGACGTCAACGGCGACTGCTGCGGCTTCGACGACGGCGACACCGTCTGCACGAACTTCGACGGCCCCAAGGTCTGCGCCGACTACTGCGATTCCGGTGCGGAGTGCGTGAGCGGCTGCTGCGTCGCGCTCGAGGAAGGCGGAGGCGTCTGCGCGCCCGCGGAGCTCTGCGGCTGAGCTCGGCCTCGCCGGGGACTCGCGCGCTCGCTCGCACGCCGCCGCGCCCGCTTGTCGGCGCGCGGCCGAGCCTCCATGCTCGGGGCCGATGCGCCGCGTCCTCGTCTCACTGTTGCTCGCGATCTCGTGTGCGCCGCCCAACGCGGCGAAGCCCTATCCGGCGACCGAGGTCCCCGACGACGGCGCCACCACGGTCGTCGATGCAGGTGCGAAGCCGAAGCCCGCGCGCGCCGGGCTCGTGAAGTACTTCGATCGCGAGCTCGACCTCGAGCCTTTCCTCGTCGGCTTCCCCTACGGCCGCTTCAAGCCCAGCCTCGAGACCGGCAGGCTGTTCTACTACGCGCTCGGCGACGCCTACACGCTGAAGATGCTCCCGCTCGAGCAGCCC
The DNA here is from genome assembly GCA_964519175.1 of uncultured Nannocystaceae bacterium. Classification (GTDB taxonomy): domain Bacteria; phylum Myxococcota_A; class Polyangia; order Nannocystales; family Nannocystaceae; genus Xiheibacterium. The sequence goes on from CAZFKC010000155.1 coordinate 4,312, forward strand.
GGCGCGACGTGGGACCTCGCCAACGGCAAGACCATCAGCGACGTCGACTGGTCCAAGCGCAGCCTGTGGTCGCTGCACCACCACGTCGCGAGCGACTCGCTGTGGCTGCACGCCGACGAGAAGAACGACGAGAAGATGAACCTGTGGCGGCTCGATCTGAAGAGCGGCCAGCTCGCGCAGATCACCCGTCACGACTACGTCTACGGCTACGGGTTCAGCGAGGACGAGCAGACCATCGCGTACATCCCTCGCAAGGGCCAAAAGGCGCCGTTCGAGAGCTGCCTGCGGCTGCGCGACGTCGCCACCGGCGACGAGCGCGAGATCGTCTGCGACGACCCCAAGCTGCAGTTCACCTGGTCCGACATCCGCTTCTCGCCCGATGGCCACGAGGTGTTCTTCGCCGCGAACACCAAGGGTGACCGCAACAAGACCCAGCTCGTCCGCGTCGATCTGCGCGCGAGCAAGCCGAAGGTGGTGCCGATCACCGACGTTCGTGCGCGGCGCAGCGAGCTCGAGGCGCTCGAGGGCTGGATCGGCGACGAGCTGGTCTACGTCGCGAACGACGACGGCTTCGCGAACCTCTACGCGTGGTCGCGCACCACCAAGCGCACGCGGAAGCTGACCGCGTTCACCGAGGACGTCGCGTCGGCGCACCTCGGCGCGCAGGGCATCGTGGCCGTGCACCGCTCGCCGGCCGGCTCGACCCTCGTGCTCGTCGACCCCACCGGCAAGCAGCTCGCCGAGGAGAAGCTGCCCGGCACCGCCGACGTGCGCGACGCGTTCGGCAGCCGCGTGCTCGTCACCCAGGTCGCGCCCGACATCGTGTTCGAGGGGCTCGAGCTCGCGACGGACGGCGGCAAGCTCGAGCGCACGCGCGTCGCCGCGCTCGACCCTGCGCTCGAGCAGAGCCTCGTGGCCTGCAAGGCCACGGAGGTGAAGATCCCGACGTTCGACAAGGACGAGAAGACCGGCAAGCCGCGCGAGCTGCATGCGTTCGTGCTCGAGCCCAAGCAGCCGCTCGCCGACCCCAAGCAACGCATGGCGATGATCACCGCGTTCTACGGCGGCGAGAACGCGTACAGTCAGTTCGATCAGGTGATGTGCGCGGCGGGCATCACCGTCGTGTCGCCGAGCGTGCGCGGCAGCTCGGGCTTCGGCCGCGACTTCCAGGCCCTGAACGATCGCGATCTCGGCGGTGACGAGATCGTCGATCTGTTCTGGGTCGCGCGCTGGCTCGAGGGCAAGACCGGGCTCGGCCCCCGGCGCATCGGCGTCTACGGCGGCAGCCACGGCGGCTACGCGACGATGCGCGCGCTCACGTTCCCGCCGGCCACGAACGGTCGCAACGAGCTCTACCCGTTCGGGTTCGGGCTCGCGCACGCGGGCTTCTCCGACATCGAGACCTTCCACGACACCTGCAACATCCCGGACTGGGTCGTGCTCGAGAGCGGCGATCCGAAGAAGCCGGCCGAGCTCGCGCGCATGAAGGACCGCAGCCCGCTCACGCACGTGGATCGCCTGCAGATGCCGCTCCTGCTCACCCACGGCAGCAACGACTGGCGCGTGCCCGTGGCCGAGAGCCGCCAGTTCGCCGAGAAGGCCAAGTCGCTGGAGCTGCCGGTCACGTACGTCGAGTTCGCCGGCCAGGGCCACCACATCGAGGGCCTCGCGCTGCAGGTGAAGCTCTACCAGAGCCGCTTCGACTTCCTCATGGCGGTCGCGAAGGCGGCGTCGGCGGACGAGGGCAAGTGATGCGCGCGCGATCGATCGCGTGCGGGCTGGTGCTCGTGGCGTGCGCGGCGGAGAGCGACGCACGCACGACGAGCGCGACGAGCGTGACGGTCGGCACCGCCGTGACGACCGATGCCACCGCGACCGGCAGCGACGGCAGCAGCGGCGCTGCGAGCAGCGGCGAGCTGCCCGGCACCAGCGAGGCGGCGACCAGCGCCACGTCGGGCATGGGCGAAGGTCCGCAGTTCGACGTCGGTGGCGGCGACGAGACCGCCGACGACTGCGTGCCGACGGCCGCCGACGAGATGCTCTGCGACGGCGTCGACGACGACTGCAACGGCTATGTCGACGACATCGACGTCGGCGGCGACGGCATCTGCGATTGCCTCGTGATCGCGCTGCTCGGCGCGCCCGGCTCGAACCCGTCGTCGCAGTTCGTCGAGTGGCTCACGATGCAGGGCACGAGCAGCGAGCGCATCGATCCGGCACTGATCGACGACATGGTGCTCGCGCCCTACGACATCATCATCATCGATCGGCTCACGCGCGAGTACGGCGCGGCCGAGGCCACCGCGTTCGTCGACTGGGTCGAGGCCGGCGGCGGGCTGATGGCGATGACCGGGCACACCAGCGATCCCACGATCGCGCAGACCTGGCCGAACGGGATCCTCGGCGGCTTCGGCATCGTCTACCAGGGCCCGCTGCTGAACGGTCCCGTCACCGACTTCCTGCCCCACCCGATCACGATGGGGCTCACCTCGGTGACCTTCGCCGGCGGCTTCGAGGTGGCAGAGACGGTCGCGAGCACCACCGAGCTCGTGGCGCAGCTGCCCGCCGCGCCGATCGCCCGCACACGCGAAGTCGGCGAGGGCCGCGTCTTCGTGTGGGGCGACGAGTGGATCGAGTTCGACTCCGAGTGGTCGACGATGCCGGAGATCAACCAGCTCTGGGTGAACGCGCTCGACTGGCTGCGGCCAGCGGGCCTCTGCGCACCACCGGTGGGCTGACACTTCGACACGTGGGCCGGCGCGGTCCGCAACCGACGGCGGCGGTTTCGCAAACTCTGCGGGCGTGACCCTCGGTCGCGCGGGCCGGCTGTGCTACCGTCCACGTCTACCCGATGGTCTCCACGCTGGTCGCCCTGCTCGACGACAAGGCGCGCTACCCGACGGTGCCGCCCGAGTTCGCGCAGCACACCGGCTGGCTGATGTTCGCGTTCGCGTTGGCGATGCTGGTGTGGACGTGGACCCGCGCCGAGTCGGTGCGGCGCTCGATCCTCGCGCTCGAAGATCCTCGCACGTTCGCGGTGCTGCGCATCGGCTTCGCGATCATGACCATCGTCAACTTCCTCAACCTGGGGCCCTACTGGCGCTTCCTGTGGAGTGACGAAGGCATCTTCGATCTCGCCTATGCGCAGGATCGCCTCGGGCGCACCGCGCTGCGCGGGTGGACCCCCGAGGACGGCTTCTTCGATCTGTGGGCCGTCGCGAACTTCCTGTGGAACAAGCCCTCGCTGTTCTACATGTACGGCAGCCCGAAGTTCGTGGTGTTCCACATGCTGCTCTTGTTCGGCGTGTGCACGCTCTACGGCTTCGGCGTCGCGAGCCGCACCACCGGTGTCATCGCGTGGCTGCTGATGAGCAGCGTGTACAACCGCAATGCGCTGTACTGGGAGGGCACCGACACCGTCTACCGGGTGTTCTGGCTGATCCTGCTGTTCGCGAAGACGGGCCACGCGTGGAGCTTCGACAACTGGCTGCGCTGTCGACGGCTGCGCAAACGCGGCCTGCTCGACGAAGGTCCCGCGGATCCCGACGACACGCGGCGCAAGCAGCCGATCTACCGGCTCGTGCCCGCGTGGCCGCGCTACCTGTTCATGTTGCAGCTCGCCGGGCTGTACTGCTCGACCGGCTGCGTGAAGACCGGCGACGTGTGGGCCAAGGGCGACGCGCTCTACTACGCGCTCAACATGGACCACTTCTACCGCTTCGAGGGCCTGACCCAAGCGGTGTCGTCGGTGTTCGCGACGAACCTCTTCCGCGTCAACACCTGGGTCACGCACTGGTGGGAGATGTGCTTCCCGCTGCTCATCGTCGGCGAGGTGCTGCGCTTCGGACACCTGCACCGTCACGAGCCGTGGTGGCGCGCACAGCACCGCGGCTGGCGACTGTGGCTCGGTCGGCTCGCGCTCGTCGCCGCCTACGCGATCGCGTACCGCACGATCTACGAGATCCTGCCCTACTGCCTGAAGATGGTGGAGGACACGCCGCGCGACGCGAGCGGCCACATCCGCAAGCTGCACATCGTGTTCGGCGTCGCGCTGCCGCTGTTCGTCGCGATCTGGTTCGCGCTCGGACGCTGGCCGATTCGGCTGCTCGCGGGCGGTCGCTCGCTCGGCCCGCTCACGCGCCGCTTCGCCTGGCTGCGGATCCCCGAGATCCGCATCACGCAGGAGAGCCTGCGCCACTGGCTGCTCGGCCGGCGGCTGTGGCTCACGCTCGGCTTCTTCTTCCACGGCTTCCTCATCGGCTTCATGAACATCGGGATGTTCCCGTTCATCATGCTGATGCAGTACGCCGCGTTCCTGACCGGGGACGAGTACGCGCGCATGTTCGGGCGCCTGTCCGCGTGGCTGCGTCGACACAGTCGGCTCGCACGGCTCGCGCCGCCCGAGCGTGCGTTCATCCCGGCGCAGGAGCCCGCGGCGGTCCCGGTGCGGGGCCGGCGGTTCCCCGATCTACTGGTGCTGCTGCTCGGGCTCGTCGCCGTCTATCTGGTCTACGCGAAGGTCGGCAAGGAGCCGTGGATCGGCAGCGCGACGAAGTGGTGGCTCGGCACGATCGCCGTCACCGGGCTCGCGCTGCGATTCCTGCGCCCGCGCGCGCGTGACCTCGCCGCCGCGCGCGAGCCCGGTCCCGCGCTCGCGTACTCGGCCTTCGGCCGCTCGCTCGCCCTGTTCGCGTTCTGCTGGCACACGGGCGCCGTCGGGCTGCACCTGTTCCCGCCGTTCACCGTGTTCAACGCGTGGCGCTCGCCGGCGAAGGGCCTGTTCGGCAGCTGGCTGTCGGTCAGCGGCACCGCGCAGAGCTGGGAGATGTTCGCGCCCAACCCACCGCGCAGCAACACGTTCATGAAGACGGTCGTCGTCGAGCAAGACGGCGATCGCTGGGATCTGCGCAACAACGCGTTCGAGATCCGCCCGAACCCGTGGATCATCAACGACCGCATGCGCAAGATGCAGCGGCGCATGGTCGGCAAGGGCAAGTGGTACCTGCGCTACTGGGCCAACTACGAGTGTCGCGAGTGGTTCCTGCGGACCGGTGAGGAACCGGACGCGATCGAGATCTGGTCGATCACGACGCGGATCCCTTCGCCCGAGGCGGTGAACATCTGGCAGCCGCAGCGCTTCAAGGGCCGCCAGGATCCGAGCGGCGCGATCACGGGCCAGCCGTTCGACCCGCGCAAGCTGAAGGTGAAGGAGACGCTCGTCCAGACCCATCAGTGCGGCAAGGACGGCAAGCTGCCCGTCTACATGAAGGAGCGCTACGGCGTTCCGATCGACGACGAGGACCGCGCCGCCGCCGAGAAGGAGCAGGAGCGCATCGAGCGGCAATACGGCAACCGCGAGACGAGCTGGGAGAACCGCACCGACTGGGGCCGCGGCGGCGAGACGCCCGAGGAACGGCGCGCACGCACGGAGAAGATGCGGCGCGACCGGGACGCCGAGAACCTCGAGGAACGCATCGACGACGCACGCGACGAGGAGGCCGAGGAGAAACCGGCCGACAAGCCCCAGGGCGACGACGACGAGGAGAACAGCTAGCATGGCCGAGGTGGCGAGCGAGCCCCAGCCCGAGCCCGACGATCCCGCCGCAGGCGAGACGACGAGCCATGGGCGCGATCCGGCGGCGAGCGACACGGTGACGTATCCGGTCGATCCCGACGCCGAAACGAAGGACGACAGCATCGACGAGCTCACCGCGGGTGCGTTCGCTGCGGTGGCCGCGGCCAGCGTCACGCGCGATCGTTCACCGAGCACGAGCCGTGCGCGCGGCGACGGCGGCGACGAGGCCTCGGCCGACGGTGGTGGTGGCAGCGAGCTCGCCGACGGCCTGCTGCACACTCCGCGGCCCGACGACGATCGCCCGACCGAACGCTGGGCCTATCGCCCGTGGATGATGCTGCTGGTGTCGCTCGCGATCGCGTACCACGCGTCCGTGCTGCTCGTGCACAACCTGCCGGGCAAGGGCTTCGCGAAGGACGTGCACGCGTTCTTCAACGAAAAGCTGCAGGCCGGCAACTACATGCGCGCGACCGGCAACTCGCAGAGCTGGGCGATGTTCGCCCCCAATCCGCACCGCAGCAACATGTTCATGAAGGTGCTGGTGAAGGACGAGGCCGGCGAGGTCTGGGACATCAAGCACGACATGTACGGCAAGCGCAGCTACCCGTACTTGTTCTACAGCCGCGAGGGCAAGATCAACCGCCGGCTGATCGAGGAGAAGGGCTACCGCCGCCACTTCGCCGCGTGGGTCTGTCGCGAGTGGGAGATGACCCACGACGGCGTCGCGCCCGAAGAGGTGCAGTTCATCAAGATGTGGACGACGGTGCCGCCGCCCGAGAAGGTCTCCTTCCGGCGCGTCGACAGCGACGGCGATGGTGAGAAGGATGCGCTCTACATCGGCTACGACCCGATGCAGCTGCACCTCAACCAGCGCGAAGAGGACACGATCCGTTGCTCGACCTCGTACCACGGGCAGGTGCCCGAGGAGATTCGCGAGCGGCTCGGCCTGCCCGAGACCAACAGCGGCCGCTTCCGCGACGTGCACGTGCGGACGTGGTGGGACAACAAGGTCGCGAAGGAGAAGCAGGCCGAGCGCGATGCCGCGAAGGCGGCCGACAACGACGACGACGACGCGAGCGCACCCGAGCCGGCGGGTGAGGTCGAAGGCGAGGGCAACCAATGACGCTCTTGCTCGCGCTGCTCGAGGACAAGCCCGAGATCGACGTCTCGGCGCATGCGGGTCAGGCCACCACGCTGCTCTTCACCGCGATCATCATGATCGCCGGCTTCTTCGTCGTGCGCCCCGAGCTGTGGCGCCGGCTGTTCTTCACGCGCATCGACCCGCGCCCCGCGGCGCTCATGCGCATCGTGTTCGGCTTCGTGGTGCTCTGGACCTTCGTCGACCTCACCCGCGACGCGAAGTTCCTGTTCACCGACGAGGGCATGTGGCTCACGAAGATGGCCCGCAAGAACTACGGCGGGAAGCTCACCCAGATGTGGGATCCCGAGCACGGGTTCGAGCACTTCTGGGACATCTTCGTGGTGATGTGGGGGAAGTTCACGATCTTCCATCTGCGCAGCGATCCCACGTTCGTCTACTCGATGTACGGGCTGATGCTGCTGAGCCTCACGCTGATGATCTTCGGCGTGTGGACGCGCTTCAACACCGTGCTGTCGTGGTTCCTGGTCGAGCAGGTCTATCGCTACAGCCCGCTCTTCTACACGGGCGGCGACACCGTCGTGCGCGTGTTCATGTTCCTCGGCATGTTCTGCCGCTGGGGCGAGGCCTACTCGTTCGACAACTGGTGGCGCACGCGCAGGGCGATCCTGGGCGGCGCCACGCAGCTCCCTGCGCTGCGGCGGATCCCGGCGTGGCCGCAGCGGCTGATGATGCTGCAGCTCGCGATCATCTACTGCGCCACCGGCCTCTTGAAGAGCGGCGTGACGTGGATCAACGGCACTGCGCTCTACTACTCGCTGTGCCTCGACCACTTCTACCGGATGCCGCAGCAGATCCAGGTCGCCGCGTTCATGCAGTGGCTCGGCGTGCTGCCGGTCGTCACCGTCGTGGTGCGCTGGTGGGAGCTGCTCTTCCCGCTCGTGCTCGTCGGCGTCGCCGTCAACGCGTACGAGCGCGAGCGACGGGCGGGCGTGTGGCCGCAGGCGGCCGCGTGGCGGCGCGTGCTCTCCTACCTGATGATCGCGACCGCGCTGCTGTGCGGAGCGGTCATCGCGGGCTGGAGCGCGTACTACTACATCCCCGATCAGCACGTCACGTTCATGCCGAAGGAGCGGCTGATCCCGCTCATCACGGCGGCCACGATCGCGATCGTCGTCGTCTGCCTCGCGCTCTACTTCGGGCTGCGGCGCTGGGCACCGCGCGGCTTCCACGTGCTCACGCACTGGGTGATGGGCCGGCGCTTCTGGCTCGTGTGGGGCTTCCTCATGCACATCGGGATCGACATCGGCATGAACGTCGGCACGTTCGCCGAGGTCATGATGGCGGCGTACTTCGCCTGGCCCACCGGTGACGAAGTCGACCGCACGTGGCGCTACCTGATGTCGCGGCCCGCGGCGCCGGGCCAGGCCGGACGACCGATCCGCAAGCGCAAGCCGATCCGCTGGCTGCTCGCGCCGATCGATCGGCTGCGGTACCGCCTGCCGGGCAAGGCCTACACGGTGCATCACAACCCGGACGACGACAGCGTGCGGCACGCGGCGCTCCTGCGCGTGTGGGATCTCGGTGACCGGCTCGAGTTCGTCGCCGATCGCAGCGTGCCGTCGCGCCGGCTCGTCGTCTCCGTCGAAGGCGACAAGGTCCGCCACACCGGCGCGAACGCAGGGCGGCTGTTGCTCGGCGTCCTGCCCGGGCTGTGGTGGCTGTGGCCGGTGCGCTACATCCCGGTGCTCGGCACCGCTGCGGGGGCGCTCGCGGTGGTGATGCTGCGCCAGCGTCCGTGAGCACGTCGGGCGCAAAGAGCCTCGAGCTCGCGGTCCATCCCGACGTGCTGCTCGACGAGCGGGCGCTGCGTCGCGAGGTCGCGCGCGCGGCTCGGCTGCGCGAGCCCGAGCTCGGTGCGGTGCGGGTGCTGCGACGCGCGATCGATGCGCGGCGCGGCAAGGTGCGCGTGCACCTCGTGGTCGAGCTCGGCGGCTCCGCGCGCGAGCCCGAAGCGATCGCACCGGTGGCCTTGCCCCACGCGCACGGCGAGCCCGAGGTCGCGATCGTCGGTGCGGGGCCGGCGGGGCTGTTCTGCGCGTGGGCGCTCGCGCAGCTCGGCATCGCGGTGCGCGTGCTCGAGCGCGGCAAGCCGGTGCGCGGACGCAGGCACGATCTCGCCCAGCTCACCCGCAAGGGCACGATCGATCCCGACAGCAACTACTGCTTCGGCGAGGGCGGAGCCGGCACGTTCAGCGACGGCAAGCTGTACACGCGCGCGGACAAGCGTGGCGAGCTCGCGGCGATCCTGCGCGCGCTCGTCGGCTACGGCGCGCCGGCCGACATCCTCGTCGACGCGCGCCCGCACATCGGCACGAACCGGTTGCCCAAGGTCATCGAGGGCATGCGCGCGCACCTCGAGAGCGCGGGGGTCGAGTTCGCGTTCGAGCAGCGCGTCACGGGGCTGCGCGTGCGCGGCAGCGTCGTCGCCGGCGTCGAGCTGGCCAACGGAGGCGCGCTCGAGGCCCGCGCCGTGGTGCTCGCCCCGGGCCACTCCGCGCGCGACGTGCAGTCGTTCTGTCGCGACGCCGGTGTGGCGCTCGCGTTCAAGCCGTTCGCGATCGGCGTGCGCGTCGAGCATCCGCAGGCGTTCGTCGATCGCCAGCAGTACGGTGCGCTGGCCGGACATCCTGCGCTCGGCTCCGCCAGCTATCGGCTGGTCGAGCAGGCGTGTGGCGTCGGCGTGTTCTCGTTCTGCATGTGCCCGGGCGGATTCATCGTGCCGGCGGCGACCGGACCCGGCGAGCAGGTGGTCAACGGCTGGAGCCCGTCGTCGCGGCGCGGTCGCTTCGCGAACAGCGGCTTCGTGGTCGAGGTGTCGGCGGCCACGCTCGCGCGCGCGTCGCTGTCGGAGCGCGATCCGCTCGCGGGCGTCGCGTATCAACGCATGCTCGAGGCCCGGGCGTATGCGGCCGGTGGCGGTGACTTCGTCGCGCCGGCGCAGCGGCTCGACGACTTCCTCGCGAATCGTGCGTCGCGCGAGCTGCCCGAGTGCAGCTATCCGCGCGGCGTCGTGCCCTCGATCCTCGACGAGGTGCTCGGCGAGCTCGCCGAGCCGCTGCGTGCTGCGCTCGTCGCCGTGGGCCGCAAGATGCCCGGCTTCGTCGGCCCCGAGGGGATCGCCGTCGCGCTCGAGAGCCGCACGAGCTCGCCGGTGCGGATCCTGCGGGACGAGCACGCGCAGTCGCCGACGCACCCCGGGCTGTTCCCCTGCGCCGAAGGAGCCGGCTACGCGGGCGGCATCATGAGCGCGGCGCTCGACGGCATCCGCACGGCGGTGGCGATCGCCCGCGCGACGGGGCGCGATCCGTCCGCGCTCGGACCGCTCGCGCTGCCGCGCTGAAGCGCGAAGCGTGCGATGATGTCGACCATGCGTGTGGGATGGATGGTCGTGCTGCTCGTCGCGTGTGGCCCGAGTGTCGCGACCCAGGACGGTGACGGCGGTGCCGACTCGAGCTCGACCAGCGACTCGGCGATGTCGACGAGCACCACGGCCACTTCGAGCACGGGCATCGTCGACGAATCGGGCAGCGCCACGAGCACCGACGACACCGGCGCGATGCCCGGGCGGTGCTTCGCGACCTACCCGATCGATGTCGTGCCCTCGTACCTCCACGGGGTCGCGCGACTGCGGAGCGATGCTCCCCTGCAGCTCCTGTTCGGCAGCACGAGCGACGAGCCAGAGCAGATCCGGATCGTCGGCGCCGCCTCGCCGAGCGGGCCGTGGACGACCGTGCAGACGATCGACGATCATCGTCTGGACGAGATCGCGGACATCGATGGTGACGGCCTCGACGACGTGACGATGGACGTGAACGACGGGAGCTGGTGGAGCGCGGATCCGACGGGGATGCTGGCGATGCGCGGCCCGATCGACGTCGATGGCGACGCGACCACGCTCGTGCGGCTCCCCGGCGAGGCCCGGGCCGCGCGCGTGGACGCTGGCGAGGAGCTCGAGGTCGCGCTGGGCAGCGGCGACGGCACGTTCGGGCCGTCGACGATCACGCCCAGCCTCGAGCCCGGCTATTCGCCGGGTCCCGCGGTCGTCGCACTCGCCGAGGGCATGATCACGGCGGGTCGCTTCGAGATCGACTGCTTCGACTTCTGCCAGCGCGGCGACTGGGTGGTCGAGCTGCAGAGCAACGGCGTGGCGACGGTGCGCGCGAACCTCGACGACGAGCGCGTGGTCGGGCTCGGCGATCTCGAGCCCGACGGCGCGCTCGATCTGTTCGTGGAGCGCGAGAGCACGCTGTTCGTGCGTCGAGGGCCTGCGTTCGGCGAGGGCGAGTCGCTCGGCAGCGCGACCGGCCATCGCATCGGGGATTTCGACGGCGACGGTGCGACCGACGTGCTCGTGGTCGACGGCGACTTCGTGGGTGTGTACTGGAACGATGGCGGTGTGCTCGGCGGTGTGGCCACGCCGATCCCGCTGCCGGGCACACCGTCCCACCCGCTCGGCCCACCCGTCGACCTCGACGGCGACGGGGCCGCCGAAGTGGTGATGAGCTCGTTCGACAGCCTCCTCGTCGTGCGCTCCGTCGCCTGCGAATGACCGTGTCGGTGCCCGCCGGACACCGTCCCGCGGGGCCGGTCGACCCGCGGATCGCCCGGGATCACTGCCGTTTCGTGGAGGCGCAGGCCGGCGCGCGATGATGATCGCCCTCGTAGCCGCCCCCACGTAATCGGCGGGGCGCTCGTGCGACTCATCCTACGGACCCTGTCATGCCCCGCCTGACCACCGACCCGCAGCCGCCGCTGCCCAGCTCCGCCGGAGCCGGGGCGGGCGACGATGCGGCGGCGTGGGTCGAGGCGGCGAAGGCGGGACGCACCGATGCGTGGGCGCGCCTCTACCAGCTGCACTACGAGCCGGTGTTCCGGCACGTGCGCTACCTGGTCGGTGAGCACGCGGCGGTCGAGGATCTCGTGCAGGAGTCGTTCGCGCGCGCGCTGGTGTCGTTGCGCGACTTCGATCGGCGCTCGTCGTTCTCGACGTGGATGCACGGCATCGCGATCAACGTGGTGCGCAACCACTGGCGCTCGCAGACGAGCACCGCCACCGCGCACGATCGACTGAAGGCGATCCACGACGTGCGCGGCGCCGGCGTCCCGCAGGCCGACGTCGATCGCACGCACCTCGCACGCGAGCGTGCGCGGGCGGTCTACGCAGTGCTCGCCGAGATGCCCGAGCACCTGCGCGAGGCGTTCGTGCTCCGCGATCTCGAGGGCGTGCCGCCGGTCGAGGCTGCCGCGCAGCTCGGGATCTCGACCGGCAACCTCGCCGTGCGTGCGACGCGTGCACGTCAGCGATTGCGTGCCGAGCTCGAGCGGCTCGGCTGGCTCGCGCCGCTCGAAGGGGGTGCGTCGTGATGCGGCCCGACGACGAGCTGCCCGATCCCGCGCTCGATGCGTTGCTCGGCGACGTGTGCGAGACGATCGACACCGAGCTGCGCCAGGCCCCGGTGCCGTGGGACTTCGCCGCCGTGCTGGCTCTCGCGCACGAGCTCGATCCGACCCGCGTCAGCGCCGAGGACGTGCAGGAGGCTCAGCTGGCCGCGCCCGTGGTCTCGCTCGCCCACGAACGACGACGTCGACCGACGCGCGACGATCCGGCCTTCGAGCAGCTCGTCGCCGACGTGCGCGCCGATGCGGATCACGATGCCGCGCTGCGCATGCACGGCGTCACCGCGCTGCCGCGGCGCGCCGAGCCCAAGCCGCTGCGGCGCATGCTGTGGGGGGCGGCCGCGCTGGCCGCTGCGCTGGTCGTGGGGTTCGGGTTGCTCGAGGGCGTGAAGCTCGTGCAGGAACGCAATGCCGCGCCGCGCGACGAGGCGCTGCACCAGGGCGACGTCACGCCGGAGCGCTCGGAACGCGCGACGATCGACGACGGCGAGGAGCCCGAGCCGCGCGCGCGTACGCGGACGCCGAGCGAGGCCACGACGATCCCGCGCGAGCCGGCGCCGCTCGAGGTGTTGCCGAGCGAGCCGGCGCCGCCCGTGGTCGTCGCGAGCAAGGCCAAGCCGAAGCCGAAGGCCGCGCCCGCGGCTGCGCCGATGCCGAGCCTCGCCGAGCGGATCGCGGCGATCGACGCGGAGGCACACGCGGCCTGGAAGGCCCGCGACTACGCGCGTGCAGAGGAGCGCTTCGAGGCGCTGATCGGACTGGCCAGCGGCTCGCGGCTCGCGGATCTGGCCTACGGCGATCTGTTCACGCTGGCGCGCCGGCGTGGGGATGCGGCCCGCGAGCTCGCGCTGTGGAAGCGGTACCTCGCGCGCTTCCCCGACGGACGCTTCGCCGACGACGCGCGCGCAGGCCTGTGCCGCCGCGCAGGTGCGAGCGAGCGCGCCGCGTGCTGGCGCGACTACCTCGACGATTTCCCGACGGGCTCGTTCCGCGCTCAGGCCGAGCGCGAGTCGGGTGGCGGGGGCTGAGCGTGCGGCGGATCGCCTGCATCGCACTCTTCGGCGCGAGCGCGTGCACGGCCGACTTCTTGCTCGGCGACGGCGAGAGCAGCGACGGCGGCGCGGGCAGCAGTGGTGCCGGCGAGAGCGCGTCGAGCACGATGACGGGCGGCGGCGTCGAGGGCGGCAGCACGACGAGCGCGGATCCGACGAGCGGAGATCCCAGCGGCGATCCGACGAGCGGTGCGCCGACCGGGGATCCGACGAGCGGAGATCCCAGCGGCGATCCGACGAGCGGCGAGTCGAGTGCGACGACGACGGAGCCGACGACGACCGAGGCCAGCAGCGTGGAGAGCACGCTCGAAGGCGGCGAGGATCCGACGACCGGAGGCGAGACCACCGGTGGTGGCGACGGCGTCGGCGTGTGTCCCGAGACGCCGAACGACGGCTGCGAGGACGTGCCGGCCTGCGATCTCTACGGCGATGGAGAGACCGCGGTCTGCTGGGCGGACGCGTGCCACCCCGATGCGGCGGCGACGTGCGAAGGGCTCGAGATGGAGCCGTGCATCGCGGCGCCGCTGTGCCGCTGGGACAGCGACATCGAAGGCGGCACGTGCCTGCACGTCGCGTGCGGCGACCTGCCGATGGGCGATTGCCTCGACGAGCCGGCGTGTGCCTGGAACGGCGAGAGCTGCAACGAGCTCGACTGTCCCGCGTGCGGCGAGCTGAGCATGGCAGCGTGCGCCAAGGTGGATGGCTGCACGTGGCGCGAAGCGGGCGAGATCTGCGTCACCGATTGAGCTCGGGCGCGCGCGCGCGTGCGCCCCGGAAAAAATTGCTGACGCGCTGTAATCGACGCTGGTGTGGCGTGACGAACGACGGTCGGAAGGACACTCCCACCATGCAGCGACGCACCAATGGCCTCTTTCGTGGATTGACTGTCACCTGCCTCTTTGCGGCCGCGTTCGTCACGGCGCCGATCGGCTGCGAGCTCCCGGACGACGACGGTGAGAGCGAGAGCAACGGCGACGACGGCGACGGCGACGAGGATGGCGACGGCGAAGAGGGCGGCGCAGAAGAGGGCGGCGGCGAAGAGGGTGGTGGCGAAGGCGGGGGCGAGGAAGGCGGAGAAGAGGGCGGCGCTGAGGAAGGCGGCGCTGAGGAAGGTGGCGCTGAGGAAGGCGGCGCTGAAGAAGGCGGCGCTGAAG
>CAZFKC010000156.1:0-18260 GCA_964519175.1 uncultured Nannocystaceae bacterium
GGCACGGAGCAGGGTGTCCGGAAGAACGCTTCGCGTTCTTCCGCACCCTGCTAGGGTCGGTACTCCTCGCGCGCTGCCTGTCGCCGCGCCTGCTCGATCTCCAGCTGCAGCCGCTCCTCCTCGGCGTGGAGCCGGCGCTCGGCGAGCTCGCGCTCCGTCCGACGCTCGATCTCGGCGGTCCGGATGCGCTCCTCCGACGTGCGCTCGGTGATGCGGCGGATCGCCTCGGCGTCGAGGATGTTCGAGGGGTCGAGCTGCTCGAGCGGCACCTGCTCGCTGCGGGTGATCGCGAGCTCGTGCAGCACGAAGCCGTTCAGGTCACTGCCGACGATCTCGAGCACACGGTCGCGGACATCCTGTCGCCGGCGCACGAGCGAGTCGAGATCGAAGTGCGCGACGACCGTGCCGAGCGCATCGACGAGCTTGCCCGCGAACAGCTCGCGCAGCACGGCCGGCTCGCCCGCCCGCGCCGCGCCGACGGTCTGCACCACCTCGAGGACATCGTCGGCGGTGCGGTTGATCGCGATCTGGAACTCCGCGCGCACGTCGACGCGGATCTGGTCACTGCAGCGCAGCGAGTCCTTGCCTTCGCAGGCGATCGCCAGCGTGTGCACGGAGCAGTCGACGAGCTCGCTGCGCGCGACGAACGGCGGCACGATCGCATCGCCGAAGCTCACACGCGCTTCGCCGCCGGTGCGGTGGATCACGAGCGCCGCGCCGGCCGGGACGCGCACCCGCGCCCGCATCCACAGCGCCAGGCCGCCCGCGACGACCACGAGGACGACGAGCACGCTGAGCAACATGCTGAGGATCGTGAAGTCGGCCACTTCGGCCCAAGACTACTGCAGCGCGAGCGTGAAGCGGTCGAGCACCGCCTCGATGCGCTCGCGCGGCACCGGCTTCATCAGATGCTCGTCGAATCCGACCGTGAGCGCGCGCTCGCGGTCGGAGGCCTGCCCGTAGCCCGTCACTGCGACCAGCTTGATCTCCGCGAGCCCGGGCATGCGCCGCAGCTCGCGAGCCAGCTCGTAGCCGTCCATCACGGGCAGCCCGATGTCGAGCACGGCGATCCGCGGCTGCAGCTCGCCGGCGATCCGCAGCGCATCCGGCCCGTCGCCGGCGATCGCGGTCTGGTAGCCCGCCGCCTCGAGCAGCTCCGCGAGCAGGATGGCGGCGTCCTCGTTGTCGTCGACCACCAGCACGCGCACCCCGGCATGACGACGCGCGGCGCGGACGGCTTCGACGTCGACCGGTGCGGGCAGCCGCGCGGAGTTCCCGGCCAGCGGCAGGCGCACCGTGAACTCGCTGCCGTGGCCGAGCCCGTCGCTGTGCACGCCCACCGATCCGCCGTGCATCGCCACGAGCGAGCGCACGATCGCGAGCCCGAGCCCGAGCCCGGCGTGGGTGTGCGGCGCGCGGTCCTGGCCCTGCACGAACGCGTCGAACAGCTTCGGCAGCAGCTCGGGCGCGATGCCGATGCCCGAGTCGCGCAGCACCAGCTTCACGCTGCCGTGCTCGCGACCGACCCCGATCTCGATCAGCCCACCGGGCTCGGTGTACTTCGCCGCGTTGATGAGCAGGTTCTGCACGATCTGCGCGAGCCGATGTTGATCGCCGTCGACGAGCAACGCCTCGGGCTCGATCGCCGTGGTCAGCCGATGGTGGCGCTCCTCGAGCATCGGGCTCACCATCTCGACCGCCTTCGCGACGACCTCGGCCATGTCGACCGTCTGGCAGCGTAGCGCGAGCTTGCCCTGGGTGATGCGCGAGACGTCGAGCAGATCGTCGACCAGGTGCACCATGTGCTGCACCTGCCGCTCGATGATGCTGCGTTCCTTCTGCGCCGCCTGATCGTCGCGGATCCGCATCAGCTCCAACGCCGTCAGGATCGGCGACAGCGGGTTGCGCAGCTCGTGTCCGAGCATCGCCAGGAATTGATCCTTCGCGCAGCTCGCCGCCTCGGCCTGCTCCTGTGCGCGACGGGCCTCTTCGAGCGACTCCTTGAGGCGCCGCTCGCTGTCCTCGAGCTGCTCTTGCTTGCGCCGGAGATCCTGCAGCGAGACCCGGAGCTCGCGCTCGATGTGCTTGCGCTGGCCGATGTCCGACGCGAGCGCGCGCACCTCGTGGGGATCGAGCTCGACCTCGGCCGCAGGCAGGAGCACATGCCCGTGCTGCTCGCAGACGCTGCGGACGTCGATCTCCTTGCGGAAGCCGTCGAGGGAGTACGCGCACAGGAGCGCGAACCGGCGCTCGCGTTGCAGCTCGCTCCACAGCCGCTCGATCGCGAGCGCGGCCTCGCGGTGGCCGTCGCGCCAGAGCACGTCGACCATCTCGCCGTACGCACGCACCCGACCGCTGGTGCTGGCTGCGAACGCTCCGGCGAGCACGCCGCCGACCTCGGTCCGGAACGTGGCCCGGTCCGGCGTCGCACCGATCATCAGGCGCCGCAGCGTTCGCACCGCATCGAGCAGCACGAGGCGACGCTCGTGCTGGACGTGTTGCAGGTCCACCCCACGCGCCTCGAGCGCCGCACAGATCCGCCGCCCGTGCTCCGGCACGACGACCAGCACGACCGCCTCTCCGCTCCACAGCCCGTGGTGCACGAAGTCGGCGACCACCTCGGCGAGCGCTTCGGGCGAGTCGTAGAACTGCACGGCGTGCTCGGGCACGACGTCGTTCTCGGATCCGGCAGCGTGCGGTGTCTCGGTCGTTCGAAGGGACATCGCGGGCCGACGCCGCCCGCAGTCTTTGCGCCGTGCGCCGACTCGCAACCAAGAAGGCGACATGTCGCTGACGCAGGCCGCTGCGCGCGTTGGCGGTCGGCGGGTCGATCGTCGACGGCCTGGCGCAGCCATCCGATCGCGGCCGTTCGATCGCGCGCGGGAGATCGCCGGGATCAAACCCGGATCCCCACGGCTGCGCTCGGGGCGGAGTTGGTGCGAGGTCTGCACCTCCTCGGGACACCGACGGAATGCTGACCATGAACGGCACCTTCACGCTCCACTGCAAGCGCACCCGACCCGAAGCCCCGGAGCACCACGATCTCCCGGTGGGCCGCGTCCGCCTCGTCGGGGAGCCCCGGATCGGCGAGCGCCTCGTGATCGTCGCCGCGGATGCCGGCGGTGTCGTCCAGACCAGCACCGTGCGCGGTGTCGTCGCCACCCCGCGGGGCCTCGTCGTCCAGACCGCGAACAGCCTCTATACGCTGCTGAGCACGTCCGAGTCGCAGGCCGCCTGAGCCCGCGGTAGAACCGGCGCGAGATGACGCCGGTCGGGCACGTCGCGATCGGCTTCGTGCTCGGGCATCCGCAGCGCTCGTGGCGACGCTGGGCGCCGTGGGTGTGTGCGATCGGTGCCGCGTTCCCCGACGTCGACTTCGTGCTCGTGTGGTCGCCGCACTTCAACGCGTGGCACCGCGTCGTCACGCACAACCTCGTGTTCGTGATCGCGAGCGCACTCGTGCTGACGTGGCCGCTCGCGCATCGCTTCGCCGCGCCGCGCATCGGCGTGGCCGCGATGCTCGTGCTCGGCGGGCTCTCGCATCTGCTCGTCGACGCGTGCCTCGACGCCAACGCGAGCAACGGGATCGGCGTTGCACTCTGGTGGCCCTTCGACGCGACCATGGTCTCGCCGGTGAACCTGGTCGAGCCCGGCGGAGATCCGCGTGGGTGGGGCGATCCTCGCTCGGCACTGCGAGCGGCGGCCGGCGGGCTCGCGTGGGAGCTGCCGTGGATCGCCGTGGCGCTGCTGCTGCTGCTCCGGCGGCGGCGATCCAGCGCCACCCCGGGCGCACGCTGAGGGGGCGAGCGCGGGCCGTGGCGTCGGCGCCTTGTCCCGCTAGCGCGTTCGTGGTCCCATCGCCGCGCGTTTAGCTCGCCTTTTGCGCTCCGAGGAGTGGCGATGTTCGTCGTGAGTCAGTCGGCCACCGGCCAGTACGTCATCACCCACCCGCCGACCAACACGGTCATGGTCGGCGATGATCTCGTCTCCACCTGGGAGCGCATGCGGACGTTCGCCGACGGCTTGGCCGGCGCCGCCGTGCCCGCGCCCGCGGCCGTGCCCACGAAGCCGCGCGCGCCGCTGTCGCTCGTGATCGCCGGTGTGCTCGTGCTGTTGCCGTTCATCTGGCTCGGCGCGCTGCACGTGTCGCTCGGCCGACTCGTCGCCGAGCTGCGTGCGCCCGCGGCCGACGCCGACGATCGCAAGGAGCTGCGCGCCCGCATCGAGCGGCTCGAGAGCTCGATCGCGCCGCCCGACGTGCGCCCGGTGAAGCCGGCCGGGCCGAAGAAGTCGGCGAAGCCTGCAGAGCCCGAGCCCGCCGACGCGGCCGCGAAGGCGGATCCCGACGACGGCGACGACGCGCCCGACGACGAAGGCTGATCCGCGCCCGGGCTCCGCACGTGCAGTTCGACTCGCTCGCGTACGTGGTGTTGCTGGCGGTGACGCTGGCGCTGTTCTTCCGCATGGGCCCCACCGCGCGGACGTGGCTGCTCATCGTCGCGAGCCTGATCTTCTATGCCGCGTGGAGCATCCCGTTCACGGGGCTCATCGTGCTGTCGGCGGTGATCGACTACACCGCGTCGCTCGGCATCCACGCCAGCCGCACGCCGGGCAAGCGGCGCGCGTACCTGCTGATGAGCATGATCAGCAACCTCGGGCTGCTCGGCTACTTCAAGTACGCCGGGTTCTTCCTCGAGAACCTGCACGCGCTGTTCGGCGACTCGCTCGCCACCGACACGCTGTCGATCGTGCTGCCCCCGGGCATCAGCTTCTACACGTTCCAGACCATGAGCTACACGATCGACGTGTACCGGCGCGAGCTGGTGCCCACGCGTTCGTTCTCGCGGCTCTTCCTGTTCGTCACGTTCTTCCCGCAGCTCGTCGCCGGCCCGATCGAGCGCGCCGGCCACCTGCTGACGCAGTTCGAGCTCGCGGTGCGGATGCGCTTCCGCATCGAGAACTTCGTCGTGGGGCTGCGCATGATCGTGTGGGGCCTGGCCAAGAAGGTGCTCGTCGCCGACACGTGCGCGCGCCTCGTCGACCCCGTCTACGCCGAACCCGGCGCCTTCGACGGGTGGAGCCTGCTCGTCGCGACCTACGCGTTCACGCTGCAGATCTACTTCGACTTCTCGGCCTACTCCGAGGTCGCGCGCGGCTCGGCGCGCTTGTTCGGCATCGACCTCATGCGCAACTTCGACCAGCCGTACCTGGTCACGAACATCTCGGACTTCTGGCGGCGCTGGCACATCTCGCTGTCGACGTGGATCCGCGACTACGTCTACCGGCCGCTCGGCGGCAACCGGGGCAGCAAGCCCCGCGTGCTCTTCAACCTCGTGCTCACGATGTTCCTGTCGGGCCTGTGGCACGGCGCGGCGTGGACGTTCGTGGTCTGGGGCCTCTACCACGGCTTCTTGTTGCTCGTGGACGTGCTCGTGCGGCGCACTCCGTTCGCGCGCGGCGTCGCCCTCGGGCGCTGGGGTCGACTCGTGACGTTCGCGGGCTGGTTCGTCACCTTCCACCTCGTCGTGATCGGCTGGGTCATGTTCCGCGCCGACCAGCTCGCCGACGTCGGCACCGTCACGGGCGGCATCGGGGCCGCGATGCTCGGGGCGGCGGGGCTGCCCTCGCTCGCGCAGCTGTGGTTCTTCGCCGCGATCGCGGTGTTCCTGCTGCTCAGCTGGATCGATCGTCGCTTCGGCCTCCTGCGCGCCATCGACGGCGACGCGGGCATCTCCATCCTCTTCTACGGGGCGCTCGTCGTCGCCACCGTGCTCGGTGCGCCCGATCAGGCGCCCGCGTTCATCTACTTCCAGTTCTGAGCCGATGAGCGAGCACAAGGTCATGATCTGGGACGACGGGCGCATCGCCGACGACGAGGTCGTGGGTCCGCGGCCGTGGTCGTTCGTCGCCGGGCTCGTCGTGCTGGTGCTGCTCGCCGAGCTCGCGCTCTCGCTGCACGATCGCTTCTGGCCCGCGGCGGCCGACGTCGACGTGCGCGACGTGAACACGCTGCGCAGCCAGCTCGAGGCCGCGGCGAGCGACGAGGGCCAGCCGTTCCTGCTGGTCGGTGACTCGGTGCTCGCCGGCGACGTCATGCGCGGGCGCGTCGACGACTGGGAGCACCACCGCGTGATCGATGCGATGCGCGCGGCCGCGTCGCCCGACAGCGGCGCGCGCTTCCACCAGGTCGCGCTCGACGCGATGCTGCCCATCGACATGCTGCACGTCGTGCAGGAGCTCGACGCGGTCGATCCCGCGGCGCGCGTGCCGGTCGTGATCGAGCTGAATCCGCGCTACTTCTCGCGCAGCTACACGGACATCCGCGAGTGCACGCGGCCGTATCTGTGCGAGATCGGGCCCACGTTGCTGGGCAAGGGCGGCGCCTTGCGCTGGAACGCGCTCGGCGCGTGGCTGGCCGCGCTCGTGCACTGGGAGCTGGGCGCAGGCCTGCCGCTGTATCGCCACCGCGGCGAGCTGCGCAGCGACGTGCTGCCGGCGGCCGTCGCCGCGCTCGTGCCCCCGCGCGAGGCCGAGGCCCCCGATCCGCTCTCGGCGCGCGCGCGGCTGCTCACCCACTACCAGGGGCTCGTGCTCGATCGGCGCTCGCAGCAGATCGTCGCGCTCGAGGCGATCGTCGCGAGGCTCGCGGCGTCGGGTCGACGCGCGGTGTTCTTCACCACGCCGCTCGAGGACGAGTTCGCAGCAGCCGCCGCCGACGGGGCCGCGCAGGGCCGCTACACCGCGCGCATGGCCTCGATCGTCGCGGCTGCGAAGTCGCCCCGGGTCGAGCTCGTCAACCTCGACCATCCGCTGTTCTCGTCGCCGCTCTTCCTCGATCACTGCCACCTCGGGCCCGAAGGCAACCGCCGCCTCGCCGTGAACCTGCTGGTCGAGCTCGACGTCGCGCTCGCCGACACGCCCGCCGACGACGAGCTCGTGCAGGTCGAGGGCGCCGATCGAACGCTGGTGTCGCGCACCGATCAGGGCTTCTCGGACGGCGCGGCCTGGCAGGCGCTGTTCCGCGGTCCGACCGGCCTCGCGGTCGCGCCCGGCGGGCGCCGCATCGTGATCGCCGACACCGGCAACCACTGCCTGCGCCAGCTCACCGGCAACCTGCAGACGGTGAGCACGCTCGCGGGTGCGGGTGGGGCCGACGGCGACGTCGACGGCAAGCGTCACCTCGCGCGCATGCTGCATCCCAGCGCGCCGGTGATCGTCGGCGAGTCGGTGTACTTCGTCGACCAGGACGGCACCTCGTTGCGCGTGGTCGAGTCCGACGCGGTGCGTACCATCGCACGCGCGGGCGCCTCGGGCTGGACGCGCATCGACGCGATGGTGCACCACGCCGGACGCTTGCTCGTGCTCGACGAGGGCAAGCGCGTGCTGTCGCTCGATCCGCTCACCGGCCGCGGTGACGAGCTCGTGGTCGCGACGGGCGAGGACGGCATCAAGGCCTTCGCGGTCTCGCCCGAGGGGCGCCTGTTCGTCGCCGATCTCGGCGATCGGATCTGGGAGGGCCACGTCGCGGCGGGGCGCACGACGCTCGCCGAGCTCACGCTCGAGTTCCCGAACACGGCGACGACGGCGGTGCCGCAGGTGAAGGGGCTCTACATGCCGCTCGACTACGACCAGCTGAAGCTGGCCGACATCGTCGGCATGGTCTGGGTCGAGCGCTACCAGGCGCTGCTCGTGCAGGACGACCTACCGACGAAGAAGGGGGTCAAGGGCATGACCGAGCGGATCCAGCTGCGCCTCGTCGATCCCGAGGACGAGGTGGTCTATCCCTGGCTCAAGCCGCTCGTGCACGGCGGCGCGTACCTCACCTACAACAAGAAGAGCGCGTCGTTCACCTCGTACTTCCACCTCGGACAGATGGCGCTCGACCAGGATACGGCGACGCTCTTCTGGCTCGAGGAGCACCGCTCGCGGCTGTTCTACATCGGCGACGGCGCGATGGGCGTGGCGAAGATCGGCCACATCGCGAACCTCGAGGCCCACGGCGCGCGCGATCTGCTGGGCTCGGTGACCGGCGCGGCGATCCTCGCGGATCTGCGCCCCGATCGACACCTGCATCGCCGCCTCGAGCGCCACCGTCGCGCCGGGCCGTACCTGGCGTTCATGATCGGCTCGTCGATGCTCTCGAAGTCGGACATGATCGGCTCGTACTCGTTCGGCGCGCGCTTCGAGCGGCGCATGCGGGACCTGCTCGGCTATCGTGATCATGCGCGCTTCGACGTCATCCAGCGCAGTTATGCCGGCGTGCGCAGCGGCAAGGTGTTGCAGGAGCTGCGCAACTTCATCGACAGCGGCGCGCAGCCCGACGTGATCATGATCGAGCTCACCGGCGCGAAGGACCGCTTCTTCGAGGGCGACTCGAGCGAGGGCCGCATGCGCGAGATCCTCGCGGAGGTCGATGGCCTGGCGCGCCGCACCGACGCGATGGTGGTGTTCTTCGACAACGCGTCGATCGGCTCCGTCGCCGGTCGCGACGGCCTGCGCTCGACGCCGGCCAACGAGCGTCGCTTCGAGAAGATGGCGCGCGAGGCCGGCTTCGTCGTCGTCACCACCGGCGACGAGCTCCTGCGCGACGCGCTGGAGAATTCCCCGTGGGGCAGCCCGCCGTGGCGCTCGCACCACGCGGCGCCGTGGGCGATGGACGCCACCGCCGATCTGCTGGCCGAGCGGCTGTATCCGACGCTGCGCGAGCACCTGCGCGACCGCGTGCCCGCCGTGCTGCGCGTCGTCGACGAAGAAGCGTCGGCCATCGCCTCGATCGCCGACGCGTTCGAGGAGGTCGAGGCCGACTGGCCCGCACTGCTCCCGACGATCGGCGAGGGCCAGGGGCAGAGCGAGCTTCACGGCGAGGAGCTGGAGATCTTCGTGGACCTCGCGCGCATCGAGGTCGACGCGAGCGATCGCGCCGCGCTCGAGACGGTCGCCCTCGGAGCGCTCTACGCCTACGGCGCGCTCGATCCGGCGGGCACGCGCGCCCGCTCGGCGCACGTGCGCCTGGCGAGGTTCAGCCGCTACGACGAGTACGGCGCGGGCGTGCGCGATGCCGCGGAGGTCGTGTTCGAAGGCAGCTGGGATCGCGACCAGCTGGTCGTGCTCCTGCAGGCACGCGCGGGGCAGTGATGGCGGAGGGCGCTGGGCGACGCTGGCTGCGGCTCGTCTGGCGACCGCTGCTCGTCGCCTCGCTCGCGGCGCTGTTCGGCTGGCTGCTGCTGCGCGGCGCACCCTCGCGTCGACGCAGCGCCGACCCCGAGCCGCACGCGACCGCTGCGGCGCCGGCCGAGGCGAAGAAGTGGGCGCCGCGCGAGCAGAAGGCGCCCGCGCCCGGCTGCACGCCCGAGGCGTCGAAGACCTGCGTGGATGGTGACGCGTGGTGGGTCGACAGCTGCGGCACGACCTACGCGATCGCGCAGGAGTGCGGGGACAGCCGCTGCAGCGAAGGCGAGTGCGAGGCCGCGAGCGCACCGGGTTGCGGCGACGTGACGGCGCTCGGCAGCTGCAAGCGCGACGTCGCGAAGATCTGCCAGGTCGATCGCGTGATGGAGGTCGACTGCCACGCCAAGGGGCAGCGCTGCGTGATGACCGGCGAGGGCCCGATCTGCCGCGAGCGCTCGCCGCAGGACTGCCCGCCCTTCGCCCAGCCGGTGTGCGTGGGCGAGACGCTGCGGCGCTGCGAAGAGGGCGTGTGGCGCGAGTTCGATTGCGATGCGGTCGGCGGCACGTGCCTGCAGCAGCGCGATCGCGGGCCGGCGCGCTGCGTGTATGCGCTGCCACCCGGCGGCGACGAGTGCGGCGCGTGCGGGTGCCCACCCGAGCCGACCGCCGAGGTGTGCAACGGTCGCGACGACGATCTCGATCTCGCGATCGACGAGGATGCGACGTGTGCACCGGTGCCCATCGTCGCGTTCGTCGTGACCGATGGCGGCGGCGCGGGCAGCTACACCGACGACGACGTGCAGGCCGCGGTCACCGAGCTCGATGCCGCGTTCGTGCGCGAGGACGGCTTCGGGCTGTCGTTCGAGCTGCGCGAGGTGGTGCGCATCGCCGACCCGGCCCTGCTCGAGCTCGACATGAAGGGTGTCGACCGCATGCTGCGCGCCGGCATGCTCACGGTCGAGTCCGACGAGTTCTACGCGCCGGTCGTGTTCACCGACGTCGTGCTCGCCGAGGGCGTGCCGCGCCCGGGGATCTCGACGGTGCCGAACGGGGTGTGCGGCGGGCAGCGACGGGTATGGCAGCGGCAGCCGCCGGTGGGGCTCGTCGCGATCGCGAAGACGCGCTGGCCCACCACGCTCGCGCACGAGATGGGCCACTTCCTCGGGCTCTGCCACACGCACGAGGCCCCACCGCCGGTCGAGCAGGTGTCGTCGTCGGGCGAGCTGACCGAGGCGGCGTCGTGCGAGACGCGTTGCGAGGACGATCCCGACGGGCTCTGCGACACCTCGCTCGACCCTGGTCCCGAGCAGTGCACGGTCGACGAGGCCTGCGCGATCCGTTGCGTGGGCGGTGCGCGACCCGACCCGCGCAACATGATGGCGTACTACCCCCCGTGTCGCACGATGTTCTCCGAGGAGCAGGCGCTGCTCATGCGCCAGTCGCTCGCGCTGCGTCGCGGCTGGCACCGGTGCACGGGTGGGGATGGTTGCGAGTGCACGCCCGAGGCGTCGAGCTGTCCCGAGGCGATGACGTGTCGTCCGTACGTCGGCACCGGCGACGGCGACACGCGCTGGCGCTGCGATCTCGACGGTGCGGCGCTGCCCGGTGGCCGCTGCCAGGAGGGCGGTGAGTGCGGGGGCGGCTCGATCTGCGTGCACACACCGAACGGCGAGGGCCACTGCGCGCGCACGTGTGGGCCGGGCAAGCCCGCGTGCGACTGCAAGCCGATCGACAGCCCCCAGGCCTCGGTGTGCGCGGAGGACCTGAAGCTGGAGGGCTGACGCGAGAGCGCCGGAGGCGCGACCAAGGCTAATGTCGGAGGGTCTTGAGCCGCAGCCAGCCCCACACGAAGGTCCAGTCCTCGCGCGCGATGATGCCGGTCGCGTTGCCGAGGGCCGAGAAGATCCCGAGCACGATCACGAACTGGGCGACGAGCGACGGCGCCGGTGGCCAGTCGACGAAGCTGCGGAACACCAGCGCCCCCGCGACGCCCACGAGCGCCACCGCGAGCACCTTGCTGTATGCGACGAGCGGGAAGATCTCGCGCAGCTCGAGGCCGGTCGCACGTGCGATGCACCAGCAGTAGTAGACGACCATCGGGATGAACGCGAAGAACGTGCCCATCGCGGGCCCGACGAAGCCGAGCCACCACAGCAAGGGCAGGCTGATGACGACGTTGCTGAGCAGCGAGAGCACGGCGGCCTGCAGCACGAAGCGCGGGCGACCGGCCGAGACGATCACGGTGCCGAACGCGGCCACGCGTCCGACCCCGAGCAGCGCGTACCAGCGCAGCACGTCGGCCGCGCGCGCGTACTCCTCGGTGAAGAGCAGCGCCACGACGTCGTCGGCCGCGACCACGAACACGAGCGTCGTGGGCACGACGATGAGCGCCACCTTGCCGATCGACTGCCGCCAGATCGCGATGGCCTCGCGGGCCTTGCCGGCGCCGAACAGCTCGACCATGCGGGGCGCGAGCGCGGCCCCGACGAGGTAGGGCACCTGCGTGACGATCGGGATCTGCCAGCCGCCGGCCTGGTACTCCGCGAACGCGACGTCGGCGAACGTCGCCAGGATGAGGAACGCGTCGAGCCGGTTGTTGAGCACCGACACGATGTCGGTCATGCCCAGCGGCACGCCGAAACGGAAGAGCTGACCGACGCTCACCGCCGCGGGCAGCCGCGGCAGGCCGCCGTAGAGCCGGCGCAGCTGCCAGGCCAGGAAGACCAGCTCGACGATCGCGAGCAGCACGAGCGCGCCGGCGACCGACCATGCGCCGTAGCCGAGCGAGACCGGCACGAGCGTCGCGATGCTCATGCCGAGCGAGCGCAGCACGCCGTAGCCGGCGGCGGGCCGTGGACGGTGCTCGACGACGAGCAGGTTCGGCAGCACGCGCGCGGGCAGATCGCCGAGCGGCACCAACGCGACGAGCATCAGCGGCTCGAGCGAGGTGAGCTGCGACGGATCGACCGACGAGACCGCGCTCAGCACGTCGTGGCCGAACAAGCCGGCGAGGAACAGGAGCGCACCGGCGGCGACGCCGAGCAACATCATCGTGCGGATCACCCGGCGCGCGATCGCGGCCCGCTCGGCGCGTGGCTTGCCGGGCAGGAAGTACGTCACCGTGTGCGGGAAGCCGGTGAGCACGACCAGCGAGACGGTGTTGTAGACGAGCAGGAGGCTCATCAACGTCGCGACCTCGCCCTTGCCGACGAGCCGCACGATGACGAGCGGCACCACGACTTCGGCGAGCGTGGCGAGCACGTTGCCGAGCACGAGCACGCCGGCGGCCTGCGAGGTCGAGATCCGCGGATGGCTGCCGGACAGCTCGGGGCCCGCGTCGCTCATCGGCGTCGCTCTGCCAACATCTCGCCGAACAGCCCGACCAGCTGATCGGCGTGCGCGGCCCAGGTGTGGCGCGCGAGCACGCGCTCGCGTCCGGTCGCTGCGATGCGTCGAGCGAGCGCAGGATCCTGCTGGAGCCGCACGATCGCGGCCGCCAGCTCGTCGGCGTCGCCGGGCTCGAACAGCAAGAGGTGCTCGCCGTCGTCGAACAGCGCCGTGATGTTGCCGGCGCGGATCGTGACCGTCGGCTTGCCGAGCGCCATCGTCTCGAAGACCTTGAGCGGATCGAGCGAGAACCCGTGCACGCGCGAGGGGCCGTGCAGCTCGGGGCGGAACGGGGCGACGCACACGTCGGCCGCGGCCAGCAGCTGCGGCACGCGGTCGTAGGGCACCGCCCCGGTGAACACGAAGCGATCGGCGAGCCCGCGCGCGGCGATGGTGCGCTCGAGCTCCGCACGCAGATCGCCGTCGCCGACCAGCAGGAAGCGGATCGCCGGATCGGGCAGCCGCGCAGCGACGTCGGCGAGCAGGTCGACACCGTGCCAGGCCTTGAACGAGCCGCTGTAGCCGACCACGAACGCGCCCTCGAGGCCGAGCTCGCGCCGTGCCGGTGCGCCGTCGATGCTCGCGTCGAACACGTCGGGGTTCGCACCCCAGCTCACCTTCGTGGCCTTGTCGCGCACGAGCGCGGGCACGATGTCGAGCCGCGTCGCGACGAGCCGAGCCGCACGCAGGAGCGAGAGCCAGCTGTAGCGTTGATCGAGCACCATGGTGAGATGGGGGATCCGGAGCGCGATGCCGATCATCGCACCGAGCCCGTACGCGGTGCAGCGCTCGTAGATCACCTCGGGTCGGAACTCGCGCGCCGCCGCGAGCGCGGCGGGCAGGTTGCGGGCGGCATCGGCATGGCGGAGCGCGGCGGGGAAGCGGCGTAACGGGCGACCGATGCCGATCGTCTGGGGCGCATGCGAGCCGGCGCGGGCCAGCAGCAACACTTCGCCGTGGCGACGCAGTCCCACCACCAGCTCGTGGACGTGCGTCGACCCGCCGTGGCTGTCGGGCAAGAGGATGTCGGGCGCGACGACGAGGATCCGCATGCGAAGGGCGCCGCGAGGGTATCGCTGGTTGTCGCGGGCGCAGAGCTTTGGATCGCCGGAGCCAGCCGGAGCGTGCGGCCGGCCACCCTCGTGCCGCGTCGGCGCGGGGGCAGGCGTCCGCTGCGGGCGCGGCGCGACGATCTGCTATGGTCCGCGACGCGCATGGGTCTGGGACGCACGATCTCCCGCACGCTCTCGAAGCTGCGCGAACGCGCCGCGGGCCTCTCGCGCGACGTGCACGTGCGCGTGCCCTGCCACGGGCTCGGCAGCGAGTACGGCCGCCACACGGTCTGTCTCGATCGGCTCGACGAGCACAGCGTCGTCTACTCGTTCGGGCTCGGCGAAGACATCAGCTTCGATCTCGAGCTGATCGCGAAGACCGGCGCCAAGGTCCACGGCTTCGATCCGACGCCGCGCTCGATCGCGTGGGTGAAGGCGCAGGCGCTGCCCCAGCGCTTCGTGCTCGCCGAGTACGGGCTCGCGGCGCACGACGGCGTGGTGCGGTTCCACGCGCCGGCCGACCCCACGCACATCTCGCACTCGCTGCTCGACGAACGCGCGACGAGCACGGGCACGATCGAGGTCGAGGTGAAGCGACTCGCCACGATCATGCGCGAGCTCGGACACACGCGCATCGACGTGCTCAAGATCGACATCGAGGGCGCCGAGTACGACGTGCTCGATCAGCTGCTCGAGGAGCGCACGCCGGTCGGGCAGCTGTTGATCGAGTTCCACCACCAGTTCGCGAGCATCCCCGCCCAGCGCACGGTCGATACGCTCGCCCGGCTGCATGCGGCCGGCTACGACGTCTTCCACGTCGCCGAGAACCTGCGCGAGTTCTCGCTGTTGCGCTCGGAGTCGCGGTGAGCGCCAGAGCTCCCCTCGCCGTCGTCACGCTGAACTTCCCGCCCGCGATCGGGGGCATCGAGAGCCTCACCGCATCGCTCGCGGGGGCGCTCGCGCGTGCGGGCGTGGAGCTGCAGGTGCTCGCGCCGAATCATGCCGAGGCCGGGGCCTACGACCGCACGCTGCCGTATCCGGTGCGTCGCTTCATCGGTGGGCGCGTGCGGCACTTCGGAGCGACCGCAGCGCTCGAGCGCGAGCTGCTGCACGGGGTGGATCGCGTGCTGTTCATGCAGTGGACCGGCGCGACGATGGCGCTCGCGCTCGGCGGCATCACGCGCATGCCGTCGCGCCTCGCGATCGTGTGCCACGGCAAGGAGATGCTCGCGCACGTCGCCGGTGCGCCCGCACCTCCATGGCACCGCTGGGTGCGACGCACGGTGCTGCGGCGCGCGGACCCGCTGTTCGCGGTCAGCCGCTTCACGGCCGAGCGGGCGATCGCGCTGGGTGCCCTGCCCGAGCGGGTCTGCATCATGAATCCCGGTGTCGATCTGCAGCGCTTCCGGCCCGAGCCGGACGAGCCCGATGCGCCGGAGCTCGAGGGGCACCGCGGGCCGCGGCTGCTCACCGTCACGCGGCTGGTGCCGCGCAAGGGCGTCGACACCGTGATCGAGGCGCTGCCGCGGCTGCCCGCCGATACGCGCTACTTCGTGGCCGGTGCCGGTCCCGATCGCGCGCGGCTGGTCGAGCTCGCGCAGCGGCTGGGGGTGTCCGAGCGGGTGCGCTTCCTCGGGCGCGTGCCCGACGAGCGCATCGCGCCGCTCTATCGCAAGTCCGACTGGGTGCTGCTGGCGAGTCGCCAGGACGAGCAGGCCGGCGACGTCGAGGGCTTCGGTCTGGTGCTGCTCGAGGCCCAGGCCTGCGGCACGCCGGTCGTGGGTGGCGATGCCGGAGGGATCCCGGACGCGCTGCGCGACGGCGAGACCGGGGTGTTGGTGCCGCCGGGCGATCCCGAAGCGCTCGCGTCGCGGCTCGCACCGCTGCTCGCCGATCGCTCGTCGCGCGAGCGTTATGCCGCGGCCGCGCTGGCCCACGCCCGCACGCGCACGTGGGATCGCGTCGCGCAGCTCGTCATCGATCGTTTCGTCTCGCGCTAGCGAGCGCGCGCGAGCAACCAACCCGCGAAGACCATCACGCCGGCGCCGGCGGCCGTGGTCCAGCCCAGCGTCGTGTCCCAGACGAACGCGTCGATGAGCGCTGCGACGGGGATGCCCGCATAGGCGACGATCGCGATCGCGGGCGCCTCGGCGCGGGCGTAGGCGCGACTCATCATCAGCTGGCCGACGAGCCCGAGCGCGGCCATCCCGGCGATGCGCCACGCGGTGTCGCCGAGCGAGAGCCCGGTCGGCAGCCCGCGGAATTCGCCGGTCGCGAGCCCGAGCACCGTGCCGGCGATCGTCACGACGAGCGTGAAGTGCAGCACGACGGTCTCGGGGGCGTCCGGCGGTGCGCCGCGATCGAGCCCTGCTCCGGTCGGGCCCGTCGCGCTGCGCAGCATCACGTGGGCGAACGACGACGCGCAGGCCGAGAGCAGCCCGACGAGCCCGGGCACGAGCGGCATCATCGCGGCACCGAGCTCGGCCGCGCCGTCGGCGGGCACGAGCACGACGAGCGCACCGGCGAGCGCCAACAGGAGCGCGAGCACGGCGGTGCCCTGCAGGCGCTCGCGCAGCAAAGAGGGGCTGACGATCGCGACGAATATCGGCTGGGTGAGGTGGATGACGGTGTGCTGCACGAGCGCGAGCTTCTGCACCGCCCAGAAATTCGTGCTCATCGCGACGCAGCCGAACAGGGTGCGCAGCGCGACGCCGCGGGGCCGGCGTGGGCGGATGGGGAGGCCACGCAGGTGCAACTCGAGCAGCAACAGCGGCAGCCCGGGCGCCGTGCGCCAGACCATCACCTCGAGCGTGCCCATGCCGTGGTCGCGCAGATCCTTGACGAACGCGTTCATCACCGCGAACGCGACCACCGAGCCGAGCATCAGCACGAGGCCGAACGTCGGCGTGCGCCCGGACGGGGCGCCGCTCACCGCTGCGGTCCGCGGCGGGACGGGTCGACGGCCGGCATTTCGCGACCGAGTATGGACCGGCTCGCCGCGGCGCCGCCGGCACCTCGCGCCCAGGGCCGCCCTCGCGCACAGGCAGGCTCGCCGGCCCGCGCTGCAGCGCGCCAGGCGCGTAACGGCCCCAGCGACCGCTCTGCCGCCCTGGATCCGGCACCGTGCTGTTTCTTCGCCGCCATCTGCGATCGACACTTGAAAATCGCCGCGGGCCGGGGCAAAGTCCGGGCCCGACGAGCCGCCCCGCAAGGGACGGCTCGAAGGCTGCCCAGCGGTGGGTACCGGCGCTCGCTTCCGAGAGCCGCAACCACCCAGGGGGCGCCAGATGGCCCGGGAGATCGACTCGTCGACCCCCCGGAATCCGCCGCTGGCGCGTGCAAGGCAGCCTGCGTCCAGAACGACGCTCCAACGCTGTTCTGGATGTGCGGAACCCCGCACGGCTTCTGCTCGAGACCCGGTTCTTTTGCTTGACGGCGAAGCCGGGTAGGACTAGAAGTCCGATCCCTGCCGGGGACACCCGGACGGAAAAAGTCGCTCCCTGAAAACTGGAAAGCGGAACAAGAGACGGTCTCGAGCGATCGTCCTCTGACCGGATCGAAAGATCCTCGTCAGGGCAGCGACGCTCGAAGACGCGTGCGGGAACGCGATGCCGGCAACGGCACGCGAACCTCGTCTCGTCCACGCCCAAGGCTTCGGCCGAGGTCGGGACGAAGACAACACCCAAGAGAGAAGCATCGAGCAACAACTCGAGCACAAGTTCAAACTGGAGAGTTTGATCCTGGCTCAGAGCGAACGTTTGCGGCGGGCCTAACACATGCAAGTCGAACGGGCAGGGCAACCTGTCAGTGGCGCACGGGTGCGTAACACGTGGGTAATCAACCCTTTGGACTGGGACAACCCGGGGAAACTCGGGCTAATACCGGATGTGGCATCGTGGTCTTCGGGCCGTGATGCGAAAGCCTCGCAAGGGGCACCAGAGGACGAGCCCGCGGCCCATCAGCTAGTTGGTGAGGTAATGGCTCACCAAGGCTAAGACGGGTAGCTGGTCTGAGAGGATGATCAGCCACACTGGAACTGAGACACGGTCCAGACTCCTACGGGAGGCAGCAGTGGGGAATATTGCGCAATGGGCGAAAGCCTGACGCAGCCACGCCGCGTGAGCGATGAAGGTCTTCGGATCGTAAAGCTCTGTGGGGAGAGAAGAATCAAGCCGGTGAAGAGCCGGCCCTGACGGTATCTCCTTAGCAAGCACCGGCTAACTCCGTGCCAGCAGCCGCGGTAATACGGAGGGTGCAAACGTTGCTCGGAATTATTGGGCGTAAAGCGCACGTAGGCGGCTCCTCAAGTCGGATGTGAAAGCCCTGGGCTCAACCCAGGAAGTGCATCCGAAACTGTGGAGCTTGAATGCCGGAGGGGCCCAGAGAATTCCCGGTGTAGAGGTGAAATTCGTAGATATCGGGAGGAATACCAGTGGCGAAGGCGCTGGGCTGGACGGTCATTGACGCTGAGGTGCGAAAGCGTGGGGAGCAAACAGGATTAGATACCCTGGTAGTCCACGCCGTAAACGATGAGTGCTAGTTGTCAGGCGGCTTGCCGCTTGGTGACGCAGCTAACGCGTTAAGCACTCCGCCTGGGGAGTACGGCCGCAAGGCTAAAACTCAAAGGAATTGACGGGGGCCCGCACAAGCGGT
>CAZFKC010000157.1:0-17899 GCA_964519175.1 uncultured Nannocystaceae bacterium
CTCGCCGTCGACCTTGGCGCGTTGGGGCTTGGCCGGGTTGTTCTCGAGCGCGCCCTGCTGCTTGCGCTTCTCGAGAATTTCGTACTCGACCTTGATCATCTCTTTGTTGAGCTCTTTGATCTCGCGGATCTCGCCCGTGATGCGCTCGCGTGATTCCTTGCCTGCGGCCTCGCGTGCGGCGGACAGCGCGAGGTCGAGATCCTCGGTGACGCGCTCGCCGATGCTCGCGCCCTTGAACGCGGAGCTCATGTCCTCGAGCTGCTGCTGCTCGCGCTCGAGCTCGTCGACGTAGTCGAAGTACTTGCCGAGGCTCTTGTCGGACAGCGCGATGCGAGCGACCTGCTCGACGAACGGATCGAGCGACGAGTTGTCGTCGAGGATCTTGCGGGCCGTCTCGTAGAGCTTGAAGTCCTCGGGGGCGTCGTTGAGGATGCCCTGGAGGTCTTCCATCGCCGCGGGGTACTTGCGGTTGAACTCGTCGACCGAGCGCTTCGCAGAGTCGTAGCGGCAGTTGAAGTAGTACGTGACCGCCTTGATCTTGATGCCGTCGGGGTACAGGTACTCCTCGAAGAACGGCGCGTTGAGCGTGTGCACGTAGCCGAGCGCGCGCTGGTAGTAGCCGTTCGCGTTGGTGTCATCGACCTCGACGCGGCGGAACTCCGCCCACGCCGCGGCATGCACCGCGCGCAGGTAGTAGGGCGACTCGACCGGGATCTTGTCGAGGTACTTGATGGCGGTCTCGAACTTGCCGACCATGTAGAAGATGTTGGCGAGGCCGAACGAGGCCATGTGCTCGTACTGGCGCATCTCCTCGAGGTAGGTCAGCTCGGTCTCCGTGCGGTCCTTGCGAGAGCCGCGCTTCTTCTTCTTCTTGCCGCCCTCGACCTTGACCTTCTTCTTGCGGGCGTTCTTGCGCTTCTTCTCTTCGGCCTTGCGCAGCTCGATGGCGCGGCGGAGCACGTTCTTGAACGCGGCGACCGCCGGCTCGCCGGCGAAGTTGCGCGTGTGCGCGACGCCGAGGAAGAACTGCGCGCGGATGTAGTAGTCCGACTGGTTGGGCACCTGGTCCAGCAGCGCGATGCCCTGCGGTAGATCGCCCTTGTCGTAGTAGTAGCGGCCGAGCAGGTAGTAGAGCTCGTCGCGGACCTCGTCGAACGCCTCGTCTTCGAGATCGGTCGGCTTGTAGCGACCGATCTTCTGCAGCACCTCGGCGCCCTCGGGCAGCTCGCGGGCCAGCGACGCGAGCCACGGCAGCGTCAGCTTGTGGAACGGGTGCGCGGGACCGGCCTGCACGATCTCGTCGAAGATCGACAGCGACGCGGAGTAGAACTTGAGCTTGTAGAGCGTCTTGCCGAGCCAGAACTGCGCGCGCGGCTGATCGCCCGGGATCTCGTTGTTCTTGATCTTGTGGAACTGGATCGCGGCCGCTTCGTAGTCCTCGGCCTTGTACTGGGTCTCGCCCTGCGCGTTGGGTCCGAGCGCGGGTGCATCGGGTGCAGCCGGCGGCGGGCCACCGGGCGGCGGTGCGACCGGGGTCGTCGGCGTCGCCGGCGGAGTGGCCGGAGGCGTCGCGGGTGCTGCCGGAGCTCCGCCCGCGGGCGGCGGCGGCGGCGGACCGGCGAGCGCCGGCAACGAGAGCAGCGAGAGACCCAACGCGATGGTCGACATCGAGAGGGGCAACGAGAGCAGAGGCGTGCGCCGGCGCGGTTGAGTCATGACGTCGTCCTAGGATCGGGCAGCCGCACCGCGTCGCGCGGTGCATGTCTTCGTGTTCGGCGCGCGTGCGAGGACGGATGCCGCCAGCGAAGGCCTAGGACATTACCAAGGCCCGGGTTTGCCCCGCAAGGGCCGCGCTCGCCCAGAAGTGCGACAGGCAGGTTCACGCGTGAGGACGTCTCGATGCTCACGACGCGAGGGCAGCGAAGGTTCCCGAGGCAGGTGCGCAGTGGCTTCGGGCCGCGCGTGCGCACGAAGCCCAGGGCAGCGGGCGATCGCGATGGCCGTGCGTGTGCTGGGCCTTCACGCAGCCGATGCGGGCAAGCGCACTCGCGCTGTCGGCGATCGGTGGGCGATCGGCGGGCGCTGGGCAGGCGATCGGCGGGCGCTCGGGAGCACGGGTGTGCAGCACGCCGCGCAGTCATCCCGCACGCCGCGTCGCACAATCTGGCAGCGGGATCACCACCGCTGCTGCGCGACCCGACTGCGGCGACGCCACGTCGATCCCGATCGCCGCCTTGACCGCCATGACGAGGCGTGTACGATGCGCCGTGAGCTGCCAGGCCGCGACCTGGGCCACGCGATTTCTCCACCGATGCGGGAAAGATCCCGCGGGGCCGACCATCAACGGCGAAGTGCCCGGATCGGCCGGGCGTCGACACCGATGGGCGAGTTGCCCTAGCCTGCCACGAGCGAGTCCATGACGAAGACCCACGCCAAGCTCTCCGCGATCCTGACTCGTGCTCTCGCGCTCGGTGCGATCGCGACTGCACTCGCCGCGTGCCCCAAGGGCGACGTCGGTGCGCCTTGCAACCACGGCAAGGTCGAGCCGCCGGAGAGCAAGCTCGTCACGTTCCCCGCGCTGAGCTGCAACGAGCTGCTGTGCATCTACGCCGACGTCGCCGAGGCGCCTGCCGAAGCGTGCACGGTCGGCAACGACACGGAGTGCAACCAGCAGGATCTCTCGCGCAACCGCTTCGAGTGCGTCGCGAACGCGGCCGGTGCCGGCACCTGCAAGCTGAAGATCGAGTACGTGCTCGAGCGCTCGATGTGCTCGAAGAAGTGCTCGTCCGACGCCGACTGCAAGGACGGCGGCCCGACCAAGAAGGTCGTGGTCGAGAACACGAAGTGCGAGACCGGCTTCAGCTGCGCGAAGATCCAGACGCTCGGCGAGTTCTGCTGCGAGAGCCTCTGCGTCTGCAACGACGACCTCGACACCGTCACGGCGAACGACATCGAAATGGCCTGCAACGCGAACACCCAAGAGGGCTGTTGCGTGGGCCCCGGCATCATGCCGCCGCTTCCCCCTGGCTGCGGCTGACGCCCGGCTGCGGCTGCTTCAGCCGCCCACTTCGAAGGCGCCGCGGAGCCACTCGATCGTCGCGGTCGTGGGCTCCGGGCCCACCACCGTGATCACGTCGAAGCGCACCGCCACGCGCTCCCAGAGCTCGTTCTTCACGAGCCAGGCGGTCGCGCCGCGCACCAGTCGGCTGCGCTTGTCGGCGTCGATCGTCTCGTTCGGGTGACCGAGCGCCGCGTCGGCGCGGCTGCGCACCTCGACGAACACGATCGTCGGCTCCGGCGCGTCGTCGTCCCTCGCGACGATGTCGAGCTCCGCGTGCGCGAGCTCGACGTTCTGAGCGAGCACCGTGTGCCCGCGCGCGGAGATCCATGCCGCAACGCGGGCCTCGATCGCACGACCGCGGGCCCGCGTGTCTCGATCGGCGCCCGCGGGCGCCACGGGCTCAGGCGTCCTTGTCGCCGTCGCCGTCCGTCGACGGCGGCGCGAGCTGGACGTCGGCCTCGGTCGCACGCTCGGGCGTACCGGAGAGCAGCGCAGCGTAGTCGCCGAGCTTCTCCTTGATGCGGGCCGCGTTGCCGGACAGATCGCGCAGGTAGTAGAGCTTGGCGCGGCGCACACGGCCACGCGACACGAGCTCGACCTTCACGACGCGCGGCGAGTTCTCCGGCCACACGCGCTCGACACCGACGCCGTGGCTGACCTTGCGAACGGTGAAGGAGCCGCGCGCGCCACCCTTCTTGCGGTGGATGCAGACGCCTTCGAAGATCTGCACGCGCTCCTTGCCGCCCTCGGAGATCAGCGCGTGGACCCGCACCGTATCGCCGCTGCGAAACTGCGGCAGGTCGGAGCGGCGGTAACTACGTTCGATGGCCTCGATGGTGGGGCAGCTGTTGCTCATGGCGTCACCTCGGCACGATGCGGCCGTGGATCCTCGCCAGCGCGCGGCCTGTGAGCGACGCGGCAGCGAGGGGACGCGGAGGTTCGACGATCACGGCCGCGGGCGCAAGCTCGGCGTCGTGCTCCTGCGCACGCGGGCCGGCGCCGGGCTCGCGGACCGGATCGGGGTGCGGGGCCGGATCGGGCCCGAACACCGCGTCGGTGCGGCCGGGCAGGCCCGGAGCGACCAGCACGAGCGCGCCGGGCTGCACGGGCGCGCAGGTCCGCAGCCGATCGGCGAGCTCGGCCACGCTGGCCGCGGCCCCGGGCGTCCCGGGCTCGGCGAGCGCGACCACCCACGGCTCGGTGCCGCGTCGCCGGAAGCGACGGCGCAGCACGTCGAGATCCTCGAACGCGGTCACCTGCATCGCAGCGCCCGAGAGCGCCGCGGAGTACGCGAGCGCGGCGTCGGCATCGGCTCCGAGCAGCACGAGCGCGGCGACGCCGTGCTCGCGCGCGAGCGCGGCCCACGTGTCGGCGGTGCCGGGATCGCTGCCGTCGATCGCGAGGTGGATCGGCAGCGCCGGCAGGCCTTGCTGCGGACGCAGCTCGGGCCGCAGCGCCCACGTGCGTGCGAGCGCGGCATCCCGGCGCCAGCGCGCGATCGCCTGGTGATCGCCGCCCATCAGCACCGGGGGCACGGCGTGCCCCCGGAACACGGCGGGTCGCGTGTACTGCGGGTACTCGAGCAGCGCCCCGTGCTCGCCGGCCGCGAAGCTGTCGCCGGTGATCGAGTCGGGGTTGCCGACCACGCCTTCGCGCAGCCGCGACACCGCCTCGATGATCGCGAGCGCTGCGATCTCGCCACCGCCGAGCACGAAGTCGCCGAGCGAGAGGCACTCGTCGACGAAGTGCTCGCGCACGCGATCGTCGATGCCCTCGTAGCGGCCACACAGCAGCACGATCCGCGGCAACGTGGCGAGGCGCTCGGCGACGCGCTGATCGAAGCGCGGGGCCGAGGGCGTGAGCAGGATGCGATGTGCGGGGCCGCGCGCCGCGATCACCGACTCGAGCGCGGCGACGATCGGCTCGGCCTTGATCACCATGCCCGCGCCGCCACCGAACGGCGCGTCGTCGACCGTGCGATGGCGATCGTCCGTGAACGCGCGCGGATCGGTGCAGTGCACCGCGACGAGCCCGCGCTCGATGGCCTTGCCGAGCAGCCCCGCGCCGGCGAACGCCTGCACCGCTGCCGGGAACAGCGTGAGCACCTCGAACTCGGTGGTGGGCGCGGACATCGATCGCTACGGATCGCGATCTTCCGCCGGCTCGAGCTCGTCGGGCAACATCCCCGCCGGCAGCTCGACCCACACGGCCTCTGCGGTCACGTCGCGCACGAACGCCGGCAGCACCGGCAAGAGCCACGTGCGCGTGCGGCCCTTGTGATCGCGGTACGCGACCTCGAACAGATCCTGCGCGCCGTTGTCGGTCGTGCCCTTGATCGTGCCGAGCTCGTGCACGCCGCCTGCGGCATCGCGCCGGCGCACGGGCAGCCCGATCGCGTCGGCGAGGTAGAACTCGTCCTTCGCGAGCTCGGGCAGCGCGTCTCTCAGCACGACCAACGTGCGGCCGCGCAGCGCCTCGGCGTCCTCGCGCCGACGCAGGCCCTCGAGCTCGACGCGCCAGATCTCCGGCGTGCCCGGCACCGCGGCGCAGCTGGCGATCACGAGCTCGATGTCGGCCCGGCCCTCGGCCACGAACAGCACGCTGCGACCGGCGGCGAGCGCGGTCGTGCCCGGGTCGTACACCCGGACGCGGAGCCCACCCTTCACCCCGTGTGGGCCGCCGACCTTGCCGATTTCGAGGCGTTGCCGCCCGCTCACTCGAGGATCTCGAGCTCGGCGCGCTTGCGAACCTTCGAGGACGCGGCGCTCAGGATGGCGCGCATCGCCTTCACCGTACGGCCCTGCTTGCCGATCACCTTGCCGAGATCTTCTTTCGCCACGCGCAGCTCGAGCACGACCGTCTGCTCACCGGAGATCTCGACGACCTGCACCTCGTCCGGTTTGTCGACCAGCGCACGTGCGAGGAATTCGATCAGCTCCTTGAGTGAAATGGCGGGCATCAGGGGCTCCGAGCGGGAGAGGAGAGCGGGAGGAGAGAGCCTCGTCGATGAGCATCCCACAGCAGGGCCAGCTCGGCAAAGCCGAGGGCGCTGCGATCGCCGGCGCCGACACGAACCGGCTCGGTCGCCGATTCGGAGGCACGCACGCGCCTGCTACGGCGCCGCGTCGCTCGTGGGCCGCGCGGGCGAAGGGCGCGGCGCGATCAGGCCGAGGGCAGCGACTTCAGCAGTCGCGCGACGGTCTGGGTCGGCAACGCACCGACGCCGAGCCAGTAGTCGATGCGCGGACGATCGACCGTGACCTTCGACGGATTCGCAGCGGGGTCGTACGTGCCGAGCCGCTCGAGGAAGGCACCGTCGCGGGGCGAG
Organism: uncultured Nannocystaceae bacterium; assembly: GCA_964519175.1. Classification (GTDB taxonomy): domain Bacteria; phylum Myxococcota_A; class Polyangia; order Nannocystales; family Nannocystaceae; genus Xiheibacterium. Next base: position 6,390 of record CAZFKC010000157.1, read on the forward strand.
TCGGCGTCCGCGGCCACGATGCGATAGTAGGGGTGCTTCTTCGCACCGGCGCGGGCGAGCCTGATCTTGACGGCCATCTGGAACTCTCGAAGCCTCGGAAGGGCGCGCAGGCTAAGCCAGCGATCGCGAAAGGGTCAAGCGGATCGCGTCGGGCGGCTCGTGCGCCCGCGCTCTGGCCCGTGAGCTTCGACACGGAGGCACGCCGCCCTCGCCGCTGCTGGCGGTCCGCGGCCGGGCGTGCCAGAACCCCCGAACCCGTGGACCGATGACGCCTGCGCCCAAGAAGGTCTACTTCGTCTCGCTCGGCTGCCCGAAGAACCAGGTCGACACCGAGGTGATGCTCGGCGTCGTCCGGCAGGGCGGCCACGCGATCGTCGACGACCCCGCGGACGCCGACCTGCTGGTGGTCAACACCTGCGGGTTCATCGAGGCCGCGAAGGAAGAGTCGATCCAGACGATCCTCGAGCTCGGCGAGATCAAGGCCGCCGCCGGCGACAAGCGGCTGGTGGTCGCGGGCTGCCTGAGCCAGCGCTATCCCAAGGAGCTGGAGCAGGAGCTGCCCGAGGTCGATCATTTCCTGGGCTCGGCCGACATGCTGGGGCTCGCGCGCGTGCTCGACGGGGGTGCGCAGCGCATGGGCGTCGGTGCGCTCGGCCGGCGCATGTACATCTACGATCACGACACGCCGCGCGAGCTGTCGGGCACGCGGCACAGCGCGTACGTGAAGATCGCCGAGGGCTGCGATCGGCCGTGCGGGTTCTGCATCATCCCGAAGCTGCGGGGACCGCAGCGCAGCCGCACGATCTATTCGATCGTCGAAGAGGTGGCGCGGCTGGCTGCGAGCGGCACGCGCGAGGTGTGCCTGGTCGCCCAGGATCTGACGACCTACGGCAGCGATCTCGAGGAGGCCGCGAGCCTCGAGCTGTTGCTCGATGCGCTGGGCCAGATCGAGGGCCTGGCGTGGATCCGGCTGCACTACGCGTATCCGTCGGCATGCGGGCCCGAGCTCGTGCGCCGCATCGCGAGCGGCCCCCGGGTCGCGCGCTATCTCGACGTGCCGATGCAGCACATCGACAGCGACGTGCTGAAGAAGATGCGGCGCGGCTACGGCGAGAAGCGGGTGCGCGAGCTCGTCGACGCGCTGCACGATCCGGCGCTCGTCGGCGACACGCGGATCTGGCTGCGCACGACGATGCTGGTCGGGCATCCCGGCGAGACCGAGGCCGCGTTCCGGCGGCTCTACGACTTCGTGGCCGAGGGCGCGATCGATCACCTCGGCGTGTTCCCGTGGTCGCGCGAGGACGGCACCGCGTCGGCGATGCATCCGTCGCGCGTCAGCAAGGGCGTCGCCGAGGAGCGCGCGCGCGTGTTGATGGAGCTGCAAGAGGGCATCCGCGCGAAGAAGCACGCGGAGCTCGTCGGGCGCGAGCTCGCGGTCATCGTCGACGGCATCTCCAGCGAGAGCGAGCTGTTGCTCGACGGTCGCCACGAGGGTCAGGCACCGGGCATCGACGGCAAGGTCGTGCTCACCGACGGCACTGCCGCGGTCGGCGCCATCGTGACGGCCGTGGTCACGCAGGCCGGGCCGCACGATCTGGTGGCGTCGCTCGATCGCGAAGCGGCTGCGCTCGCGCTCGCAGCCGAGCTCGACTGAGTCCCTCCGCGCGGCCAGCCGGCTCACGCGATCGCACGCGATCGTGGGGCACGATCACGCGATCGACTGCGGGTGAACGGGCGGCCGCGGCATTCGTCGCGCGTCCGCCCTGCAATGTGCCTGACGCTCGTCGCCGAGCGCGGCGCGGGTTCGCCCGGCCGCGGACGTAACGCTTTGGGCATGGAATTCGCGCGACGGATGCTGCGATGCTCCCGCTGCCCCCATGCATCACCGATCACTCGTCGCGCTCGTGATCCTCAGTGGCTGTGCTGCCGGCGTCGAGGAAGGCCTGTTCTCCTCCGCGACGCTCTCGACCACCGTCGCCGCCACGGCCGACGACGGCAACGACGAGGAGCGAGCGGAGAGCAGCGAGGGCGGAGGGACCAGCAGCGGCGGAGATCCGACCGCAGCGCCCTCCACGACGAACGCCGAGGGCCCCGATCCGAGCGCCGAGGGCTCGAGCTCCGACGGCGCTGCCACGAACCCGGTGGATTCGTCGGCGGAGAGCAGCAGCGATCCCACCGCGGACCCGACGATCGATCCCTCCGACAGCAGCAGCAGCGATCCCACGATCGACCCCAGCGGCAACGAGGAGTCCTCGAGCAGCGGGGATCCCACGGGCGCGGGCAGCGACGAGTGCTGCGATGCGCTGGCCGTGCCGGGCTGCAGCGATCTCGCGCTCGAGAGCTGCGTGTGCGCGGCCGACGACTACTGCTGCGCGAGCGCATGGGACGATCTCTGCGTGCAGGAGGCCGCGGATCTGTGCGGCGCGGCCTGTGTCGGTGGCGGCGGTGCGGACTGCTGCGTCGCCTCGGCGGCGCTCGGCTGCAGCGACGCGACGATCGAGGCCTGCGTGTGCGGGCTCGACGACTACTGCTGCTCGAGCGAGTGGGACGACCTCTGCGTCTCCGAGGCGATCGACTGCGGCGCGCCCTGTTAGCTTTGGTCGCGCCGTCCGACGCTCTTCCTCGTGCCGGCAGCCTTGCCTCGCTTTTCGCCGTGGCGTAACCCACGTCGGGCTCGCGCGGAATAATGGGTCCAAGGCGGTGCGTACGGGGCCCGCCGATGACGAAGCGACGAACCCTCCTCCTCGCGCTCGTGCTGACTGCGTGCCCGCGCAAGAGCGGCCCGAGCACCACCGAAACCCCCACTCCGACGCCCGAAGCGAAGCCCTTGGCCGCTGCACCCGAGCAGCCGCCGCCACCTTCGATCGAGCACGCGGGCTGCTTCATGATGGCGCGCAAGGACGGCAGCGAGGCGATCGTGGTGCATCCCGACGACTGCGCGAAGCCGACCGTACCGGCGTCGACGTTCAAGGTCCCGCACGCGCTCATCGCGTTGCAGACGGGTGTGATCACCGACCCCGCAGCGCGCGTGAAGTGGGACGGCACGAAGTATCCCGACATGAAGGCGTGGGAAGCCGATCAGGATCTGCGCTCGGCGATCCGCGAGTCGGTGGTCTGGTACTTCCAGCGTACGGCGAAGCAGATCGGCAAGGAGCGCATGCAGAAGTGGCTCGGCGAGCTGCACTACGGCAACGAGGACGCGTCGGGCGAGCTCACGAAGTTCTGGCTCGAGATGGGCTCGCTCGAGATCACCGCCGCGCAGCAGCTGGACTTCTGGCAACGGCTCGCCCGCGGTGAGCTGCCGATCGATCGCGCGAACATCGAGACGGTGTGGAAGATCGTCGAGGCCCCGCTCGACTTCTGGAAGGGCCGCCTGCCCGAAGGCGAGTCGCCACCGCCGTCGACCGCGACCCTGCACGCGAAGACCGGCACCGCCTACGACGAGAAGGGCACAGTGAGCTGGTGGGCCGGCACGGTCGACGGCCCGCGCGGCGAGTGGGTCTTCGTGAGCCGCGTGATCACGGACCAGCCGTACCCGGGCTACTCGGCGGCGGTGAGAGAAGGCATGTCCGCGCTGGCGCAAGCGCGGGTGCTATGAGCCGTCGTCCGTGTCGATCGACGAGAGCGCGTGCAACACCCGGCCGCTCGATCACGGCCGGCACTCGCCGTCGCCGATGCTCTGCTTCGAGCCCCAACCACCGTCGGCGCGACGCAGCTCGCGAGCGGCGTCGGTGCCGAGCTCGGCGCCGAGGCGGCGCTCGAACGCGTCGCCCAGGCCGATCTGGTACCGCAGCGCGCGCTCGCCCGGGCTCTGCTGATCGGCCGGAGGCGCCTCGCCGATTCCGGCGCGCTCGTTCGCGATCTGCCGGCGTGTGCTCGCGGCGGTGTCGTCGTCGACGACCGCTTCGACCAGGCCGAAGAGCTGCGCGATCGACAGCCGCTCGGTGAGCTCCGCGGGGACGCCGAGCTCGTTCGCGTAGCTCTTCAGCTCGCGTACGGCCTCGGCCTGGAACGCGGTCGCGGTCTGCTCGTAGCGCAGCGCCTCGGCCTCCGAGAGACCCGCCGCCTCGATGAGGCTGCCGCGCGGGAACGTGTCGAGCCCGTACATGATGGGCGGCGTGTCGACGAGCAGACGGCCGCATTTCGCGAGCTCGACGAGCTCCTCTTCGGTGGGGTCCGTCCACAGACTCGCGCCACACTCACCCCCAGCGCCGCACTCGCGCGCGGCGGCGCGACGGTACTCGGGCGAGTCGCGATCGATCGCGGCGACGTTCTTCGGCCCATCACGCGAGCTCAGCTCCGCCTGCAGCCGGCGCAGCTCTCGACGCTGCTCGGCATTCTCGCGCACCAGCGCGGCGAACCGCGACGGCGCGGCGCTCCCGGACGAGGCTCCGGCAGCGACTGCTTCCGGCGCGCCGCGGCTCGGCGCCGAAGGGTCGTCGTCGATCGTCGGTGCACCGCCCGCACGCGTGCGCGCCGACTGACCGGCGACGACTTCGACGTCGCCGCGATCGTCGGCGAGCACCACGTGCCCCTCGTGGACGGTCAGCAAGAGCGCGCTCGCGAGCACAGCACCGCCCGTCGCGCTCGCGAGATGTTTCAGCTCGGGTCGCATCGGCAACAGCTCCACCGTGAAGCAGGTGCCCGTCACGGTCACGCGACCGGCGGGCGTGTCGACGACGAAGGCGTCGCCTCCGTCCACCCGATAGAACACCGCGCCCGCGGATTGTCGGACGTACGCGTCGCCGTGCGCATCGACATCCCAGGCGAGCGCACTGCCGGCCTCCGCGACCGCAGTCGCGCGGGTGCCGATCGCGACGGTGCTCCGCGACTCGGCCACGAGCGAACCGTGGGTGGGCCCACCGCTCCACCAGAGCACGAGCACGAGCGCGACCGCGAGCACCGACGAGGCCGCGAGCAATCGCGGCCAGCGTCGGCGCACGATCGGCGGCTGCAGCCGTCGCGCGAGCGAGCGCCACGCCTGCGCGGCATCGGGCTCGCGCACCTCGAGATCGAGCAGATCGTGGAGCTCGGCATCGAGCGCCTCGAGCTCCGCCAGCTCCGCGCGTGCTTCGGGTGAGGCGGCGAGCTCGTGCTCGAGCGCCTGCCGCTCGGCACCGTGGAGCTCGCCGTCGCGGAAGGCCCGCAGACGCCCCGATCGCTCGTCGTTCATCGTCCTTCTCCTGCGGCGTCGTCGCCGAACCGTTCACGGTACGCCGCGACGAACGCCCGTTGTGCGCGCACGAGCAGCGTGCCGATCGAGCCCGGCGCGACGTCGACGAACTCCGCGAGCTCGGCGTAGCTCATCCCGAGGTGGCGCAGCATCAGCAGCTTCGCCGCGCGCGGCTCGAGCGTGGCGGCGATCTCCTGCACGCGCCTCTGTGCGCGCCGGCGCTCGAGCAGTGACTCCGGATCTTCGCTGCATGCTTCGTCCGCGGAGCGACGCTCGCGGTCGACTCGACGCCGACTCGCGCGCAGCATGTTGAGCCCGCGGTTCAGCGTGACTCGCAGGAGCCACGCCCGCGTCGCTGCGGGATCATTGAGCGGCAGCCGCTGCCGCGACAGGCTGACGAACACTTCTTGCGTGAGGTCCTCGGCCAGGGAGCGATCGCCGACGAGCTGCAGCGACAGCCGGAACACGAGGGGATGGTGGCGCTCGAACGCCGCGCGGAACGCCGCCGGATCGGCCGTGGCTGCCTCGTGGTCCATCCCGCGCACAGGAACACCGCCCGGCTGAGGACTGTGACACGGGCCGCGCACGACCGGCTCGAACCCGCGCCTACTTCGCCGCGACGATGTAGACCAGCCAGGATTCCTGGTTCTCTTCTTCTTCGGTCGGGGCGTAGTCGCCGGAGCCTTCGCCGTCCTCGTCGACGCCTTCCCACCACACCTCGACCTTGCGGAAGCCGGCTTCGGTCAGCAGCTCGCGCAGCTCGGGGATCGTCCAGAGCCGCCAGTCGTAGGTGAAGGCCTTGTCGATCTTCGAGCGGTCGGGGAAGCGGAAGTGGATGTGGCAGAGCGTATCGTGCGTGATCGGGTTGTACTTGGCCTGCTGCCAGATGTACGTGAAGTCGTCGTACTTGCGCTCGTCGACGATCTCGATGATCGCCTCGGTGCCGCCGTAGACCTCGGTGATGAACACGCCGTCGTCGACCAGCTTCTCGCGGACCACCCGGAAGTAGCGCAGCAGCTCGGCGCGGGTCTTGAACACCGAGTAGCTGAAGTTCAGCGCGCAGGTGATGTCGGCGCGCTCGCCCACTCCGTCGAGCACGTTGGCCTGGTGCAGCTCGACGCGCTTGCGCTGCGCGGGCGTGAGCTTCGCGAGGTTGTGCTCGCGCCCCCACTGCAGCGTGGGCGCGTCGAGATCGATGCCGATCGCCTTGCGCTTCGGATCGCTCGCGGCCCACGTGGCCGACAGGAACGCCGTGCCGCAGAAGTCCTCGCGCATCACCAGCGGCTTGCGCTTCACGAACCGCTTGAACATCTCCTCGAAGTTCGCGATGTCGCCCTCGGGCACCTGCACCGACTTCTGGTAGAGCGCATGCCGGTCGGCGCGCTCGGCCATCGTGGGCTTGCGGGATTTCGACTGCTTCTTCTTCTTCGCCACTCGCTCGGTCATCACCGCTCCGCGATCACGTAGGTCCACCACACTTCCATCTGCTCGCAGTGCTTCGGCTCGTAGTACGCGCCGGTGCCGTCACCGTCGGGATCCATGCGCTCCCACAGCGCATGCACGGCGGTGAACCCGGCCTCCTCGAGCAGCTCACGCAGCTCCTGCACGCTCCACAGCCGCCAGTCGTACGTGAACGCCTTGTCGATGCGCGACTTGTCCGGCAGCTCGAAGTGGATGTGGCAGAGGATCTCGTTGGTGAGCGGATCGAAGCGCTCCTGCTCCCACTCGTACACGAAGCCGTCGCACTTCTTCTTGTCGCGACCCGGCTCGGTGGTCGACCACCCGCCCCACGAGTCGAGCACGAAGATCCCGTCGGACACGAGGTTCTTGCGCACCGCCTCGAAGTAGCGCCGCATGAGCGCGCGCGTCTTGAACACGCTGTAGCTGAAGTTCAGCGCGCAGGTCATGTCGGTCTTCGGGCCCTTGCCGTCGAGCACGTTGCCGTTGACGAGCCGCACACGCGCGCGACCGGGGCCGACGAGGTTGTGCTCGCGCGCCCATGCGAGCGTGGGCTCGTCGAGATCGACGCCGATCGCCCAGCGATCGGGCTTGCTGTTGGCCCAGTGGGACGACAGCGTCGCGCTGCCGCAGAAGTCCTCGCGCATGCTCTGGGCGTGGCGGCCGCGATAGCGGTGGAAGAGCCGGCCCAGCACCGAGACGTCGTTCTCGGGATCCTGCACGGACTTCTCGTACAGGACGTGACGATCTGCATCTGCGGCCATCGGGCGGGCCGCGGGCTTGCGACGCGATGCGGACATTTTCTAGCTCACCTTCGCGCTCAGCCGCCGAGGTAGTGCAGCAACCCGTTGTAGGCCTCGGTCAGCTTGCGCGTGACCTCGGTGGCGACCTTCAGCTTCTCGGGGTCGTTGGCGAATCGATCGGGGTGGAACTTCTTGAGCAGCCGACGATAGGCCTTGCGCACCTCGGTCGCGTCGGCGCCGGGCTCGAGCTCGAGCGTGCGATACCAACGCTTGCGATCGGCGACCGGATCGCCGGCCGGCTCGCCGCGCACACCGGCACGCGCGCGCGCGGCCTCGAAGGCCCGGTCCCACGCATCTTCGGCGGCATCCTTCACGCGCCTCGCTCCTCGACCTGCACGCGCACCGACGCTCTCGTCGTCGTCGTCGTCGCTCTGTGCAGCTTCGCGATCGCTCTCCGCCGGACGCGACCGCTCGGCCTCGAGGATCTCGCGATCGCCGTCGCGGATGAACGCGCTGCGGAAGTCGGTGAGGTTGGACCGCGCGAGGTCCAGGAGGCGCTTGCCGATGCTCATGGTTCGCGCCCCTTGGCGCCCTGCGGCGCATCCTCGTCGAACTCCCCGTCCTCGTCGAGGATTTCGACGTCGACGGCGCGCAGCTTCACCTGCGTCTTGTAGCCGTCGTCTTCGTCGTCGGGCGGAGGCTCGGGCGGCGGCGCGACCTGGGTGCCGCCGACTCCGTACGGGGCGCGCACGACCCGGGTGTCACCCGACGAAGGTGGCGTGGAGGGCGGCGCGGTGCCGCGACGGCGCGCGAGTCCCTGCGCGCCCGGCTGCAGCGGCGGGCCGAGCTCGCGTGGGCGTTCGCGCGTGAGCACGTCGTCGATGCGCAGCGCCATGTCGGGCGAGAGCTGCGTGAACGCGATGCCGACCCCCGCCGGATCGAGCTGGTGCCGCACGACGCGGCCGCGCGCCTCGATGAGCACCGGATCGTCGAGCAGCACCGTGAAGCGCACCGAGACCTCGGTGCCGATCGGCACGCGCTGCGCGGTGTGGACGAACACGCCGCCCTCGGAGAGATCGCTGACGAACATCGGCGCGGGCATGCGCGAGAACTCCGAGTTGATCGGGACTCGCTCGGCGCGACGGCGCTCGCCGCCCTGACCCTCGTCGTCGCTCATGGCACGCGCATCAGTCCTCGCCGTCGTCCTTGCCGGGGCGACCGCCGCCCTTGCCCGGCACCTTGCCCTTCACCTCGAAGTGCTCGACGTGGAACCCCTTGCGCGCGTGGATCTCGATCGCTCGCTGCACGCGCTTCACGGTGTCGTCGACCGCCGCGGCCTCGGCCCCGCGCATGAGATCGGCGACCTCGGGGTTCACGTTGACGATGATCGCATCGCCGGAGATGTGCGCCGCTTCGCGTCGGATGTGGCGCAGGATCTCGAACGCCACGGTGGAGGTGCTCTTGGTGTAGCCCTTGCCGTTGCAGTACGAGCAGCTGCCGGTGAGCATGCGCTGCAAGCTCTCGCGCGTGCGCTTGCGGCTCATCTCGACGAGGCCCATCTCGCTGATCTTGGTGATGTGGGCCTTCGCGCGATCCTTGCGGAGCGCATCCTGCAGCTTGCGGTAGACCTTGCGACGGTTCGTCTCGCGGTCCATGTCGATGAAGTCGATGATGATGAGCCCGCCGAGGTTGCGCAGGCGCAGCTGCTCGGCGATCTCGTCGGCGGCCTCGAGGTTCGTCTGCGTGATCGTCTCCTCGAGGGTCTTGCCCTTGCTGCCGACGAACTTGCCGGTGTTGACGTCGACCGCCGTGAGCGCCTCGCCCTGGTCGAAGATCAGCGTGCCGCCGCTCTTCAGCTGCACCTGGCGCTCGAGCGCGCGGTCGATCTCGGCCTCGATGCCGTAGCCGTCGAAGATGGGCTCGCGTCCGTCGTACAGCTCGATCTTCTCGGAGTAGTCGGGCAGGAACGCCTTCACGAAGCGCGACAGGCGATCGTGCTGCACGCGGTCGTCGGTGATGACGCGATCGAGCTCGGGGCCGAGGTTGTCGCGGACGATGCGCAGCACGAGATCGAGATCGCGGTAGAGCAGCACCGGCGCGCGATGCAGGCGCTCGTTCGCCTTGATGTTCGCCCACAGCTTGAGCAGATAGTCCATGTCGGCGCGCACCTGACCGTTGGTCGCGTTCTCGGCGACGGTGCGCACGATGAAGCCGCTGCCGGGCGGGCGCATCTGCTCGACCAGCTTGCGCAGGCGACGGCGGTCGCGCTCGGTGCCGATGCGGCGCGAGATGCCGATGTGGCTGACCGTCGGCATGAAGACGACGTTGCGACCGGGCAGCGAGATGTACGAGGTGATCCGCGCGCCCTTGTTCGAGATCGGGTCCTTGACGACCTGCACGAGGATCTCCTGGCCGGGGCGGACCAGGGTCGCGATCTCGGGGGCCTTGCCGCGGCGCAGCGGCAGGCCGCTCTCGCCGACGTCGTCGTCGCCCTCGGTCAGCGTGCCGTCGTTCGGACGCGCGATGTCGCCGGCGTAGAGGAACGCGGCCTTCTCTTCGCCGATGTCGACGAACGCAGCCTGCATGCCGGGCAGCACGCGGAGGACCTTGCCCTTGTAGACGTTGCCGACGGTGCCGCGGGCGCGCTCGCGCTCGAGATAGAGCTCGGAGAGGATGCCGTGCTCGATGAGAGCGACCCGCTTGTCGGGGCCGTCGGCGTTGACGACGATGACGGATTGTGCCACGTGCGAATGTCTCGGAAGCGTCGGGTGGAAGTGGCGCGGAGCATAGCAGAGTCGGGCCGGATGACCGCGTAGGGCGTCGGGCGGCCCGGATGCACCGCTGGCTGGCCGCATGCGCCCGAAGGTGTCAGAGTACGGGCATGGGTTGGAACATGCTGGAGCTGCGGGGGGTGGTGTTGGTTGCGATCGGCGCGGTGGGGTGTGGGCCCGTCGTCGACGATGGTGAGGGGGACACGGGCGACGCCAGCGAGGAGTCGGGGTCCGCGACGACGACGAGCACGAGCACCACGACGTCGACGTCCTCGTCCTCCTCGTCCTCGACGACCGGGCCCATGATGCCGGCGTGCGTCGACGATCCGAACGTCTGGGAGGACGTCGAATTCTGCGTGCCGCCGCCCGACGACGGCAGCGGCTGCGGAGACTGCGACGAGCTCTGTCGGCAGGCCGCCGAGCTCGCCTCCGGTGCGTGCTCGCCGGAGTTCGAGGCGGTCCTGTGCGGGCCCGAGCTGCGCGCGGACGGATGCTGCTACGTCGCGTCGGTCGAAGACCTGGGGTGCGCCGGCCGGCCGATGGTGATCGAAGGGCATGCCCGCGTCGCGACGGCGGCTCTGCGTGACGACTGGCACGCCGACGTGACGCCCTCGACGGCGGGCTTGTCGTCGGCGCTGCGCCAGCGCATCGGCCGTGGCTGGTGCGACGCGGCGCTCGGCGAGCACGCGTCGGTGGCCGCGTTCGCGCGGTTCGTGCTCGATCTGCTCGCGGTCGGAGCGCCGGCCGAGCTCGTCGTGCTCGCCCAGCAGGCGCTCGCCGACGAGGTCGTGCACGCGCGGCTCGCCTTCGGGCTCGCGAGCAGCTACCTCGGCGAAGCAGTCGGACCGGGTCTGCTCGCGTGCGACGGCGGCGGGGCGGCGCGCGAGCTCGCCGACATCGTGCGCGACGCGGTGATCGAGGGCTGCATCGGCGAGACGATCTCGGCGGCGCGCGCCGAGCATGCGCTCGCGGGTGCGGAGGATCTCGCGGTGCGCCGCGTGCTCGCCGTGATCGCACGCGACGAGGCGCGACATGCCGCGCTCGCGTGGCGGTTCGTGGCGTGGGCGCTCGAGCGCGCGCCGGAGCTGCGCGTCACGGTGGCGGACGCGTTCGCGACGATCGCAGCGCCTGCGGGTGGCACGACCGATCCCGATGCGAGCCTGCTGCGCGCCCACGGGCTCGTGCCGGCCGACGAAGGCCGCGCGCTGGCCGAGCTCGCGCTCGCGCAAGTGGTGCGCCCGTGCGCAGCGGCGCTGCTCGATCCGGCCCGGTCACGGGCGGCGTGAGCCATGGCGCCGCCTCGACCGCGCGGCCGAAGGATCGCCCTCTCCTCGCCCGCGTCACAAACGCGCGCGGTCGGTATCC
>CAZFKC010000158.1:0-17671 GCA_964519175.1 uncultured Nannocystaceae bacterium
CGTCGGCGCCGGCGCAGCCTCGGCGGGCGCCGCCTCGCCCGGCGCCGCCTCGCCCGGCGCAGCCTCGACCGGCGCCGCCGCGGCGGCGGCGGCGGCGAGCAGCAGCGCGGTCGCGAGCCAGGAACCAACCACCATCGTCCCGTTCATCCTGCACCGTGATCCGCCCCGAAAAAAGCCCCGAGGGACGGATGCTGGGATGGCTGGCTTGCCGGACCGCGCGAAACCGGCTGAGCTGGCCCCGTTGTCACCCGAAGACTTCGTTTCGGCGCTCGGCCGCCACCGCACGACCGCGATCATCCGCTGCCAGGACGCCGCGCTCGCCGCCTCGGCGATGGCAGCCGCCGTGCGCGGCGGCGTGCGGATCGTCGAGTTCACGCTCACCACCCCGGGCGCGTACGAGCTCATCGCCGAGCACGCGCGCCAGGAGCATGCGCCCGTCGACGGGATCTCGCGGCTCGTCGTCGGTGCCGGCACCGTGCTCACCCACGCGGAGCTCGAGCGCTCGATCGCCGCCGGTGCGCGCTTCATCGTGTCGCCGGTGCTCGACGTCGACATCGTGCGGGCGGCGACCGAGGCCGGCGTCGCCGTGCTGCCCGGCGTGCACACGCCGACCGAGATGCTCACGGCCCACCGCGCCGGCGCGCCGCTCGTGAAGCTGTTCCCCACGCCGGCGGGCGGACCCGCGTGGCTGCGGGCCGTGCTCGCACCGCTGCCGATGCTGAAGGTCGTGCCGACCCACGCCGTCGATCTCGACAACATCGCCGCGTGGCTCGATGCCGGCGCGTTCGCGGTCGGTCTCGTCGCCGACGTCTTCCGTAAGGAGTGGCTCGCCGCGCGCGACTTCGCGGCGATCGAAGCGCGCGTCCTCGCGCTGCGGGCCGCGGTCGCTCAGGTCGGCAGCTCGGCGTAGAGCGCCCCGAGCTCGAGCGTCGCACCGCTCGTCGGCCGCAGGGACCGCCGCTGTGACGGCGGTGTCATGGTCTCGGAGACCGTCAGCCCATCGAGCCCGACGTGGCTCCGCCACGGCGGACAGCGAGCATGGCTGCGCGCACCAGGGAGAGCGCCGGAGGGCGCGACCAGAGCTCGGTCTGGCGCATCCGTGCTACGCTCGGTGGCAGATGGGTTTGCAAGACGTTCGTAAGCGATTGCCGGTGGTGAAGTCGTTGCCGAAGAGCCGCGGCCGCAAGCACCTGCTGCGCGAAGTGAAGCCGGGCGAGGTGCCGACGCCAGCGCTGGCAGTCTGGGAGTTCACGCTCGCGTGCGATCAGAAGTGCCTGCACTGCGGGCCGCGGGCCGGCACCGCGCGCGACGACGAGCTGAACACCGAAGAGGCGCTGCGGCTCGTCGACGAGATGGCCGAGGCCGGCGTCGGCGAGGTCGTGCTCATCGGCGGCGAGGCGTACCTGCGCAACGACTTCATCCTCGTCATCCGTCGCATCCGCGAGCTCGGCATGACCGCGACGATGACGACCGGCGGCTACAACATCACGCAGGCGCGCGCCGAGGCGATGGTCGAAGCCGGCATCCAGAGCTGCTCGGTGTCGATCGACGGCCTGCGCGAGAGCCACGACTACGTGCGCAACCGGCCCGAGAGCTGGGATCGCGCGTTCCGGGCGCTGCGCTACCTCAAGCAGGCGGGCGCGCAGATCGCCACCAACACGCAGATCAACGCGCGCACACGCAGCGAGCTGCCGGCGCTGCTCGAGCTCATCGCCGCCGAGGGCGTGCACGCGTGGCAGCTGCAGATCACGATGCCGCACGGGGCCGCCGCCGATCATCCCGAGCTGCTCGTGCAGCCCTATCAGTTCGTCGAGCTGTTCGAGATGCTCGACAAGATCGAAGATCGCTGTCGCGAGCTCGGCGTGACGATCTGGCCGGGCAACAACCTGGGCTACTTCGGTCCGTTCGAGCACAAGCTGCGTCGACACCAGCGCGGCGAGGGCCACTTCTCCGGATGCAACGCCGGCGTCACCGTGATGGGCATCGAGAGCAACGGTGCGATCAAGAGCTGTCCCTCGGTGGGCGGCCCGACGAACATCGGTGGCATGTGGCGCGACCACGGGCTCGACGCGCTGTGGGAGCGCGCGCCGGAGATCACCTACGTCCGCGATCGCACCATCGAGGATCTGTGGGGCTATTGCCGCGAGTGCTACTACGGGCCCACGTGCATGTCGGGCTGCACCGCGGCGAGCGAGCCGCTGCTCGGTCGGCCCGGCAACAACCCGTTCTGCCACCACCGCGCGCTCGAGATGGACCGCATGGGCATGCGCGAGCGCGTCGAGCTCATGCAGGCGGCGCCGGGGCTGCCCTTCGACAACGGGTTGTTCCGGGTGATCCGCGAGCACAAGGATCCCGAGCTGCGCGCGCGCACGGGGCCGGTGCAGATCGACGAGCCCCGCACGTCGCGGCTCGTCGATCCGCTCGGCCCGGGTCGCCCGCTCACCGAAGTCGCGCGCGAGGCGACGTAGCGAGCTCAGAGCTTCGGCGGCGCCGCGGCGCCGTAGTCGGCGCTCTCGGCCGAGCCAGTGTCGGACGACGACGAGCCGGTGTCGGTGCCGGTCGAGCCCGACGTGCCGCTCGAGCTGGAGTCGAGCTCGCCGGTCGTCGTGGTGCCCTCCTCCGGGCTCGTCGAGCTCTCCGGCCCGGGTCCGGCGGAGCCGTAGTCGGCGACCTCGGCCGACTCCTCTTCGTTCGAGGTCGACGACGTGCCGGTCGGCTCGGTGCCGCCGCTCATGCTCGTCGTCGGAGCGCTGGTGTTGGTCGTGCTGTTGGTCGTGCCCTCGGAGCTGCCGTCGTCGCCGCAGCCGGAGAGCGCGAGCCCGAGCAATACGCCCGCGAAGCCACCGATCGGGCCCGTGCCGTTTCTCTGCGGCGCTGCGCAGAACGGGCACTCGAGCGCGCCGACCATCACGTGCCTACGACAACGATGACAAGGATACATGCCAGCAGCCTAGCACCCGTCCGCGGCCCGACGCAACGCGTGGTCAGACGGCGTGGGGCAGGGGACGGCGGGCGAGGCCGGCGAGCAGGTTGTCGCAGGCGAGCTGCGCCATCTGTCGCCGCGTGCCGACGGTCGCGGAGCCGATGTGCGGCAGCACGAGCACGTTGGGCAGACGGTAGAGCGGGTCGTCCGGTGGCAGCGGCTCGGGATCGGTCACGTCGAGCGCAGCGCCGCCGATGCGACGATGCACGAGCGCATCGAGCAGCGCATCGCGGTCGACGATGGGCCCGCGCGACGTGTTGACCAGGAGCGCCCCCTCGCGCATGCGCGCGAGCGCGGCGCGATCGAAGAGCCCGCGCGTCTCGGCGGAGAGCGGCACGTGGATGCTCACGATGTCGCTCGTGCGCAAGAGCGCGTCGAGCTCGACGCGCGTCGCACCGGGATGCTCGACGCCCGCCGAGCGCCGCGCGTAGACCACCTGCATGCCGAAGCCGAGCGCGCGGCGGCACACGGCGCGGGCGATCTTGCCGAAGCCGACGAGCCCGAGCCGCGCGCCGGCCAGATCGCGGCCGAGCCAGCCCGTCGGCGACCACGTGCTCCACCGCCCCTCGCGGGCATCGGTCGCGGCTTCGACCACGCGGCGCGACCATGCGAGCACGAGCGCCATCGTGAGATCGGCGGTGGCCTCGGTGAGCACGCCCGGCGTGTTGCCCACCGCGATACCGCGCGCACGGCAGGCGGCGACGTCGATGTTGTCGACGCCGACGGCCATGTTGCTCACGACGCGCAGCTTCGGCGCACGCGCGAGCAGCTCGGCATCGATGCGCTCCGTGAGCATCGTCAGGATGCCCTCGGCGTCGGGCAGGCGCGACAGCGTCGCGTCGCACCAACCCGGCGTGTCCGCGGGCCCGACGACGAGCTCGCACTCCGGCGCGAGCGAGTCGAGCCACCCTTCGGGCAGCCCGCGCGTGACGATGGCGAGGGGCTTCACGGCGCTGCCGCGAAGGTATCGCAGTCGGACAGCTTCCCGCCCGTCATGCCGCGGCGCAGCCAGTGCTGGCGCTGCGCCGCCGAGCCGTGGGTCCACGTCTCGGGCTGCACGTGGCCACGCGCGCGCTTCTGCAGCGTGTCGTCACCGACCGCGGCCGCGGCCGCAAGCCCCTCCTCGATGTCGCCCGGGTCGAGCAGCTTGCGGTGCTCGGTCGAGTGGGCCCACACGCCGGCATAGCAGTCGGCCTGCAGCTCCTGACGGATCGACACCTCGTTCGCATCCTCGCCGCGCTTCACGAGCGCACGTCCGCGCTCGAACACGCCGGTGATGTGCTGCACGTGGTGACCGATCTCGTGCGCGATCACGTAGGCCTGCGCGAAGTCGCCGGGCGCACCGAGCTTGGCATCGAGCGCGCGGTAGAACGAGAGGTCGATGTAGAGCTTCTCGTCGGCGCTGCAGTAGAACGGGCCGACCCCGCTGTCCGCGAAGCCGCAGCCCGTGTTCACGCCCTCGCGGAACAACACGAGCGTCGCGGGCCGATAGGGGGTGCCGGTCTCGGCGGGGAGCTGCTGCGCCCAGCTGGCCTGGACGTCGTCGATCACGAACGACACGAACTCCACGAGCTCGCGCTCGCGATCCTGATCGGCGGGAATCGGCTCGCCCTCACCACCGCCACCACCGCCGAGCAATCCGCTCACGTCCACGCCGAGGAACTGCGAGACCAGCACGACGACGATCGTGCCCACGATGCCGAGCCCGCCCATCGCCAGCTTGCCGCCGCCGCCGCGGCGATCCTCGACGAAGCCGCTGCTGTGTCCGCGATCCCACTTCATTCGAGCACCAGCATAGCAACCCGGGGGGCGGCGTCAGGCCCGGCTCACGGCGCGGCCGGGACATCGGCGGCGGCCGTCGGCAACGGTGCCGTCGCGGCCTCGCCACCGACCGGGTGGCCCAGCCGCTCACCAGGCGCTCGACCAGCGCGGCCGAAGCGGACATCGGCCCGCACCGCGGCGGCCTCGAGCCGCTCGCGATGGGCCTCGAGCTCCGCGATCGTGCGTCGCGGTGCGGGTACCGGCTCGTTGGTGCGATCGGTCGTGGGCGGCTCGCCGGTCCCGTCCAGCACGCGCTCGAGCTCACCTTCGGTCGCCTCGACCTGCTCCTGACATGCGATGAGCACGACGGCGGCGACGACGAGCTTGGTGACGGTGAACAGTCGCATGCGCCGCCGATGTTGCAGCCCGCGTGCCGGCGGAGCGAAATGCCGGAGATCGTGAGCCGAAACGCGGCGTGGCCACGTACTGCGCCGTGTTCGTGCCGCACGGTGGGCGCCAGCGCTCGCCGCTTCGCCTTCCGAGCGCGGCCGCGGAGCGCCCCGAACGCTCAGCGCGCGACGATCGCCACGAGGTCGCACACGTTGGTGCGGCTCGCACCCGTGACGAGCAGATCTCCGAGCCGCGCGAGCGCAGTCGCGGTGTCGGAGGTCGCGATCGCTGCATCGAGATCGCAGCCGAGCGCACGCGCACGTGCGAGCGTCGAGCCGTCGACGATCGCACCGGCAGCTCCGCTCGAGCCGTCGTCACCGTCGGTCGCGAAGGCCACGAAGACGAGGCCGTCGCGATCCGCGAGCTCGGGTGCGGCCCCGAGCGCGAGCTCCATCGTGCGACCGCCACGCCCGTCGCCTGTGCGCGTGACCGTGCACTCGCCACCGCCGACCACCGCGAACGGGCGCGGCAGATCGCGGGCCGCGATCGCCAGCGCTCGACCGAGCTCGCGCGCCTCGCCGACCAGCGCGGGAGCGCGGTGCACCTGCAGACCGCGCGCACCGGCAGCCGCGAGCGCTGCATGCAGGGCGGTGTCGTTGTCGGCGATCACGACGTGCGGCACTCCGGGCGCGTGCAGCGGGCCCGAGCCGACGGTGAACGGATCGCCGCCGGGGATGTCGTCGAGCACCAAGGCGAGCGCACGGCCACGGGCCGCGCGGGCGAGCCCGCCGTGCTTCAGCCGATCGATGCGGCCCCGGGCCGCGTTGAGCTCGGCGATCGGCGTGCCGCTGCGCGCCAGCGCGTCGCTGCGGCGGCGCAGCTCGGCGAGGTCGACGTCGGCAGCGGGCACACACGCGAGCGACGACGCGCCCCCGGTGATCACGGCCAACAAACGGTCGTGCACGCCGGTGCGGCCGGCGAGCGCGAGCGCGGCGGAGCCGGCCGCGACGCTGTCGACGGTGGGCAGCGGATGCGCGCCTCTCAGATAGGTCAGCCGCGGCCGCGCGAGCGCGGGGTCGACCTCGTGCTTGCCGATCGCGAGCGCCTCGGCGACGCGATCGCCCGCGACGTCCACGAGCGCCGCGACGATCGCCGGCGCGGCCTTGCCGATGCCGACGATGCGCAGCACGCCGCCGGGATCGGGCACGAGCTCGTGGGCCCCGATGCGCAGGCCTGCGCCGGCGGTCGCGACCTCGCGCGCGATCCAACGCAGCGGATCGACCGCGGCCATGGCGGCCTCGAGCAGCACACCCACGTCGTCGCCGAGCGCGGTGCCGCCGATCGAGGTCGCCTCGATGGCGGCGCGCAGCTCGATCATCGCGACGTGCTCCCACCCATGAGCCCGGCGATCCAGAGCCCGAGCCCGACGGCCGCGAGCCCACCGAGCACGTGGGCGGCGATCTGCAGCAGCATCGCCGCGAGCCGATCGCCGCGCAGGAGCTCCATCGACAGCAGCGCGAACGAGCTGTACGTGGTGAAGCCGCCGAGCAGGCCACCGAGCGCGATCGTTCGCCACGGACCGCGCGGGAGCCAGGCCGCGACGAAGCCGATCGCGAGGCAGCCGAGCAGGTTCACCGCGAGCGTGCCGAGCACGAGCCGCGGCTGGCGCTCGTCGATCAGCGTGGCGAGCACGACGCGAAGGCAGGCGCCGAGCCCACCGGCCACGAACACGCCCGCGAGGATCCGCGCCGTCTCCACCTCTCGGAGGATACGCCGCGCGCCGCGTCCGCGTACCGCGGCGTATCATCGCCGCGGTGACCGAGCGCCGCTCCTTTGCCGTGGGTCGCGGCCGCAACTACTCGCGACGTCGCGGGTGGATGGAGTCTGCGCTCGGCCAGCTCTATCGCGGCGACTGGCCGGCGCGCGCGTGGCAGATGGGGCCCTGGGCGCATCGGGTGGAGCTCGTGCGCCACGACGCCGCCATCTTGCCGCGCGAGCTCGCCGGGCGCCGGCTGAGGATCGGGTTCCTCTCCGATCTGCACCTCGGTCCGACCACCGCGACGGCGACGCTCGATGCTGCATTCGCGCGCATCACCGAGCTCCGCCCCGACGTGCTGCTGCTCGGCGGCGACTACGTGTTCCTCGAGGCCCACGCCCACCGCACGCGGGAGCTCGAGGCGCGCGTGCGCGCAGTGCCGGCGGCGACGAAGCTCGCGGTGCTCGGCAACCACGACCTGTGGACCGAGCACGGCGCGATCGAGCGCGCGCTCGAGCGTGCGGGCGCGCGCGTGCTCGTGAACGCGAGCGTGCGGCTGCCGGCGCCGTTCGATCGCATCGCGATCATCGGGCTCGACGATCCGTGGACCGGCCGACCCGATGCCGAGGCCGCGCTCGTCGGCAGCGAAGACGCCGCGCTGCGCATCGGACTCTGTCATGCACCCGAAGGCGCGATGCTGCTGCGCGAGCGCGGCGTCGCGTTGCTCGTCTGCGGGCACACCCACGGCGGGCAGATCGCGCTGCCCGGTCCGCGCCCGGTGGTGCTTCCGCCGGGTCCGTACTCCCGGCGTTTTGCGTACGGGCTGCACGAGACCGACGGCATGCAGCTCGTGGTCTCGCGCGGCGTCGGAGCCACCGAGCTGCCGATCCGTGCGTTCGCCCCCGCGGACGTGGTGGCGATCGAGCTCACGGCGCCCGAGCCGTGATCTGCAGTGCGCGTGCAACCAAGTGCTCG
This sequence comes from uncultured Nannocystaceae bacterium, assembly GCA_964519175.1. GTDB lineage: Bacteria > Myxococcota_A > Polyangia > Nannocystales > Nannocystaceae > Xiheibacterium. The sequence goes on from CAZFKC010000158.1 coordinate 7,866, forward strand.
TGTGTCAGACCACCAGGGCATGCGATCGCCGCGCACACGTCATCGGTGGATCGGGACTGCCGCGCTCCTGCTGTTCGGCTGCGACGAGCACGTCGGCTGCGAGCCCGTGCTGCGTGGCGAGGCCCAGCAGCTCGAGTTCGACGACCAGACGCTCGTGGTCGGCGCGGCCGATCGCATGCACGACGCACGCGCGCTCGTCGAGGGCAGCCGGTTCTGCCCGCAGCTCGCGTGCGTCGAGGACGTGCCCGGCTGCACGATCGACGACGACGGCACGCGACTGTCCGAGCAGGACGTACGTGCGTGCTACGAGTCCACGATCGCGGGGCCGGTGACGCAGGAGGGCAGCTGCGTCGTCGCCGATGCACCCGGAGAGCTGGACTGGACGCTGGCCCTGCGCGACTGCGACGCGCGTGCGCGCGGCTACGAGCCTGCGCCCGAGCGCCTGCGGCTGCCGATCGTCGACGCGGCCGCGCTGCAGCCGTGGCTGCAGTCGACCGGCGACGGCTTCGCGGTGCGCGAGCTGGTCGCGAAGGACGGCGGCGAGCTCCCGATCGAGCCCCAGCTCGTCGCGGGCGAGACCGCGTACGTGCTCGCGGACGCGACGGTGCACTTCTCGGTCGTGCTCGCGCATCCGATGTCCGACCAGCCGGTCGCGTGGAACCCTCCGGCGTGGAGCGTGTCGGGCGTCGACGACGACGGCGGCGACGTGCCGGTCGCGTTCGATGCGTGGGGCGTGGTCGCGCTCGCGTTGCCGGCCGGCACCGCCGTCGAGCTCACGCTGCACCGCGATGCGGTGGAGCTGCCGATCGGTCGGGTCGAGGCGGTCGACGCGGACGACATCGCGTCGCTCGAGGTCGTCGCGGGCTTCCTGCCGGACGACGAGGCGCCCGACGGACATCGCATGCCGATCGGCGCACGCGCGATCGCTCGCACCGCGGACGACCGGGTCGTCTACGGCCTACCGGTCGAGTGGAGCGTGACCGAGGGCGCGCTGCCGCTGTGGCGCGACGACGAGCTGCAGTGGGATCCCGACTTCACCGCGCTCGAGGACCGCGACGGCCGGGGCTGCCACGAGCCGCCGGAGGAGCGCACGATCTACGAGGCCGAGGTCGTCGCGACCTGGCGGACACTCGAGGCCAGCGCGGAGCTCGAGTGGACCGAGGAGAAGGTGGACGAGGGCTTCCTCGAGATGGTCGCCGAGTGGTTCAAGGGCGAGGACTGGGACGCTGCCGAGACCTGCGAAGGTCCCGGCTTCCCCGAGCCGGGCTGCGGCTGTAGCACCGACAATCGTGGTGGCCTGCCGCTCGTCGCCCTCGCGCTCCTCGTCGCGACGCGGCGCCGGCGTCAGTCCGCGGCGCCTTCGTAGAACGCGGCGATGTCCGCCGCGTACTTCGTGTTCACGACCTTGCGCTTGATCTTCATCGTCGGGGTGAGCTCGCCGCCCTCGATGCTGAGCTCGGCGGGCAGCACCTTGATCTTCTTGATCGTCTGCACGCGCGCGAGCGTCTTGTTGATCTCGTCCACCTGGCTCATGAGCCACTGGTGCACCTTCGCGTCGGCCGCGGCCTCGCTCATGGTCCTGGCCGAGCTGCCGGCCTCGCGCAGCGTGTCCTCGAGCTTGGTCTCGTCGAGCGTGATGAGGGCGGCGAGGAACTTCTGGCGGTCGCCGATGACCACCGCCTGCGACAGCGCGCTGATGGCCTTGAGCCGGCCCTCGAGCACCTGCGGCGCGATGTTCTCGCCGCCCGCGGTGATGAGCAGGTCCTTCTTGCGATCGGTGATCTTGAGGAAGCCGTCGGCATCGAACTCGCCGATGTCGCCCGAGTGCAGCCAGCCCTCGTCGTCGACCGTCTCGGCCGTGGCGGCGTCGTTCTTGAAGTAGCCCTTGAACACGTGGCGGCCGCGCATGCAGATCTCGCCGTCGGGGGCGATCTTGAGCTCCGTGCCGTCCATGATGCGACCGACGGAGCCGGTCTTGTACTTGCCGGGCAGCGAGATCGTGGCCGGGCCGGTGCACTCCGACATGCCGTAGACCTCCATGATCGGGATGCCGAGGCTGAGGAAGAACTCCAGCGTCGACTTCGAGATCGGCGCGGCCGAGGTCACGCAGATGCGGCACTGGTCGAGCCCGAGCGCCTCGCGGACCTTGCTGAACACGAGCTTGTCGGCGAGCCCGTAGAGCAGCGGCTTGCTCTCGCCCTTCTGCTCGGCGTAGCCGCCCGCGAGCCCCTGCGTGCGCGCCCATGCGCCGATTTTCTTCTTGAGCCCGGTGTTCTTCGCACCGATCGCCTGCATCTTCGCCTGGATCTTCTCCCAGACGCGCGGCACGCCGAGGAACATCGTGGGGCGGATCTCTTTGAGGTTGTCGCCGAGCTTCTCCATGCTCTCGGCGAACGCGGTGCACAGGCCCGCGGACATCGGCCCGTGCAGCGACACCACCTGCTCGGCGATGTGCGAGAAGGGCAGGTAGCTGATCACGCGGTCGCCTTCCTGCGTGCCGAGCAGCTCGAGCGCGGCCTTCGAGGTCCACGTGAGGTTGTCGTGGGTGATCATCACCGCCTTCGGATCGCCCGTGGTGCCCGAGGTGTAGATGTACGTGCAGGTGTCGTCGGGCTTCTGGGCGTCGATGCGCTTCTGGAGCTCCGCGTCGCTCACCGACTCCCCGAGCTTCAGGAACTCGGGCCAGCCGTGCACCATCGGATCGGAGTCGTCGCCGCGCATCATGACGATGGCCTTCAGCTTCGGGAGCTGGGCGCGGATCGCCTTGAACTTGTCGAGGTGCTCCTTGTTCTCGACGACGGCGATCTGCGCGTCGGCGTGCTCGGCGATGTACTTGCACTGCTCGGCGGAGTTCGTGGTGTAGATGCCGGCCGGACAGCCACCCGCGTAGATCGCCGCGACGTCGGCGACCGCCCACTGCGGACAGTTGAAGCCGATGATCGCGACGCCGTGGCCCGGCTCGAGCCCGAGCTGGATCATGCTCTTCGCCGCCGCGCGCACGTTGTCGCGGTACTCCGCCCAGGTCGTGGTGCGCCAGCTGTCGCCTTGCTTGTGCCGCAGCGCCGGCTTGTCCCCGTGCTTCTGGGCGGTCGCTTCCATCACCTGCATCACAGTGCGCTTGTCGGACATCGCTTCCACGTCTCCTCGGGCCCGGGCCCCCGTCATTGGGGAAAGCCGGACCGGCCGGGAGCGGACTGTAGCAGCGCTGCTGCGCAGGGAGGACGCCCGTGTCGCGAGCGGCACCGCAAGCCCCTCGGAACGTCGCTTTGCACCCGCGCGCGCGCTTCGGCGCGGCGGGCGGGTCACTCCCGAGTCCGGGAGCTAACCGCGAACGCGGCGCATGACCGCGCGGCCCTCGACGAGCTCGCCGCGGCTGTCGACACAGCGGACCTCGAGCTTCTCGATGCCGATCGGGATGCCGAGCAGGCGCCGCGCGAGCAGGCGACCACCGGTCGTGCGGCAGTGCGCGACGCGACGGCCGTCCTTCGCGAGCACGTCGGTGAAGACCTGCGCGCGGCCGCGCTCGTCGACCTCGACGTCGAACGCGAACAGCTTCTTGTCGCCGCGCAGCTTCAGGCGCCACGCATCGGGGGCGGTCGGGGTCGCGTCGATGTCGACGTACTTCTGCGCGCGCTCGGACAGCGGGCTGCGGCGATCCTGGGCGGTCGTCTTCACCCACCACAGGCGCACGTCCGCGAGCACGGCGGACTCGCTCTCGTCGGTCCAGGTGTCGATGACGAGATCGAACTCCGGCTTGCCGAAGTCGCGGTCGATCCGCAGCGCCTCCTGGTGCACCAGGCCCGCGGGGGCGAGATCGTGCGCCGCGGTCTCCGCCAGGGGCAGGCGGTTGGCGACGGGTCCGGTGGTGGCGCCGGCGAGCAGGACTGCGAGCATCAGAGTCGACATGACGGCTACCCGAGGGCGGGTACGTACAACCCGCGTGCCAGGATCCGTGACCCCGTGGTTCGCACCCCGTTGACGACGGATCTCGCGGGTGGTTGTTGCCGAACGCGACGAAACGATCGTGGACTGTGGCGATAAGCCGACGATCGACGTCGGAATTCCGACCGTGAGCGCCGTCACGGCCCGGTGACGCGCGTCGCAGCGAACCGGGTGGAGGCCGGCGTAACGAGGGACCGGGCCGTGGCGACGCGCGCGTCCAGGGTACGGCGACGGTTGCTGCCGGCCCTGCGCACGGGCGAGCATCCCCGCGCGTGAGCGTTCCGCAGGTCGAGCTCGGTACGAGCGGCATCGCCGTGCCGCGCGTCGTGCTCGGCACCATGGCCTACGGGGCCGCGCGGGCCGACGAGGCCGCCAGGATCCGCACGATCCACGCCGCGATCGCGCAGGGGCTCACGGCCTTCGACACCGCGCCGCTCTACGAGCTGGGCCGCTCGGAGACGCTGCTCGGGCGCGCGATCGCGGGCTGCCGCGAGCAGGTGCAGGTGCTGTCGAAGGTCGGGCTGCGCTGGGACGACGACCACGGCGACGTGCTGCTCGATGCGGTCATCGACGGCACGCGTCGCATCGTGCGCAAGGACTCGCGGCCGAAGTCGCTGCGCAAGGACGTCGACGAGACGCTGCGACGCCTCGGCGTCGAGCGCATCGACGTCTGTCAGATCCACCATCCCGATCCGCACGTCCCGATCGTCGACGCGATCGGCACCTTGGTCGAGCTGCACGGTGAAGGGAAGATCGCGGCGATCGGCGTGTCGAACTTCGACGTCGCGCAGCTGCTCGTCGCGCACGTCGCCGCGGGCACCGTGGGGATCGCGAGCCATCAGCTGCCGCTGTCGCTCCTGCAGCAGCGTGCGAGCGGCGAGCTGCTCGCGCAGGCGCGTGCGCTCGGTCATGCCGCGCTGTGCTACTCGCCGCTCGCCCACGGCGTGCTCGCCGGGCGCGGCCTCGCGGCGCCCCTCGCCGCCGACGACGATCGCAAGTGGTCGGCCGAGTTCTCGCCGGCCAGCCTCGCCGCGATCGGTGCCGCGGTGCGGCTCGTGATGGTGCCGATCGCGGCCCGCCACGACGCCACGGTCGCGCAGGTGGCCCTCGCGTGGGTGCTGGCGCAGCCCGGTGCCGGTGCGGTGGTGGTCGGTGCGAGCACCGAGCGTCAGCTCGAAGGCAGCATCGGTGCGCTGGGCATCGAGCTGTCGATCGCCGAGCGTGCGCGGCTGCGCGACACGTTCGCGGCGATCGACTGCGAGCCCGCGCCACCGCCGTCGCTCGCCATGCGCGTACGCGGCAAGCTCGGGCGGATCACCGGGCGACTGCGACGGTGACGGCGCGCTCGTCAGGTCGTGCAGACGCAGTGGTTCGACCAGGTCTGCTCGAAGACGTCCTCGCAGTCACCGGTCGGCGCCGGTGGCTCGTCGGGGCATCCCTCGAGGCCGGACTGCGCGGCACGGTGCGAGCACCCCGAGAACTCGAAGACGCAGCAGACCTCCGCACACGTGACGCCGGCAGCTTCGACCGTCTGCCCTAGGTAGCCCGGCAGCTGCTCGCACGTCGCGAACGCAGAGAGGATGAGGGCTTCGTCGGCACCGTCGCACGGGGCGAGGCCGGTCGAGGTGTTGCTGCTGCTCGCGTCGCTGCTGCTGCTGCTGCTGCTGCTGCTGCTCGCGTCGACGTCGGTCGAGGTATCGCTGCTGCTCGCGTCGCTGCTGCTGCTCGTGTCGGTGCCGGTCGAGGGCGGGTCGCCGGACGTCGACGCGGCCGTGCTCGCCGAGCTGGTCGGATCGGCTGCGGTCGTGCCCTCGCCGTCGTCGGGACAGCCGGGCAGCGAGAGCACGAGCGAGGCGAAGCAGAAGGTGCGGCGCATGTCGGTCCTGCCACGCGGTGCTGGACCGCCGGCACCACGACCGAGTCGAGCCGCCGCAGGATTGTGACCAACGACGCTCACGCGGCTACGCGTCAGGGGCAGTCGTTCGGCGCGCCCGGGGTGCCCTGCTGCGAGATGCCGTAGACGTTCGTCGCGGTGCACCACGACGTGCCGAGATCGTTCGCCTCGGCGTCGAGCGTCGCGAGCGCGATGCTCGTGCCCGCCGGCGGCGCCGGCCACTCGCCGCCGGTCGCATACGTGACGCTGTCGATGTCGCTGCCGTCGCAGCGCAGCGTGACGATGTCGCCGTCGTTCCACAGTGAGACCGAGATCGGCATCGGGAAGCTGGGCTCGAAGCCGAGCTCCTCCACCGTGCCGGCACCGAGCGTGGCGTAGCCGCCCGCGGGGACGACGAGCGGCAGGTCGATGTCGAACTGATCGATCGCGAGGTCGCCGACCACCTCGCAGCCCTGCAGGTCCCAGTCGAACGCGGTGGGATTGTGCAGCTCGATCCACTGGCCCTCCTTGGCGTCGGGATCGGCGAGCGGTGCGTAGAGGATCTCGGAGATCACGATCTGCACGCAGGTCGCGTCGTCGATGGTGCACGCGTCGGTGCAGCTGCACAGGCCGACCGTCTTGCCGGGCTCGCACTCCTCGTTCGCGTTGACGAAGCCGTCGCCACAGCCGCCGCACTGCGAGAGGTCGAGCTCGCACGACGGCGAGCACGTGGTCGCGCCGCCGAACAACCCGTTGTCCTCGCAGGTCGGGACGGCCTCGCCATCGCAGTCTTCGCCGGGATCGATGACGCCGTTGCCGCACGAGGTGCACGCGGTCTCGTCGATGGCGCACGCGGGGCTGCACGAGAGCTCGCCCGCGAACCAGCCGAGGTCCGCGCAGCTCGTGCCCGCGATGTCGCCGTCGCACTCCTCGCCGGGCTCGACGACGTCGTTGCCGCAGTCGGGACAGGCCGAGTCGTCGATCGTGCACTCGGCCGAGCACGCGAGCGCGACCGCCTCGCCCGGCGCTGCGCAGACGAGCGGCGTACCCTGCTCGTCGACGGGCGTGCCGTCGCACTCCTCTTCGCCCTGCACGATGCCGTCGCCGCACAGGAAGCACGACGACGTGCCGAGCCGGCAGTCGGCCGTGCAGAACACCGCGCCCTGGTAGCCGGGACCGACGGCCTCTTCGCACGACGGCACCCAGCCTTCGTCGCCGCCGAACTCGGTGCCGTCGCACTCCTCGGTGCCGCCGAGGATGCCGTCGCCGCACACTGCGGGCCCGCAGCCGGGTTGCTCGAAGTCCTCCCACGTGCAGTCGCAGGTGTCGAAGGTGCAGGCCGCGGTGCAGCGCAGCGTGCCGGTGGCACCCATCGCGCCGCAGCTCTGTCCGCCGAGATGGGCACCGTCGCACTCCTCGGTGCCCTGCACGAGGCCGTCGCCGCAGACGGGCAGCGGCTCGTCGACGGTCGTGCTGCCCGACTCGCCGTAGGGATCCTCGCCGGTGCTCTCGGCCGTCGCGTCGCCGGCCTCCGAGCTGCTGCTGCCCTCCATCGGCATCGCGACGACGTCGCCGCCGCACGCCACCAGCCACACGATGGCCAAGTCGCCGAGCACCGCCGCTCGGCTTCGATTCCACGTCGTCATGTCAATCCAATCCCCGCCGGCCGACCGGGCCGCGCGTTCGACCCATTGTCGACGAAGGGCCCGGAGATGACGGGCGATCGTGCGGACGGCCGAGGAGGGCGCGGAAATGCGGCGCGGATCAGCCGCCGGAGCCGTAGCGACGCGTGATGATCTCGAGCATGTGCTGGTTCGGGTCGCGCCAGTAGACCCCGCGGCCGCCGTCGTGGTGGTTGATCGCGTTCGGCTGGCGGTTGGCCGGGTCCGCGAAGTAGGGCAGGCCGCGCTCGCGGATGCGCGCGAAGATCGCGTCGAACTCCGGCTCGGAGACGAGGAACGCGTAGTGCTGGACGACGAGCTCGTCCTTCGTCGCGGCGATGAAGTCGAGCGAGACGCCGTTGGCGAGCTCGACGACGAAGAACGGACCGAAGCGCGCCGGGGCCGGCAGGCCGAGCAGCTCGGCGAGCCAGCGCGCGGAGGCCTCGGGATCGAGCGCGTTCACGATCGTGTGATCGAGCTGCACGGGCATGGCGACGCGAGCGTAGCGGAACCGCACGACGGCTCAATATGCGATGAAGCGTTGCAGCTCGATCGTCCCTTCGGGCGTGTCGAGCGCGAAGGCGACGAAGCCGCCGGAGGTGCCGACGGCGGTCGCGTCGAGGCGATAGCGACCCCACGGCGCGCCGTCGCTGTGCAGCTCGCCGTCGGCGCGCCAGAAGCCGTCGAGATCGGTGGGCTTGCCCTGCCGGAACACCGACTGCGTCACGACGCCGATCCAGTCGTAGCGCGCGCCGTGATCCTCGAGCGTGCTGTCGATCGTGCGCACGCCGGTCTGCACGGTCTCGCCGTCGGTGCCGACGAGCTCGAACGTCCAGCGCTCGTCGAGCACGAGCGAGAAGTCGGGCGCGGTGATCGTGCCGGTGGTGCGCGTGTCGCTCCTGGTCTCGATGCCGGTGCTGTCGTTCTCGAACGAATGGGTACCAATCGCGGTGACGTCGAGCTCGTAGCGCGTGCCTTCGTGGACGAAGCTGCCGACCGCGCTGGCCGTGATCGCATCGCCGGCCTGGTGCGAGCGCAGGCGCGCGTCGACGACGTCGTCGATGACGACGGTGAAGTCGAGCTCGTGATCGTTCGCGAAGAACGCATCGGGGTTGGCGGGGTTGCCCTGGATCGCGTGGATCTGCAGCGCGACGTCGGGGGCGGCGGCGCGATCGAGCACGAGGCGGTCGGTGGGCGTGGCGGTGTAGCTCCACGTGCCCGCTTGCTCGCGGAGCGTGCCGGTGGTGACGAGCGTGCCGCCGTTGGCGAGCGACGCGGTGTAGACGGCGTCGGCGGTGAGCTGGGCGAGGGCTTGGCCGTTGTCGCGGATCTGGGTGGGGAGCACGTGCGCCGCGACGATGACGTCCGCGGCGGGCTCGCCGGTCGTCTCGGAGTCGGCGTCGGCGTCGGCGTCGGAGTCGGAGTCGGCGTCGGAGTCGGACGCGGAAGCGGAAGCGGAAGCGGAAGCGGAAGCGGATGCGGAAGCGGAAGCGGAAGCGGAAGCGGATGACGAGGCATGGCCACCGGGCTCGCACGCGAGGAGGGCGACCGAGAGCAGGAGGTTGCAGCGATGCAGGATCACGCCGACGCGTCCGAGCAAGCACGATGCCACCGCGTGGTTCGGGGCGCCGCCGCGCGTTGCGACGCGGGGACGCGGAGGCCTGTTGCACCGCGCGACCGCGGTCCCATGGGACGTCTCGCGACGACTCGACCGAATTCGCAAGCTCGGAGCCAGTGAGTCGCTCACTCGCTCCGATCGTGCGATTTCCGAGCATCCGTCGCGAGTGAAGCCGCCGCGGCGCAGCTTCGAGGCGAGTGAACGAGGTGGCGCGCAATTTGGAGTCGAGCGAAGTCGGTCGAGCGCAAGTTGGAGTCGAGTGAAGTCGGTCGAGCGCAAGTTGGAGATGAATGAAGTCGGTCGAGCGCAAGCTGGAGATGAATGAAGTCGGCGAGCGCAAGTTGGGGACGCGTGAAGGAGGCGGCGCGCAAGTTCGAGGCGAGTGACGGACGTGGCGCGCACGTCGGACCGAGCGACGGCGGTCGCGCGCGACTCGGCCGCGAGCGACGGCGGTCGCGTGCGACTCGGCCGCGACCGCTGCGCGTGGCCAGGTCGTCCGGCCAGCGTGGCCAGGTGGCCCGGCCGGGTGGCCCGTGGGCGGGCCACCTGGGCCACCCGCGGCGAGACGGTGCGAGCACGATCGCGGCGTTGCGCGCGGGCACACCGGTTGCACTGCGGCGCGCTCGATGCTCGCGCGCACGCTCACTGCGACGATCTCCGGGGTCGATGGCTCGCTCGTCACGGTCGAGGCCGACTCGCGGCTCGGGTTGCC
>CAZFKC010000159.1:0-2760 GCA_964519175.1 uncultured Nannocystaceae bacterium
GTCCCCGCGCAAGCTCGGGTCGAGTGAAACGGCCCCCGCGCAAGCTCGGGTCGAGTGAAGCGTCACCCGCTCGAGCTCGGCCCGCGTCGAGCGGCAGCCCACGCCCGAGCGCGCCGTCCTCAGCGCGGTAACCCCCGCCCGTTCCGTGGCGTTGCGGGTACTCGGAGGCCGTTTCCCATGAGCTCTGCTGCGCTCGCAAGTCGATCCGCCGCGCCGTCGCGGGGGCTGCACATCGCGCTCTGGGTCGTGCAGGTCGTGCTCGCGGTTCTGTTCGGGATGGCCGGGTTCATGAAGGCCACGCAGCCCCTCGCCGCCCTCGCGGCGCAGATCCCCTGGGTGCCCGACGTGCCCGCCGCGCTCGTGCGGTTCATCGGCGTCACCGAATTCGCCGCTGCGCTCGGGCTCGTGCTGCCCGCGGCCACGCGCATCCGCCCTCGCCTCACGCCGCTCGCCGCCGCCGGGCTCGTGCTCGTCATGACGCTCGCCGCGATCTTCCACGTCACGCGCGGCGAGCTGGGTGCCATCGTCCCCAACGTCGTGCTCGGTGCATTCGCGGCATTCGTCGCGTGGGGACGCGTGCGCAAGGCCCCGATCGCCGCACGCAGCTGAACCGGAGCCCACCATGCAGCCCCTCGAGATCGATCTCTTCGGCGACATCGTCTGTCCCTGGTGCTACGTCGGCACGCATCGGCTCGAGCGCGTCGTCGCCTCCCTGCCCGAGCCCGAGCGCGTCGCCATCGTGCACCGGCCGTTCCTGCTGCGCCCCGCCACGCCGAAGGACGGCCTCGACATCCACGCCGAGCTGCGCAAGCGCTTCGGTGGCGATCTCGAGCCCGTGTTCGCCCGCCTCGTCGCCGAGGCGCAGAAGAGCGGCCTCGCGCTCGATCCCAAACGCCAGCCGTTCGCGTTCCCCACCCTGCCCGCACACACGCTGCTCCGCCACGCACTGCCGCGCGGCACCCAGCGCGCGCTCGCCCTCGCGCTCTTCCACGCGCACTTCGTGGACGCGAAGAACGTCTCCGATCCCGACACGCTCGCCGAGCTCGCCGCCGCCCACGGCTTCACGAAGGCCGAGGTGCTCGCGCTCGTCGCCTCGCCCTCCGAGCAGATCGTCACGCGCAGCGAGACCGAGGAGGCCTCCGCCGCCGGCATCCGCAGCGTGCCGCTCTTCGTCATCGGCGGTGTTGCGCTCCCCGGCGCACAGCCCGAGCCCGTGCTGCGCAAGGCGATCGACGACGCGCTCGCCTCGTGATCACCGCGGCAGTCGCACGGTGAACTCCGTGTGCCCCGGTCGGCTCTGCACGCCGATCTCACCGCCGTGCGCCTGCACGATCAGCCGCACCAGCGCGAGGCCGAGCCCGGTGCCGCGCCGGCGATCGCCGCTGAAGAAGCGATCGAAGACCTTGTCGAGGTCCGCAGCCGGGATGCCCACGCCGTCGTCGATCACCGCGAGGATCGCCGTGTCGCCCTCGCTGCGCAGCTCGACCTTCACCGCCGCGCCCGGCCCGGCGTGACGCTCTGCGTTCTCGAGCAGGTTCTCGATCACGCTCTCGAGCTGGCCCTCGGCCCCGCGCACGCGCGGCACGTCGCCGACCACGGGCACACCGCGGCGCTCGGCGACCCGTCGCACCAGCGCGCCGAGCTCGAGCGGCTGCAGTGGCACCGTTCGCTCCGCCCGCGCGAGCGCGAGCAACCCGTTCACCAGCGCCTCGAGCCGCGCGAGCTCGGCCTGCGCATTCGCGACGAAGCGATCGCGCTGCTCGGGCTCCATCTCCGGATCGTCGTGGATCAGCTCGAACGTCCCGCGCAGCGTCGCGATCGGCGTGCGGAACTCGTGCGCGACGTTGCCCGCGAACTCGTCGATGTAGTCGAGCCGGGCCTGCAGCTGGCGATGCATCGCCGCGACCGCGTCCGCGAGCCCGGCGACCTCGCGCACGTGCGAGTGCTCGAGCTGCGTCAGCGCCGAGCTGTCGCGCTCGCCGCTCGCGACCCGCCGGGCCACGCCCGCCAGCGCCGCGAGCGAGCGACTGCCGAAGTAGCCGGCCAGCAGCGCCAGCGCGAGCGTCACGGCAATCACCACCGCGAGCGCGAAGCCGAGCCGCGGTCCCATCTGCACGAACGTCTGCAGCTCCTCGCGCGGCGTGCGGCTCGACACCACCGCGCCCACGACCTCGCCTCCGCGGACGATCGGCACCGCGACGAACAAGCGCACCGACGCGAAGCGGCTCGGTCCGTCGAGCTCCGTCTCGCCGCTGCGCGACACCCGGGGCCGCGCACGCGCCCACTCGCCGACCTCGCCGGCCAGCGCCCGCTCGACCTCCGGATCGTGCGCGAGACTGTGCCCGAGCGTCGCGCCGCTGCTCGCGAGCACGACCGCGTCGGCATCCACGATCTGCGTCGCACACAGCGTGCGATCGCGGGCGAGCGCGAGATCCTCGGCCAGCTCGTCGACGGCCGCGGCCAGGCCGAGCCCGCGATCCGTCATCGCGCGCTCGATCCGCAGCGCCCACAGCTGCCCCTGCGCGGTGAGCTGCTCGCGCGTCTGGGCCCGCAGATCGCGATCGAGCGCACCGCTGCCGACGATCGCGAGCCACGGCAGGCAGAACACCACGAGGTACGACAGGAGCAGCCAGGCGCGCAGCGACAGCCGCAGCTTCACGGCGCGGTCCCCAGGCGGAAGCCCACACCGTGCACGGTCTCGAACGGATCGAGCCCGAACGGACGCAGCTTCGCGCGGACGCGCCGCACGTGCGAGTCGAT
>CAZFKC010000159.1:2860-9552 GCA_964519175.1 uncultured Nannocystaceae bacterium
TTCACGCGCGAGACGAGCTCGCGCGTGCTGAACGGCTTGCCCAGGTAGTCGTCACCGCCGAGATCGAGCCCGAGCACGCGATCGAGCTCGTCGTTGCGCGCCGAGAGGAACAGGACCGGCACGTCGCTCTTGGCCCGCAGCTCGCGACACAGCGAGAAACCGTCGAGCCGCGGCATCGCGACGTCGAGCACGAGCAGCTGCGGCTCGACCTCCTCGAACAGCTTGCGCGCCGCCTCGCCGTCGCGGGCCTCGACGATCGTGAAGCCTTCGCGCGCGAGCGCGTAGCGCACCACCTCGCGCAGGTGATCGTCGTCGTCCACGACCAGGATGCGAGGGGCTTGGCTCATGCGTGCAGATCCATCGCTGCGAGCTCGTCGATCGCCGCCAGCCGGCTCCGCAAGTCTCGCAGACGTTCCTGCACCGGGAAACTGTTCCCGGCCAGCGAGCGCAGCCCGATCTGGAGACGGAGCTGCACCACCCCGTCGAGCACCGCCTCGATCTCGAGCGCGGTCGCGGCGCGAGCCCGCTGCAGCTGTGCGAGCCCCTGTGCGACACCGGGAGCGCGCTGGGCGGCCTCATCCGCCGTCGACGCGAGCAGACGATCGACCATTGCGAGCCGCTCGTCGGCGCGATGCAGCTGATCACCGAGCAGGTCGACGTCCTCGGGCAGGTGCAAGCCCGCGGCCGCCGGATCGTGCATCGCCTCGCGCAGGGCCCGCATCGTCGCGAGGATGCGATCGCAGAGCGGACCCGCCACGCGCTGCTCGGGTGCACGACGCAGGAGCGGCACGAACAGCGGCCAGCACACGATGGCCCCCAGCGCGACGGCCGGCGCGTAGCCCTTCCTCGCCAGCAACAGCGCCGCCGCAGCGCCCGCGGCCACGTAGAGCCCGGCGATCGCGAGCGCCATCGGCTCGAGCGACGCGCTCGCGATCACTTCGCCACCTCCGCTTCATCGCGCTCGAACAACGGGACCTCGCGTGCGGTCCAGCCGCGGTAATCGCCGCGACTGGAGTCGAACGCGGCGTTCATGCTCGAGAACACGTCGGCCTCGAGCGGACGCACGAACGCGATGTCGGCACGCGGTCGCACGAGGAACGGCCGCAGCAGCCACCCGCCCTGCGCGAGCACGACCGCCGCGATCGCGAGCGAGCCGACGTGCGCGCACCAGCGCAGCTGGCCGCCCTCGGGTAGCAGGCGCGCCGTCGTGACCATGCCGACCACACCGGCGAGCGCGAGCGCACCGCAGAGCAGCAACACTGCCGTGTGGTAGTCGAGCGACACGGAGTAGACCAGCCACAGCGCGGGCCCGGCCGCGGCGGCGAGCAGGGCCGCGCGCGCCATACCGACCAGCGACGCGAACACGAGGCGCTCGTACGAGAGCGCCACGCCGGCCGCGAGGTAGAGCGCACGACAGGCCGGCAGGCACACCACGAGCGGCAGCAGCAACACGAGCGGCAGCTTCACCGCCGCGAACAGGTGCTGGACGCCCCCGCGATACGAGCCGATGACGAGCCCGAACAGCCCGCCGCCGATCGCGACGAGGACGAGCAGCGCGGGCAAGAGCTCGGCGAGCGCGACGCGGCCGCTGCCGTCGACGAGCTCGCCGGGCGAGCGCAGCACCTGCGCACACAGGCGCAACAGCGATCCACGACGTGGGGACGCGCTCATGCCACACCTCCGACGACGAGCTGGGCCATCGACACCGCGATGCGCAGGGCGATCGCGAGCCAGAGCCCGGCCCAGCCCACGAGCAAGAGCGCGAAGCGTGGCGGCATCACCGGGGCGGTGGTCTCGGCGCTGCGGAGGCCGACGAGCGCGACCGCGGTCATCGTCACGCCCGGCACGAGCACCGCGAGCACGAGCACCAGCGGCCACAGGCCGGAGGTGACCGCGAACAGGAGCGCGATGGGCACGAGCCCGAGCGCGACGCGACCACCGGCCACGAGCGCGCGCGCGATCGCAGCGACGAGCCGCTCGGGGGGCGCGTCGAGCCCGAGGAACTGGTGGACCGCGAGCAACGCGGGTGCGGTGAGCACCGCGGCCCCCAGCGCGGGAGCGACGAGCGCCGGAATCGCGCGCACGAGCGTGCCGACGTCGGCCGCACCGAGCGCAGCGGCAGCAGCGACTGCAGCCATCGCCGCGACGGCACCGAGCACGTGCGCGACGGGTGGGCCAGCATCGTCGATCGCCGCGACGGTCGGTGGAGCGAGCGTCCACCCGCGCTCGGGGCGTGGTGGGGCGGCCGGCATGATCGTGACCTCGGGGATGTGCATGGGATCCTCCGCCCGCACCGACGCGCGAGCCCACCCTCGAGATGAGGCGAGCCGTCGCAGAGCTCGTGCAGATTTCGTGCAACGCCGGCGAGCGCCCCAGCGTTGGAGATCTCTGCCCACGCGAGCGCGCGTGAACGCGTGTCCGAGCGCGTCGAGACCGCGATTGATCGCGGCGGGGCAAAGGCGGTATGGAGCGTGCCCCCATCGTGGAGCTCTCCGGCCTCAACCCGAGCCAGCGCGCCGCGGTCCTCTGTACGGAGGGACCGCTCGTCGTGCTCGCCGGCGCGGGCTCGGGCAAGACCCGCGTCATCACCCATCGCATCGCGTACTTGCTCGAGCTCGGCGTGCCGCCCGATCGCATCGTCGCGGTGACGTTCACGAACAAGGCCGCCGGCGAGATGCGCGAACGACTCGCGCGCATGGTCGGGCGCAAGGTCGCCGGCGAGCTCGTGCTCGGCACGTTCCACAGCATCGGGGCCCGGCTCATCCGCGAGGATCCCGAGACCTATGGGCTCGACGGCGCGCGCTTCTCGATCCTCGATCAGGGCGACGTCATCGGCATGGTGCGCGGCCTGTTGCGCGAGCACGGCCACCACGGCGGCGACGACCGTCGCTTCGACATCGCCGGCGTCACGCAACGCATCAGCCTGTGGAAGAACGCGTTCCTGCGCGGCGAGGCGCTCGAGCGCGAGGTCGTCGACGAGTACGACGTCGTCGCCGCGTCGATCTACGAGCCCTATGAGGACCGCCTGCGCAGCCTCGGCGCGGTCGACTTCGACGATCTCGTGTGCCTGCCGGGCGCGTGCCTCGGGGCCAACGAGGCCGCGCGCGTGCGCACGGCCGCGCGCTTCGACTACTTCCTCGTCGACGAGTACCAGGATACCAACACCGCGCAGCTCGAGATGCTGCGGCGGCTGTGCGGTCCGCCGCACAACCTCTGCGTCGTCGGCGACGACGACCAGGCGATCTACGGGTGGCGCGGCGCGAAGATCGAGAACATCCTGCGCTTCGCCGAGCAGTTCCCCGGCGCGACCACGATCAAGCTCGAGGAGAACTACCGCTCGCGCGCACCGATCATCGGCTGCGCCAACGCGGTGGTGCGCAACAACAAGCTGCGCAACGACAAGCAGCTCGTGCCGATCCGCTGGGGCGGCGAGCCCGTCCACGTGGTCACGGCGAGCGACGGCGCCGCCGAGGCGCAGTGGGTCGGCCGACAGATCCGCAAGCTCGTGGTCGAAGAGCGCGGCAGCGCCGACGAGATCGCGGTGCTCTACCGATCCGCGCTGCAGGCGAAGTCGATCGAAGAGCAGCTGCAGGCGCACGGCATCCGCTACCGCGTGCTCGGCGGGCAGTCGGTCTACGACAAGAAGGAGATCAAGGACGCGCTCGCCTATCTCAAGGCAATCGTCACGCCGAAGGACGAGCTCGCGCTGCGTCGTGCGCTCGAGACCCCTCCGCGCGGCATCGGCCGGCAGACGATCGAGGCGCTGAAGCGCCACGCGACGGCGAAGGGCGTGCCGATGATCGACGCCGTGCATGCGGCCCGCGAGGTCCAGGGGTTGCCGCCCCGTGCGGCGGGCGTGCTCGGCGAGTTCTCCGCCATGATGCGCGCGGCGCAGCAACGCGCGCGCACCGAAGGCAGCTCGGCCGCGCTGAAGGGCGTGCTCGAGCAGATCGGCTTCCGCGATCACGTGCGCCGCGAGATCGGCTCCGACGAGGGCGCGAACTCGCGGATGGCCGGCGTCGACTGGCTGCTCGGCAGCGTCGACCGCTACGAGCAGCGTCGCCGCGACAAGGGCGATCGCCCGCGCTGGTCGGAGTACTTCGGCACGCTCTCGATCGAGGGCAACAAGGACGACGCCGAGCAGCAGGCGCTCGCGGAGGTGAAGGGCGAGGTCACGCTGGCGACGCTGCACAGCGCGAAGGGCCTCGAGTGGGACCACGTGTTCCTCATCGGACTCGAGGAGGGCACGCTTCCCCATCGCCGCGTCGAGGCGCCGCGACGCAGCGATGCCATCGCGGGCGACATCGAAGAGGAGCGCCGCCTGTTCTACGTCGGGATCACGCGCGCGAAGGAGCGGCTGTGGCTCAGTCGCGGCGCCGCGCGGCTCGATCGCGGCCGCGAGCTCCCGCGCATGCCGAGCCGGTTCCTCGAGGAGCTGCCGAGCGAAGGCGTGCGCGTGTACGAGCTGTCGAAGGAAGAGGAGCTGAGCTCCGACGCGATCGGGCGCATGGCCGAGGCGTTCCTCAGCATGAGCAAGCCCGAGCCTCCGCCCGAAGAGCCACGGGCGCGCGGCCGCTAGGCGCCTCGCACGGGCGCTGCGCGCCCGAACGCCACGGTCTCCCAGGGGAATTGCCCGTGAAGGATCGCCCTTGCGCGCATCATTCACGAGGCGTGGAGCCTTACGCCTTGCATCGCTCGATCGCGCTCGCAGCCCGCTCACTCGCCGCCTTCTCGCTGCTCCTCGCGACCGCCGCGTGCGGATCCCCGTCGGGCTCCACGGATTCCGATCCCTCGTCGTCGAGCTCGTCCGGCGCGGCCACCACGACCACCGATGCCACCACGAGCTCGGGTACGAGCTCGAGCTCGGCGGACACCAGCTCGAGCGGCGCGCCCGAGACCTCCGAAGGCTCCAGCTCCAGCGGTGGCGAGGTCGAGCTGAACGGCGACTGCGAGCTCGCCGATCGCGTGGGCAGCTTCCTCGTAGGGATGGAGGCCGACTACACCGCGTTCTCCGGCTCGGTCGCCGACGGCGTCGTGCCGGTGTCGGTGCTCGAGCAGGTCGGGGAGGACGGCGACTGCATCCTGCTGCGGCGCAACAACCCGTTCTGCGATCCGCTGTGCATGCCGGGCCAGACCTGCGACTTCGACGGCAACTGCATCCCCTACCCGGCGAACCACGACGTCGGCGTAGTGTCGGTCAGCGGGCTCGCGCAGCCGGTGATGCTCGACCCGGTGCCGCCGACGTTCTCGTACTTCGACACGTCGTTGCCGCACCCGGGCTTCGAGCCCGGCGCAGTGATCGCGCTCGACGTCGCCGGCGGCGACTACTCGCCGTTCGAGCTGCACGGCATCGGCGTCGAGATGGTCGTGCCCACGGCGGAGTCGCTCGTGCTCAGCACGAACACGCCCGTGACGGTCGAGTGGACCCCCAGCGACGCGCGCACGAAGCTGCGGCTCGTGCTCGGCGTCGACCAACACGGGATCACGCCGGTCGGGCTGGTCTGCGAGGCGCCGGCCGATCAGGGCTCGCTCGAGATCTCGGCCGAGATCATGACGCAGTTCCTCGAGGCCGGGATCTCCGGCTTCCCCAGCGCGGACTACTACCTGGAGACCGAGGACTCGGTGACGATCGAGCCCGGCTGCGTCGAGCTCGTGGTCCGCTCGCACGACCAGACGATGCTGAGCGTCGAGGGCCACACGCCCTGCGATGCGCCGAACGACTGCCCGAAGGGGCAGCTGTGCGATCTGAAGCTCCAGACCTGCGTGCCCGAGAAGGGGTGACGGGCCCGCGCGCCGCGCGTTGCAACCGCGGCGCGCCGTGATCGTCCCTGGGGCGTGCCGGCTCGTTCTCCTCGTCCGTGGCTCGCCTTGCTCCTCGTCGCCGGGTGCGGCGATCCGGCGTCGTCGTCCGACGACGCGGCGACGGGTGACACGAGCGCGGGGCCTTCGTCGAGCCAGGGCCCGAGCGGACCGGACGCCGAGGCGTCGTCGGGCGACGCGAGCGGTGATCCGTCGACGCAGAGCACGACCGACAGCGCGGATTCGGGCGAGACCGAGGACGACACCGGCACGCCGACGTGCGAGGCGACGCACACGGCCGCGGAGGCGCTGCTGTGGACCCTGCCCGAGCCGGTCGCGAACGTGCAGTACGAGCCGTTCACGCAGCTGGGCGGCGGCGACCTCTGCCCGAACGACGACGTGGACTTCTACTACTCCACGCTCGATCTCACGGGCGACCGCATCCCCGATCTCGTCGTCACGTCGGCGTGCGATGCCGGAGACGTCGGCACCGACTTCTGGCTGGTCTACCCCGGCGGCAGCGAGGGCTTCGCCGCCGACGCATCGACGTGGTCGCTGCCCGAGCCGACCGCGAACGTGCAGTACGAGCCGTTCACGCAGCTCGCGGGCGGCGACCTCTGCCCCAACGACGACGTCGACTTCTACTACTCCACGCTCGATCTCACGGGCGACGGCGTCGTCGATCTGGTCGTGACCTCGGCGTGCGATGCCGGTGAGGTCGGCACCGACTTCTGGCTGGTCTATCCCGGCGGCAGCGACGGCTTCGCCGACGAGCCGCGCCTGTGGACGCTGCCGGTGCCGACCACCACCTTGCAGTACGAGCCGTTCACCCAGACGGCGGGCGGCGACCTCTGTGCGAACGACGACGTCGACTTCTACTACTCCACGCTCGA
>CAZFKC010000159.1:9652-17593 GCA_964519175.1 uncultured Nannocystaceae bacterium
TCGACCTCGTCGTCACCTCGGCCTGCGACGCGGGCGACGTCGGCACCGACTTCTGGATGATCTACCCGGGTGCGAGCGAGGGCTTCGCGGCCGAGCCCGTGCTGTGGTCGCTGCCCGAGCCCACCGCGAGCGTGCAGTACGAGCCGTTCACGCAGCTCGCGGGCGGCGACCTCTGCCCGAACGACGACGTGGACTTCTACTACGCCACCACCGATCTGGGCGGCGACGGCATCCTCGACCTCGTCGTCACCTCGGCCTGCGATCCGGCCGACGTCGGCACGGACTTCTGGCTGGTCTATCCGGGCGAGTGCCGCGGCTAGCCGCGCTCAGCCGGCCATCGGCGTCGCGCAGCCGACCTCGATGTCGAGCTCGGCGGTCATCGCTTCGGCCAGCGCGTCACAGGTCGCCTGGCAGTTGATGATCTGCGTCGGCGCGTCGTTGTCGTCGAAGTACCAGCCGTGCTGGTCGGGGTTGCACGCGGAGGCATCGTCGACGCGGCCCGTGGTGATCGCGACGTTGTCGAGCGTCAGCGTGATCTCGACCGAGCTCGGGTCGATGACCTTGCCCTCGGGCGGCTCCGGCATCGGCCACGTGCACGAGAGGCTGGTGCCCGCGAGCACCGCCGTCGAGAGCGTGTCGAACAGCGGCTGGAACTCCTGCTCGCACAGATCTCCGATCACACCGCCGGTGAGCTCGGCGAGCGCGATGTACTGATCGCCCACGGCACCCTCGCCGCACGGCTCGGTGGCGACGATGCCGTGCAGCTTGTAGCCGGCGTAGCCCGGATCGAGCGCGAGGAACTGCGCGTCGAACTCGTCGGCGGGCACGAAGCTGTCGTCGTCGGTGACGACGATGATGTGCTTGACCGATTCGGGTCGCATCATGGGCGCCCAGATCGAGTGCGTGTCGAGGATCTTGTCGAGCGCGTGCTCGGAGCCGATGATCGACTGCACGTGCGCGAAGATCGGCTGGTTGTTGTCCTCGAGCGGACAACCGCCACCGCCGAGCGGGGGCTCGATGCACACGCCGGTGTCGATCTCCGGCGCCGCGTTGGGATTGGGATAGGAGGTCAGCAAGAGCACGCGGATGTCGATGCCGGCGTCGACGATCTGCTGCGAGAACGCGTTGAGCTGGGCCTGCACGGCGTTGGTCTCGTCGAGCATGCTCGGCGAGTTGTCGACCACGAAGATGATGTCGGCCGGGCGCTGCATCACCGAGCCGCTGTCCGTGAAGCTGGTGCAGTTGGGGTCGCCGGCGACGCTCGTGCTCTCCTCGGCCGACGGCACGTCGAGCCGCACCTCGGGGACGTCCGCGTCGTCGGAGGAGGAGCTCTCCGCGGGCGATGCGTCCGAAGTGCTCGATGTCTCGACCGCCGAGGGTGTATCGTCGCGCTGCTCGGCGGAGCAGGCGGCGACCAACGCGAGCGACCAAGGCCAACGAGACATCGATCCAGTGGATGGCATGGACCGGCCGAAACTTCAATTGCTAACGCACGTGCAGGCATTCCTGCATCGACGGATGAAAACGGCGCATGGCAGACTGCTTTTGGCGACGTCCGTGCTCGCCGTGCCGCAGCTCGCCCGCGCATCGGGCTTCGATGCGCCGACCATCGGCAGCGCGCAGTCGGGCCCGGTCTCCAACGACGCCGCGGCCGTGTGGTGGAACCCCGGTCGGCTCGGCTACCTGAAGAAGACCGAGCTGCACGTCGGCGCGGGCCTCATCGTCGGCGCCGCGAGCTTCCAGCGCAACTACCGGGCGCCCTATCAGTTCTCCGACAACCTCGACTTCGCGCAGCCGATCGATCCGGCCGATCTCGATCCCCGCAAGGCCGGCAGCGCGAAGAAGGTGCGCGCGATTCCGGTCGGCCCGGCGCTCGATGCCTTCTTCGCGATCCCGGCGATCCGCGATCGGCTCGTCGTCGGGCTCGGGGTCTCGATCCCGTACGTCGCGGTGCTGAACTTCCCGAAGGGCGGACCGCAGCGCTTCGCCGGGCAGTCGATCTTCCTCGCGACGCCGCACGCGACGCTCGCGATGGCGGTGAAGGCCCACGACGTCATCTCGATCGGCGCCGGTGTTTCGTACGTGCTCGGCACGATGTCGCTGTCGAAGATCCAGGACTTCGGCGCGGTCGGTACGTTCGGTGACAGCCTCGAGCGCCCGCCGATCGGTCAGCAGAACGACTTCGGTCCCAACGCGCCCTCGACGGTGCGCGAGCTCGACGTGCTCGCGCGACCGGTGAAGATCGAGAAGGCCTTCGCGCACGGGGTGACGTTCAACGCCGGCATCGCGCTGCAGCCCACGAAGAAGCTCGCGCTCGGGCTCGTGTACCACCACGGCGCGAACCTGACGTTCAACGGGCGCTTCAAGCTCGACATGAACGACGACTTCTTCACGCAGGACCTCGCCGCGCAGGGCCTGCAGTACCCGCCGCTGGTCCACGGCAAGGCCCGGATCAAGTTCCGGCTGCCGAAGCGCATCACGCTCGGCGCGGGCTACCAGATCACGAAGCGCTTCGCGCTCGACGGCTACGTCGCCTACGTGTTCTACCAGGACTTCGATCGCATCAAGATCCGCTTCAGCTCGCCCGATCTCGCCCAGGAGGCGCTCGGGGTCGGCTCCACCGTCGACCAGGATCTCGTGCGCAACTGGAAGGGGGTCGTGAACACCGAGGTCAACGCGCGCATCGATGCGACCGAGAAGCTGCGGATCTCGGTGACCGCGGGCTACAACTCGCCGGCCTCGCCGCCGTCGACGATCGATGTCGTCTCGCCCGACGGCCATCGCATCATCCTCGGCACCGGGCTCGTGCACCGCTTCAACGAGCGCATCGCAATCCTCGCGGATGTCGAGGGCCAGTTCATCGTGCCGCGCACGGTCACCGGGTCCGACTACGATCTCGGCAACGGCAGGTACAACCTCTTCATCGGCGCGGCGACGCTGCACGGGCAGTTCCGCTTCGCGGGGCCGGGCAAGCGCAAGCAGGCGAAGGCGAAGGCGAAGGCGGAGTCGAACGCGGAGTCGGAGTCGGAGCCACCGACGAGCGCGCCGACGACCTCCCAGCCGGCAGCGCCGACGACCTCCGAGCCTGCGCCGAGCACGAGCCCCACGCCGCCGGCGACGAGCGAGCCCGAGCCCCCCGGTCGCGTGCCTCCGCCACCACCGCCTGCGCCACCGGCGTGAGCCCGTGGATCGCGCGACGAGGACGCGCGAGCGCTCGAATTGCGTATGGTCGACGCCGCCGCGCTGGGCTGTGATGGCGCGATGGTGCGGCGGCTCTCTCCGACTCTGTTCGCGCTCGCGCTCGCGTGCGCCGATGCGGACTCCCAGACGACGCGTGCGTGGGAAGAGGGCGGTGTCGGCTCCACCGAGGGCGGCCACGTCGACGGCACGACCGACACGAGCGGTGCGCCGACGCCCGAGGACACGACCGGCGCGCCCGAGCCCGACGACGACGGCAGCAGCAGCGGAGCGCCGCTGCCGGACGTGCCCGCCTCCGATCCGTGCCCGCGGATCCGCGTCGTCGTGCCGCCCGACGAGCCGCTCAACGTGCGGCCGGACCCGTCGACCACCGGTGACCCGATCGGCAGCCTGGGCAACGGCACGATCGTCGACGTCGTCGAGCAGGTCGTCGGCGAGGCGGTCGAGGGCGACACGACGTGGTTCCACATCCCCTGGCAGGACGGCAGCGGCTACGTCTCGGGCGTGTTCGCCGAGTGCACGCTCGAGGAGCCGCCCGAGCCCCCCGACGGCTACTACCTGCCGCTGCCGTGCGGCTTCGCGGCCAACTGCACGCAGGGCAACATGGGCGCCACCTCGCACAACGGGGCGCACGCGTACGCGTTCGACTTCGGCGTCCCGCTCGACACCCCGCTCGTCGCGATGGCCGACGGCGTCGTCGCGCTCACCTACGCGGAGACGGTGCCGGGCGATCCCTGCTACGACGGTGGCGGCCCCGAGTGCGGACCGTCGGGCAACGAGGTCGTGCTCTCGCACGGCGACGGCACGAGCTCGATGTACAAGCACCTGAATGCGGTGCAGGTCGCCGTCGGCGACGTGGTGACGCGCGGGCAACAGATCGGGCTGTCGGGCACCACGGGCTACTCGACCGGGCCGCACGTGCACGTGATGCGGATGGAGAGCTGCGGCGCGCTGACCTGTCAGTCGATCCCGCTCGAATTCGTCGAGGCCGGCGTACCGGTCACGGGCACGCCGGTGGTCTCGCAGAACTGTCCATGAAAACAACGGCCTAGGCGGGAGACTCGACCCGTGGCCCGAGTGTGTAGGACGATGTGCGTGGGGGTTCGGCAGATGCGGCGTACGGCCTTCCTTTCACTGTTCTGCGCGCTCGGCCTCGGCTGTGCGGGCCCGACTGCCGAAGGCTCGGGCACCGTCGCCGACACGACGACGGGCTCCGAGGGCGACTCCGCCGAGGAGAGCACCACCGCCGAGGATCCCAGCGACTTCGGGCCCGAGCAGATGTTCGAGGTGCGGCTGAACGACGACGTGCCGCCGCCGCTCGTGCTCGAGATGGATCGCACCGAGGTCGCCGAGCTCTTCGGCGACCGTGCGGACGAGGTGCTGCTGCTCGAGATCGACTCGACGACGCTGCTCACCGACACGCTCGATCAGATCAAGAACGCGTGCGGACAGTTCTGGCGCGAGGACGATCCCGATCCCGATCACGACTGCTCGCTCACGCCGCTCGGGCAGAGCTTCGCGGGCCCCGACGGCACGTGGCAGACCAGCGCCGAGTACTCGCTCGTCCGCATCCTCACCATGACGCCGGCCAACGTCGACGTCACGGGCACCTCCAGCGAAGGCCTGCAGAGCATCGCCGACGCGCTCGGCATCGGCGGCGGCTACGGCCAGATCCTGGCCGAGTCGCTCGGCATCGGCCGCACCGATCCGGTGGTGTCGACGGCGGGCCTCGTCGCCGCGTTCCGCGAGAACTTCGTCGGCTCGCACCCGAACATCGGCCCCAACGCGTCGCTGCAGATCACGCTCGAGGATGCGCTCTCCGATCTGTCCACGCTCGCCGACCGCTACGGCCCGGTCGGCGATCACCCCGGCATCATCGATCCGAGCTTCATCCCGCACGGCGAGGTGCTCGGGCCCGACTTCGGCATGCGGGCCGTCGCCGACTCGAACCTGCGCACGTGCGACGGCGTCGACGCCGACCAGGGCAAGGGCTTCATCTCGGTCGTCGCCGACGAGATCGGCCCGGGCTACGACGACGAGCTGGAGTTCCACTTCGAGGATCCCGAGCGCTTCTCGCTCACGGGCCTCGTCGCGAACCCGACCGTCGATCTGCGCTTCGCCGGCGCCGAGCACCCGGTGTTCGTGCCGTCGTGCCTCGGCGATCCGCCGTGTCAGGACAACGCGCCGGGCTCACCGCAGGGCAGCACATCGGTGTGGGCGCTCGATCCCTGGGTGCTCGAGTACGACGTCGCCGCGGGCGCGCGCAACGACTACCTGAACCGCACGTTCCTCGGCAGCTACGCGCTCGGCACCACCGAGGTCGCGATCGGTCAGGCCGGCAACCCGCCGGGCTGGATCACCTACAGCGTGCCGTTCAACGTCGGCAACCCGCCCGAGCCACAGTACGTGTGGGAGACGATCCTCGAGGTCGCGCAGGTGGCCCTGCACGACAACCCGTACGCGTCGATCGTCGAGGGTCAGGGCAACGTGGCGTTCACGCTCTTCGGCGTCGAGGTCGGCGTCACCGGAGCCGAGGCGGCCGAGGCCGTGCGCCCGTACCTGCAGGAGCAGTCGAGCGAGCTGTCCGACTTCCTGCTCGGTGACTACGAGAAGAACAACGACTACGTCGACTTCTACTACCGGCGCGCCGAAGACGGCGTGCCGTATCTGTTCTTCATCGCGCCGTCCGATCTCGCCGACGGCGAGCCGTACGCCTACGAGAACCCCGGCTTCTTCCGGCAGAGCGATCTGAGCGAGGACCACCGCGAGTCGGCCAAGGAGATCCCCGGGCTGCGGGACACCGAGCACGAGAAGCTCGAGGTACCCGAGGGCGAGACCGTGGTGTACTTCGCCGACGACGGCGGGCTCGTGTACCGGCTGCGAATCGTGCGCGACGCCGGCTCCGACGATCTCGAGGTCTTCCTCGCCCAGAAGGTGAAATGATGCACACCGTGATCGGCCCTCGAATCGCCAGCGCGCCCTTCGGTCGCAGTCGCCGCATCGCCCACGGCGGGTTGGTCCTGCTCGCCCTCGGGATGGGTTGCTCCGCGGACGAGGTCGGGATGCCCAGCGAGCCCGGGCAGATCGCCGTGGGCGAGACGCGCGAGGTCGACCTCCGCTACCTGCGCTTCGACGTGAAGGGCTTCACCGAGACGAACACGCTCGAGGAGCTGCGCGCGATGCCGCGGCGCGTGTTGCAGGACGTGTGGCTGCTCGATCTCGATGCGCGCCCGTTGCTGGTGAACGCGCTGCAGGCCCTGCGCGATCAGCCCGACGAAGAGGTCGAGATGCTGGGCCCTGCGGCCCAGAACCTGCGCCGGCTCGTGCTGATGACGCCGGACAACGCGGAGCTCGAGGGCACTGCGCTCGAGGATCTCATCGAGCTCTCCGGTGCGATCGGCATCCCCTCGGCGAAGTGCCTCGCGGACCTGCTCGAGCGCGAGGTCACCGATCCGTTCATCCCTATCGAGACCGTCGCCGACGTGATGCTCGCCAACGTGGTCGCGACGCATCCGAACGCGCAGTTCCGCAAGGGCCCGATCGACGACGAGCACCCCACCGGCATGTACCCGGTGCCGCCCGGCCACGTGCCGGTGACGCTCGCCGACGTCGTCACGAACTTCGAGGACATGTCGGTGCGCTTCGGGCCCGTGGGCGACCACCCCGGCTTCGTGCTCGAGGCGCGCGGCATCACGATCGTCGAGGAAGAGTTCGCGATGACCAGCAAGGTCACCGCGAACGCGCTGCCGTTCAAGGGCATCGATCTCAGCACCGGCGACGTGGCGAGCATCAACAGCGTCGCGAGCCAGATCGAGACCGTGCACGACTTCTCCGACCCCGACTGGATGACGCTCTCGGGGCTCGTCGAGGAGCCCACGGTCGAGTTCCTCAGCTTCGGCATCGTCGAGAACGAGGCGTTCATCCGCGGCGGCGACGCGCGCGAGCCCACCCCCGACGGTAACTCCACCGGCTGGGAGCTGCCGCCATGGCAGTTCGAGCGCCTGATGCTCGACATGGCGAAGGCGTCGTCGGCCGAGACCTCGGCCCACTGCAACGAGTACGAGCTCGGCACCGGCGTGGTCGCGTTCAACGGCTGCATCGACGAGACCGGCTGGGTGACGCTCGAGACCTTCAACGGCGCCGGCTCGCCGCCCCCGCCCGCGTACATCTGGGACCTCGAGCTCGAGCTGGCGCAGGTGCGGCTGCACGACGGCGGCATCCCCGAGGGCGAGGCGAACGCCGAGGCCTCGATCCGCGACGTTGCCGTCGGTGTGCCCCCCGAAGAGATGATCGCGCAGACGAAGGCGAACGTGCAGGCGAACCCCGAGGCGCTGAAGGAGTTCGCGTCGCTCTTGACCGACAGCACCGTCGGCAACGCGGACTTCTACTACGTGCGCGGCACCGAGGCGCTGCCCGCCGATCAGCAGGGCGACTGGTTGTTCTTCGTCACCGAGGGCGACATCGATCTCGACGAGGACGGCGCGCCCGTGCGCGACTACGACTACCCGGCGATCGGGTTCTTCTCGGACCCGCAGCTGCGCACGAAGATCTCGGACACCACCTTGGTCGACAAGGACGACGAGCACGAGAAGGTGCGCGTGATGCCCGGCGACGTGCTCTACGTGGGCGACGACGACGGCAACGTGCTGAAGCTCGAAGTGCTCGAGAAGCCCAACCGCTCGCACGTGGCGCTGGCGATCACGCGCGTGGAGTAGCTCGGGGCTCGCCGCCGCGACCAGAGCT
>CAZFKC010000160.1:0-16393 GCA_964519175.1 uncultured Nannocystaceae bacterium
GCGCACGCCTGGGCGACCACGTCGGTCGCTTGCTCGAAGAACGGCCCGTAGTCGTTGAGGCAGATGCCGCCGACGAAGCCGTGGTCGTCGAAGAGCTCCGTCCACGCCACGATGTTCACGCCGTCGTGGCCGGGATCGATCGGTGGGCACGCGCCGCCCGCATAGTTCGTGATCGCGAGCGCCGCGACGTTCTCCTCGTGGCCGCCCTTCGCGGCAACGACCGCGTCGTGCCACGTCTGCGGGGTGCCGGCCGAGGTCGGCGGATCCTCCGAGCCGCCGTGGTCCTCCGGATCGCCCTCGCCGTCGTACTCGTCGGTGATCACCACGACGACGAGCAGCGCATCGTCGCGCAGGAAGCCCTGGTTGCACTCGCCCGGCCCCACCAGCGTCGGTCCGACCGCGGTCACCATCGCCTCCATCGGGCGCTCGAAGCCGTTGCCCATCGTGCCCACCTGCGCCGCGCAGGCGAACGTGGACTCGAGCTCGTCGTCCTGCGTCATGTAGCCCAGCCCCTCGGCATACGGGCCGCACACCTCGTCGCTGGAGTCCTCGCCCGCGCCGGTGGTCTCGGTGATGAGCGCACCGAGCAGGATGCACTCGCCAGGATTCCCGGAGAACGCGTCGGTGGCGATGACCCCGACGTGGAACGTCTCGACGTTCGCCAGCGTCGACTCGATGCCCGCGATGAAGGTCGGGAAGTTGTCGATGAGGTTCGTCTGGTGCGCCGTCATGCTCGAGCTGTCGTCGACCACGAACAGGAAGTCGACCGCCGTGCAGCCGGGCCCACCGCCCGAGACGTCGGGCTGCATGCCGACATCGAACGTCGACACCCCTTCGTTGCCGTCGCTACCGCCGGTGCCGCTCGTGTCGACCGACGTGCCCACCGTCGCCGACGTGCCCGCGGTGCTGGCAGTGCTCGTGGGGCCGCTGCCCGCGGTCGTGCTCGGTCCGTCGGAGGTCGCGTCCGAGCCGGTGGCACCGTCCGCGTTGCCGACGTCGTCACCGCAGGCCGCGACGAGCACCAGCGTCGCCAGACCCACTCTCGCAATCAGACCCACCACGTCAGGGTAACACGACAATCTCGCACCCTCGCTGATCGCTGCTTGGACCGCGCGCGCGACTGCGGTTCCAGACGCCGATCATCGCCGCATTCGCGCAGGTCCGCAGCCGGGCTCGCGGTGGCGCGCCGCGCGGCCATCGTCCACCACGGCCTCGGTCCGGTGGAGGCGATCACGGACGGGCTCGTGCGCGTGCGCGACTTCGCCTCGAGCGGCCGCGCTCGCGCTCACGGCTCGTTCGAGAGCCGTGAGTTCTTCTTGCCGTACAGGAAGTAGATCGCGAGGCCGATCGCCATCCAGATGACCAGTCGCAGCCAGGTCTCGCCGCCGAGGCCCCACATCAGGTAGCCGCAGCTCACGATGCCCGCGATGGGCACGAAGGGGACCCACGGGGTCTTGAACGCGCGGGGCGTGTGCGGGTCCTGCTTGCGCAGCACGAGCACGCCGGCGCACACGATGATGAACGCGAACAAGGTGCCGATCGAGACCAGGTGCCCGAGGATGTCGATCGGGAACAACCCGGCCAACAGCGCCGCGACGCTGCCCGTGATGATGGTGGCGACGTACGGGGTCTTGAAGCGCGGGTGCACCTTCGCGAACGCCTGCGGCATCAGCCCGTCGCGCGCCATCGTGTAGAAGATGCGCGGCTGCGCCATGATCATCACGAGCACGACCGAGGCGAGCCCCGCGATCGCGCCGATGTCGACGATCATCGCGAGCCACGACAGCGCCGGCCCGGCCTTGCTGACCGCGACGTCGACCGGGTGCGGCACATTGAGCTCGGTGTACGGCGCGATGCCGGTCATCACGAGCGCCATGAGGATGTAGAGCACCGTGCACACCGCGAGCGAGCCGAGGATGCCGATCGGCAGGTCGCGCTGCGGGTTCTTGGCCTCCTGCGCCGCCGTCGAGACCGCATCGAAGCCGATGTACGCGAAGAAGATGACGCCCGCGCCCGCCGCGATGCCGCCCCAGCCGAACTCGCCGTGCTTGCCGGTGGGCTCGGGGATGAACGGCGACCAGTTGGCCGGGTCGACGTACGACGCGCCGAAGCAGATCACCAGCACGACGACGACGAGCTTCGCGAACACGATGAAGTTGTTGACCGCCGCCGACTCCTTGATGCCGATGACGAGCAGGCCGGTGAGCAACACGCACAGCAGCACCGCGGGCAGGTTCATCACCGCGCCGGTGGCGACGAGGTTGCCCGCGCCCTCGACCACGTAGGGCGCGTTCGTGAACGCGGTGGGTAGGTCGACGCCGAGCCGGTGCAGGAACGCGACGACGTAGCCCGACCAGCCCACGGAGACGGCGGAGGCCGACACCAGGTACTCGAGGATGAGGTCCCAGCCGATGATCCACGCGAACAGCTCGCCGAGCGTCGCGTAGCCGTAGGTGTATGCGCTGCCGGCGATGGGGATCATCGCGGCGAACTCGGCGTAGCACAGCCCCGCGAACAGGCAGCCGAGCCCCGCGAGCACGAACGACAGCACGATCGCCGGACCGGCGTGCTGGGCCGCGGCCGTGCCGGTGAGCACGAAGATGCCCGCGCCGATGATCGCTCCGATGCCGAGCAACACGAGGTTGCTGGCGGTGAGCGAGCGGCGCAGCGTGTGCTCGCCTTCGTCCTCGGCTTCGCGCATCAGGCTCGAGAGCGGCTTGCGTGACCAGAGGCCCATGGTGGCCGCGACGGTAGCACACCGACGCGCGAGGGTGCCCTATTCTCCCGGTCGTCGTGGCGGTGATCTCGTGCTGCGCGGGGGCGCTCGCGCTCGTCGTCGTGCTCGCGGAGCCGGCCGCGGGCCCACCGGCGGATCTCGTGGCGCCGGTGCTGCACGCACCCGTCGAGCTCGAGATCCCCGACGCGCTCGCAGACGAGCTCGCTGCGCTGCCCGAGCCGCCGTCGGGCGTCGTGGTGGTGCAGTACGTCGTCGGTGTCGACGGCGTGCCGCACTCGCTCGAGCTCGAGCAGGGCCTCGAGCCGCGGCTCGACGCGCTCGCGCTCGAGGCCGTCGCGCGGCTGCGCTACACGCCGGCGAGCTACCAGGGCGAGCGGGTCGAGGTCGTGCAGCGCCAGCGGATCCCGTTCGCGATCGCGAAGGCGGAGCCGACGGCGAAGCCGAGCGCGCCGCCGTTGCTCGAGCTGCCGGAGGAACCGCAGCCGAGCCGCGGAGGCGAGCAGCTGCTGCGCGGCAAGGTGCACGAGGCCGGCACGCGCGTCGCCCTGCCCGCCGCGACGATCTTCGTGGTGCCCGCGCCCGCCGACGCCGAGCTCGGTCAGGTGCGCCGCCGCGACTACGCGGACGCCGGCACCCCGGCGTGGCAGGTGCAGGCGCGCTCCGACCCGGGCGGCGTGTTCGCGATCGCCGATGCCCGCCCCGGCAAGCTGCGCGTCGTCGTCACCGCGCCCGGCTTCGAGCGCTACGAGACGATCGTCGCGGTCGCGGCCGCCGAGCGCGTCGAGCTCGACGTGTACCTGGTGCGCGCGTCCGACAACCCCTATCGCACCGTCGTGAAGAGCGATCGCAACGCGCGTGAAGAGGTCACGCGGCGCTCGATCACGGCGCAGGAGGTCAACAACCTGCCCGGCACGCAGGGCGATGCGCTGAAGTCGATCCAGAACTTCCCCGGGGTCGCGCGCGCGCCGTTCGGCATCGGTCTGCTCGTCATCCGCGGCGCCGATCCGACCGACTCCTCGGTCTACCTCGGTGAGCACGAGATCCCCCAGCTCTTCCACTTCGGCGGGCTCACCAGCGTCTTCAACGCCGATCTCATCACGAACATCGACTTCCTGCCGGGCAACTTCGACGCCCGCTACGGCGATGCGATCGGCGGCATCATCGACGTGAAGACCCGCGCCGGCCGCCGCGACGGCGTGCACGGCTACGTCGACGCCGACCTCTTCGACGCCGGCGCGCTGGTCGAGGGCCCGGTCGGCAAGGGCTCGTACATCGTGTCCGCGCGGCGCAGCTACATCGACGCGATCCTGCCCGCCGTGCTGCCCGACGACGCGGGTCTGAACCTCACCGTGGCGCCGCGCTACTGGGACTACCAGGGCATCTTCGACTACCCGATCTCGCGCGGGAAGCTGACCTTCCGCGTGTTCGGCTCGGACGACCGCACGCGCATCGTCGCGGCGGGCCCCAACGAGGTCTCGACCGACACGCGCAACCGCTTCGAGACGACGCTCGTGTTCCACCGCGTCGACGTCGCGTACGAGAACCACGCGAACGGCTGGGACATCCTCGTCGCGCCGTCGTACCGCTACGACCTCGCGCGTGCGGCCGCGGGCGACGTGTTCCGCTTCGACATCGGTGCGCACAACTTCTACGGCCGCGCCGAGGTCGGCAAGCAGCTGGGCGCGCGCGCACGCCTGCAGCTCGGCACGCAGGTGACCTCGGGCGTCTACCGACTGGCGGCCGAGTCGGTCGCGATCCCGCAGGACGGCACCGGCGGGCAGAACACGCGCTTCTCGATCGACGAGCGCAGCCCGTACGCGACACCCGGGTTGTTCGCGTCCGTCTACCTCGATCCCGCGCCGTGGCTGACGCTCGTGCCCAGCGTGCGGCTCAACTTCTACGCCATGCAGTTCCGCCGCGCGACGGTGGACCCACGGCTGCGCTTCGTCGCCCGCGTCGGGGATCACACGAGCATCCGCGGCGGCGTGGGCATCTACTCGCAGACGCCTGACATCCCCGAGTGGAACCGCCGCTTCGGCAACCCGCGGCTCGGGCCCGAGCACGCGCTGCACACGAGTCTCGCGCTGCGCCACGAATTCCCGCGGGACTGGTCGGCGGAGGTCGCGTTCTTCTACAAGAAGAGCTGGGATCTCGCCGCGCCGAGCAACGAGCTGGTCACGCGCTGGGACGGGACGGTGGGCCCCGAGAGCTTCTCGTCGACCGGCGAGGGTCGCATCGTGGGCGGCGAGCTCTTCGTGCGCAAGGAGCTGACGAAGAACCTGTTCGGCTGGCTCAGCTACACGGTGTCGCGCAGCGAGCGGCTGCTCGATCCGCGCCAGGGCTGGACGCTCTTCGATCTCGACCAGACCCACATCCTCACGCTGATCGCCGTCTATCGGCTGCCGCGGCGCTGGCAGGTCGGTGGCCGCTTCCGCGTGGTCTCGGGCAACCCCTACACCCCGCACCAGGGGGCCGTGTACGACGCCGGCTCGGGCGACTACATCGCGATCGACGGCAAGACGAATTCTGCGCGCGTCGGCACGTTCAACCAGCTCGACGTGCGGGTCGACAAGCGCTTCGTGTGGCGCAAAGTGGAGCTGAACGTCTATGCCGACGTGCAGAACATCTACAACCACCAGAACCCCGAGTTCCGCCAGGACGCGTACGACTACAGCACCGCGGTGCCGATCGCCTCGCTGCCGATCCTGCCGTCGCTCGGCCTGCGCTTGTCCTGGTGAAGTGGTTTCGGCTATCGTCCCGGCCGCCCGATGATCCGCGTGCGAGGCATGCACAAGGCCTACAAGACCGGCAAGCTGGTCAACGAGGTCTTGCGTGGGATCGACCTCGACATCGAAGAGGGCGAGCTGGTCAGCGTGATCGGTCCGTCGGGCTCCGGCAAGAGCACACTGATGCACGCCATCGGTGGGCTCGATACCGACTACACCGGCACCATCTCGGTCGACGGCAAGGACCTGCACGCGATGGGTGACCGCGAGCTCTCGCAGTACCGCAATCGCTTCGTCGGGTTCGTGTTCCAGTCGTTCTACCTGCTGCCGCACATGACGGTGATCGAGAACGTCTCGCTGCCCAGCGTGTTCGCGCGCGGTGGCGAGGTGCTCGACGACGACGGCGTGCGCAAGCGGGCGCAGGAGGTGCTCGAACAGGTCGAGCTCGGCGAGCGCGGCGACAGCAAGCCCACCATGCTCTCCGGCGGTCAGCGTCAGCGCGTGGCGATCGCACGTGCGCTGTTCAACCGCCCCCGGCTGATGCTGTGCGACGAGCCCACCGGCAACCTCGACAGCAAGATGGGCGGGCAGATCGTCGAGCTGTTCCGCAAGCTCAACGAGGGCGGCATCACGATCCTCATCGTCACGCACGATCCCCGCATCTCCGCCTCCACGCCCCGGCGTCTGCGGGTCGACGACGGGCGGATCTACGACGAGAGCAAGGGCGACGAGCGCAAGGGCGACGAGCGCAAGGGCGACGAGCGCAAGCCCGAGGAGGCGCACGCGTGAGGTCCGGTCGTCTCGCGGCCGTGGTGCTGTCGAACCTCCGACGCAGCCGCAACCACTTCCTGCTGGCGTCGATCGGCATCGTGGTGGGCATCGCCACCTTCACGTTCTTCATCGCGCTCGCGCAGGGCGTGCGCGCGGTGGTGCTCGGCAAGATCTTCCCGCTCGATCAGCTCGAGGTCGTGCCCCGCAGCATCGACGTCGAGCTCGGCCCGCTCGCGCTCGGCTCGTCGACGTTCGGCGGCGACATCATCGACGACGCGAAGGTCGCGGAGATCTCGGCGATCCCCGGCGTCGAGATCGTCTATCCCAAGATGCGGCTCACGGTGCCGTCGATCGCGTGGGGCGGCGAGGAGCTGCTCGGCGCCAACATGCGCACCGAGCTGGTCGCCGACGGCATCAACCCGGCGCTGGTCGGCAACGACGTCGGGCGCGGCTTCGAGTTCCGCGACTGGGAGGACGGCACGGACACCACGCCGCCCAAGACCTGCAAGGAAGACTCGGACTGCGACAAGCACATGTACTGCGGCTACCCGGCGGGGACCCGGCTGTCGCGCAAGAACTCCGACGACGACGTCGGCAAGCCACCGCCGGGCACGCCGTGGGTGTGTCGGCATCCCGTCCCGATCCTCGCGTCCGAACACGTCGTCGAGCTCTACAACGGCGCGCTGCGACGCGCGCACCACCTGCCCAAGCTCGTGCCCGAGTCGGTGCTCGGCTTCCAGTTCGAGCTGGTCATCGGCTCGTCGATGGTCGAGGCCTCCAACAAGGACTACCTGGTCAGCGAACGCGCGATGCTGGTCGGCTTCTCGCGCAAGGCGATCGCGCTCGGGCTCACCCTGCCGGTCGGCTACGTGCAGCGCTTCAACGTCGAGTTCGGCGCGCCCGAGGACGCGCAGCGCTACCACTCGGTCATCGTCATGGTGCCCGAGAAGGACGATGTCGCCGCGGTCGCCAAGGGCGTGCAGGACATGAGCCTCGACGTCGCCGACACCGGCGCAGAGCAGGCCGCGCTGCTCATCGCGATCTTCACGCTGGTGTTCGCGCTGGTCAGCGCCGTGATCGTCGGCATCGCGGCGGTCAACATCATGCACGTGTTCTTCATGCTGGTGTACGAGCGCCAGCACGAGATCGGCATCATGCGGGCCGTCGGCGCCAGCCGAGGCGACATCTCCCGCATCATCCTCGGCGAGGCCGCGATCCTCGGCCTGCTCGCGGGCGTCACCGGTGTGCTGCTGGCGTTCGTCGCCAGCCTCGGGTTCGACTGGATCTCCACGAACTACGTGCCGGACTTCCCCTACAAGCCGTCGACCTACTTCGTGTTCCCGTGGTGGCTCCTGCTCGCCGCGCTCGGCTTCGCGGTCAGCTTCTGCATCTTCGGTGCGTTCCTGCCCGCGCGCCGCGCCGCACGGATGGAGCCCGCGATGGTGCTGTCGGGGCACTAGTGCCTCGCTAGTTCCAGCGCGAGAACGGCTTCGAGCTCCAGCGGCCGAAGGCGAACGAGAGCGCCGCGAACGGGCCGGACATCCGGAAGTCGTCGTTCGGGCCGAAGCTGCGCCGCGTGGCGAAGCGATAGCCAGCGGCGAGCCCGAGCTGGAGCACGTCCGCGACGCGCACGTTCGCGTAGATGCGGGGCTCGGTCACCAGCATCCACATCGCCTCGACACACTCGGAGCGCTGGCGGTTGGTCGGGATCGTGGAGAGGCAGATCCGACCGGCACCGATGAAGCCGTCGAGCCCGAGATCGAGACGACGGCGGTGGACGATCGCCACCGCCCCGCGGAACCCGCTGTACGACGCGCCGAGCCGCCGCGCCGCGCCATTCGGGGCCTCCACGCGCCGGCCACCGAACAGGACGTGTACTTCGGCACCGAGCGAGATCCGCCGGCTCACCTGCACCGTCAGGTCCATCGCACCCCACGTGCCGACACGGCGGCCGAGCGAGCCGATGGAGACCGCGAAGCCGCTCGAGAACCCCGCGACGGAGGGCGCGCCGTCGGAGGCCGCGGGCATCGGCGCGGGCTCGACCGTGGTGGTGGTCGTGGTGGTGGTGGTGGTCGTCGTCGTCGTCGTCGATTCGGGCGCCGCGCTCGCGAGCGACGGCGAGCCCCCGACCACGCCGATGGCGAGCGCGCTGGAGCGCAACGCACGACTCCACCTTGCACTGCCCTGCAATCTGCGGCTCGCGACCATGCTGCACCCCACTCCTTCACTTCGAAGGTGGGCACGTCTGCACGAAGGTTCCAGCGCGATCGGCTCGCCGAATCGCGACGAGCATCATGGGTGTGTCGAAATCGGCGTGTCGCAATGCGTCGCGCGAGCTCGAACTGGCGCAAGCGATCCGCCGCGAGCTTCACTCCGCCGCGGGATTCAGCAGCCGACCGAAGGCCTGGTGCACGAGCGCGCTGCCGCTCGCGAGATACTCGAAGTCGATCTTGTCGTAGCTGTCCTGCGGCGTGTGCCAGTGCGGCGTGTGATCGCCGTTGTTCCACTCCTCCATCAGCCCGGCCGCGGGGATGCCCGCCTGCTGGAACGACTGGTAGTCGGTGGCCACGCTGCTCACGGCGTCGACGGTCACGGGCGGCACGAGCTCGGCCGCGGCCTGCTCGTAGAGCTCGAAGATGCCATCGTCGGGCTGATCGATCTCGATGACGCCGTCACCGTCGCCGTCGAAGCTCACCATGTCGATCGAGTGCACCGCGATCACCGGCTCGTCGTCCGAGACGAGCTTGCCCGCGTACGCGCTGCTGCCGACGAGGCCGAGCTCTTCTTCGTCCCACAACACGAAGATCACGTCGTAGCGGCGGCACTCGACGTCCTGCAGGTGGCGCGCCGCGGCGAGCACGGCCGCGGTGCCGCTGCCGTCGTCGGCCGCGGCGGGGCTGCCGGGCACACCGTCGTAGTGGGCACCGAGCACGAGCGTGCCCTCGCTCGCCGACGTCGCGGAGAGTCGCGCCCACACGTTCGTGCCGGTGCCGTAGTCGTCGGCCTGACCGTCGAGCCCGAGCTCGCCGAAGCGCTGCAGCAGCCACGCGGCCGCCTGTGCGCGGCGTGTCGAGCCGGAGCGATCGACCAGCGTGATCCCGGGCGACAGCTCGGTCTCGCCGGAGAGTCGCGCGATGCTGTCCTGCAGATCCTCGACGAGCCACGGCGGCGCGGGATCCGGGAGCGTCGCACACGGGTCGGCCGCGCTCTCGCTGCTGCCGCCCCCGGACGACGACGTGCCGCCCTCGCTGCCGCTCGAGTCGACCGCTGTGCCGCTCTCCGCTTCCGCGACGGTGCTCGCCTCGCTCGGCGCAGAGTCGTCGGCAGCATGGCTCGTGGACACCTCGCTGGCCGAGCCGAGCTCGGCCCCCTCCGTGCCCGCGTCGTCGTGCGGCGACGCGTCGGCGCAGGCGGCGAGCGCGAGGAACCCTACGAACGCCGAGCGCGACATGGCGCTCGACGCTAGCACGGGCTCACTTCGACTGGTTGCTCTCGACGCAGCGCACGCAGGAGTCCTGCGCCTCGCGGCACTCGTTCTTCGCCTCGCGGCAGAGTGCGGCGTACTCGTCGTCGTCGGGGTGCGCGTCGCAGAGCTCTTTCATCTTCGCCTGCACGCTGCAGATGCTGGTCGCGAGGTCGCAGAGGTCCTCGCACTTGCCCGCGTCGCTGGCGACCACGGCACCCATGCCCTCGGCCCGCCGCACGAAGGTCTCGAGCCGCTTGCGCAGCTCGCCCATGCTCACGCCCTCGTTGATGCCTTCCGGATCCGGATCGACGCTCGGGTCGCCGCCGCCGGGACCGACGGGCGTGTTGATCGCGTTGGTGGGCTGGCAGCTGACCACGGCGCCGAGCACCACGGCGAGGCGCGCGAGACCGCGGAACGACGGCTGTCGGTGGAGCGTGCTCATCGCTCGAGCTCCCTGCGCAGAGAAGACATGACACGGATCGCTCGCGCGTAGCTACCCAAGGCCAGCGCGTCGTCGCCGGCATCCACCGCCAGATCGCCCAGCGTGATCAAGGCGCGCGCGCTCGCACGATCGAGCGGCAGCGAGCGTTCGGGGTCGAGCATCGGCTCGAGGATGTCGAGGGCCACCGGCACGCCGTCGGGACGCTCGCCCAGGGTCTCACAAAGGCGCGTGGCCAGCTCGAGCCGCAGCACCTCGGCTTCGGTGAGCCCTGCGGGCACCGGCAACGCGAGCCCGCGGCGCAGCGCGGCGCTGCGTCCCTCGAGATCGCCGGCGCGATCCGCCTCTTCGTGTGCACGGGCCACGGCTTCGAGATACGCGAGACCGGCCGCGCTCGGTGTACCCGGCGCGACGCGGTGCGTCGCCACGCGGGGATCGGGCGCCGCACCGACGCGCGCCTCGGTGTCGCCGGGCTCCGGATCGCAGCCCGTCGCGCCGCCGAAGAGCGCGGCCACGCCGAGCACGAGCCCCAGGAGCGCAGTCCTCATCGGACGTCCCCCTCGCCGCCCGGCGCTCGGCCACTCAGCTGCGCCGCGTAGCGGTCGGCGTACTCGCGGGCGCGCGCGCCGTCCTGTGCGCCGGGCAGCGCGTCGAGCGTGCCCTTGGCCTGCTCGGCGAGCGCCTCGATCACCGCACGATCGCCACCGGCCTGCGGCGCGCCACCGATGCGGGCGCCGAGCATGGGCACGAGCGCGATGCCGGCCGCCGTCGCGACGGCGACCCACGTCGCTCGCACGCGACGCGGCGCCGCGGGGGCCGACGGCGTGCGCACGCGCGCGGCGACCTTGCGCCACACGCGATGCTGCGCGAGCTCACCGAGCGCGTCTTCGTCGGACGGCAGCGGACGGGCGAGATCGCCGTCCGCGGGATACGCCAGCGCGAACGCGGCCAGCACGGCGCCGTCCGTCGCAGTGCGGTACGGCACGGGGCCGTCCGGCACGAACGAGGTCGGCGAAGCCGCGAGCTCGTCCGAATCGAGCTCGGGCTCGCCCAGAGCCCGCAGCTCGGCAGCGACACGAGCTTCGAGCTCGTCTCGCCGCGGCGACGCGGGCGGGTGTGAACTATGGATGCTCATGTCTCTCCGAATTCGATCTGCGGGCTCTCGCCGTAGCGATCGACGTAGAGCTTGCGGAACGCCTTGCAAGCCCGGAACAGCAGCACGTCGAGTGTGCCGACCGAGACTTCCATCTCGATCGCCGCGCGGTCTCGCGGCATGCCTTCGACCAGGCGCAGCCGCAGAACCTTCCCGTAGCGCGGATTGATGTGCACGAGGCACTCGTCGATGCGCGAGCGCAACAGCGTGGTGACTTCGCGCTCGGCCGCGATCGACTCGCCACTGCCGGCGCCCTCGTCGGAAACGAACTGCTCGAAGTCGTCGGGCCAGCCGGCGAAGCGGCCGGACTTGCGCAGGTGATCGAGCGCGAGGTTCTTCGCGATGCGGATGAGCCAGGGCAAGACGCCCTTGCCCTGCCAGCGGAAGCGACCGATGTGCTCCATCGCGCGCACGAACGTGTCGGCGAGGAGATCCTCGGCGAGCGCACGGTCGTGGACGAGCGGGACGATCGCGAAGCGATGCACGGACGGTGCGTAGCGCTCGTAGAGCTCGCGCATCGCGGCGTGATCACCACCTTGGGCCCGCTGGACCAGGGTGCGCTCGTCGGACTCGTCGGCATCGGAAATGGTCGTCACCTGCGTCGCGTCGGGTCGGTCGCGTCTGGGATCCCCGGGGGCGTGGCCGCTCGCGCGGCCTCGGGGACTTTCATGCCAGACGGTTGACCAGAGGCTTGGCGGCGGGGCGATCCGCACCGCAGGAACGTTGCTCCTCGGGCTGGCCAACGAGCGCCTGCCTCGGACCTTACATCCTCGGCGCCCGGTGCGGCAGCCGGGAACGGCCCTGGGCCCCGCGAAACCAGCGGCGCCCGTGCCTCGTCTACGGTGCACGTTGACCCGCGGGGCGCGGGGCGGTACTCGCGGAATGCCGCGCGCCCAACGAGCTTCGCGTCGCAAGGCCTGCCCGTGCTCCTTCTCACGACCCTGCTCGCGCTCTCCATCCCCGCCGTCGCCGTCGTGGCCCCCGCCGAGCCTGCGCCCGAGCCGGCCGGCTCGCCGACGCCACCGACCGGTGTCGCGCCCGACGGCCCCACCGCTGCGCCGCCGCCTGCAATCGACGCGCGTCTGCCCCCCGACTACGAGGCGCCGTTCCCCTCGGAGCCGCTGCAGCTCTCGGAGGTGTTGCAGCAGGCGCTCGTCACCAACATCGATCTCGCGAGCAACGCGGTCGACGTCGACATCAACGAGGCCAACGTGCTGACGGCGCTCGGCGCCTACGACGTCTTCCTCACCGCGGGAATCAACGGCCAGGTGGCGAAGACGCCACAGCGCGGCTCGCAGTTCACCTTCAGCACCGGCAACCGTTCCATCGGCGCGTTCATCGGCTTCCAGCGCAAGCTCGAGACCGGCGGCACGATCTCGCTGCGCATCGATGCGAGCCGGGCGCAGTCGGATCAGCCGCTCAACATCGGCAACGCGAACGCGGCGTCCACCCAGCTCTCGACGTATCGCATCGCGCCCACGCTCACGATCACGCATCCGCTGCTCAAGGGCGCGGGCATCAAGGTCAACCGCGCCGACATCGACAAGGCCAAGCTCGCGGGCGACGGCGCGTCCGCGACGCGGCAGGTCACCGCGCAGAACCTCGTGCGCGACCTCATCAACGCGTACTGGGACGTGCTCTTCGCCCACCGCGATCTGCAGAACAAGCGCAACAGCGTCGAGCTCGCGCGGCGCCAGCTCGAGCGCACGCAGGCGCTCGTCGCCGCCGGCCGGCTCTCGCCGGTCGACGCGAAGGCCGTCGAGCAGTCGCTCGCCACGCGCGAGAGCGAGACGATCACCGCGGAGTACACGCTGCTCGACCGCAGCCTGACGCTGCGCACGGCGATGGGTCAGGACTTCGACGAGGCCGAGACCTACGGCGTGTTGCCCACCACCGATCCGATGGTGGATCCGCGGCCGGTCAACGTGAAGGACGAGGTCGATCGCGCGCTCGCCCAGAACCCGCAGCTGCGCCAGCTGCAGTTCGCGATCGCGAGCGGCCGCATCGACGAGATGGTCGCCGCGAACCAGCGACTGCCGCAGCTCGACTTCGCCACCACGTTCTCGCCGCAGGGCCGCAGCATCGACAAGGTCGGCAGCGCGGCGTCGGGCGATCCCGGCAGCGAAGGCAACTGGGGCGAGGCGTTCAAGAACTTCTTCAACGACAAGGACCAGATCAAGTCGCAGGGCCTGCTCGCCGACTGGCAGCTCACCGGCTCGCTGACCTTGACCTGGGACGTGCAGAACCGGGCGCCGAAGGGTCGCCACCAGGTCGCGAAGCTGCAGATCAAGAAGTCCGAGATCGCGCTGCAGAAGGCGCGGCAGACCGTCGCCGCCGGAGTCATCCGCGCCGCGAACAGCCTGCGCACCGCGGGCAAGGTGATGGAGGTCGCGGAGATCTCCGTGCAGCTCGCGAAGGACAACCTCGCGGCCGAGCAGGCGCGCTTCGAGGTCGGCCGCTCGACGAACTACGACGTGCTCCTGCGGCTCGACGAGCTCGACAAGGCGCAGGCCGCAGCGCTCAGCGCGCAGGTGAATTACCTGAAGGCCCTCGCGCAGCTGCAGGCGTTCTCGGGCGAGATCCTGCCCGCATACGGGCTCGACACTCCCTGAGCCATCGTGCTAGGGTGCGAAACCGGCCGTCCGTCCAGTTGTCCTGGGGCGGACAGGAGTGCCCGACATGTCTACCGCAGAGATCGGCGACAACAGGTGGGAAGTCTCGGCGAGCAAGCCGCCCGTGGGTACGGCCGGCGGGCTGCTGCAGCTCTTGATGATCGGTTGCTTCTCGGTGCTCTTCGGTTGGATCGCCGTCAGCTCGGTGATCGCGATCGTGACCCCGAAGAAAGAGGGCACCGCGCTGCACGAGAAGTTCGACAAGATGCAAAAGGGCGAACCCACGCCCACCGCTCCGTAGTGCTGCCGCTCGGAGCCCGCGGATGCGAATACGCATCGCCATCGGGGCGCTGCTGATCTTCGCGCCGATCGTGATCGATCCCCTGCGTGGGCGACCTTGGAGCCTCGGCGCGTTGCGCATCGCGCTCGTCGTCATCGGTGTGATCACCGTGGCGCTGGCGCTCGCGTCCCGCCGGCCGCGACTCCGCAGGTCGCTGGTCGCGTTCATCGCCCTCACCAGCATCGGCTACGCGTGCCTCGCGTTCGTCGAGCTGGGGCTCGCCCTCGTCGCGCCGCCGAAGCCCACGGGCCGCGGCATCGAGGGCCTGCCGGGTCGCACGATCGAGGACCCGCAGGTCGGCTTCCGCTCCACGCCCGAGTACCAGGTGGTCCAGGACGACGGCCTCGTCCGCGTCGAGTACCGCCACAACGCGCGGGGCGATCGCGACGACGATGCGCCCGTCGCAGGCGCGACCCATCGCATCCTGCTGCTCGGCGACTCGTTCACGTACGGGCAGAACCTCGCGCGCACCGAGACGATCGAGGCGCGGCTCGAGGCGCTCGGTGAAGGCGCGGTCGATGCGTACAACCTCGGCGTGCCCGGCTATGCGGCGATCCACTCGCTGCGTCGCTTCGAGCAGAGCGACTGGTGGCGCGGCGACGACGTCGTCTACCTGTTCTTCAACAACGACATCCACACCGGCTCGCGCGCGTGGGACTACGTGCGCGTCGTCGACGGCTATCCGGTGATGCGCCGCAAGCCCGATGGCACGCCGTACACCGACGACGAGATCCGCACGCAGCTCCAGGGCGCGCTCCAGGTGAAGCCCGACGGCTTCACCGCGAAGCTGAGCGGCTGGCTCGCGCTCGTGCGGCTGCGTGCGATGGTCTCCGCCGTGCTCGACCGCGAGCTGCGGCTCACCGGCACGCCCACCGCGGCGCTCGACCCCACGGTCGCCGACGAGGCGGTTCGCGACGCGCTGGCGATGCGCGCCCGTGCGGAGTCGATCGGCGCGCGCTTCCACCTCGTCGTGATCCCCACGCCGCAAGAAGGGGCCGAGCGCGCGTGGTCGCAGGGCACGGGCACGTTCGTCGCGCGCGCGAAGGCGGCGGGGCTCGAGCCCCACGAGGAGCTGCTGGCCGAGGTCGGCAAGGACGACTACCTCGTGCACGACGGCCACTTCAGCGCGGCGGGTGCCGACCGCGCGGCGCGACTGCTCGCGCGCATCACCGGTCGCTAGCAGGGTGGGGAAGAACGCGAAGCGTTCTTCCCCACCCTGCTCCGTGCCCGTGCCCGTGCCCGTGCCCG
This sequence comes from uncultured Nannocystaceae bacterium, assembly GCA_964519175.1. Lineage (GTDB taxonomy): Bacteria > Myxococcota_A > Polyangia > Nannocystales > Nannocystaceae > Xiheibacterium. The sequence goes on from CAZFKC010000160.1 coordinate 15,493, forward strand.
TGCCCGATCGGGGGTGGGGGAGCCGACGCGAGGAAGAGGATCAAGGATCAAGGATCAAGGATCAAGGATCAAGGATCAAGGATCAAGGATCGAGGAATCCGAGAAGCTCGGCGCGTGCTCAGGCAGCGGCGTGCGTGAGTCGAGCGAGGCGCAGGATGTTGTACGCAGCGCCGACGAGTGTGCCGAGCAGAGTCGTCTTCGCGATGCCTCGTAGCCGCGTACGTGTGAAGTTCGCGGTCGTCTTCATCCATCCGAAGATCCGCTCGATCATCCGGCGCAGGCCGATGCTGACGGCGTAGCCGCCCGAGCTCGTGGTGCGACCATCGATTGAGCTTGCTTGGTGTCTCGGCCGCGCATGACCCCTTGCATCACCTCCTCGCCCGGCGATCCAGCAGCTCGCGCGTGTGGTTGCTCATGGCCTGCAACACTCTGGCGGCGTGGTCGACCCGAGCCTGGTGCACTTCGATCACGAACGACTCGACGTCTACAACGCGGCCGTGGACTTCGTTGCCATCGCCAATCGCATCCTTCTCGACCTGCCGACCGGCCATGGCGACCTCGCCGACCAACTGCGCCGAGCGGCCACTTCGATCGTGCTCAACATCGCCGAAGGCGCCGGCGAATTCTCCAAGGCCGAGAAGGCTCGCTTCTACCGAATGGCTCGCCGCTCGGGCACGGAGTGCGCAGCCGTGCTCGACGTCGTCGTGCGACTCGAGCTCGCAACGCGAGCGCAGTGCGAGCCCGGCCGCGAGCTTCTGCTGCGCGTCGTCTCCATGCTCACCAACATGGTGCGCGCACTGCACAGGTGATCCAGCACCGCCGGGCACGGGCACGGGCACGGGCACGGGCACGGAGCAGGGTGTCCGGAAGAACGCTCCGCGTTCTTCCGCACCCTGCTAGC
>CAZFKC010000161.1:0-16183 GCA_964519175.1 uncultured Nannocystaceae bacterium
CTGAGCCTTCGCGATCGCTGCCCCCTGCGGAATCCCGCGGCTGCCCGAGCGCACCGCGGGATTCGGCAATTCCGGCGCATGGGCAACCTCGTTAGCGCAAATCGCGCCCCATGAAATCTCGGTCGGAGCCACCGAGATTTCATGGGGGTATATACTGGCCTCGTGCTCGAGCGCGCCGACGACAGGCTGCGGTTGGAGTGGCTGCTCCAGCACTTCCCCGTGGTCGGGCTGCTCGGTGCGCGACAGGTCGGCAAGACCACGCTCGCACGCGCGGTGGCGGCGGGCAACACGAAGGGAGTGCATCACTTCGATCTCGAGCGCAGCGACGACCTCGCGACGCTCGCGGATCCGATGCTCGCGCTCGAGCCTCTGCGAGGGCTGGTCGTGCTCGACGAGATCCAGCGCAGGCCAGAGTTGTTCCCGACTCTGCGCGTGCTTGCCGATCGGCCGCGCAAGCCGGCTCGCTTCCTCGTGCTCGGCAGCGCGTCGCCCGAGCTACTCCGTCAGACCTCGGAGACCCTCGCGGGTCGAATCGCGTACCACGAGCTCGGTCCACTCGGACTCGCGGACGTCGGCGCTTCGAGGTGGCGACAGCTGTGGCGGCGCGGTGGGTTTCCACGCGCGTTCCTCCCACGCGCGGAGGAGGTGAGCCGCACGTGGCGTCGCGAGCTCGTACGCACATATCTGGAGCGCGACCTGCCGCAGCTCGGAGTTCGCACGCCGGCCGCGACGCTCGAACGTTTCTGGTCGATGCTCGCCCACTACCACGGTCAGCGCTGGAATGGCTCCGAGCTGGGCCGTGCGTTCGGGATCTCGGACACCGCGGTGCGCAGCTACCTCGACCTGCTCGTCGGTACGTTCATGGTCCGCGCGCTGCCACCTTGGTTCGAGAACCTCGCGAAGCGGCAGGTGAAGGCCCCGAAGATCTACATCGCCGACAGCGGGCTCTTGCACACGCTCCTCGGCATCGAGGACGCCCAGGCCCTAGAGCGACATCCGAAGGTCGGCGCGTCCTGGGAGGGCTTCGCGCTCGGTGAGGTGATCCGCACGTTGGGCGCCCGTCGCGACGAGTGCCATCACTGGGCGACCCACCAGGGCGCGGAGCTCGATCTGCTGGTTGTCCGCGGCGAACAGCGCCGCGGCTTCGAGTTCAAGCGCACGAGCGAACCGAAGCTGACCGCTTCGATGCACGCGGCGCGAAACGACCTGCGACTCGACTCGCTCGACGTGATCCACGCTGGCGCCCGCACCTTCGCGCTCGCACCCGGCGTCCGCGCGGTCGCGCTCGCACGACTGCTGCAAGACATCGATCCGCTCTGACGTCGCGACCGCGTTGCGGATCCCTCGTCGCCACGTGTCGAGCTACTCGGCCGCCGACGGCATCCCGATCACGTACGTCCCGTGGATGCCCGGCGGTCCGAGCGGGATCGTGCCGATGTCCCATGCATAGCCCGGCGCGTCGATGCCGGCGACGAGCTCGCGGAGCTCGTCCGGCGAGTAGACGCGCAGACACGAGACGATGCCGTCGAAGAGCACCACGAACGGCACGAGCGGGATCACGTAGGTGAGCAACAGCCACGACAGCCGCAGCGGCCGCGCGAACGGCATCAGCAGCATCGTCATGATCGGCGAGAACAGCATGCCGAGCAGCACCGGGGGGCTGCGGCTCACCAGCTCGAACGCGGCGATCGGGCGCCCTGCCCTGGCCGCGTCGCCGAGCAGCGCCTGCGCCTGTGCCGGGCGCAGGTGGTGCAGCGCGTTGAAGATCGTGCGCATGCCGGTGCGATCGCTCGGCACCGCGAGCGCATCGATCGGCGCCTCGCTCCAGCGGATCCGCGCGGGATCCCGGGCGGCCGCGCGCGCGAGCGCAGGCCGGTTGGGATAGAGGTCGGTGAGCTCCGCCTTCACCTCGACGCCGTCTCTCGCCAGCGCCTCGACCATCGTGACCACCGGGCCACCGCTGCCCGAGCAGAGATCGACGAGCTCGCGCCGACCGGAGCGCTCGAGCGCCTCGCGCAGCTTCGGCACGAAGCGCTGGATCTGCCCGGTCATGCGCCCGGCGACATCGAGATACGCGGTGGCCGCGTCGCGCACGACCGCGGGGAACCACGGCTGGTCTTCGAGCTCGACGAGGTGCACGCGCCGCATCGGCGCGCAGCATACTGCATCCACGAGAGCGCGATCATCGGGTCGGCGACCCGCGGGCGACGTCCTCTTCACCCACGGTCACCACGCACGAGAGTCGTGCGACGAAGCGCGCGGCCGCTACCCGCAGGACGAGGCGTCCTCGGGCAGGTTCACCGTGATGTGCTCGCCGTACACGACCCCGTCCGCGCCGCGGCATCCCGCTGCGTCACAGACGTCCTCACACGCACCGACGATCGCGATGGCGCAGCCCGCAGCATCGTCGCCGCAGGTCCGCACCGGCGCGTCCGCACCCGCGGGCACGCACGCGTACATCGTCTTGTCGGGCCCGAACAGATCGCCGAAGTAGGTGGCCTCCTCGATGTCGAAGTCGCGCGACTCGTCCGCGCTCGGCACGAGGCCGGGATGGTCGCCGAGCAGCGAGATCGGGCGCGACACCCCTTCGGCGTTCGTGCGCGCGATCAGGCACGCGCTCACCCAGCCCTGACAGGCCCCGTCGCACGCACCCGCCTCGGCGCCCCACGCCGGCGCGAGCCCGAGCGCACCTCGGTACACGCGGTGCTCCCCGGCGACGTCGACCTCGACGGACTGCTCGGGTGCGAGCGCGCAGCCGACCATGTACTCGAGCACGTCCTGCACGAACTCGTCTGCGAGCGCCTCGGCGGGCACCGTGTCGGCGATTGCGGCCGTGCGCAGCGGTCCTTCGAGCAGCTCCACGGTCAAGAGCCCGTTCGTGGCCAGCTTGTTCGTGGCCAGCTTGTTCGTGGCCAGCTTGTTCACCGCCAGCTTGTTCGTGGCCAGCTTGCGCTCGCCGACGCAGCTCCCGTCGTCGGGGCTGGTCACGCAGGCGGACGCGCACAGGGAGAGGATTGCGAGCGTGGTGGGCAGGACGGCGAGCTTCATCGTGGTGGGCCCTCGCACCGCAGACGGAACCGAGGGCCGGTTGATCGCGCGGGCGTGAAAAAAAAGAAAAACGCGGCGGAGCCCCTGCTCTCACCCCACCGACGCCCGATTCCGGCCGGCTCAGGGCGCCTTCGTCCACACCGGGATCGCCGTCGTGCAGGCGGGCACGAGCACGCGCGGGGCGTCGGTGTCACAGGCCTCGAGGCAGTGCATCCGGGTGGTCTCGGTGACGACCCCGATCGGATCCCGCAGCGCGCCGCCGAGCAGCACGGTGCCGCGCGCGAGCTCGCGCGTGGGCTCGCTCGCCTCGCCGCCGCCACGGCCGACCATCCGCACGCTGCTCGTGGCGGCACCCGGGTGCAGCTCGAGCTGGGTGGCGTCGATCCAGCCGACCGCGCTCAGCTCTGCCGCGTCGTGCCGCACCAGCACGTGCCCGGCTTGCTCGGGACCGAGCCGACGCACGGCCAGACCCGCCGGCGCCATGCGGGGATCGAGCCGCGCGAGCTCGGGCCCGAGCGGCACGCCCAGGAGCGAAGTGGGCTCGCGGACGCGCGCGTCGGCGATACCGAACGCGGCCGGCGGCTCGCCCGGCACCCACGTGTAGCCGACGTGCGCCCGATCGATGAACCCGCGCGCGTGCAGCGAGGGCGTGTCGAGCACCGCGCGCACGAAGTCACCGCCCTGCCCGCCCTCGATGCGCAGCGGAGTGCCGCTGGCCAGGCGCACGCCGGGCATCGTGTCGGGCCAGTCGTCCCGCAGCTGCGGGGTGTGGGCCATCACCGCGCCGGTGCGGGCGACGATCGCCAGGTCGTCGACGTCGACGTGCACCGCGACGCGGTAGCTCGCGCCTTCGCACAGCACACGCGGTCGCGTGGGATCGCCGTGCGTGTCGGGGTCCACCACCGTGACGACGAGCGCGATCGTGCGGTTCTCCCCGACGCCGGTCGGCGTGCCGTCGTGCTGCGCGTACACGAGGCCAGCGCGCACCAGCCTCGCGCGCAGCGGATAGCTCGCGGCGAGCTCGGCGTCGAGCCGCAGGAACGCGTCGTCACGGCGCGGCCGTGCGCCGTCGACCGGCGTCGGGCGTGCATCGACGTCGCCCGGGGCCGTGGTGGTGGTCGGGCGGCAGCCGAGCGCGAGCGAGAGCGCGAGCGCCCGTGCGAGCATCGTCATCGCCCTCGAGCCTACGCGATCCGGTCACGGCAGCGGATCGCAGCGGATCGCCAGCGTGTCTTCGTCGAGGCGGAAGCGGCAGTGTCGCTGGGGCTGCTCGAGCAGCAGGCGGTGGGCCCCGATCGCCACCGTGCAGCCGGCGTGGATCGTGCCGAGCACGTCGATGCTGGCCGCGAGCGCGAGCGCGTGGACGTGGGCCGCGTGGGCGAGCGCTTCCGGTGAGCCCGGTACCGCGGTGTGGTGCTCGCGCTCGCGCACGTGGACGACCTGCGCGGCCAGGCGATCGGCGAGGTGACGCTCGCGCCGCTGCTCGTCGAAGATCGCGCGGATCGGACGCTGGATCTCGATCGCCACCGCCAGCTCGGTCTCGCCGCCCATGCGCGCGCCCGCGTCGCCCACGACGATGCGCTGCTCGGCGAGCACCCGCCCGCCCCGCACTGCGCCGTCGACCCGCACGCAGCATGCCACGAGCTCGCAGCTCACCGCTGCGCGGCGCAGGTGCACGGTCCCGCCCGCGTGCACGACGGCGCCCTGACCATGCTCGGCTTCGACGTCGAGCTCGGCCATCGCCGCGCCGAAGATCCCGCCGTGCACGCGCACGCTGCCGCCCGCGTAGACGGTCCCGCGCGCGACCGACTTGCCGATGTCGACGTCGCCGGTGGCCTGCACCTCGAACTTCGCCGTGACGTCGCCCGCCACGCTGAGGCTGCCGCGCATCTCCAGATGGCCGGAGTGCATGTCGACGTCACCGTCGTGCGCGTAGTGATCGCCGATGCTGATCGCGTCGTCGTCGCCTCTGCGCAGCACGCCGGTACGTGCGGCGATCACGTTGCCGTGCGCGTCACGGACGAGGCCCTCGCCGAACGACGGCCCGCTCTGGGGCGCACGCTCGCAGGGAATCGTGCGACCCGTGACGGTGCGCCCTTCGCTGCCCGCGACCGGCGGCGCGCAGCGGCCGACCACCTGGCCGGACTCCACGACGGTCAACAGCCCGCGATCGCGGTAGTCGAAGCTCCCGTCGGCGTTGCGGTGGCCGGATTGCAGACCCAGCGGCACCGCGAGCTCGCAGGTGCCGCTCGAGGCCCGCTGCATCGCACGGCCGGTGGCGATCTCGATGCGCGCGCACGAGTACTCCGGATCGGCGAGCCGCCGCACGAGCTCGGCCACCGCGTCCGCATCGATGCCGTGTCCGACCCCGGCGGCGGCCAGGACCTCGCGCAGCGTCTCCGCACCGACCGGCGCGCCCGGAGAAACGCGTAGCCACGCGTGCAACTCGTCCTCGCTGAGCTCGACCTGGATCCGTGCGGTCATCGCGGAACCCGACCGACTCGTCGGGGCTCCATCGAGCAGCATCGGCAGCGACGGGCGGAGCTTTAGCCCACGACGCGGCCCGGCTCGGGCCGGGATGTCAGCGCGAGTATGTGGCCGCGTGATCGATCACGGCCTGCCACACGCGCAGCGCGTTGCCGCCGAGGATCGCCTCGATCGCCGCGCGGTCGTGGCCGCGGGCGAGCAGCTCGCGCACGAGGTTGGGGTACTCGGACACGTCGCGGAGCCCGGTGGGCAGGCTGTCGCCCACGCCGTCGAAGTCGGAGCCGAGCCCGACGTGCTCCACCCCGGCGAGCGCGATCACGTGCTCGATGTGATCCGCGACCTGCTGCACCGTCGCGCGCGGGGCCGGATGCTCGCGCTCGTAGTCTGCGACCAGCGCGGCCGCCTTCGGATCGTGCTCGTCGAGCTTCGCCTTCTTCAGCAGCTTCGCGACGGCGGCCTCGTGCGCGTCCCTGGCCTTGCGCACGCCCGCGTCGATGAAGCCGCTGCCGAAGTTGATCATCACGACGCCGTCCTTCTCGGCGAGCGCGCGGATCATCTCGTCGCTCATGTTGCGCTCGAACCCGGGCGTGAAGTGCCGGCAGGAGGAGTGGCTGGCCAGCACGGGCGCCTTGCTGAGCTCGAGCACCTGCCAGAAGGCCTGGTCGGACACGTGCGAGACGTCGACCATGATGCCGACGCGGTTCATCTCGGCGACGACCTCCTTGCCGAACGCGGACAACCCCTTGTGGGTGTGGCGCGTGTCGAACGACGAGTCCGAGATGTGGTTGTCCTTGCTGTGGGTCAGCGTGATGTAGCGGATGCCACGGCGGTGGAAGTGCAGGACGTTGGCGAGCGAACCCTCGAGCGGCGCACCGTTCTCCATGCCCATCGGGAGCGAGATGAGCCCGGCGGCGGTGTTCCTGCGCACGTCGTCGGGGCTCACCGCGAGCGCGAGCTCGTTCGGCGACTCGCGGACGAGCTGCTCGACGAGTGCGATCATCCGCTCGGCCTCGGCCTTCGCACCCTTGCCCTCGAAGCTCGCCGACACGTAGATCGACATGAACGGCGCATCGAGGCCACCCTGCTTCGCGCGCGGGATGTCGAAGTCACCGGCGCTCGTGCGCTGCCGGATGTCCTCGCCCAGCGCACCGTCGGATTTCGCCGACTTCGACAGCCGCCAGGGGATGTCGACGTGGCCGTCGACGATGATCGCGTGCTCGGTGAGCCACGGCGCGAGCGCATCCGGATCGGTCGGCGGGGCGGGCTCGGCAGGAGTCGGCGTCGCGGCGGGGGCCGTCGCGGGCTCGGCCTTCGCGACCGGTCCACCAGCTTCGGGCGCCGGCGACGTGGTCGGGGGATGACACGCCGTGCACGCCAGCGCGAGCAGCCAGACTCGCGCCCGCCAGCTCACGGCTTGAACACCGCGAGTGCGGCCGCGACACCGCCGACGAGCGGCAGCAGGATCAGCCACGCGCGCCCCAGCTGCCCCGAGCGGCGCACGAACTGCAGCGCGCCGCCGAGGATGACGAAGATCGCGAGCTTGCCGAAGATCCACGTCGGCCACGTCGACATGAGCCCGCTCTTGGCCATGAGCCCGAACCCGGCGACCAGGATGACGAGCATCGCGATGCCATGCAGCATCGACAGACGCTTGCGCGTCGTCGCGTGTTCCGGCGACTCGGCCTTCGCATCGCGCGTCAGCGAGGCGAACACCGCGAGCCCGCCGAGCACGCAGAAGAGCAGGACGATGCCGAAGATGTGGAGTACGCGGTAGAACTCGAACGACATGGCGGCGGCGCGAGCCTACCACCGCCGTGTCGTCGCCGCGACCCCGGCTGCACGCACGATTCAGCGGCGCGGCGGCTCGCGGCTCAGCGGATCCTCGCCGTCCTTGCGCGGCCTCTCCATCTCGCTGATCGAGTTGTTGCGCGGGTCGTCCATGTCGCTGATCGAGTCGGGGCGATTCTCGCCCGGACGCGCATCGTCGATCTCGCTGATCGCGTTGTTACGCGGCGTGTCCATTTCGCTGATCGGATCGCTCGGCGGTGCCGCGGGCTGGGCGGTCGCGGGCTGCTGCGGCACCGCGGGAGCCGGCGCCGCGGGTGCGGGCGCGGTGTTGTCGACGGGGGCCTGCGCCTCGGCGGCTTGCAGGGGCTCGACCGGCGTCGCCTCGAGCGGTGCATCCTCGAGCGGCGCGTCCTCGACGGCCGGGCTCGGCGTCGCGACGGTGGGCGTCGCCCCGGGCGCGCCCCGCTGCGCGGCCGTCGGTGCGCTCGCTGGCGAATCGCACGCCCACGCGAGCGGGAGCACGAGCAGGCACGAGTGGATGGGCCGAAGAGTCATCGTCGACAGCCTGCGCGAGCACTCGGCCTGCGCAACGAGCCCGCGCCGCTGGAGCCGCCGGTGCGGGCACGCTAGGCTGTCTCGGTGAACGCGCGGCGTGGAATCGCGGTGCTGTTGTTCGAGGGCGTCGAAGAGCTCGACTTCGCGGGGCCGTGGGAAGTGCTGGCCGCGTGGTCGAAGGAGTGGCCCGACGACGGCATCGACGTGTTCACGATCGCGGAGCACGCGGGGGCGATCCGGTGTGCGAAGGGGCTCACCGTGATCGCCCAGCACGCACGCGCGGACGCACCGCCGTTCGAGCTGCTGATCTTCCCCGGCGGCCGCGGCACGCGACCACTGCTCGCGGACGCGGCGATGCTCGCGTGGGTGCGCGCGCAGGCGGAGCGCGGCGCGACGATCGCGAGTGTGTGCACCGGCGCGCTGGTGCTCGCGAAGGCCGGCCTGCTCGACGGCAGGCCCGCGACCACCCACCACAGCACGCTCGAGCTGCTCGCGAGCCTCGGCAAGGACATCGAGGTCCGCAAGGACGATCGCTTCGTCGACGACGGCGCGTTGCTGACCGCCGCAGGCGTGTCGGCCGGCATCGACCTCGCGCTGCACCTCGTCGCCCGGATGCACTCGGTCGAGCGCGCGAAAGAAGTGCGGCGCTACATCCAGTACGACCCGGATCCGCCGGTATGAGGATGCGCTCCACACGGCGCCGGCTCGCGCTCGCGGCGACGCTCTTCGGAATCGCAGAGTGCGTGCCGCAGGGCGACGCGCGCCATCCCGAGCCGACCCCGCCCGCGGTCCAGACCCAGCCCCGGCTCGTGGTGCTGCTCGTCGTCGATCAGCTGCCGAGCTGGAGCTTCGATGCGCAGAAGGGCGAGCTCGACGGTGGCATCGCGCGCCTGCTCGCGCGCGGCACGTACTGGCCGCACGCGCTCTATCCCTATGCGGCGACCCACACCGCGCCGGGGCACGCGACCATCGGCACGGGCGCGCCGCCTTCGGTGCACGGCATCGTCTCGAATCGCTGGATCGAGCCCACGACCGGCGAGCTCCGCGAGGTCGACGAGGACCCGGGGGTCGCGGTCTTCGATCCGCGCGGTGGGCCGTCGCGCAGCCCCGGCATCTCCAACGCGAAGCTCGAGGTCGAGGGCCTCGCCGACGCGCTGCATGCCGCGCATCCGGAGGCGCATGCGATCGCGATCGGGCTCAAGGGTCGCGCGGCCGGCCACGTCATCGGCCGTCGTCCGGATCTCGCGCTCTGGTTCGACGGCACGAGCGGCGCGCTCACCAGCAGCACCGCCTTCGTCGACGCGCTGCCGCCGTGGGTCATCGCGTTCGCGGCGGCGCATCCACGCGCCGAGGTGCTCGCGCAGCCGTGGGTCGCAGCCGACCCCGAGCGGCTCGCGAAGCTCGCCGGCGGGCCGGACGATCGCCCCGGCGAAGGCGATCCGTACGGGCTCGGCCACGTCTTCCCCCACGAGCTCGCGCGCGCGACGGATCCCGGCAAAGCCTTCGCGTTCACGCCGATGGCGAGCACGCTGCTGGTCGATGCCGCGATCGCGGCGCTGCCCGGCGCCGCGCTCGGCAAGGACGACACGCCCGATCTGCTCGCCATCACGTTCTCCGCCCACGACTACGCCGGCCACGTGTGGTGCCAGGAGTCGTGGGAGCGCGTCGATCACCTGCTGCAGCTCGACCGCGACATCGGTCGTCTGCTCGATGCGCTCGATCGCGAGGTGGGTCGCGATCGCTACGCCGTCGTGCTCACCAGCGATCACGGCGCGACGCCGTCGCCCGCCCTCGCCCGACCGGGCAGCACGCTCGTGTTCGCCGACGACCTCGCGAAGCTCGCAGCTCGGGCCGCGGCGAAGGTACTCGGCCCCGGCACGTGGATCGCGGGCGCGAGCGTCGTGGGCATCACCGCGACCCCGGCGTTCGAGGCCCTCGCCCCCGAGCTCCGCGAGCGGGCGCTGGCCGCGATCGTCGTCGCGCTGGCGGAGGTGCCCGGGCTCGGCCTCGTCGAGCGGACCGATCGCCTCGCGGGCGCCTGCCACGAGAAGGAAGGCGAGCGCGCGCTCGCCTGTCACAGCATGTTCGCGGGCCGCAGCGGCACCATCTACACGGGGGCGTCCGCCGGCGCGCTGCTCAACGACGATCCGCGCGAGTGCACCGCCCATGGCTCCCCGAATCGCTACGACCGCGAGGTGCCGCTCGTCGTCGTGGTGCCGGGGCGCCCGGCGAGGGCCGTCGCCGAAGAGGTCTCGATGCTCTCCGTCGCGCCCACGGTCGCGAAGCTGCTGGGCGTGCCCGCACCCTCCGCGGCCAAGGCCACGAGCTTGCTTCCCTGAGCGCCCGCCGCCGCGGCGTGCGATGCTCCGCGCCATGCCTGGGCACGAGCTGCGCACCGCCTTCGTCACCGGAGCTTCCAGCGGGATCGGAGCCTCGCTCGCGAAGCTGCTCGCACGCCACGGGATCACCGTCGCGATCGCGGCACGCCGCGAGCACGAGCTGCGTGCATTGGCCGTCGAGATCGAGTCGGAGAAGGGCCACGCCCACGTCGTGCCCGTCGACGTCAGCGACCCCGAGGCGATCACGCGCGCGGTGCAAGAGGCCGATCGCGAGCTGTCCGGGCTCGATCTCGTCGTCGCGAACGCCGGCGTCGCGAAGCAGCGCAGCAGCGCGAAGGTCGTGTGGGACGACTGCGCCGACATGCTCGGCGTCAACGTGATCGGCGCGACCGCGACACTCTTCGCGGCGATCCCCGCGATGGTCGATCGCGGGCGCGGCCACCTCGTCGGCGTGTCGAGCATCGCCGCCTATCGCGGGCTGCCCAAGCTCGCGGTCTACAGCGCGAGCAAGGCCTACCTGAGCGCGATGCTGCAGGGCATGCGCGTCGACCTGGCGAAGAAGGGCATCTCGGTCACCGACGTGCGGCCCGGCTACGTGCGCACCGCGATGAACGAAGGTGCGGGCAAGCTGCCGTTCGAGCTGCACCCCGACGCCGCCGCGCAGGAGATCTTCGACGCCATCCTCGCGAAGAAGGCGGTGCACGCGTTCCCGCTGCCGGTGGCCGCGGCGATGCGCTCGATGGCCGCGCTGCCGCAGGGCCTGTGGGATCGGCTCGCGCCGCGCTTCACCTGATCACCCGAGCTCGGTCGCGCGCCACAGGTACCACGCGGCGATCGAGCGATACGGGCGGTAGACCTCGCCGAGCACGATCATCTGCTTCTTGCCCGGCAGCTCGGCGAGCCCGCGCAGCTTCGCCATGCCCTTGCGGATGCCGAGGTCGTCGACCGGCCAGACGTCGAGGCGACCGAGGTGGAACATCATGAACATCTGCGCCGACCACACGCCGAGCCCGCGTACCGCCACGATGCGCGCGACGAGCTCGTCGTCGGGCAGCGGCGCGAGATCGGCGAGCGGCAGGCGTCCGCTCCCGACGTGCTTGCAGAGGTCGCGGATCGCGGCCTGCTTCTGCCGCGACAGCCCGGCCGCGCGCATGCGCCGGTGGTGCGTGCCGAGGATCTCGGCCGGCTCGGGGAACAGCTCGCTCGGGAACAATGCACGGAAGCGGCCGTAGATCGTCGCCGCCGCCTTGCCCGACAGCTGCTGGTAGACGATCGAGCGCACGAGCGCGGCCAGGTGCGAGTCGCTGCTGCCGTGCGTCATCGCGAACGGCACCTTCGCGATCACTTCGGCGAGCGCTTCATCGGCCGCCGACAGCCGCGCGAGCGCGCCCCGCGGGAGTCGGATGCGCTTACCCTCGGCCATCGTCTTGCCTTGCCGCTCGCATGCTTCGGCCGTATCGTGCCGAACCGTGAGCGAAGAAGCACGCAGGGCCGCGCAGATCGTCGCCGGCCGCATCGCCGGACGGTATCCGAAGGTCGGCATCATCCTCGGCTCGGGCCTGGGTGGCCTCGCCGATCGCATCGAGGACGCGATCGCGATCGAGTACGGCGAGCTGCCCGGGTTCCCGCAGCCCAGCGTCGCCGGCCACGTCGGCAGGCTCGTCGTCGGCAAGCTCGGCGGCGTCGAGGTCGCGTGCCTGCAGGGGCGCGTGCACCTCTACGAGGGCCACTCGGCGCGCGCCGTGATCCCGCTCGTGCGGACGCTGAAGCTGGTCGGCTGCGAGACGCTCGTCGTCACGAACGCCGCCGGTGCGCTCGATCGCGATGCGACGCCCGGCTCGCTCATGCTGATCACCGACCACATCAACCTGCAGGGCGACAACCCGCTCGTCGGTCACAACGACGACGACGTCGGCCCCCGCTTCCCGGCGATGACGGGTGCGTACGATGCCGAGCTGCAGACGATGCTGCGCACGTGCGCGCGCTCGCTCGACATCCCGCTGCGACACGGCGTGTACATGGCGCTGCGCGGGCCGTGCTTCGAGACCCCCGCCGAGATCACCGCGTTCGCGCGCCTGGGCGCCAACGCCGTCGGCATGTCGACCGTCCCCGAGGTCATCGTCGCGCGCCACTGCGGCATGCGGGTCGCGGCGATCTCGGTGCTGACGAACCTCGGCGCGGGGCTGGCCGACGAGGTGCTCAGCCACGAGCAGACGCTGCACTTCTCGGGGCTCGCTGCGGCCGACCTGCAGCGGCTCGTGATCGAGCTTTTGCGCCGCATCGGCGGGCAGTAGACTTCCCGGTCCATGGCCGCCGACAAGTCCAGCCCGGGTGCCGGGCAGATCCGCCCGGTTCCGCCGCTGCCCTCCACGCCCGAGCGGCAGCAGCACGCGCGCAATCCCGGCATGCCGCTGCAGCTCGACTGGGTGCGCGACGTCCGGGTCAACCGCAGCGCCGTCGAGCGGCGCGCCGCGACGCTCGGCCCGCGTCGCGGCGTGAAGAAGGACTGGCAGGCCGCGTGGCTGCTGCGGGCGATCCGCGTCATGGATCTCACCACGCTCGCCGGTGACGACACGCCGGGTCGCGTGCAGCGGCTGTGTGCGAAGGCGCGGCGTCCCCTCGAGCAGCACCTGGTCGACGCGCTCGGGATCGGTGGGCTCGACCTCCGCGTCGGTGCGGTGTGCGTCTATCACGAGATGGTGCAGACCGCGGTCGAGGCGCTCGACGGCAGCGGCATCCCGGTCGCGGCGGTGTCGACCGGCTTTCCCGCCGGCCTGTCGCCGCTGAAGGAGCGCATCCGCGAGATCGAGGCCAGCGTCGCCGCGGGCGCGCAGGAGATCGACATCGTGATCACGCGCGCGCACCTGTTCACCGGCAACTGGCAGGCGATGTACGACGAGGTGAAGGCGTTCCGCGAGGCCTGCGGCGACGCACACATGAAGACGATCCTCGCCACCGGCGATCTGCGGGTGCTCCGCAACGTCGCGCGCGCGAGTCTCGTGTGCATGATGGCCGGCGCCGACTTCATCAAGACCTCCACCGGCAAGGAGTCGACCAACGCGACCTTGCCGGTGAGCCTCGTGATGGTGCGGATGATCCGCGAGTACCTCGAGCGCACGAGCTACGAGATCGGCTTCAAGCCGGCCGGTGGCATCAGCCAGGCGAAGCAGGCGCTCGTCTATCTCGCGCTGATGAAGGACGAGCTCGGCCGCCCGTGGCTCGAGCCCGAGCTGTTCCGCTTCGGCGCGTCGAGCCTGCTCGGCGACATCGAGCGCCAGCTCGAGCACCACGTGACCGGGCGCTACTCGGCCGGGTATCGCCACCCGCTGGCGTAGCCGCCCTTCGCTCCGCGGATGGCATGGTCGCGGGGTCGTGCCCGCGTTGCATCAATGCATCACAGCTGCTATGCATCTGCATCATGCGCACGACGCTGACCTTGGACGACGACGTCGCGCGACTGCTCGAGCGGGCAGTCCGCGAGCGCGGCGTCCGCATGCGCGACGTCGTCAACGAGGTCTTGCGCGCCGGGCTGACCGGCGCGAAGGAGCGGCGCAAGCGGGAGGCCTACCGCATGAAACCGGCCGATCTCGGGCGCTGCCTGATCGGTGACGTCGCCGATGTCGCCAGCGCGCTCGCGGCCGCGGAGGGCGAGCGCTACCGGTGATCCTGGTCGACGCCAATCTCCTGATCTACGCGCGTGCGTCGGGCATGCCGCAGCATGCGAGCGCGCGCGCATGGCTCGAGGGCGCGCTGAACGGGCCGACGCAGGTCGGACTGGCGTGGCCCAGCCTGCTGGCGTTCGTTCGCCTCGTTGCGAATCCTCGAGTGTTCGAACGTCCCGACACGATCGCTTCGGCGTGGGCACAGGTCCGCGAGTGGCTCGCGTGCGAGCGAGCCTGGATACCTGCCCCGACCGAGCGACACGCCGACGTGTTCGAGTCGTTGCTCGCGGGCTGTGGGAGTCGGCCGGAGCTGGTGCCCGACGCTCACCTGGCCGCGCTGGCGATCGAGCACGGGCTGACGCTTTGCTCTGCGGACGGCGACTTCGCGCGCTTCGCCGCGCTGCGTTGGCACAATCCCCTCGCGGTGCCTTGAGCCTCGAGCGGCGCGTCTAGTACAGCAGGTGATCGGCACGCGCGGAGAGCCATGCGCGCTCGTCGATCGCTGCCAGCGCGTCGAGGTCGGCGGGCATCGCTGCGGCATCGTCGACCCACTCGCGCAGCGCGGGGCCACCGTTGATCACGTCGATCGCGAGCCGGTCACGCTCGTACTCGTAGGGGAAGTCGCGCCACAGCGGATAGTCCGGGCGCAGACGGCGGAGCGCCTTGAACGCGAGCGCCTGCAGTCGCCACGGCCGGAACGCAGCGTGATCGTACGCGGGATCGTCGACGTGGATCTGCAGCCCGGCATTGAGCTCGCCGGCGTGCTTGTGGAAGGTGGGCTCGAACCAGCACTCGCGCAGGCGACAGCCCGCGAGCCACTCGGGCGCGAGCGTGCGCATCTCGCCGAGCAGCGCGCGTGCGTCGAGATCGGGCGCACCGAACAGCTCGAGCGGACGCGTCGTGCCACGACCTTCGGAGAGCGTCGTGCCCTCGAGCATCACCGTGCCCGCGTACGCGCGCGCCATCGCCAGCGTCGGCGCGTTGGGGCTGGGGTTGATCCACGCACGCTCGCCGAGCGGCCACCCCCAGCCCGGCCCCGCGTTCGGTTGCCAGCCCTGCATCGTGACCAGCTCGAGCTCGACGTCGAGCCGCTTCGAGGCGACGAAGTACCGCGCGAGCTCGGCCATCGTGAGCCCGTGGCGCATCGGGAACGGACCCGCGCCCACGAAGCTCTCCCAGCCTTCACGCAGCGACAGCCCCTCGACCGGTCGCCCCACCGGGTTCGGACGGTCCAGCACCCACACCGCCTTGCCGTGCTCGGCCGCGGCCTCGAGCACGTAGCAGAGCGTCGTGACGAACGTGTAGATGCGGCAGCCGAGATCCTGCAGATCGACGAGCAACACGTCGAACGTGCCCATCATCGCCGGCGTCGGCCGACGCACCTCGCCGTAGAGGCTGAACACCGGGATGCCGTGCAGCGGATCGACGAAGTCGGCCGACTCCATCATGTTGTCCTGCTTGTCGCCGCGCAGGCCGTGCTGCGGCCCGAACGCGGCGGTCAGGCGCAGCTCGGGCACCCGCGCGAGCGCGTCGAGCGAGTGCTCGAGCGTCGCGGTGACCGACGCGGGATGGGCCAGCAGCGCGACGCGGCGCCCCGCCAGCTTCGCAGCCAGCGCCGGCTCGTCGAGCAGGCGATCGATGCCGAGCTTCATGACGGATCTCCGAGTCCACGACCGGGGTCGCGGCGCGGCAGCTCGAGCGCGAGCGCGAAGCCGCCGATGTGGTGGAAGTCGGGCCGCTCGCAGGGGTGCTGCGCGGCCCAGTAGGAGCAGACGTCGTCGACGCCGCGCACGACGACGGCGAGCCCGATGCGAAGGCGATCGCCGAGCGCGTCCGGGACCCGGACCCGCGACTCGAGCACGAGCGTCCGCGCATCGTGATCGACGCGCAGCACGGCCGCCGGGGCCGGCTCGTCGGGGCTGCGCTCGCGATACGCGGAGAAGCCGAAGCACGCGTGCTGCCCGGTCGGCGAGAAGTTCCACTCCCGGTAGCCGTCGCCGCGGTCGCCCGCGACGAACAGCTCGCAGCAGGTGTGCTCCCACAGCCGCAGCGCCGGCAGCTCGGTGCCACGGCCCGGCACCCGCACGCGCTCGAGCTCGCCGACGACGCGATAGCGCAGCGCGAGCTCGCGATCGCCGACGTAGGCCAGCTCGACGTCGATCGTCGCGACCGCAGCACCCGGCGTCCGCGGATGGCAGACGAGCGAGCAGTGCTGGTCGGTGCCGGCCATCGTGCGCGTGCGTCCGCCAGGACTCTAGCAGGGTGCGGAAGAACGCGAAGCGTTCTTCCGGACACCCTGCTCCG